>JBKHIH010000007.1:0-83966 GCA_046538755.1 Thiohalospira sp.
ATCGCTTATTAATCTTGCTTTATCATCAATTATTTGTAAAGCTCCTTCGTGGCAATTGGGTACGCAAACACCGCATCCGTTGCACTTTTCTTCATCTATTTTTATAATCTGTCTTTTCATTTTTTTATTAAAAAGTAATTAAGTAATCGAATACCAAAATTATGAAATAGTTTTCACCTGACCAAATTAATTGGGTTGATATTTATCATGGTTTTAAGGCTGTATTGGTTTAATTATTTGTAGTTTAGATGATTATGTGTGTTAAAAAAAATAACAGAAAAGATGTATTATATACTTTATAGGTTAAAAAGCACTCTTTTTAAACATACTGATCAATGGTTTGTTTTTTCAGATACTCCTTAAATTCAATGGTCATTTTGCTGGTAACATTGTTCATAATGCACTTGTCGAAAGGGCATACTTGTTTGTCCATGGGGCATTTCCCAATTTCAATTACACCTTCAATAACTTCGTAGATTTCGAGGAAATTAATATCTTCGGGCTTCTTACGTAAAACAAAGCCCCCACTTGGCCCACGGTGCGAGGTTAAGTATCCTGCTTTAACTAATCGCTGCATAACTTTTGCCACATGATGTTTGGAAGTGTTGGTACGTTCGGCAATTTTTAAAACATTTAACCCCTCTTTTTCCCGGGCAATTAATATTATTCCATGCAAAGCAATGGATGCTGCTTCTGAAAGTGATACAACTTTTGACATAATTAAACTATTTAAGTAATTGTGGTAATTAAATGCGTAAATATACTAAATGTTTTTTTATCAACAATTCTTTTATTGAATTTATTTGGATTTAGTAAAAGTGAATGCAGATTTTCTATAATATTGTTAAATAGAATTTTTTTAATCCGGTAGTTTCTGCATATTGTTTTTTTACTTTTACAAAGTATGTTATAAAATGAAAAAATGTAATCAGATATGAAGCAATATTTAGATTTATTAAGCCATGTCCTAAATCATGGCGTAAAGAAAGAAGACCGAACCGGAACTGGTACCATTAGTACATTTGGATATCAGATGCGCTTTAATCTTGAAGAAGGATTCCCGTTGCTTACTACCAAAAAACTTCATCTTAAGTCGATTATTTATGAACTGCTGTGGTTTTTAAAAGGCGATACAAACATTAAATATTTAAACGAACATAAGGTACGCATTTGGGATGAATGGGCTGATGAAAATGGAAACCTTGGGAATATTTACGGACACCAGTGGCGTTCATGGCCTGCACCTAATGGTGAATCAATCGACCAGATTTCACAAATTATCGATTCATTAAAAAATAATCCAAATTCGCGCAGGCATATTGTAAGTGCCTGGAATGTAGCCGATTTAAAAAATATGGCTTTACCGCCTTGCCATATTCTTTTCCAGTTTTATGTGGCCAATGGTAAATTGTCATTGCAACTGTATCAACGCAGTGCCGATATTTTTTTGGGTGTGCCATTTAATATTGCCTCGTATGCTATGTTGCTAAAAATGGTTGCTCAGGCCACCGGTTTAAAACCGTTTGAATTTATCCACACACTTGGCGATGCACATATTTATTTAAATCATATTGAGCAGGTAAAATTACAACTTACCCGCGAACCAAGATCATTACCAAATCTTAACATAAATCCTGAAAAGAAAAATATATTTGATTTTGATTTTGATGATTTTTCATTGGAAAATTATGACCCACATCCTCATATTAAGGGGGCTATTTCGGTTTAAAAAAGTAAAAAAGTAAAAAAGTAAAATAGTAAAATGGTGAATTTGTAAATTGGGTGAGCGTTGTTATTTTGTATTTTTTGATAAGAGTATACAGGTTTTTAATTAATTAAAGTTAGATTGGAGTTATTTGTAAGAATATGTTTTTAGTGTTATCTTATAATAATATTTAAAATAATTTTATAAAATGAATGATTTTTATTCTTTAGAAAAATTAGAGATTTTTCAATTATCAAACGAAATTGGTGAAATTGTATGGGATTTAGTGTCTGGTTGGAAATATTTTGAAAAAGACACAGTGGGAAAACAATTTATTAAATAAGCCGATTCTATATCTGCTAATATCGCTGAAGGTTACGGAAGATATTTCTATAAAGAAAACATTCAGTTTTGTTATTATGCCAGAGGATCATTGTTAGAAACAAAAGTTTGGATAATGAAAGCAAGCCGAAGAAGCTTATTAAATCAAGAAACAAAATCAGAGTTAAGTGTTATAGTTGATGAACTTTTGATTAAACTCAACGGGTATATCAATTACTTAAAAAAGCAATTTAAAACAAAATAACACTTTTTTTCTAATTTACTTTTTTACCAATTTACCAATTTACTATTTTACTAATTAACCAATTCACCAATAAACCAACTTATTATGCTTTCAATAATAGTAGCTGTATCTGAAAATAATGTAATAGGAAAAGATAACGATTTAATCTGGCATTTGCCAAGAGATTTAAAACATTTTAAAGAAACTACCACTGGCCATTATGTGATTCAGGGCAGGAAAACTTATGAATCCTATGGTAAGCCTTTACCAAACCGTACCAATGTAATTATTACCCGTGATAAGGATTATACTGCCGATGGTTGTATTGTTGTTCATTCGCTCGAAGAAGCGTTAAAAAAAGCTGAAAACGATTCGGAACCATTTATTATTGGTGGTGGTAAAATTTACGAACAGGCATTACCTTTGGTCGATCGTATTTATTTAACAAAAATTCATCATTCTTTCGAAGGGGATACCTATTTCCCTGAAATTAATATGGATGAATGGGAATTAACCGAAAAGCATGATTTTGAACCTGATGAAAAGAATAAATTCCCTTTCTCTATTTTGGTGCTGGATCGAAAGTAATCCGCCAAGCGGCTAGGCATATTAGAAAACAGCCGCCGGAAGCGACTGTTTAATGTAAACCACGATTAGGATTTTAAAAAAATAAATGAAAAAATAAAAATTAGGCTGCTTTGAGCCTTTGTATATTGGTTTTACCCAATTTTTCCTTGGCATATTCGAGTGTGATGGTGATTTCCTTGTCTTTTTTCGAAGGCATATCAAACATTACATCCATCATTATTGCTTCGCAAATGGAACGTAATCCGCGGGCTCCAAGCTTAAACTCTATTGCTTTTTCAACAACGAAATCTAACACTTCATTATCGAAATACAAATCAATACCATCCATTTTAAACAGTTTTTTATACTGTTTAATGATGGCATTTTTAGGCTCGGTAAGTATTCTGCGAAGTGCATCTTTTTGCAATGGATTTAAATAAGTAAGCACAGGGATTCGTCCAATGATTTCTGGAATTAACCCAAATGCTTTTAAATCCTGCGGAGCTATATATTGTAATAAGTTATTTCGATCGATATGATCTTTTTCACGGCTGGCAGCATATCCAACCACCTGGGTGTTGAGCCTTTGTCCAATTTTTCGTTCAATACCATCAAAGGCTCCACCACAAATAAACAGGATGTTTTTGGTATTTACCGGAATCATTTTTTGGTCGGGGTGTTTTCTTCCTCCCTGTGGCGGAACATTTATTATTGAACCTTCGAGCAATTTTAACAATCCTTGCTGAACACCTTCGCCTGATACATCTCTTGTTATTGAAGGATTATCTCCTTTACGGGCAATTTTGTCAATCTCGTCGATAAAAACAATGCCTTTTTCAGCAGCTTCTACATTGTAATCAGCTACCTGTAGTAAACGTGTTAAAATGCTTTCAATATCTTCGCCCACATAACCGGCTTCGGTTAAAACAGTGGCGTCAACAATGGTAAATGGAACATGTAACATTTTGGCTATGGTTCTTGCCAAAAGTGTTTTTCCTGTTCCAGTTTCGCCAACTAAAACAATATTTGATTTTTCGATTTCTATTTCTTCTTCATCTTTTAGGTTTTCCTGCATTAACCTTTTGTAATGATTATAAACAGCTACCGAAAGATATTTTTTTGCTTCTTCTTGCCCAATTACGTACTGGTCGAGAAATTCTTTTATTTCTTTAGGTTTAAGCAGTTCTATTTGATTTACATCAAAATCTCCTTTTTTGCGCAACTCTTCCTGCACAATATCGTGAGCCTGCTCAATGCAACGGTCACAAATATGTCCTGACAACCCAGCAATTAAAAGATTGGTATCTTTTTTATCTCTCCCGCAAAACGAACATTTATCCATCATTAATTCTTTTTTAAAACTCTTTGCAAATTTACGGTAATAATTAGAATAAAAAAAACCGCACTTTAATATGCGGTTTAAATAATTGTAAAGAATAGGTTTATTATTCTTTCTTATGGTTTCTGGTTAATACTTCATCAATCATTCCGTATTTTTTTGCTTCTTCGGCAGTCATCCAGTAATCGCGATCAGAATCTTTTTCAATTTTTTTAAACGTGTTTCCTGAGTGCCTTGCCAATATTTCGTAAAGTTCCTTTTTTAATTTAAGAATTTCGCGGGCAGTAATTTCAATATCTGCTGCTTGTCCTTGTGCTCCACCCATGGGTTGATGAATCATAACTCTTGAGTGTGTTAATGCAGAGCGTTTCCCGGTTGTTCCTGCAGCAAGCAATATAGCTCCCATAGATGCAGCCATTCCTGTACATATGGTAGCAATATCGGGCGAGATATATTGCATTGTATCGTAAATTCCTAATCCTGCATGAACTGCCCCACCCGGTGAATTCATGTAAATTTGAATATCTTTTAAAGGATCGGTAGATTCAAGAAACAGCAATTGCGCCTGGATGATATTCGCTACATAATCGTCAATAGGAACACCAAGAAAAATAATTCGGTCCATCATTAATCGTGAGAAAACATCCATTTGAGCAACGTTCAGTTGGCGTTCTTCGATAATAGTTGGTGAAATATAGCTATTATAAGCTGACGCGTATCTTTCCATCGATAAGCTGCTAATACCAAGATGCTTGGTAGCATATTTTTTAAATTCGTCTTTTGGAATCATAATTATACCTGTTTAATTTTTGGTTTATAAAGGTAACGAATTTTACGGTACGGCGAAATTATTTATTTTTCTTTTGTTGGTCTTCAAAAAGCTTTTGAAACTCTTCGGTAGTTATTTCTTTTTCGTCAAGTTTTACCGAGTCTTTAATGTGTTCCATTACTTTATCTTCAAATTTTCGTTCGTAAAGATTTCGTCTTTCGCTATCCTTTTTTAGAATTTCCTTAGCATACATTTCTAACTGCTCATCGGGTAAATTGTTCAAGCCGTATTGCATAAATTGAGAAGCAGTAACTTTTTTGGCAACATCCAGAACCTCTTCTTCGGTAACCTTAATATCGTTGTCTTTGATAATTTGATCGCGAATAATTTGCCACTTTAGGTCTTCTTCAAATTTTGGAAATTCTTCTTCGATTTGCTCAGGCGTAAATTTGCCTTCGTTGATTGCAACTAACCACCGTTTTAAAAATTCAACGGGCAATTCTGGTTTGATTTTGTTTACCAGTTTTTCTTTGGCATCAATCATGAAACGGTAATTAGCTTCTTTTTTAAAGTTTTCTTTGATTTCTTCGGATAACTTGTTATTAAATTCTTTTTCAGATTTAATAATTCCTTCGCCAAAAGCTTTATCAAAAAGCTCCTGGTTAACTTCTGCTTTTTCAAATCTTTGAATTTCGTTGATTTGAAATTCGAAATCGCCCGTAATATTTTGTGCTTTTTCTTTGTCAATTCTTAGCATCGAAGCAATTTCCGAATCGCTTGGATAAGCTTTACGAACATCAAATTTTACTTTATCGCCAACTTTTTTGTTGGCAAAAGTGGATTTAATATCTTTATCTTTAATGTATTCAATGGTAATTTTTACATTTTCGGTTTTTATTCCGTCTTCAAGTTCATTCCCGTTTTCGTCAAGCTGAATAAAATTACCGGTTAACATTTCATTTTCGGTTGTTTTTTCAACATCAACAAATTCGCCAAATCGTCGTTGATAATTATCGGTATGTGCTTCGAGCAACTTTTTATCAACCTTAATATCGTAATAAGGCACTTTATCTTTTTTCGAAAGTTTTACATCTACTTCGGGAGCAAGTGCGATATCAAAAACAAATTCGAATTCATTTTCCTGGTCAAAATCAATGGTTTTTTGATCTTTGTTAGGCAATGGTTCGCCAAGAATATTTAATTTTTCTTCGCGGATATAATTGGTAAGCGATTCGGAAATAAGTTTATTTACTTCTTCTACTAAAATAGCTTTACCGTACATTTTTTTTATCAGCCCTGCAGGAACTTTTCCTGGCCTGAATCCGTCAATTCTTGCTTTTTTGCGATAGTCTTTCAGTACATTTTCTACCTTTTCAGCATAATCTTCCTTGGTTATCTGAACTTTTAATAAGGCATTTAATTCGTCGATGTGTTCTTTTACTATATTCATCCGTAATTTGATTTGAGCATTTACAAATTTTAAAAAACCGCCAAACAATCGAAATGTTTATCGACTGTTGCAGCGGTTTGTTACGTTTTTGTGCGGATGAAGGGACTCGAACCCCCACGCCCGAAGGCACTAGATCCTAAGTCTAGCGCGGCTACCAATTACGCCACATCCGCAAAAGTGAGTGCAAATATATTATATTTTTTTTAGAAAAAGAAAAATCAGAAAAAAAGTTTGGCAGTTTAATGATGTTTTAAAAAATATGAAAGAATAATTGCTATTCCTAAGCCGATACAAAAACCAATAAAAATTCCTGTCAACTCTATATTGAATTGATATACAGGATTTTTGATAATGGAATGTAAAATTGCCGGGAAAATGATCAGTAATATTGCTATTAATAAATGATACTTTTTATTCATTTATCTTGATTTTGAAATAAATCACAATTAACGAATAAATTTTAAACAGGATGTTAATTTAAGTTTAATTTTTAAAGACTGATTAATTTTTTTAATCATTATTGAGGCCTATGGTTCGTAAATCAAAATTTTTACCCAGATAAACGCGGCGAACTTGTTCGTCTTCGGCGAGTTCTTTTGCATTTCCTGCTTTAAGTATCGATCCTTCAAAAAGCAGGTAAGCCCGGTCGGTAATTGAAAGAGTTTCGTGTACGTTGTGGTCTGTAATTAAAATACCGATGTTTTTTTCTTTTAATTTTCCAACAATTTCCTGGATATCCTCAACAGCAATAGGGTCTACGCCTGCAAATGGTTCGTCGAGCAGAATAAATTTTGGTTTTATTGCTAAAGCTCTGGCAATTTCTGTTCTACGTCTTTCACCACCAGATAATTGTATTCCCAGGCTTTTTCGAATTTTTTGTAAACCAAATTCGTCCAAAAGATTTTCCAGGCGTTCTTTTTGTTCTTCTTTTGACATATCTGACATTTCCAATACAGCTTTGATATTATCTTCAACACTTAATTTTCGGAAAACCGAAGCTTCTTGTGCCAGATATCCAACACCCATTTGTGCCCGCTTATATACCGGTTCTTTGGTAATATCTTTATTGTCAAGATATATTTTTCCTGAATAAGGTGTTATTAAGCCAACAATCATATAAAATGTGGTTGTTTTACCGGCTCCGTTTGGCCCTAGTAAACCTACAATTTCACCCTGTTTTACATCAACAGAGACTTTGTTTACTACTGTTCTTGAACGGTATTTCTTAATAAGGTTTTCTGTTCTTAATTGTACTTGATTGTCCTGGCTCATTTTAAAATTTATTTTTTACAAATGTAAAACTTTTAATGTATTTTTTAGAATATGATTTGTACAGTTGCTCTTAAACCAAATTTTTCAATATTTTCATGTTCAAGATAAGATAAACGCCACCATGCATCTAATCTGAAAATTTTAAAAATATTTTCTATCCCAACACCTGCTTCCAGGTAAGGTTCATTAACCTGGTATAAACCCTCTGGAAAATTCATAATTGTTTCGTGCTGGTTACTTAATTCTCCTATTAAAGCTTTACCAGAAATCACCTCGCGCCATTTTAATTTACGTAATAGAGGAATTTTATTCAGGAAAAAACCCTGGAAGTGATGCTCGGCATAAACGCTTAAATATCGGTCGCTGGCAAATTCGTAATAGTTCATCATATTAAATGCATACCGGTCGAAAGCATAGGTTTCATTTCCCTCGTGTAGTTTTAATAATGGATAAGGAACATTTCCAAAAACCTGGCCTGCATCAATAATATATTTAAAATATCCTAAAGGGCTTATAGGAACTTTATGGGCAAGATTTACATTGATTTTGTAGTATTCATAACCGGAACCAAAAAGGCCTTTAATTCCTGCGGTAAAATTTAGATTAAGCACCGGATCGTTTGTGCCAAGGTTTATTCGTTCAAATTCTCCTCGCAAATATTTTTCGTTTTTAGCAAACCTGATATTCAGGTTAAACTCACTGGTAGTAACATCTTTAAAAGAAATAGTATCAGTTAATGATGATTTTTGAAAAGGGATATATTCTGTAGGTTCAATACTTATGTAGTTGAAGGTAATCATGTTTGAGAAACCCTGGAACCATTCTTTTTCAATAAAAGCATTAAAGTCATTAACCATTGTTAATTTGTAGTTAGGGTTTCGCCTTAAAATGGATGTAAAAAAATTATCTTCGGTAAGTGCAAACCGGCTTTGGCCCAGTTGTTGTATATCGTATTTGTATTGCAAACCCACTCCTAATCTTGGGTTTTTTTCAAATAAATAGATAAATCCTCCGCCATATTTAAAACGGTTGTCTTTCTCGCCATAAGCAATATGGGCATTAATCATTAAATTGGTACTAAAATTATTACTAGTGCGTCCGCTTAACCGGATTCTGTTTCCTTCAATTTCGTTAAAACTAAAAGTTTTATAATATGGGCCAAGCTCAAACATGCCTATTTCGTAATGATACATTCCAAACATCATTACAATTTTTTCATAGGTTTTATAAATTGGGACTTGTTTGATGGAATCAACCATATCATAAATTTTTATTTCTTTAGCAGTAAGATTGATAGGCCTGTTATTTATCCAATATTTTTCATTATTAATAATCGCATTTTCATTTACAATTACATTATCATTAATTTTTTGCACATGTTTTGGAAGCTCTGTATTTAAATTGATGTTTTTATAATGCGTTGTTTTTTTGCCAAAGAAACCTAACGACCGGTCGGTAAGATTAAAATCGAAAAACAATTTTTCGTTTTTCATAAACCAAATACTGTCGTTTATTTGTTCGTATTCATATTCTGCCACAAAATCATTAATAAAATTGATATTAACATCTTTTGACATTCGCATTTGAATTTTTTTTATGGCAAATGTTGTATCGTGTACCCAAAAGTTACCATGGAAGGTTCTTTCCTGTTTTCTTTTTGGGATAAATGAAATGTTGTAGCACCATTTATTATCTATAAATGTGCTGTCGATTAAATAATATTTATAATAATATAATCCAAAGTCGGCAATGGGGCTTATAAACCCAGGTTCAAATACTCTTTCGAAATTTTCGTAAATGTTAATTTTCTGGTACATTTTTCCTGTAAACTGGGAGATGCTTTCGTTTTCAATACCAGATATTTTGGTTGCTGTGATGATTTCACGTTCTGTTTTTGGATTTTTTTGGTAATAATAATCAGAAAATGATTCGGTAATAAAAACAGGTAAATAAGGTTTTCCAGTAATGGCTGAGGTATCGGTATAATCGAAAATAAATTGAAAATCTCTTAATAATCGGTGGTTTTTTAATTGATCGTTTACATTGTTTACATCAATTTCTACCTTGTTGTATAATTCATAAGTATATGAATCGTATTTTCGTGGATTATGTTTTTCTTTATTGGCGATTATGTTTCTTAAAATAGGATGTGCGGGATTTTCTGTCGGGAGTACTACTACTTCGTCAATATTATAAATGGTTGGTTCTAGTTTTAAATTGATTTCCTGATATTTGTATGGATGAACTGATTTTGACTGTGGTTTATAGCCCACAAAAGAAACGAGAATTGAATCGTGCGCTCTTCTTGATTCTAAAAAAAATTCACCATCAGTATTGGTAATAGTTCCAATGCTTGAGTTTTTAAAGGTTACATTTACAAAAGAAATAGGTTCGCCGCTTTCAGCATCAGTTATTTTACCTCTAACCTTAGTAACCTGGCTTAAGGACAGGTTTACATGGAAAAAGACAATAATAAAAATTAGTACGTTGCTTAGAATTTTTTTCATCCTGGCAGCGTTTAAACAAATATTAAAATTAAGCTTAAAAGCTTTATGGTTGTATTTTTTTAACAACTTTTTTTGATATTACAATTCCTACTTCATAAAGAATGATTAAGGGAAATGTAACTAATAAAAGGCTGAAAATATCCGGAGGAGTAATTATTGCTGCAATAATCATTACAATAATAATTGCATGACGTCGGTATTTTCTTAAAAAGTCTGGAGTTACAAGCCCTGCCTTGCTTAAAAAATAAATTAAAATTGGGAGTTCAAAGATTACTCCTGCAGCCAATGTTACAGAAGTTACAGTCCCGATATAAGATTTAAGGTTAATTTGATTTAAAACCTGATCGCTAACATTATAGGAACCTAAAAAATGAATTGATAAAGGAACTATAACAAAATACCCAAAAATAACACCCATTAAAAATAATAAAGAACTAGTGGTTACTGCACCCCTGCTATGTTTCATCTCATTTTCGTATAAAGCAGGTTTTATAAAACTCCAAAATTCCCAGAAAATATATGGGAAAGCAACAATTATACCGGCAAAAATCGAAATTGTGATGTGTATTGTAAACTGTCCAGCCATTTTAATATTTATAATCTGGAAAGGTTCTGAATTGATACACAGTTTAGAAATGTTGACTTTATCTCCTAAAAGGCACAACATTTTGTTGGTAAAAAAATCAGGATTTTTGGGTGCTAAAATAATTTGATTAAATACAAAATCACTAAAAATAAATGCTATGATAGCAATAATAATTACCGAAACAAATGCACGTATCAGGTGCCATCTTAATTCTTCAAGATGTTCAAGGAAAGTCATATTTTCTTTATGTGCCATATTATACAATGCCTTCTTTTAAAATATCATGTAAATGAACCATTCCCAGATATTTTTCTTTATGAACAACAATTAATTGTGTAATGTTATTGCCTTCCATAAGGTTAAATGCATTAATGGCCAATTCATCTTTCTGGACAGTTTTTGGGTTAGGAGACATAATATCTTTGGCTGTTAATTTCTCGAAATTATCAAAGTTTTGTAACATTCTTCGAATATCTCCATCGGTAATAATCCCTTTTAATTGATTATTTTCATCCAAAACCGCTGTTGCTCCAAGCCTTTTGGAGCTGATTTCAATAATTACATTTCTAACATTTTCATTGGTAGATACTTTAGGGGCTTCGTTATTTTTATACAAATCGCTTACACGCATGTAAAGTTTTTTTCCAAGGGCGCCCCCAGGATGTACTTTTGCAAAATCTTCGGATGAAAACCCCCTATACTCCAACAGGCATACCGCTAGTGCATCGCCAATAACTAATTGTGCGGTAGTACTCGAAGTAGGAGCTAAATTATTGGGGCAGGCTTCTTTGTCGACAGTAGATTTTAAAACATAATCGGCTTGTTTAGCTAAAAAGGAATCGGTAGATGAAACCATACCTATTAAAATATTGCCCCGGTTTTTTATTATTGGCACTAAAACTTTTATTTCAGGAGTATTGCCGCTTTTTGATATGCAAATTATGATATCATCTTTTTGAACCATCCCCAAATCGCCATGAATAGCATCTGCTGCATGCATAAAAATGGATGGTGTGCCGGTAGAATTTAAAGTAGCAACAATTTTATTGGCAATGTTGGCACTTTTACCTATTCCTGTAACAACAACCCGGCCTTTACTATTATAAATTAATTTTACAACTGTTTCGAAATCAATGTCAATATATCCGGCAAGTTTTTTTATCGATTCAGCTTCCTGTAAAATTGTATTTATTGCTAATTTATTTATATCCATATTTTATTAATAAATTAATTCTACTAATATTGATATTCATCATTTTATTATAAATTTGATGTTTTCTTTTATATTTCTTTTAAAAAATTGTCGTAAATTTATATACAAAAGTATTTATTATTTATAATAAACAAATAAGGTTTCGTTTTAAAACATGTTTTATAAATAATTAAAATATTTGCTATGTTAAAAAAACTTTATTTTTTTTATAATTTTACCTAAATCATTATTTACTGTTTAATTGATTGATATGAGTGTAGGAGCCGATATTTCTTTGAAAGATTACCTCAAAAAATATTTTGGATTTGATTCGTTTAAGGGCAACCAGGAAGTGGTTATTAGAAATGTACTTGATGGGAACGATTCGTTTGTATTAATGCCAACCGGTGGAGGGAAATCATTATGTTATCAATTACCTTCCTTAATTATGGATGGAACTGCAATTGTTATTTCTCCATTAATTGCCTTGATGAAAAACCAGGTAGATGCTATGCGTGGTTTTAGTACAGAAGAGGGTATTGCCCATTTTCTTAATTCATCGCTTACAAAAACACAAATGCAGAAAGTAAAGCAGGATGTGTTAGATGGTAAAACACGGTTGCTTTATGTGGCACCCGAATCATTAACCAAAGAAGAAAATATATTATTTTTAAAACAGGCTAAAATTTCTTTTTATGCTGTTGATGAAGCACATTGTATCTCGGAATGGGGACACGATTTCAGGCCAGAATATCGCCGTATTCGCCCGATTATTAATAAAATTGGACGCGCTCCATTAATTGCTTTAACTGCAACTGCTACACCAAAGGTACAAAGTGATATCCAGAAAAACCTGGAGATGCTCGATGCACATGTTTTCAAATCATCGTTTAATCGTGAAAATTTGTACTATGAAGTGAGGCCTAAGGTTGATGCAGCTAAAGAAATCATTAAATTTATCAAAAATAATGCTGGTAAATCAGGCATAATTTATTGTTTAAGCCGGAAAAAAGTTGAGGAACTGGCAGAGGTTTTACAGGTAAATGGAATAAAAGCTTTACCTTATCATGCCGGCATGGATGCTGCTACAAGAAGTGGCAATCAGGATAAATTTTTGATGGAAGATGTAGATGTTATTGTGGCTACCATTGCTTTTGGAATGGGAATTGATAAGCCCGATGTTCGTTTTGTAATCCATTACGACATTCCCAAAAGCCTTGAAGGTTACTATCAGGAAACCGGACGTGCAGGGCGTGATGGGGGCGAAGGGAAATGTATTGCATTTTACAGCTACAAAGATATTCAGAAACTGGAAAAGTTTATGCAGGGCAAACCCTTAGCAGAACAGGAAATAGGTAAACAATTATTGCTCGAAACAGTAGCTTATGCTGAATCTGCCGTTTGCCGCCGAAAAATGTTACTTCACTATTTTGGAGAAAAATATGAACACGAAAATTGTGAAAACTGCGATAACTGCATACATCCCAAAGAGCAGTTCGAAGGTAAAGAAGATGTAGTTTTAGCCCTGGAAGCAATACAAGCCGTAAAAGAAAGATTTAAAGCCGAGCATGTTGCCAATGTTTTAGCCGGAGTAAAAAATACACCTATAAAATCATATAAACATCACGAGCTGGAAATTTTTGGCGAAGGTTCTGAAAATGACCCAAAATATTGGAATGCTGTACTTCGTCAGGCTCTTGTTGCAGGATTTATTGATAAAGATATCGAAAATTACGGTTTACTTAAGATTAGTGAAAAAGGTTTGGAGTATTTAAAAGACCCACAGCCCTTTACATTAACTAAAGATCATGATTACGAAGGGGAAGATGATGATATGGACAGCAAAGCAGGTTCGGGTAAAACAGGAGCCGTTGACGATGAGTTGTTTAATATCCTTAAAGATTTAAGAAAAAAAGTAGCTAAAGAATTGAATTTGCCACCTTTTGTTATTTTCCAGGATCCCTCGTTAGAAGATATGGCTATTCAATATCCGGTTAATATTGAAGAAATGACCAGGATTGTTGGTGTTGGTTCAGGGAAAGCACAAAGGTACGGCAAGAAATTTGCCGATTTAATTAAAAAATATGTGGAGGAAAAAGAAATCATTCGTCCGCAAGATATGGTTGTAAAGTCTGTGGTTAATAAATCGGGATTAAAAGTATATATCATTCAAAGTATTGACAGGCAAATGCCACTTACCGATATTGCCGATGCCAAAGGACTTGAAATGCCTGAGTTGCTCGATGAAATTGAGTCTATAGTACAGTCCGGAACTAAATTAAATCTTGATTATTACATTAATGATGTAATTGATGATGATAAACAAGAAGATATTTATGAATATTTTAGAGAAGAAGCAGAGACCGAATCGATAGAAGCAGCCCTGGAAGAATTGGGTGAAGAAGAATATTCTGAAGAAGAAGTGCGGTTGATGAGAATAAAATTCTTTTCAGAATTGGGTAACTAAATAAAAACTTAATCGTCTTTACTATAAAAATATAAGGGAACGTTAAAAATTCCCTTATTTTTTAACCTTTTAAAAATAAAAAACCAAGTGGAAAAAGTAGTAGAAGTTAATCATTTAAGTAAAAGTTACGGAAATATCCTGGCCATTAACGACATTTCGTTTACCGTAAACCGGGGTGAAGTTTATGGTATATTAGGTCCGAATGGAAGCGGTAAAACTACCACCCTTGCAGTAATTCTTGATATTTTAAAAGCCAACTCAGGGCAATACCGGTGGTTCGATAAACCCATGGATAAATTTACGCGCCGCCGTATTGGAACTTTAATCGAAACGCCCAATTTTTATCCTTATTTATCATTATGGGAAAATCTTAAAATTGTTGCAAAAATAAAAGATGCTCCCGAAGATGATATTAATTATGCCCTGGGAGTAGCTAATTTGTTAAAGCGCAAGCATTCTGCCTATAATACATTATCGCTTGGCATGAAACAAAGGCTTTCTATTGCTTCTGTGTTGGTAGGAAATCCCGAAGTATTAGTTTTAGATGAGCCAACAAATGGCCTTGACCCGGAAGGTTTTGCAGAGGTAAGAAATATCATCCAATCGCAAGCCAACGAAGGGAAGACGATTATTTTGGCCAGCCATATTTTAGATGAAGTAGAAAAAGTTTGTTCGCATGTTGCCATTCTTAAATCTGGCGATTTAATTGCAAATGGAAAAGTTGGCGAACTCCTTACAACCGACGATATGGTTTATGTACAAAGCGATAAAATGGACGAACTGGATCAAATGCTTGAACAAGCCGATTTTGTTAAAAGAGCATTTAAATCAGATAATGACCTGTCTGTGGTATTGGAATCTGGATATACTGCCGCTGATTTAAACAAATATTGTTTTGAAAAAGGATTTACACTTTCAAAAGTATTATTGAAAAAACAAAGTTTAGAAGACCAGTTCCTTCAACTAGTTAAATAATAAAATTTTAATCTGGAAAAATGAAAAAATTATTTCAACTCGAAAAAATAAAAACCTTATCCTATCCGGCTTTTAAAACATTAATGATTATTCATTTTTTGCTGTTTTTTTTAGTCGTTCTGGTGGTCTCTCGTATACATTTTAGTATCCCCGGGTTTTCTGTCAAAGGGCTTTATCAGTTTCCTAATATTTGGGATTTTTTTCCCTGGATAGCAAGTTGGTTTAACCTGTTTTTAGCAATTGTAGTGATTTTGCTGGTTGGTAACGAATTTTCTTTTCGTACTTTTCGCCAAAATGTAATTAATGGCTTAAGCCGTAGTGATTTGATTACAGGAAAATTAATTATGATTGTTACCATTGCAGTATATGCCTTTCTAATGGTGTTGCTTGCTATACTTATATTTGGTATGGTTTATACCAATGGCCTTACAATGGATATAATCTTTGAGAAATCATATCTTATTTTAATATATTTTATTCAAGCCATTGGTTATATGACAATAGGCATGTTGATAGCATTGGTTTTTCGAAACAATGCATTATCTATTATCATGTTTATATTATATTTTGCGGTCATAGAACCTGTTATCCGTTTAATGTTTAACGCACAAGCCCGGCGGTTTTTCCCAGCAAAAATTATTTCCAATCTTACGCCCACGCCGGAATTTTTAACCATGACCTCGGAAAAGTCTTTTAAAACATCATCGGGAAAAAGCTCGTTGGATTTTCAGGAAATTGGTTTGTTGCCCGAAAATTTGCCATTGGGCGTAAATGCTATATTGGCTGCCGGATTTATTGGTTTTTTTATTGCCTTATCTTATTTAATTACCAGTAAGAGGAATTTATAAAAATATTCGAGGCACGATTTTAAATTGTGCCTCGATTGTTTTTTCTGTTTAATCTTTTTGTTTAAGCAATTCAGCACACATTTCGTAATTTTCTTCTTGGGTATAATGCGCTAATAATGCGTTGAAAAATTCCTGGTCATTAAAATATGGATGGCTTTTATCAAACGGTACTTCACCATTGGTTGTTAACTCAAAGAAGTCTTCTTTGCTTATTTCATAGGTTTTATTTTTTTGTTCGCTCTTTTTTTCTTCTTTTTTCTGCGAATCCATTACTAACGACATATCTTCTTTAAAGTTTTCTTTAAATTGATCGAGGAATTTAATGATGCTCATTTGAATTTTGATTGACTCGTTATTTTCTGCCAGAAGTTTCTTATTAGCATCATATTTTTTGCTTAATTTTTGAGAGCGGTTTGAGGAAACCGGTTCTTTTAAAATTTCCCGCACAATTAGCTCATTATTGTGAATAATCTTGAGGTTGGCATGCACCCGCTCTTTCAATACTTCTATTGTATGTCTTAAAAAATCTTTCATTACTTTAATTTATTTATTAGTTTGCTGTTGTTTGTTTTGATTTTTAAACAAAAAAAGTAAAAAGATGTTTTTTGGATTTGACGAATGGGTTTTTTTATTTGATAAACGGATAATTTTTCTTCTTTTTTACCTTTTGGTATCTAATGCATCGCGAAGCCCGTTTCCAACCAAAGTAAATGAAAGTACCAACAGCATGATTGCCAGTCCGGGAAGGATTGCCAGATAGGCTTTATCCATAATAATATAGCCATAATGTTCTTTAATCATGGTTCCCCATGATGGAACCGGCGGTTGTACACCAATACCCAGAAAGCTCAGGCCGGCTTCGAGAAGAATGGCGGTTGCAAAATTAGCAGCCGAAATAATAATAACCGGGCTAAAAACATTGGGAAGGATATGTTTAAATATAATTCTTATATGCCCAAAACCTAAAGCCCGGGCTGCTTCTACATATTCTTTTTCACGAATGCTTAATACCTGGCCGCGAACCACACGGGCAACTTCTACCCACATAGTTAGCCCAACAGCAATAAATATTTGCCAAAATCCTTTTCCAATAACAAGTGTAATGGCAATAACCATAAGCAGGGTTGGAATTGACCAGATAACATTAATTAGCCACATAATCACATCATCCACTTTTCCTTTAAAGTATCCGGCAATAGAGCCAAGGGTTAACCCGATTAATAATGAAATGAGAACTGAAATAAATCCTACAGAAATAGAAATACGAGCACCAATGAGCAGCCGGCTCAACAAATCGCGGCCAAAGCGGTCGGTGCCCAACAAAAACCTTTTGGAAACGATATGATTTTGTTCAATTTTGGTTTTAAGCTCGTTGAATGATATCTCTTTTGTTTTTCCATCAATAGCTGTGAAAATAAAACGATTGTCTTTTGTGATGATTTCTGTTCCGTAGGCTACAGGAAAAACAACATTTACAGGGTTTAGTTTTTGATAAATAGGTTCTTCACCTTCAATATCATTATATGCTTCGATAATTAAATCATAATTTTCGAAATGATAAGAGTTTATGGGAATGTAAGAATATTTATTGTTTCTGCCCATTAACATGGTGTGAAGAAATCCTTTGTCATTTCCTAATTCATTTTTTTTGATTTTTATCATTTTGCAGCTAAAGCCTGGTTTTTTAGCAGCAATTTCCAATAGCTGGGTGTTGGCAAAGGGCGATTTGTCTGGTGTTATTGAATAACCCAATATTGTAATTATCACAATAAAAATAATAAAAAATAAACCTCCCAGGGAAAATTTGTTACGTTTAAATTTTTGCCAGGCAAGATAATCTAATGAACCATCAACGTTAATCCTTCTCTTTTTAAAAAGCATGAATCAAAAATATTGATTTTATCGTAATTTCCTTCCTTTCCATGAAAAATTTGCCATCCAGCCACAAAAAGTAGTTACCATAATATAAAAAGGGTAAATAAGTTGTAGTGGAAAAAATAGCCATAGCAGCTTTTGTTGGTTAAAAAATTTTGTTCCGGGAATAAGAATAAAGAGGTCTGCCAACGATTTAATAACAAAAAGCAATACAAAAATATACCATTCGTAAGGCCGGAAGATTGTATTTATTAGCCAATATACAATCAACAAATTGCTTGCTGCAACCATAAGTGCTGTAATAATTATGTCGAAATCGCGATAAGCTTTGCTTTTGGAAGTCCACCGAATGCGTTGATTAAAGAAATCCGACAGGGTATGATTGGGTTTGGTGAAAACTATCGCTTCTTTTGATTTTATAAAATGGATGTTTTTGTTGTAATTTTTTTTGGCTTGCAGCATAAGAAAAATATCATCACCTGAGGCATAATTTGAGTGTAATTCATTTTCGATAAACAGCGATTTTTCAAATAGCAGGTTTGCACCATTACACATAATTGGTTTATTAATTCCTGCCGCTCCTGCACCAGAAATAATAAGACTTGTAAATTCCAATGCCTGTAATCGGGCAAAAATATTGGTCGAGGGTTCGATAGCCACCGGGGCAATAATCATATTTGGTTTATGGATGCTGTAATATTCTGCCAGTGTCGACAGCCATTTTGTACCCATCCGGCAATCAGCATCGGTGGTTACTATAATTTTTGAAGAGCTGTGTTTTATACCGTAAGCCAGAGCAGCTTTTTTCCCTTTTTGCTTGTAAGGGTTTTGTATGATTTTTATGTGATTGTTTTTCTCTGCATGCTTTTTTAAATTTTTGTAGGTATTATCTTCGGAATGGTCATCGACAAAAATGATTTCTGCATTTTTTTTTGGATAGTTTTGTTGCAAGAGTGGCTGAATCAAATTATCGATATTTTCTTCTTCGTTTCGGCAGGCAATTACAATACTTACCGATTCTCTCACAGCATAATTATTATGATGTTTATAATACTTTAATTTAAACCATCCCAGCGCAAAAGAAATGATTGTAATTCCATATACAATTAGAATCAGAAATGATAGCGTGATAAAAAAATTCATTACAACCTGTTTTATTTTCAAAAGTAATAAATAAATTTTGGCTTTGGTTGCGAAATTACTTGATGGTTTTGTATTAAGCGATTGATTTTTTAACTTAGCTCAAAACTCATTTTTATGATGCGGTTTAAATATTTTAAATGGTATTTAGTAGTTTTCTTTATAGTGCTTTTAACAACAGATTGTAATGCGCAAACTGTTAAAAGCGATAAAAATCAGCAGGAGTGTATCGACAGAGAGCCTGTAGTTGCAGGGTCTTTTTATCCGGATAACCCCGAATCGTTAAAAATGATGTTAGAATCACTTTTCGCACGCAGCGAAACCGTTAAAACCTACAATGATGTTTTAGCCATTATTTCACCACATGCTGGTTATCCGTATTCGGGAAAAGTAGCTGCTTCGGCTTTTAACCAAATCGACACGGAAAAAAGCTATGAAAATATATTTATATTGGCCTCGAGCCACAGAGTAATATTTAACGGAGCCTCCATTTATAATGTTGGCGATTATATTACTCCGTTGGGAAAAGTAAAAGTAAACCGCAAACTGGCAAACGAGCTAATCGAACAACATAAAATTTTTGTTTATCATCCCGATGCCCACAAAGCTGAACATAGCCTTGAAGTCCAATTGCCGTTTTTACAATATAAAATGACTAAGGATTTTAAAATTGTGCCGATTGTAACTGGTACGCAAAACATGAATGATTGTAAAAAAATTGCTGCTGCCTTAAAACCGTATTTTAATGAAAATAATTTATTTGTCATAAGTACCGATTTCTCACATTATCCGGCTTATAATGATGCAATAAAAGTGGACAAAAAAACCGGAGATGCTATTTTGGCCAATTCGGTAAACAGAGTAATTGATGCAATCAGTGAAAATGAATCGGCACACATTGAAAACCTGGCTACAAGTATGTGCGGATGGCCTGCTGTGATTTCACTATTATATATTACGCAGGATATGCCAGATGTTAATATTATTCATGTCGATTATCAGAATTCTGGCGATGAAACCCGCGATAAAAGCCGCGTGGTTGGATATCATGCCATTGCATTTGAAAGAATAAAAACAAAAAATATGTCTGAAAATCATTTTAAACTTACCGATGAAGAAAAGCTTAAGCTATTGGAAATAGCCCGAATTACAATTAATGAATACCTGGAATCTGGAAAAATGCCGGATATAGATGCAGAAAAGATAACACCCGAAATGCGGGAGCACTGTGGAGCTTTTGTAACATTACATTTAGAAGGAGCATTGCGTGGTTGTATCGGAAGGTTTTCGGCCAACGAGCCTTTGTATGAAATTGTTCAGAAAATGGCTGTTGCTGCTGCCACTGAAGACCACAGGTTCTCTCCAGTACAGCCCGAAGAAATGAATAAAATTGACCTTGAAATTTCCGTATTAACACCAATGAAGAAGATTAAATCGATTGATGAAATTGAAATGGGCAGGCATGGAATTTATATTAAAAAAGGATTCGCAACCGGAACATTTTTACCTCAGGTAGCCCAAGAAACCGGTTGGGCTAAAGAAGAGTTTTTAGGATACTGTTCAAGAAATAAAGCCGGATTGGGATGGGATGGATGGAAAGATGCCGATATTTTTGTATACGAGGCGCTTGTTTTTGGTGAAAAAGAATTTAAAAAAGACAATTAATGGAAACTTATGGATTTTTGCCTATTGCTGCAAGTGCACTAATAATTTATTTAATAAGTTATTACTTAACACGTATTAACAATTATAAATTTACGACCCATCGGCGTATTTGGAACTTATTATTGCTTATATCATTCCTTGTTGCCGGCTTAATTGGAATGTTTATGGCGGTGGTTATTAGTTTTGAATTTAACATCAGTTATCCTTTTGAATTATTAAAAATACATGTTGGTTTTGGAATTGTTTGGTTTATCATTGCCACTTTTCATTTTTTTTGGCATCTTTCTTATTTTAGGAAATCGTTAAAAAAGTTATTTACAAAATCATCGAAATAGTATTAATATGTTTAAAACTTTTTTAAAATATACAAAGACTGGCATTATACTGCTGGGATTTATTACCTTTATTACACAAATAATTTTATTGCGCGAGTTTCTTACTTTTTTTAATGGTAACGAACTGGTTATAGGAATTATTCTGGCAAACTGGATGCTGCTTACCGGATTTGGTGCTTACATTGGCAGGTTTTTTAAAACACATCGAAACAGACAAACAATAATATTTTCCTTGCTTGCACTATTAATTTTTATCCCTGTTGTAACAGTGTTTTTGCTTCATTTTTTATGGAATGCAATTTATCCCGGTGGTGTAATGGTGGGTATTACACAAGTGTTTTATTATTCTTTGTTTTTGTTGAGTCCCTTTTGTATTGTTGCAGGCATGCTCTTTACTTTAATAGCAAAAGACGAATCATTTTTATCAGACAAGAACCGGGTAGATGCGGTTTATGCCTGGGAATCGGCCGGAAGTATGCTAGGCGGATTAATTTTAAATTTTGTGTTGGTATGGTATTTTAAAACATTCGAAAGTTTATATATTTTAATGTCCATAGGAGTTATCGTTACTTTATACTTAACCATCAGAACCAATCATATTTTTATCTCCGGTATCCTGGTTTTTGTTTTTCTGGCCTTTAATTTTTTATTTTTTCAAAATGATTTGGATAAATCAGTGCGTGAGCTTTCTTTTCATAATCAGGAAATCCAGTTTGTTAAAGATACTCCTTTTGGAGTGCTGGCCATTACAAAACAAGACGAACAAACCAATTATTACGAGAATAATGTATTGATGGCAACATCTGGTGATGTAACGATAAAGGAAGAAGCCGCTCATTTTCCTATGGTTCAGTACGAAAACCCTGAAAATGTACTGGTGCTTTCAGGTATTATTACCGGAATTCTTGATGAAGTTGTTAAATATCCTGTAAAAAGAATTGATTATGTGGATGTTAATCCATGGATTATAAAAATCGCTAAAGATTTTTTTAAAATCGACAGCATGCAAACGGTTCATATTATTAAAGATGACCCTTTAAGGTATCTAAAAAGTATAGATCGCAAGTATGATGTAATTATTATTAACCTCCCTAAACCTTCTACTATTCAGTTTAACAGATATTATTCGCAGGAATTCTTTGCGCTGCTCAAAAATCATCTTACCCAAAATGCGGTGATATCATTTTCCATGCCTTCGAGTTCTAATTACCTTAACGAAGAAGCCCGTAATCTCCTGTCTATCCTAAATAAAACACTAAAAACAACTTTTAATCATGTGATGATTTTACCTGGAAATGAAGATTACATCCTGGCATCCGATAAGGAATTAACATATCAAATAACTGAACAGATTGCAGCAAAAAATATTGCTACCGAATATGTTAACACCTTTTATTTTGATGATGATTTGCTAAAAAGCCGCAGTAAGTTAATTATGGATCAATTAACAGATGATGTGCCGTTGAATAAAAGCTATAATCCAGTATGTTATCAAAGCCAGATAAAATTGTGGCTAAGCCATTTTGATGTTAATTATTGGTTGCCGGCTTTGATTATCTTATTATTTTCAGGATTTTTCTTCTTTAAAGCAAATGCTATCAATAAAGGAGTTTTTGCAGCCGGTTTTGCCGGTACAAGTATTGAGTTTGTACTTTTGCTTGTTTTTCAGGTTATTTACGGATATGTTTACGTTGTGGCCGGAATGTTTATTATGGTTTTTATGGGCGGCTTAGCTTTGGGTGCCTATTATACCCCAAAAATTTTTAAAACCATCCATCGAGAATTATTCTCACGTATACTAATGTTAATTGCTGCTTTTGCTTTTGTGTTGCCGGCAATTTTTATTTTACTTAAAAATATTCATTTACCTGCCCTTTTAATTTTTACTGCTTTTTTTCTTTTAGTTGCTTTTATTTCAATTTCAACGGGAGTTATATTTTCTATGGCAACGCGGTTAAGTCATAACGATCATGGGATTATTGCATCGAATGTTTACGGATTAGATTTATTGGGAGCTGCTGCCGGTGCACTGCTTTTTGCCATTTATTTGGTTCCCATTTTAGGATTTTTATGGTCGGTTGTAATTACCGGAATACTTAATTTGTTTGTTGCCGGTTGGGTTTGGGTTAAAAAATGGTGATTTAGATTTTTCGTTTCCATTTCGTAAATTGCGATTCATAATTTACGCAACGCAAAATACGGAATCATGCAACAAAAAACCATCAAATCCATTTATTCTAACAGGATGCTATTCACCTGAGTATTTTTATGGCCGCAACGAAGAGTTTGCAAAATTATCAGAAGCGATTAAAAATGAGCGAAATGTTACTTTGTTTTCTTTGCGCAGGTTAGGAAAAACAGCATTAATACAGCACTTGTTTCATTTTTTAGAAAAAGATAATCATTTTATTACTCTTTATGTAGATATTTTATCAACAGATTCGTTGCAAAACCTTACACAAAAAATTGCTACATCAGTAGTTCGAAAATTTGGGAGTATTGAAAAACGCGGATTAACCAAAAAAATACAAGATTTTATAAGGAATATTGGCGCCGGAATAGAGTTTGACCCTGTATCTGGTAACCCGTCAATAAAGTTTTCATATGCCGATTATGATCAATCAAAATTGTCATTACAAACAATTTTAGATTTTTTGAGTAAACAAAAGCAAACAGTTGTTATAGCTCTTGATGAGTTTCATCAAATAACCAGGTATCAGGAGGATAGCCCTGAAGCTTTTATCCGGTCTTTGGTGCAGGAATTTCCAGGTATCCGGTTTATTTTTAGTGGCAGTCACCGTAATATTATGATTTCGCTTTTTACAGGGCCTGGGCAACCATTTTACAGAAGTACTCAGATTTTTGAATTGTTGAATATCCATCCTGATGAATACAGCCATTTTATAAAGTATCATTTAAAAAAAGATAACAAAATAATTGAACAGGAAGCCATTAATAGGATATTTGATTGGACAAACTTACAAACCTACTATGTTCAGTTGGTTTGTAACAGATTGTATAGTTCATATGAAAATATTTCTATGGAGTTAGTAAATGATACTTTTTTGAAAATTCTTGAAGAAGAGCAGACTGTTTTTTCAAATTACAGAAATTTATTAACATTTGTTCAATGGCGTGTTCTGGTAGCTTTATCTAAAGATGCACCCGTAAGCGAACCTACAAGTGGATCATTTTTAAGGAAACATAATATTTCATCAACAAGTACTATGAGCACAGCAATAAAGGCATTACAAGAAAAGGAATTGATTATAAAATTAAAGGGTCAGTATATTATTCATGATACATTGTTGATGCGATGGATTCAACAAAATTTTTAGTATAGGATGACAAAATAATTGTATTTCGCCAAATTCAATCTTAAATTTGAAAAACAAATGAGTTTAATTTTCGTTTTTAATACAAAAAAGGAGTTATGAGTAAGCACAGAATAAGTAAACGTGAATTCCTGAAATACGGATTTTTGGGCTCCTGTGCTTGTTTAATGGGAGTTGGTAAGTTGCATGCTTTTAACAATATTTCATTATCGAATGATGGCCTTTGGAAATGGAGTAAATTATCGCGTTATTATATCGATACACCTCGCGGTGCTAAGTGTTTAATATGTCCTAATGAATGCACATTAAAAGAAGATGAGGTGGGTGATTGCCGTTCAAGAGTAAATTACGAAGGGAAAATTTATTCTATTGGTTACGGAAATCCTTGCTCATTGCATGTCGACCCTATAGAGAAAAAACCATTATATCATTTTTTACCCGAAAGCCGTTCGTTTTCATTGGCTGTTGCCGGCTGCAACCTCGCTTGTTTAAATTGCCAAAATTGGCAAATATCGCAGGTTAGCCCCAAAGATACCCGGAACTATGATTTAATGCCATCCGAAGTCTATAAGCAGGCGAAACATTATAATTGCCAGTCTATTGCTTATACTTATTCTGAGCCCATTTCTTTTTACGAGTATTTTTACGACTCGGCAAAGATAGCCAAAGAACATGGCATAAAAAATGTAATGATTTCCGCCGGTTATATCAATGAAAAGCCATTGCGTGATGTGGCAAAATATGTAGATGCTGCCAATATCGACCTGAAAAGTTTTAGTGATGAAATTTATGCCCGGTTAAATGCAGGTTCTCTCGAACCGGTATTAAATACTTTAAAAATTTTAAAAGAAGAAGGTGTTTGGCTTGAAATTACCAATTTGGTTGTACCTGATTGGACAGATGATTTGGATATGATAAAAAAAATGTCGCAGTGGTTATATAAAAATGGATTTAAAGATACTCCCTTGCATTTTAGCCGATTTACGCCTATGCATAAGTTAACTCATGTGCCGGCAACACCTGTTAGTGTGCTAAATAAAGCACGTAAAATTGCAATGGATGCCGGGTTACTTTATGTTTATATTGGCAATGTACCCGGTACTGATGCACAAAATACTTACTGTCCGAATTGTAAGGAAATAGTTATTGAACGGAAAGGTTACCGGATAACGCAAAATAACATGATTAATGGCAAATGTAAAAACTGTAATGTTTTAATTTCCGGCGTGTGGTAGTTTAAAAAATCCTATTTTTATCAAAAAAATATAATCGATTTACATGAATTTTTTTAAGATATTAGGAATTGTTTTTGTTGCTTCGATTATTATTTTCTGATTGATTTTTTTGATGAAAAAATAATTTGGGAGCTATAACACCAGTTATAATACCTGCTGCATTGGCATAAAAATCATTAAGGTTGAAAGTTCGTCCGGGAATAAAACTTTGTGCAATTTCACTACCGGCGGCTAAAAATAATCCACCTATCAGAAAGATGTACAATAATCGCGGTTTTAGGTTAAAATATTTGTTGGCTTTCCATAGTAAGTAAAAAATAGCTAATGAAAAATAAGCGATGAAGTGCAATAGATAATCAAGCCGGATAGATTTTTCGTTAAATTCTGTTTTCATTTCAGGGCCTCCGGGGAGGGTAGAAGCCAGAAGGATTATAATAAGCCAAAACCAAAAAATAAAACCAAATAATTTTTTATTCCTAAATATAATATCCATAACATTTATATAATGAAGGCGAAAAATAGGAATAAAAATGGAGTATCCAAAAAAATATTTTGCTACAACAATTTTCTTGATTTTAAACGTAAGCTGTTAAGCACAACAGAAACTGAGCTAAATGCCATAGCTCCACCAGCAATCATCGGGTTAAGCATAAACCCGTTTACAGGGTATAAAACACCTGCTGCAATTGGAATAGCAATAATGTTGTAAATAAAAGCCCAGAAAAGGTTTTCGCGAATGGTTTTCAATGTTGCTTTAGAAAGATTGATGGATGCAGCAATTTTTTCCAGGTCGCCTTTTACCAGGGTAATATCGGCACTTTCGATAGCAATGTCGGTTCCATGCCCCATGGCAATTCCCATGTCGGCTTGCGAAAGGGCAGGAGAGTCGTTTATTCCATCACCAACCATCGCAACTTTAAATCCTTTTTGTTGTAATTTTTTTACGTATTCTAGTTTGTCTTGGGGCAATACTTCTGCTTTAAATTTGTCGATACCGGTTTGCCGGGCAATTTCTTTTGCGGTGCTGTAATTATCGCCAGTGAGCATGTGAATTTGCATTCCCGATTGATGTAACTTGTGAATTGCACGAATAGAATTTTCCTTTATTTTATCGGAAATTGTTATAAGTGCTACCAACAATCTGTTTTTAGCTACAAAAACATGAGTCTGTGCTGTATTGCTGTATTGATTAAAATATTGATGCTCGCTTTCGATATCAATATTGTTTTTTTTCATTAGCTGGTAGTTGCCAATTAAGTAATCATTTTCGTTAAGGGTGGCAGAAACTCCCAACCCTGTTTGACTGTTGAATTTTACAACATTAAGGCTGCTGTTAGATAGGGGATTGAGATAATTGACAATGGAGTTGGCCAATGGATGCTCCGATTTTTTTTCAATGGCTAAAATATCTTCCAGAATCTGGTCGTGTTTTACATCGCTTTTAAGCCATACAATCTCGTTAACTTCAGGTTCTCCTTTGGTTATTGTTCCTGTTTTATCGACCACAACAACATTAATGTTTTTTGCAAACTCAAGGGTTTGTGCATTTTTAATTAAAATACCATTTTCTGCACCTTTCCCAATACCAACCATTAAAGCCGTTGGAGTAGCCAGTCCAAGTGCGCACGGGCAGGCAATTATTAATACTGTAACCAGTGTAACAAATGCAAAAGTAGATTTTGGTTCAGGCCCAATAAAATACCAAATTAGGCTACTGGTTATTGCTATAAAAATCACTACCGGAACAAAAATGGAGGCAATTTTATCGGCTGTTTTCTGAACAGGCGCTTTACTGCCCTGGGCATTTTTTACCATCTCAATGATTTGCGAAAGCATGGTGTCTTTACCCACTTTTTCTGCTTTCATAGTAAAACTGCCAGTTTTATTGATGGTAGCTCCAATAACCCTGCCCCCCTTAGTTTTTTCAACGGGTATAGATTCTCCGGTAATCATACTTTCATCAATTGTTGATTCGCCATCAGTTACCACCCCATCTACCGGTATTTTTTCGCCCGGGCGAATAATGAGGATATCTCCCTTTTGAACCTCATCAATAGGAATCTCACTTTCTTTGTGGTTTCTTAAAACACGGGCCGTTTTTACTTTTAATCCCATTAATTTTTTAATGGAATCAGAAGTCTTTGATTTGGCTTTTTCTTCAAAATAACGGCCCAATAAAATAAGGGAAATAATTACAGTAGCTGCTTCGAAATAAACATGTGGCTGTAAGCCTTTTGAAAGTAAATATTCAGGAAAAACAGTGTTAAATGTACTGAACAGAAAAGCGGCCCCGGTACCCAAAGCCACTAAAGTATCCATATTTGTGGATTTGTTTTTAGCCTGTTTCCATGCGATAATAAAAAATTCGCGGCCAAACCAACCAATTACAGGCAGGGTTAAAAGCATCATGACCCAGTTGGCATAAGGCATTTTGGGGAAAAACATAGCGATTACAAAAACCGGAATGGAAAATGCAATGGAGAAAAAAGCCCGTTGTTTTGCTTTTTTTAATTTTAATTTTTCTTTTGCTTCCAGGCCTGAAATATTATCCGAACTATTATCAATAATAAGCTTATAGCCAATTTCATTCACCGCTTTTACCATTTCAGAGGGTGATACGGTGCTTTCGTCAAATTCGACCAGTACACTTGCATTTGCATAATTAACATTGGCCTGTTTTATCCCTTGTAATGAAGAAAGCATACTCTCTACACTTTTTGCGCATGAAGCACAACTCATCCCTTCAACCGGGTATGTTTCTTTTATGATACTCATATATTACTGTTTATATTTTTTTTGCAATATACCCTGCTTTATTAAAGGCTTCTTGAACTTTAGCAACAATTTCCTTTTCGCTAAGTGTATTTGCTTCAACGGTTAAAATTTTATCATCGTGAGATAAATCTACATCCCACGAATTTATTTCATCTATTTGATTTAAAAAAGGCCTTACTGAATTTTTGCAACCTTCACATTTTAAGTTGGTTTTAAACTTTAATGTATTCATAATAATATTATTTCTCGTTTTCTTGTTTATAAGCGTTATAAATTCCTTTTTCTTTCATTTTTTTATATTTCTCAGGGTCTGTTTCTACGCTGAAATCACTGTTTTTTTTTTGTTTGCGTTTAATAGCGTATATTACCATTATAATTACAGTTATTGCAACTGCAAAAAGTAAAAGCTTTAAGTAAAGCATAAAGATTGTTATTTTTAATTAAAGTGATTGAATTACATTTTCCAGCTTTGCTTTAATGTTTCCTGCAATTTCTTGTAGCTCATCATTTTCTATGGCCATCATTGATGCTAGAGGATTAATGGCAACAACTTCAATTTTATTATTATCCATTTCCTGTACAACAACATTGCAGGGTAACATAGTACCTACATTTGGTTCAGCAAGCAAGGCTTTATGTGCATTTGGGGGATTACAGGCACCAAGTATTTTATATTTTCTAAAATCAACATCCAGCTTTTTTTTCAAAGTTTCGTTAACATCTATTTCTGATAATACTCCAAAACCTTCATCCTGTAATGCATCTTTTACTTGTTTTACTGCTGAATTAAAATCTGTATTTAATGTTTTGTTGATATAATAAGACATATAACCTCCTTTAAATAAATAAGCGGCTCCGGAGCGTTAAAGAAAATGATTATGAGAAAAATTACCTTGTTATTAACCCTGTACCCCGAAGCACGCTTAAGCTTTTATATTTTCCAGTTTGTTGTTTTATACTTTAAACAGAAAAAGTAGTAAAATGTTTAAAAATTAACTTTATTTTTGACAAAAATTATCATCTCCGCAACAATTTAACTGCTTGCTGCTTGCTTTTTCAAAAGCTTCTCTGCCCTCCTTAAATGCAAACCAGGCTATAGCTAATGACCCTAAAATATCAATATATCCAATTCGGAAAATCATGTATAAACCACTTGAAACTAATAATACTACCGATAAATATAAACAAGATTTAGTACAATTAGCATCGGCAATTATGGCATCTGAGTTTAATTTTTTACCAATTTTTAGCTTAGCACTCATTAAAAAAAACATAGTAAGTATTGATAGGCTTGCTATAATTAAACCAGGAAGGGTAGTTACAGGTTTATTGTTTTGAATAATATTTATAACTGATCCTGTAATAATTCCAGCCGTTAAAATAAAAAAACTAACACCGGTAATTCTTAATGCTGTTTTTTCAAATTTATCACGCTGTTGAACTTTTGAAAATCTCATTCTTAAAACCATGTGAGCGATCCCAATTCCTGAAATTACTTCTACAAAACTATCTGACCCAAAACCTAAAAGTGATAAAGCGTCATCATCAATGCCGAAATAAACCGATACAACCCCTTCCACTAAATTGTAAGCAATTGTAATAATGCTAAGAACCAGGGCTATTTTGAGTAACTTGCTTTCTTGCATAAAAAAAGAAAATAAGATGTTAAATTCTTATTAGGGTGTAAATATATAAATTATTTTTGATGTATCAATAAAAATGGAGCCCCTGCAATGGCCGGTATTGCCAGGTTAATAATCCAAATAAATATTGTTGCCATTATGATTCCTGGGATATGGCTGGTAAACATCCCCATAAAAAAAATAGCCAGCGAACCTCTTACGCCTATTTCAGCTAAGGTAGTTGTCGGAATGGCAGTCATAAAAAAATATGTAAGCGTAATTGCTACAAAGCTTTCCAGAAACTGAATTTTAACATCAAAAATTAAAAGCAATAAATAAAACTGTACAGTAAAAATAAAATAGCGTAAAAAGCTATAAAGCAATATGTTTAGTAATGTTTTATTGGATTGATGAGATAAGAAATTGATTTGTTCTGATTTTTTTTGCAAAAATGAAAATTTTAAAAGCAGTGGTTTAATTTTTTGTACATTAAAAAAAATCCATAATAAGATGAGTGCAAAAAATAAAATAAAAAGAGCTGAAAATTCATTAAAAAAAGAATTGATATGGATTTTATCAGGAAAACAAAGTAAAAAAAGGATAAAACCTATTAATCCCATAACAACAGTTACAGTTAGTTGGGCAAAGCTTCCGATACCTGCTGCCAGTACTCCGTAAGTTCTTTGTCCTTTTTTTAGAAAGTAAGCTCTTCCGGCTAATTCGCCAATTCTGTTTGGTGTAAAAATTCCAATGGTGATACTGGTAATAATTATTTGTAATGATTTTAAAAATCGAATGGATGCGATTTGTTTAATCAGCAATTTCCATTTTGCTGCTTCAATACTCCAGTTTAATATCATTCCAGCAAATGCTGTAATTATTAATGTTACATTAAACCGGGTAAATTTAAAATCGTGAAAAGTAAAATTTTTTAGTGCTTCGTAGTTTTTTAGCTTATAATAAATAAACCCGTATGACAGAACAATAATGATAAAACTAACAGCATATTTGAGAATTTTTTTAGGCATTCACAAGAATAAAATTAAATTAAACATCTTACTTTCAATAATATATTTGTGCAAAATCAGCATTTTTACTTCTAAAACCGTGGAACCCTCATGTTTTATTCATGCTCTTGTTGTGAATTCCTGTGGATGAGGGTTTCATTAAAAGTTTTGCATCTCAAACGTACATAATGTTTTTTATGAAAACAATACAAAGACTTCTTAAAAAACATTTTGGGATTTGCCTGCCGAAACAAAAGTGCAGGCAGGGTCCCCTACTATGACTTATATTTTTATAATTTTAAAACAAAAATATATGTTTTATAGAAGAAATATACCAAGTTTTAGCCAATTCATTTCTATGCATTATTTTTAAATTTTCTTTGCATTGTGCATTTGATTTTGATGAAGGATTTTAGAACTTTACATCCTGACAACTTATAACATGATTACATGAGCTTTGTACGCCCGAAAAAACATCTTGGACAACATTTTTTAAAGGACAAAAATATTGCATCAAAAATTGTTAAAGCAATTGACCATTGCGAATCTGAAACCGTATTGGAAATAGGCCCTGGTACAGGAATTTTAACCAGCCAACTAATTAATAACCCTGATATTGACTTTTATGCCATTGAAGTTGATATTGAATCGTATGAGTTTTTAAAGTCAACCTTCCATTCAAAAGCTGATAGATTTATTTACAAAGATTTTTTAAAAATAAGACTGAACGATCATTTTAAGCATCCGATAACTATCATAGGAAATTTTCCATACAATATTTCAAGCCAAATATTTTTTAGAGTGCTTGAGCATCGTAGTCTTGTGACAGATGTTGTGTGTATGATTCAAAAAGAAGTGGCAGACAGGATAAAATCTGATCATGGTAATAAAACTTATGGCATATTAAGTGTTTTGTTACAGGCTTTTTACGATATTAACTATCTATTTACCGTTGGGCCAAAAGTGTTTGACCCTCCACCTAAGGTTAATTCGGCAGTAATCCATCTGAAAAGGAATAACAGGAAAACTTTGAACTGTGACGAAAAATTGTTTTTTCGTATCGTAAAAACTGGGTTTAACCAACGAAGAAAAACATTACGTAATTCATTAAAAACTATTTTAGTAAATTTACAGATTAACCATGAGATTTTGTCAAAACGCCCGGAGCAGTTAAAAGTTGATGACTTTATTTTGTTGACAAATCTTGTGGATGAAAAATTAAGACAGGGTTAAAAATAAATAAAAGATTATGCAATTTGAATTGACCAAAGAATTTATCGATGAACTGAAAGGTTTTATTGATAATGATCAGGAAACAGAAGCTTTTAAACTGATTAAAGACCTTCATCCGGCTGATATCGCTGAAATTTATGATGAGCTTGATATTGATGAAGCTCGTTTTTTGCATGTAATGCTCGATGGAGAAAAAGCAGCCGAAGTTTTGGTTGAGCTAGAAGAAGATGACCGTGAGCGGTTTTTAAAGGTATTACCCAGCCAGGCTATTGCAGAATTTATAGATAAATTAGATTCCGACGACGCTGCCGATGTGATAGGCGAATTTTCTGAAGAAAAGCAGGAAGAAGTATTATCGTTTATTGATGACCTTGAACAAGCAGGCGATATTGTAGACCTCCTGAATTACGACGAAGATTCTGCCGGTGGTTTAATGGCCAAAGAGTTAATTACGGTTAACGAAAACTGGAGTATAACCACTTGTCTAAAAGAAATGCGCAAACAGGCCGAAAACGTTGATGAAGTATATTATGTTTATGTAGTAGACGACAATAATGTTTTAAAAGGAACTTTATCATTAAAGAAATTACTTTTAACACCCACTTCAGCTAAAATTAAAAATATTATTAATGCAGATGTAATATCAGTAAAAGCCGATACTCCTTCCGAAGAGGTGGCACATATTATGGATAAATATGATTTAGTGGCTTTACCGGTTGTTGATACTTTAAACAGGCTTGTCGGTCGCATTACCATCGATGATGTAGTGGATGTAATTAGAGAAGAAGCCGAGCGAGACTATCAGTTAGTATCTGGTATTACACAAGATGTAGAATCATCTGATAGTGCATGGATATTAACTCGTGCACGAATACCGTGGCTGTTTATTGGTTTATTTGGCGGTATATTAGCCGCTTTGGTAATGGGAAATTATGAAGTTGAATTGGGCTTATTCCCTCAAATGGCATTTTTTATTCCGTTAATTGCTGCGATGGGCGGTAATGTTGGTGTTCAGTCCTCATCTATTATTGTGCAAGCGTTGGCAAGTAACTCAATGGGATTTGAAAGCATTGGCCGTAAGTTGCTTAAAGAACTTGGTGTTGCAACTATGAATGGGATCATTCTTTCAACAGTTATTTTTGGTTATAATTTCTTTTTTAGTGATTCATTTGCTTTAACAATTACGGTTAGTATAGCTCTTTTTTCTGTTATTATCTTTGCTTCGATGTTTGGTACCTTTGTTCCTATGATTTTAGAAAAATTTGATATTGACCCGGCACTTGCAACCGGCCCATTTATTACTACAGTTAATGATATTATGGGATTGTTTATTTACCTGATGATAGGGAAAGTATTTTTTTATTTCTTTTAAAATACTTTCCAGTAATAAAGAAGTAAAAACAGAATTGGAATCATTGTCCCTAAAATTGTGAGCCATGCCCCACGTCCTTTAATTCCATTTTTGCCTTTTAAAATAAAAAGTCCGGTAATGGCTAAAATAATTAAAGACGCTGCATAAATATCTGAAAAAATTGTCCACCATTTTTTGGGATTATAATGTAAGTAATTTACCTGATGAAAAACAGCACGGCGCTTGGATGTTTCAATTATTCCATTGCCTGTTTCTATGTTTAAATCTATACTGCCATCTTTGATAAATATTTTTATCTGGCCATCTGAAGGGGAATAATGGTTTTTATATTTCTCACCCGGCGCATATTCATTTAATAATTCAATTACATTATCTCTGTTTAATTGATTTTGATCTATGGGAGAATCCTCAACTTTTATTTCTTTTGTTTTGATTACATAATTTGGATTCCAGTCGTCGAGATGGTTTAATGCAATTCCAGACAAGCTATAAATAATAGTCATTGTAAAGAAAATATATCCTAAGTCGCGGTGTAAAGCCCTGTTTAGTTTTCTTAATTTCATGCCAATCATTATTTAAGATAAAAAATGCCCGAAAATTTTTAAATCTTCGGACAAACTTACTATATAATTTTTTTATTTTGAAATTTGTTAAACCTTACTAATCATCATTCATTAGAATGTTCTTCATGATCTTGTTCATGATCGTGGTCGTGATCTTCTGTCTTAACTTCTGACTCTGCTTTTTCAGTTTCTTCATATTCTTTTACTTCTACTTCGCTTGCTTCAATCCAGTATTGGGCAACAAAACCTTCTTCTGATTCGGCAATGTCTGATTTCATTTTTTCAACCTGCTTTATTTTTGAGCTGTCAACTTCGGTTTCTTCTTCATCATGATCTCCACTGGAATGGTCATGAAATGCTTCGTTATCTACACCTTCGGTAATTTCTTTTTCAAGTTGGGTTATGTATTTATCATCAATAATTAATTTTTTTAAAACACCTTTGATGATAACTGTATTTCCTTCGAGTTCTTTTTCAAAAATTCCAATTTTTTCATTAGGAGTAATTCTTATTCCTTCGTCAGGATTTTCACCGATGATAAACATCCTTTTACCACCATGCGAACAAACATGATTAACCATGCCTTTAACAATAACCTCTTGATCCACATATTTTTGTATGTCGGCCATAATTTTATCTGCCGATATTACTTTGATATTTTTTTCTTCTTTTTCTTCTTTTTTTTCTTGTGTACTGCATGAGAAAAATAATGCAGCAACTACAAATAATCCCAGTATTTTTTTCATCATAATTTAGGTTTTTATGTATTAGAAATTAAATTTTAATCTATAAATATAGTGAATTGTATTTATATTTCAGATAATCGCATCTTAAAATTATGTTAAAAAGTTGTATTGATAGCCTCTACAGGATTTAATTGAGCCGCTGACCTGGCAGGAGCAAATCCCGATACTATACCTATTACAATAGAAATTGTTAATCCCAGAAGAATATTCCCAAAAGTTAGCGTAATGGTAAGGTCGGTTTGTGTATTGGCAAATAAACTTCCTAAATAAATTAAAAAAAGCCCTATTATTCCGCCAACCATTGATAAAAGAACAGATTCGAATAAAAATTGAAATAATATAAAAAATCGTTTTGCACCTAATGCTTTTTGTATCCCAATTAAGTTGGTTCTTTCTTTTACAGATACAAACATAATATTTGCAATACCAAAGCCACCAACTAAAATTGAAAATCCTCCAATAAGCCATCCGGCAATATTAATTACACCAAAAATACTTTTTAGGGTACTATCTAATATGCTTGATTGGTTAAGAGCAAAATTATCTTTCTCCTGAGGGTGTAAAGTACGTACAGATCGTAAAATGCTTCGTAATTCATCTTTAAATTCAGTAATTGATATATCCTTTTTTGCTTTAACCATTATCATAGGATTGGCATTATCACTTTTAATATCAATTAAAGTTTTTGCAAAATTTACAGGTAAAATAATCATTTCGTCAAGGCTCCCTCCGGTATTGAGTATATCCTTCCCCTCTTTTTTAATTTTTCCAACAACAGTGATTTTTCTGCCTTGTATTTTAATCTCTTTTCCTATTGGATTAATACTTTTAAATAGATCGCTGGCTATCTGGTCTCCAATTAAACAAATATTCTTCCCTACAGCCGATTCGAAGGGTGTGAAATAACGCCCGCTTTCTAATTCAAAAGCACGAATTTTTTCAAACTCATATGTGTTGGCCCAAATAATTACATCGCTGGCAGTAAGGTTTTTATATTTAACTTTTCGCATGGTAGAAACAGCAAAATTAATATATTGTGCTTTTTCTGATCGTTTTTTTATATGTTCGAATTCTTTTAACGAGGGTAGTGGACGGTTTAAATATTCCCACCATGCATATTCTTCTCCGGGCTCTGGAGCCCATGGCCATTTTTGAACATATACCACATCATCACCCAGTGACGATAAACTTGTTTGAATATTATTTTCTAATGAATCAACAACAGTAAAAACTGAAATGATTGCAAAAATACCTATGGTAATCCCTAAAAGAGTTAGGAGTGTTCTTAACCGATTAACTTTTAGTGCATTAAATGCAAACAGAAAACTCTCTTTAATGAGTAATAAATAAAGCATTTGTTATATAATAAAACTGTTAAAAAAAGATTTAAATAAATATACGTTTCCAAATTTTTTTTTTACACGATTATTTATATTTTCGAACAATTAATCCGTTTATTCAATCGTGCAGAATATCGGCAAAGATTTACCAATTTTACATTTGTAAAGTTAAAGAATATCGAGAATTTTTAACTATTTTTGTGAGAATTTAATAATAGTATGTAAATGAATGAATTAAAGCGAATAAAATCGGCACTTATTTCTGTTTATGATAAAAGTAATTTAGAGCCAATTATTCAAAAGTTAAATGAATTAAACGTTACCATTTACTCTACAGGAGGAACCAAAGAGTTTATTGAAAAACAGGGAATACCGGTTATTTCTGTAGAAAGTTTAACAGAGTATCCATCAATCTTAGGCGGGCGTGTAAAAACTTTACATCCAAAAATATTTGGGGGAATTCTGGCACGCAGAGATCACTCAATCGACATAAAAGAATTGGAAAATTACTCAATACCAACAATTGATTTGGTAATTGTTGATTTATATCCTTTCGAACAAACTGTAGCTTCGAATGCTAATGAGCAGGAAATTATAGAAAAAATAGATATTGGAGGAATTGCACTTATCCGTGCAACAGCTAAGAATTTTAAAGAAACACTAATTATCCCTTCTAAGGATCAATATCAGGATTTGCTAACATTATTGGAGGTTAATAAAGGTAAAACTTCCATCAACGAGAGGAAAGAATTTGCCTTAAGAGCTTTTAATGTAACATCGCATTACGATACCGCTATCTTTAATTATTTTAATAAGGATTTTAACTTCCCTGCATTTAAACAAAGTATTAATTCGAATACTGAATTAAGATACGGAGAAAATCCTCATCAAAAAGGATTTTTCTTTGGAAACTTAGATGAAGTTTTCGATCAGTTACATGGGAAACAGATTTCGTATAATAACCTTTTAGATATCGAAGCTGCTGTTCAGTTAATGAGCGAATTTGAAGAAACAACATTTGCTATACTAAAACATAATAATGCCTGCGGCATAGCTTCCAGAAATAACTTAACCGATGCCTGGAAAGATGCTTTGGCTGGTGACCCTGTATCGGCATTTGGTGGAATATTAATCACAAACAAAGAAGTTGATAAAATAACTGCCGAAGAAATCAATAAATTATTTTTTGAAGTAATTATAGCGCCATCATATGATCATGAGGCCCTTGAAATATTAAAATCAAAGAAAAACCGTATTATTTTAATTCAAAAATCAAATGCTTTTCCAAATACACAGTTCCGCTCTATGCTAAACGGTGTACTGGTACAAGACAAAGATTTGAAAATAGAGTATAAGGATGATTTGAAAATCGTAACTCAAAAATCACCTTCTGAGAATGAAATTGATGATTTACTTTTTGCTAATAAAATTGTAAAACACTCAAAATCAAACACGATTGTTTTGGCCAGGAATAAGCAACTTTGTGCAAGCGGAGTAGGTCAAACATCCAGGGTTGATGCTTTGAAGCAAGCCATTGAAAAAGCCCGTAGTTTTAAATTTGATTTACAAGGTGCGGTAATGGCATCAGACGCTTTTTTCCCGTTTGCTGATTCTGTTGAAATTGCCAGTAAAGCAGGAATTACCTCGGTAATACAACCTGGCGGTTCGGTTAGGGATCAGGAATCGGTTGATTTTTGTAATCAAAACAAAATGGCAATGGTTTTTACAGGTACACGACATTTTAAACATTAATATCAATTATTTATAAAATTTAAATAGATAACGCATAATGGGATTGTTTTCATTTTTTACACAGGAATTAGCAATTGACTTAGGCACTGCTAATACCATTATCATTCATAACGATAAAATTGTAGTGGATGAACCATCAATAGTGGCTGTTGAGCAAAGTACCGGCAAACTTGTAGCAATAGGTAAAAAAGCTCGTCAGATGCATGGTAAAACACATATAAATATCAGAACCATAAGGCCATTAAAAGACGGAGTAATAGCCGATTTTAACGCAGCAGAGCAGATGATTCGTGGTATGATTAAAATGATTAACCGAAAGCCACAAATGTTTGCTCCTTCTTTACGAATGGTAGTTTGTATACCTTCTGGAAGTACAGAGGTTGAGATGCGTGCCGTTCGTGATTCTTCTGAACATGCTGGCGGAAGAGATGTGTTTATGATTTATGAACCTATGGCAGCAGCAATTGGGATGGGAATTGATGTAGAGGAACCTAAAGGTAGTATGGTTGTTGATATTGGAGGTGGTACAACCGAAGTGGCCGTTATTGCTTTGGGAGGTATTGTTTGTAATAAATCGATAAGAATTGCCGGCGATGCATTTACTGCCGATATACAAGCCTATATGCGGCATCAGCATAATATAAAAATTGGCGAACGTACTGCAGAAGAGGTTAAAATCAATGTAGGATCATGTTTGCCAGAGTTGGAAAATCCACCAGAAGATTATATTGTTCGCGGCCCCAATTTAATGACAGCAATGCCTGTGGAGATACCTATTTCCTACCAGGAAATAGCTCATTGTTTAGATAAATCAATTTCGAAAGTTGAAACTGCAATCTTAAGTGTTTTAGAACAAACGCCACCAGAGCTTTATGCCGATATCGTTAACGACGGTATATATTTGGCCGGAGGCGGGGCATTAATGCGGGGATTAGCCCAACGGCTAACTGATAAAATCGGTATCCCTTTTCATGTGGCAGAAGACCCCCTTCATGCTGTAGCAAGAGGTACAGGAATTGCACTTAAAAATGTAGATAAATTCTCATTCCTGATGAGATAATTATTTGAAATACGATAAGATGAAAAATCTATGAAAAGCCTGTTAAATTTTTTATTAAGGATTCATTTTTTGCTTTTATTCATTCTTATCGAGGTTTTTTCAATTTCTTTACTTGTTAACAATAATAATTTTCAGAGGGCACGGATGGTGAATTTTACCAGGCAATTATCAGGTAAATATCATCAAAAACTTGCTAATTTAAAGGAGTATTTCTCATTAAAAGAAGAAAATCAACAATTAATAGAAGAAAATAACCGTTTATTAAATATTATTGAGTCTACCTATAAATCGGATGAAATATTTTTCCGTAATGTTAACGATACAGTTTATAATCAAAGGTATTTTTATACTCCGGCAAAAGTTGTAAATAATTCCATAAATAAAAAACATAATTATATTACTTTAGATAAGGGAGGGAAACAAGGTATAAAGCCTGAAATGGCTGTGGTTTCAGATGGAAGTATTGTAGGGGTTGTAAAAGGCGTATCAAAAAATTTTGCCACAGTAATATCACTTTTAAACCTTGATTTTAAAATAAGTGCCAAAGTGAAAAAAAATGGTTATTTTGGTTCGTTAATTTGGAATGGCAACAATTATAATACAGCTGTTTTAAATGAAATACCTTTGCATGCTGATATTCAACCAGGAGATACTATTATTACCAGCGGATTTTCATCTATTTATCCCGAAGGAATTTTAATTGGCTATATTGAAGATTTTGAAGAAAAAAGTGGGAGTTTTTATACAATTTATGTTAAGCTTTCAACCGATTTTAAACGATTAAACAATGTTAATATTATAGGAAATCTTACACAAATAGAAAAATTAGAACTAGAACAAGAAGCCGAAAAAAATGATTAAAATCGTTCCGCGATATTTGTTTAATTTTATATTACTTGTTTTACTGCAGGTTTTTGTTTTGAATAACATTCAGTTTAGCGGGTATATCAACCCTTATATTTATGTTGTATTTATACTCACCTTACCTTTTGAAACCCCAAAGTGGTTATTGCTTGTACTGGGTTTTTCAATGGGTATTACTATTGATTTATTTTCGAATACTATTGGGATGCATAGTTCTGCTACTGTTTTTATGGCTTTCTTACGGCCTTTTGTTTTAAAAATAATATCACCACGCGATGGGTATGAATCAGAGACTTATCCACAATTAAGATATTATGGAGGAAGCTGGTTTTTAAAATATTCTATTATTTTGGTTTTTGCCCATCATTTATTTTTATTCTATATCGAAGTTTTCAGGTTTTCTGATTTTTTTGCAACATTATTGAGAGTTATATTAAGTTCGTTTTTTTCGATATTATTAATTGTAATTGGACAGTATTTTTACAGAAAAGATACTAAACGATTTTAAAATAAATATCTGTGGATTCATTTGCCGTCAGAAAATATATTATAAGCTTATTAATTGTTATTGTTGGATTAATATACGTTATTAGATTATTTGTACTTCAGGTAGTTGATCCTACCTATAAATTATCAGCCAGTAACAATGTAATTCGATATGTAACACAATATCCTGCACGTGGATTAATATACGACCGTAATGGCAAGTTACTGGTGTATAACGAAGCGGCTTATGATTTAATGGTTAACCCTTTGCAGCTTAAGGCATTTGATACTACCGAATTCTGTCAAATTCTTGATGTAAATAAGGAATACGTGAGAGAATCAATAAATAAGGCAATTGAGTATTCGAGATATAAACCTTCTATTTTTTTAAAGCAGGTATCTTCAAAAACTTATGCTCACTTACAAGAAAAACTTTACAAGTTTCCCGGATTTTTTGTTCAGGCACGTACATTACGAAGGTATAGTTCAGATATAGGTGCACATGTTTTGGGTTATGTAGGAGAAGTTAATGACCGGATTATTGAGCAGGATGTGTACTATAAATCAGGCGATTATATTGGTATTAGTGGAATAGAACAATCATACGAAAAATATATTCGCGGGAAAAAAGGAGTTAATGTATTTTTAGTAGACGTACATAACCGCATTAAAGGCCCTTATGCCGAAGGGAAACTTGATAAAAAAGCAGAAGTAGGAGCCAATATAATTTCTACAATTGATGCAAACCTTCAGGCTTATGGAGAAAAGTTAATGACAAATAAAATTGGGAGTATTGTTGCTATTGAACCTTCCACTGGTGAAATTTTAGCTCTGGTTTCTTCACCTGCTTACGATCCAGATTTGCTTATTGGGCGTAAACGTACTTTAAATTATGTTAAACTAATGACAGACACTCTTAAACCATTATTTAACCGTGCATTAATGGCTCAATACCCTCCCGGTTCAACCTTTAAAGTTATAAATGCATTAATTGGATTACAAGAGAAAGTACTCTTTCCATCAACAAAATATGATTGCCAGGGTGCTTATTATGCAAGAAATATAAGAATGGGATGTCATTTCCATAAATCACCAACAGATTTAGTTCAATCTATTCAGGTTTCTTGTAATACTTACTATTGTAATGTTTTCCGAAATATTTTAGATAATAAACGTTATGCATCTATCCATGAATCATTTGATAAATGGCAGGAATATATCATGTCTTTTGGATTTGGGCAAAAACTTAATACTGATTTTACCAATGAGTTAAAAGGGATAGTACCAACTAAAGATCTATATAATCTGATTTATGGCGAAAAAGGATGGAGTTCTTTAACTGTTCTTTCATTGGCAATTGGACAGGGCGAGCTTGGTATTACACCGTTACAAATGGCCAATATGACTGCTACATTAGCAAATCGAGGGTATTATATTACACCGCATATTGTTAAAGAAATAGAAGGAGATTATACATTAGATTCACGGTTTAAAGAAAAACAATATACTCTTATTGACTCCTCATACTTTGAAAAAGTAATTGATGGTATGGATTTGGCTGTAAATGGAGAGCCTGGAAGCGGTAGTACTGCCCGGAGTGCACATCTTGAAGATATTGTTGTTTGTGGGAAAACAGGAACAGCTGAAAATCCTCATGGCGAAGACCATTCTATTTTTATAGCATTTGCACCTAAAGATGATCCCAAAATTGCTTTAGCAGTTTACATCGAAAATGGTGGATTTGGTGGTACATGGGCAGCACCAACAGCAAAACTGATGATCGAAAAATATTTAAACGATACTATTTCAGTACCGTGGTGGGAACAGTATATTTTAAATACAAATCTTATGTTTAATGAGAAGAAGGATTAACATATGGGCCAATGTAGATTGGTTATTGGTTGCTCTTTATTTACTCCTGGTTTTTATGGGCTGGGTAAATATTTATGCAGCTGTTTATAACGAAGAACATCAAAGTATTATTGATTTTTCAATGCGTTATGGCAAACAACTTATATGGATTTCTGCAGCTATAGTAATTGCTTTTCTTGTTTTTATTGTTGATATTAATTTTTACTCTTATTTTGCCTATGCCATTTATGGAATCATGATTTTTTTATTGATTTTGGTGTTATTTTTTGGAGTTGAAGTAAATGCTGCTAAATCATGGTTTCAATTTGGGAATATTAGAATACAACCAACGGAGTTTGCTAAAATCGCTACAGCACTTGCTATAGCAAGGTACTTGAGCTCTTTCAATGTGCAAATAAATACCTTTAAATCATACTGGAGACTGGCTGCCATAATTTTAGTTCCGGCCATTTTAACGTTTATTCAAAATGATACAGGATCAGCTTTAGTATATTTTGTTTTTATATTGGTTTTATTTCGCGAGGGATTATCATTAGAGATTCTTTTGCTCGGTGTTTTTATGATTATTTTATTTGTATTAGCGATGGTACTTGAAAAACTTACCATCATAATACTTTCTATAGGAGTTATTTTTATTGTATTTGCTTTTATAAATCGAAAAATTAAAAATTTCGGGATTGCATTATTGATATTAATTTTTTCATCATTAATAATTTTTGGTTTAAATTATTTTTTAGATTTAGGGCTTACTAATTTTTATATTATTCTTACTGCATTAGGAGCCTCTTCCCTGGTATATATTGTTTTAGCGGTTAGATATAAATTCAGGAATGTTTTCATTTTATTGATATTCCTTTTTGGCTCAATTATTTTTACCTTTTCGATTGATTATGTATTTAATAATTTTCTTGAACCACACCAACAAAAAAGGATTAACGTTGTTTTAGGCCTAGAATCTGACCCATATGGAGTTGAGTATAATGTAAATCAATCAAAAATTGCAATTGGTTCAGGCGGACTTTCAGGAAAAGGATTTTTACGTGGAACCCAAACGAAATATGATTTTGTACCAGAGCAAAGTACCGATTTTATTTTTTGTACTATTGGTGAAGAGTGGGGGTTTATAGGAACTTTCACCATTGTTACTTTATTTATAATATTTTTATTAAGATTAGTTTATATTGCCGAAAGGCAAAGGTCTGCATTTAGTCGTATTTATGGATATGGGGTAATTTCAGTATTGTTTTTTCATGTAGCAATAAATATTGGCATGACAATAGGGTTGGTGCCTGTAATTGGTATTCCATTGCCCTTTTTTAGTTATGGAGGTTCTTCTCTGTGGGCATTTACAATTTTGCTTTTTATATTCTTGCGCTTAGATGCCAGTCGGTTGGAAATGTTAAGATAAAAAAACGGGGCATAAGAAAAGCCCCGCTTGTTTAATTAATCCTGAAGTTCAAGATTTGTGAATTCTTCTGTAGTTTTAAAATTGTAATCAGGGTAAATATAAATGGGCATTCTTTTTTCTGTTTCACCGATTGAATAACCCCAAAGATTTTTATACTCATTAATATCTTCGCCCATATCTTCGATCTGTTTTAGGTATTCTCCAATAGGTTTTGATTCTACAATAACAACTTTACCCATTTGGTCTATAATTGGGCTATGCCTTCTGTTGGCATCATGATCAAATTCTAGAATTCTTCTTCCTTGCCTGGTTATGCCTATTGTTCTGTAAGTAAGACTCTTGCCAACACCAGGTAAGTTAAGCACATTTCTGTCGGTAGCAAGAAATGGTATATTTGCTTTTTCCCGCAAATCATTAATATTTTCAATCATTTTTTCTGCATTCTCGGGAAATGTATGAACCAGTTCATTGAATTCTTTTGGTATAACTCCTAATCGTTTTTCTTCTAATTGTTCCTGAACCGCTCTTGCATTTGTAGCAAAGTTGTGATAATTCTCCATATAACCTTTTACCGAAAAAGTGTAATAAGTTAAAACTCCAGCATCGTTAAGTATTTTTCTTAACTTGGCTGTATGCCCTCTTCTTGAGGCGGCTGTTGTAAATACCATCTGGTTTGTAATTGTCCATCCGGCAGAGATGATCTTTTTTAACCCTTTTACAGTATCCGGAGTTACTTCCATAGCCGACTCAAAATGGGTTTGAATTACAAATTGTTTAATGCCAATTTTTGATGCTTTTTGTTTAAAATCGGCAAGTATCTCAGCTAGCTCATCAGTAATTCTTTGTGGAAGGTAAACCGGTAGTCTCGTGCCCAGCCTTACACGTAACATTTCGGCATGTTTTTCACCTTCTTTTAAATATTTATTATTTTTCTTCTTATTCAGGGCCATTTCGTATACTGCATCCAAAATTCTCTTCAGAGATTTATCAGAGCTCATTAATGCATCACCACCTGTAATCAGGATATCGCGTAATTGAGTATCTTCTTCAAAATATTTTAAAAGGCGTACAAGTTTTTTGGGCCAGGTTTCTGTGGGCTTTAATTTATCCAAATCAAAATTTAAATTCCCTCTTTGAAAATCGTACATTCGTTGACATGATACGCAAAGCCCTCCACAAGCACGTCCCATCGAATCGGGAATTAAAATTGCTACTTCGGGGTAACGCCGGTGAATATTATGGTCCGACGGTAGTAACCAACCTGCGGCATTGGGTTTTCCCGGCTCAACAATATCTTCTTTTTCCCATGCAACAATATGTCCAAATTCATCAATAAGCTCCTGGCTGTAAATAATATAATCTCTAATGGCTAAATCTGCATTGGTTCGGTCTTTGGTATCAAGTAAAGACAGGTAGTAAGGATTAACAAAAAATGGGATTCCTGCTTCTTTGGCAGCATGCAGAGTTTGCATAGTTTCAGGGTCGAGTGAATAGTCAAGCATTTTATTTAATAAATCAGGCTTACGAACAGCAAATTTTAAATGGAAAAGTTTTGACTCCCACCATTCATTCATTTTTTCCATTTTTTGTTCATGGCTCATGCCCGGATCAAAAGAAAAGCTGGTGGATTTAACTTCTCCCGACTCGATCATTTCCAGAATGACTCTTAAAATACGCTCTTTATTTTCTTTTCTTGCCTCTATTATTTTAGGGTCAAGCCCGGAGGGATGTCTATTCATCCACTCTTGCACTTTGCTTTCATCAGGCTTGTTTAGTTTGTTTTTACCGGTAAACTGCCTGAATAATTCGAGCATATCAAGAAAAAATAAATATTTACCTCCGCCGGTTCCATGATTGGCAGCTAACCATAAAATTCTAAAAGGATTACTGATATCTTGTTTGCCTCTTAAATTCAGGTCTTCGTATTTAAGGTTTGCATATTTTATATAATCCAAAATTCTTATGGCAGCAAAGTCTTTCCATTTTAATTTTTCGAAAGGTTTACGGCCTTTTAACTCTTCTTTATAATATTTATAAGCAGTGGTATTTTGTTTTAACTCTTCTTCTGCCCATATTTTTAATTCATTGATTGCTTCATCTTCGGACATTGAGAGAATTGTTTTTAATTTAGGGGTTTCCTGGAAAAGAATATTTAATATTTTTTGAGCCTTAGGACTGATCTTTACTTTTTCTTCTTTAATTCTATCCACCATAACTTCTCCTCTTTTTTGTTAACATTCATTACTGCACTATTAATAATTGGCCATACTTATCTTTTAAAAAAAAGATTACTCACACCTAAAATTAGTGTTATATTGAGTAAGTCCCTAAAATATAAGGGGATTGGCCAGAGTGTGGCAGTTTCAGAAATTACAAATTAATAAAATTATTTGTAAAAATCAAAATTAAATATTTGTTAAGTAACTATCAATGGCTTGTCAGGTCGATGTTGTGGGCTGTTTCAATATAGTATATAATCTCTTTAAAAAAGCTAAAAAAATTATTTTTTAAAAAACTGTAATTTTCATTAAGTATTTTTATAGCATATTCAGAATGATCTGGTAAGGAAGTATATTTTGCCATTGTACTTAATACATTTTGAATACCTTCAATTTTACGGTACGAATATAATCTGTTATTGTGTATTAACCGTGGTACCATATTTTGCACCTCTGAAGGTAACATTTCCTGATATTTATATAATAAGTTATGAAAGTCATCAATAAATTGAAGTAAACTTATAGATGAAAATTGTTCCCAATTACTTGCTAAAAAATGATCGTAGATAATGTCTATAATAATACCTGAATATTTGCGATATTTTGGTGCAAAAAATGTTTTAGCCTCACTTGTGTGCTTATTCTTATCAGTAAAGGTATCGATATAGCGGTGTAATAATACTCCTTCTTTAATTTTATCTGGATAAATATGAAATGCTTTGCCTTTGATGTAATCACCCATGAAATTTCCAATCTTAATTTCTTCGTCATTGCCCGATAAGTATATATGTGCTAAAAAGTTCATTGGGTAATTAATTAATTTAAATCCAAATATCTACTAAATTAAAGTTTGTTTTGGGCAAATTGTTCAAACCCTTAATCTTTTTGTTTGTTTTTGCATATGTTTCTTAACATGTTTTTCTCTTTTTTAATTGTATCTGTAAAAAGTCATAGGGTTTAACTATTATCAGATATTAACAATAGTGTAAGAAAAAAAATTATTTCTTATTTAAATTATGATTTTTGCGTTTAAGATTTAACTTTGTTAGGCATTTTTTAAAAAATTAATAACTAAAAACATAAAAAGGAGGAATTATGGCAAAGAAAAATGTTCTCATAATTGGAGCCGCTGGAAGAGATTTCCACAACTTTAATACCTATTACAGAGATAACGACGATTATAATGTAGTTGCTTTTACAGCAGCTCAAATTCCAGATATCGATGGTAGAAAATATCCTGCCCAGTTAGCTGGAAGTTTATATCCTGAGGGAATTCCAATTTATGCACAAGATGATTTGGGAAAACTTATTAAAGAGTTAAAAGTTGAAGATTGTGTATTTTCATATAGCGATGTGCCTTATCAATATGTAATGAATTTAAGTGCATTAGTAAATGCTGCTGGCGCTAACTTTGTTCTTTTAGGCCCTGAAAAAACAATGATAGAAAGCACTAAGCCTGTTATTGCTGTTGGTGCTGTTCGTACAGGATGTGGAAAATCACAAACTTCTCGAAGAATTATTGAATTATTAATGGAGCAAGGCCTTAAAGTTGTTGCTGTTCGACACCCAATGCCATACGGTGACTTAGTTGCTCAAAAAGTACAGCGTTTTGCTACTATCGAAGATTTGGCAAAACATAATTGTACTATCGAAGAAATGGAAGAATACGAACCTCATGTTGCTCGTGGAAACGTAATTTATGCAGGGGTTGATTACGAAGCCATTTTAAGAGAAGCAGAAAAAGATCCTGATGGATGTGATGTTATTCTTTGGGATGGTGGTAATAATGATTTCCCATTTTATAAACCTGATTTAATGGTTACCGTGGTTGATCCACACAGGCCTGGCCATGAATTATCTTACTACCCGGGTGAAGCAACTTTACGCTTGGCTGATTATGTAGTAATTAATAAAATGGATTCTGCAAATGCTGAGGCTATTCAAATTGTTAGAGATAACATTGCCAAAGTTAATCCTAAGGCTGTAGTTGTTGATGGTGCTTCACCTCTTACAATTGATAAGCCAGAATTGGTACGTGGTAAAAAAGTATTGGTGGTTGAAGACGGCCCAACATTAACTCATGGTGAAATGAAAATAGGTGCCGGTACAGTTGCTGCTAATAAATATGGCGCTACAGAACTGGTTGACCCAAGGGAATTTGCTGTTGGTAAATTAGCAGAAACATTTAAAATCTATCCAAATATTGGTACTTTGTTACCAGCAATGGGATATGGAGAACAACAAATTAAAGACCTGGAAGCAACAATTGACAAAACGCCTTGCGATGTTGTTGTTATAGCAACTCCAATTGATTTAACCCGAATTGTTAAAATTAATAAACCTACGGTTAAAATTGGTTACGACTTGCAAGAAATAGGACAACCCGATTTAGCTCAGGCTGTTAATGATTTTATCGTGAAAAAAAATCTTAAATAGGTTTTTTCTTTTAAATATTGAAAACTGCCTTTCCCTCTAATATTTGGGTTGGGCAGTTTTTATATTTTGGAATGATTTTCGCTTACCTTTAAGTTGAATTTATTAATAAATCGAGTATTTTTGTATTTAGTTATTATTCAATAAATAATTTGATATGAGAATTTTTGTTTTAATGTTGGTGTTTCTGATTTTTGGGACATATATTCATGCCCAGGTAATTTTACCCGATGAACCTGATACAACTAAAGTAAGCCAGGAAAATGATGAGAAATTATCTGAAAAAGCTGACAAAATTAACGAATTACAATCTGATATTGTTTATTTGCACGATGGCACTGTAATGAATATAGATGTTAAGAAAATATATCAGAATGATCTTTATTACTCTGTACCCGGCGAGACAAAAGTAAATCAAATGGACCAACGGCTGGTTCATAAAATTGAATATAAATCAGGGAAAATCGAAGTTTTAAACGAAAAACCTCAAACCGTTAGAAATATAAATGATTATAGAAAAGTAAAAGTAACTTATGATCCGGACGATGTTGACGGTATGGTTGAGGTGGCTAAGCTGGAAGCTAAAGCCGAAGGAAGTGATCGTGGCTATTCTACTACAAAAACCCTTGAACGTACAGCAACAATTATTTTAAGAAGAAAAGCTGCATTGGTTAATGCAGAAATGGTTTTAATTACTGATAAAAAAGTACATATTGCTTTTGGCGAAATTCCTTTTACCATTTTGTACGGAACAGCCTACTCTTATCGATAGTTTTTTTAAATCTTGTTAGTTATCTTGTCCATCTCCTCAATGATTTGAGCATATAATTCTTTTATTTTCTTTAAATTTTTGTTTTTTAACCATTGCAAAATGTTATACTTAAAACGTGCAAAAAGCTTCTTTACTTCAATATAATAATGAAAAGAAAACAGCCCTGTAAATGGCCATGAAATAAGGCCTGCTAAACCAATCCATCCCGAATTAAAGATGTTTGTTGCCAAAATGGTTATTATTATATAATATACAGGAAAAACAATTAAGGATATCACATTTCTAAACGAACTGATAAACTGTGGGTCTTTTACTTTTTTTGTAGCCCAAACCGGTATTTGATATGGTAAAAAATTAAGAATTGCTCCATAAAGAAATATCGGGAGCAGGAGAATTGCTAAAAGCGATTGGGCTATTAATCCAAATACCTTGAACTCGCCTTTTTGCATTACCCAATGCCCGAAGTTTAATCTTTTTAATAAATCGGCATATTTTAATGTTTTATCATTAAGAGATTTTGCTTCTTCAGGATTTGTTTCAACAAAATGGTTTAATTTATCAATAATTTTTTTCTGTGCATAAAAATTGTTGGGTTGTTTTCTGTTTTTCAATCCCAATTTTTTAATCATTTGCGGAAGGTAAAGATATCTGATAATATCAAACATTTCATAATACTCATCACTTTCAATATGAATCATGTATTTTTTTAACTCTTGTGCAATTCTTTCCCGTAAAAGGTTCATTCCTCTGGGAGGATTGTTTTTATACTCGTCATAATAATCTGAAACATGAATTGGCTTGCCAAAGTTTACAAATAAACGGCTTCGGAAATTTGCATAATTTGTCCAGTCTAATCCAACCGGAACAATTTTGATATTTAAATTAAAATTATTGGCTTCTTCGGCTTCGAAAGCAATTCTTGAAATTCCCTTTTTTACGTTACGTAATTTTCTTAATCCGGCATGGCTTCCTTCGGGAAGAATAACCAGCCCGTTTTTATTTTTTAGGACATCAATTGTTTTTTGGAAAATTTCTTCATTATTTTTAAGACTCTCTTTACCATCTCTAATTCGATATATAGGAAGTATTTTAAGAAATGTAAGAATATTGGCAATGGTTTTCTTTTTAAAAATATCAGCCCTGGCTAAAAAAACAGGGTCTGTTTTTACTGTTGCCAAAATAGCTAACGCATCCATTAATGCGTTTTGATGATTGGGGGCATAAATTATAACATCATCGGTTGGGATATGATCTAAATTATGAACCGTTGTCCTGAAATAAGTTTTTGTAACAGTGTCAACGTAAGGCCTTAAAACACTGTACCAAAAGTTTTTTTTCTCAATAGTATCTCTGCTTATTGCCATAGAACAAAATAATTTTACGAATCGGTTAATTTTTTTCTTGACCAAAGGGAAGCTATTCCCATTCCTGCAATAATGTGCCAAATACCCCACCATGCTGCAATAAAAGCCATCCCGCCTAATTCTAGCTCTGGAGGAAAAAGCTTTGGATTAAATATTAAAACTAACCCTAAACCTGAATTTTGGATCCCTGTTTCAATGGAAATGGAACGCCTGTCTCGCCGCGAAATTTTTAATATCGTGCTAAAAGTAAATCCGGTAAGTAATGCCAGAGCATTATGGATAAATACAATTAAAGCAATTAAATGTATATATTTAATAAAATAATTAAAGTTATTCGATAATGCTGCAACAACATAACCAGCAAAAATTAAGATAGATAATATTTTTATAGGTTTTTTGATTTTACTGGTTAGTTCAGGAAATTTTTTGGCAAATAACATCCCAATAATCAAAGGTATTCCTAATATAATAAAAACGGTTTGGAACATTTGAATGGGATCAATTTCTATAGGCCTTAATAAAGGATGCGATTTAGCATATAAACCTCCCCAAAAAGCAAAATTTAGTGGAGTCATAAAAATTGCTCCTAATGTAGTAAATGCTGTCAGGCTAACCGATAAAGCAATATTTGCTTTTGCCATTGACGATATGAAATTGGAGATATTGCCACCCGGGCATGATGCTACTAATATCATCCCCAAGGCTACTGCGGGTGTTGGTTCTAATATTAATACCAGAATAAAAGTTAATAGTGGCAGTAAAAAAAATTGCGAAATAATCCCTGTTATTAGAGATTTTGGTTTAGATATTATTTTTCTAAAACTTTCCAGATCAATTTCAAGCGCTACTCCAAACATAATAAATGCCAGAGTAATATTCATGAACAATAATCCACCCTGACTGAAATTGAGATGTATCTTATCTAAAACTTCCAGAGAATTTGTGGCCATGGTTTGTTTTTTTGTTGCGGATAAAAATAAGCAATTTGAATTGAATAATTATAATGCTGGTTAAAATGTATTAAACACAGTTTATGTAACGAAATAAAAATTTTATCAAAAAAAAAACAATTAAATTCGATTTTAAAGCATAAGATTTATAAATTTACTTTTCCAACAAGAGCCTAATATATTCCAGTTTTAAATAAAGGTATATAACATAAACTCTAATAGCTTGTGGAGAATAACGATGTTTTAAAGATAATAGATGAGGTTTCGGAAGTACTTTCTTTGTTGCTTGAGTTAAAGAAAAAAGGAAGATTTCGCGAAGCGTTGGAAAAAATAGACAAAACTCTTTTGGAATATTTCCACCTGGATTCTGATTTTGTATACTCTGTTTCCGAAGATTTTTTTATTGATGCATTGAAACAGGAAAAAAAATTAACCTCTGAGCAGTTATCGACATTAGCCGAATTGTTAAGCGAACATGGTGATATTCTATTAGAACAAAATAATTTAAAGCAAAGCCAAAAAGTATTAAAAAATACCCTTAAAATATATTACTTTCTTAATGATGACCAGGATTTTTTCTCTTTTAAAAATATGAATAAGATGGTACTTATCAACGAAAAATTGTCTAAAATTAATGTTGAAATAAAAAGTTAGCCAGCAGGATAACTGTAGGTTGGATATGAAATTAATAAAAACAAAAAAATATTTGATTTTTAAAACAAAATGTTTATAATTGCGTTTAAATACATATAATGCTCTTGGCAACGTATTCTCAATTCTTTATAAAATAGCGAGAATGCCGAACCTAGGGCTTTTTTATTTTAATAAACATGAAAAAGAAAACAGCAATTCTAGTAGACGGTGGTTTTTTCCTGAAAAGATATCGTTCAATACATAAGATTAAAAAACTTGATCCAGTTCGAACCGCATCCGATTTGTGGGAAATGTGTTTAAAGCATTTGGCACAAGCAAAAGGCGAATCATTTGATTTATACAGAATTTTCTATTATGATTGCTTGCCGTATGAAAAAAAACAGCATAATCCAATAACGGGTAAAGCTATTGATTTTTCTAAAACAGAACAAAATAAATTTCAGTCTGAGTTTTTTAGTGAACTTAAGAAAAAAAGAAAAGTAGCTCTAAGATTAGGAATTCTAGAAGACAGAAATCGATGGATTATTAAACCATCAAAAACTAAAGACTTACTTGCAAAGAAAATTCAAATTGATGATTTGACAGATGAAGATGTTTTTTTCGACTTTAGTCAAAAAATGGTTGATATAAAGATAGGATTAGATATTGCTTCAATCACATTAAAAAGGCAAGTTGAACAGATAATTTTAATTTCAGGAGATAGTGATTTTGTCCCAGCAGCTAAATTAGCAAGAAGAGAAGGAATAGATTTTTTACTTGATCCTATGTGGAATCCAATAAAACCTCACTTATTTGAACACATTGATGGGTTAGTTTCAAAAATCAAGAAACCCCTTAACCACGCTGGTTAACTTTCGTATATTACAAAATATTTTTCAAATAACTACCAACTATTTTTCAGTACATTACCTTATTGAAATTCTTGAAAATAGGGTCTATTTTTTTGTTATTCGTTGTCTTAATTTTTCTGTTTCCTTTTCAAATCCGGGTTTCCCAAGTAACGCAAACATATTTTTCTTATAAGCCTCTACGCCGGGCTGGTCGAAAGGATTAATATCCAGTAAGTAACCACTAATAGCACACGATTTTTCAAAAAAATAGAGTAGTTGTCCAATAAACTGCTCGTTAAGTTTAGGAATCGTTATTCTGATATTGGGAACTCCTCCATCAACATGAGCTAATGTAGTTCCTTTTTCGGCCATTTTATTAATAAAATCCAGAGGTTTCTTTGCAAGGTAATTGAGTTTATCAAAATTTTCTTTATCAGTTGGAATTTCCAATTGATAATTTGTTTCATCAATTGATATTACCGTTTCAAAAATATTTCTAAGCCCTTCCTGGATATATTGTCCCAATGAATGCAGGTCTGTTGTAAAACTTACGCTAGCTGGAAAAATGCCTTTATGCTCTTTCCCTTCGCTTTCGCCAAATAATTGTTTCCACCATTCTGCTAAAAAGTTAAGGCGTAAATCGTAATTGGCAAGAATCTCAATGTATTTTTCTTTTTTGTATAGTAAATGGCGAATAGCAGCGTATTGGTAAACCGGATTCTTTTCAAAAGTTTCTAAACTTATTTCAAGCATTCTTTTAGCTCCCGAAATAAGCTCTTCAATATTAAAACCAGCACAAGCAATGGGCAAAAGGCCTACGGGAGTTAAAACAGAATACCGTCCACCAACATCATCGGCAATGGTAAACGTTTTGTAACCCTCTTGATTTGCCAGGGTTCTTAAAGCTCCTTTTTCAGCATCGGTGATGGCTACAATTCTTTTTTGGGTTTCTTCCTTACCTGCTTTTTCTTCCAGTTCTTTTCTTAAAAGTCTAAAGGAAATGGCCGGTTCGGTTGTTGTTCCCGACTTGGAAATGACAATCACTGAAAAAGTTTTTTCTTTTAGATATTTTATCAACTCATAATGATAATCTTCCGATAAATTATGTCCGGCAAAAATAATTTCAGGTGTATTGGTATTTTTGTTAAAGTGCCCTGAAAGCGCTTTTATAACAGCTTTTGCTCCAAGGTAAGAACCTCCGATACCTATTACTACAATTACATCCGATATTTTTTTTAAATCTGCTGCGGTATTTTTTATATCATCAATTTCTGTTTGAGAAATAATTTTTGGTAGGTCTAACCAGCCCAGGAAATCCCTTCCTTTGCCGGTTTTATTATTTAACATTTGCACTTTTTCTTCGATAAGTGCTTTATAAGCATTAAATTCTTTCTGTTGAATAAATGGCAAACAATTACTTAGGTCTAATTGAATATTTTTCATAATAAAAATGTTTTACCGTAAATTTTCAGTAAGTAATTTTATTTCTATTGCAGGCGAAATTTTTTCGTACAGAATGTTGTATACAGCTTCGGTAATAGGCATGTTTACCATATATTTTTTATTGATTTCAATAATTGATTTAACAGCATAATAACCTTCGGCAATCATATTCATTTCCAGTTGTGCAGATTTTACCGAATAGCCTTTCCCGATCATATTTCCAAAAGTTCTGTTCCGGCTAAATTGAGAGTATGCCGTAACCATTAAATCACCTAAATAAGCAGAGCCTTTAATATCTCTTTTAATTGGATGAACAGCATCTACAAATCGTTTTATTTCCTGTATGGCATTCGCAATAAGCACTGCATTAAAATTGTCTCCATAACCCAACCCGTGGCAAATCCCCGCTGCAATTGCAAAAACATTCTTTAAAACAGCCGAATACTCAGTTCCATAAATATCGTCCGAAATGCTGGTTTTAATATAATGTGTTGTTAATAAATCGGCAACCTGACGGGCAATTTTTAAGTTTTGAGAAGCTATGGTGAGGTAAGATAGCCGTTCGAAAGCAACTTCTTCGGCATGGCATGGCCCGGAAATAACAGCAAAATTTTTGAAAGGAACTTTATAATGTTGATTAAAAAATTCGCCAATAATTAAATTTTCGTCTGGTACAATTCCTTTAATGGCCGAAACAATTGTTTTCCCGCTTATATCAATATTTAAATTTTCTAATGCCGACTTAAGAAAAGCCGATGGAATGGCAAAAATAAGAATGTCTGCATTTTTAACAGCTTTGCTTAAAACACTAAAAAGTTCAATTTTACTGGTGTCGAGGCTAACTGAGCTTAAATAAAAATTGTTATGTTTATGTTGTTTTATAAAATCAATTTTTTCTTTGCTTCTCATGTACCAATTAATATCACCGGTATTTTCGAGCAGCATTTTTATAATTGCTGTAGCCCAGCTACCTCCACCCAATACTGCTATTTTAGGGTTTTGATTCATGCAGTGGTTTTTATTTTTTCAATCCAGCTTTTTACATCTTCCAAACCTGGGTTTTGTAATCCCAATTTATGTTTTTTATTGGTTCCGCATAGTTTTTGGTGCAAAGCACCCGGATTTACATCTGCCATACTTTCAATGGTTAAATAACCTGATTTTTGAACAACAGGGACCCACTCTTCCGGAATTCCAATTTCCATGTATTTTGCAGGCTCATCTTTTTGTGCTTTTTTCTCGGGCCGCATTTGAGGGAAAAATAGCACATCCTGAATCGATGGCGAATTGGTCATTATCATTGTTAACCGGTCGATACCAATACCCAGCCCGGCTGTAGGCGGCATGCCATATTCAATGGCTTTCAAAAAATCTTCGTCTAATACCATTGCCTCTTCATCGCCTCGTTTACCTAAAATTAACTGCTGCTCGAAACGCTCGCGTTGGTCAATCGGGTCGTTCAACTCCGAATAGGCATTACAAATTTCTTTGCCGTTGCAAATGGCTTCGAAACGTTCAACAAGGCCATCCTTATTTCTGTGTTTTTTAGCCAATGGTGACATTTCTATTGGATAATCGGTAATAAATGTTGGCTGGATGAGTTTCGACTCACATTTTTCACCGAAAATTTCATCAATAAGTTTTCCCTTACCCATGGTTTCATCAATTTCCACGTCAAGTTTTTTGGCTGTTTCGGCTAGTTCTTTTTCATTCATCTCCGAAATATCTATTCCTGTAAATTCCTGAATAGCTTCAAACATAGTATATCTTTTCCAAGGGCGTTTGAAATCAATCTCGTTTTGGCCTACTTTTACTTTGGTTGATCCATGTATATCGATGGCAATTTTTTCAACCATCTCTTCCACCAGATCCATCATCCAATTGTAGTCTTTATAGGCTACGTAAAGTTCCATTTGTGTAAATTCAGGATTGTGGAAACGGCTCATCCCTTCGTTGCGAAAATCTTTGGCAAATTCGTAAACACCATCAAAACCACCAACAATTAACCGTTTTAAGTACAATTCGTTTGCAATACGTAAGTATAATGTTTGGTCTAGCGTATTGTGAAAAGTTTTAAATGGACGTGCTGCTGCACCTCCATAAAGTGGTTGTAAAATAGGCGTTTCAACTTCAAGATAACCTTTGCTGTTTAAAAACTCACGCATTGAATTGGTAAGTTTTGTCCTTTTTACAAAAGCTTCTTTGGTAGAAGGATTAACAATTAAATCTAAATGACGTTGGCGGTAACGTTGCTCGGCATCGGAAAATGCGTCATAAACCTTTCCGTCTTTTTCTTTTACAACAGGTAAAGGTTTTATTGATTTGCTTAAAAGTTTTAATTCTGTGGCATTTACAGAAGTTTCTCCAACTTTAGTTACAAAAACATTTCCTTTAATACCAACAATATCACCAATATCTAAAAGCTTTTTAAATACAGTATTATAAAGTGTTTTATCTTCGTTAGGGCATAAATTGTCTCGTTTAATATAAACCTGAATTTTTCCTTTATCGTCTTGTAATTCTATAAAAGAGGCATTGCCCATTATTCTGCGACTCATTATTCTGCCGGCAATACTTACTTCTAGAAAGTTATTCTTATCAGGACTATATTCTGATAAAATTTCTTGTGAATCAGTATTTGTTTCAAATTCTTCTGCAGGATAAGGATTAATCCCTAACTTTCTCAACTCTTCTAACGACTGTCTGCGAATAACCTCTTGTTCGCTCAACTCTAAGTTCATCATATAATAATTTAATATTAATTGTATTTGTAAAAAACGGTACAAAGATATAATTAAATCATTAATTAATGGATGTATAGATAAATCAATATGTTATTTTAAAACAAGTTGTTGTTGTAAAGGTTTTGGTATTGATGTAAAAGGCTGGTTTTTAGTGTTTTGGGATGTGTGATTTTGATTAAATCATAAATCATACCTGTTTTTATTTAGAATAATTTAATTTTGTATTATCATTTAATTTTTGATAGATAAATATTCTGTAATTATGGATTTAGTGAGGAAAAATAAGCGTAGATTGCCACAGTGGATGAAAATGCAGATGCCAAAGGGAGAGTCTTATTCTAAAGTAAAAAATATAGTTGAAAAATATCATTTACATACCATTTGCACCAGCGGCAATTGTCCGAATATAGGTGAGTGCTGGAACAAAGGCACTGCAACTTTTATGATTTTAGGCGATATATGTACACGCTCGTGCAAGTTTTGTGGAGTACAAACAGGAAAACCTTTATCGCCTGATTGGGATGAGCCTTACAGAATTGCTGAATCGGTTCGTTTAATGAATGTAAAACATTGCGTGATTACTTCTGTTGATCGTGATGATTTGGACGATGGAGGAGCTGCATTTTGGGCAGAAACGATTAGAAAAATAAAAGAGGTTAATCCTGAAACAACTATAGAAGCACTTATTCCGGATTTTGACGGAGTAGAAGAATATATCCAAAAAGTAATTGATGCCAGGCCTGAAGTTATTTCACATAATCTGGAAACTACTGAAAGATTAACACCGCAAATTAGAACAAAAGCCCAATACAGAAGAAGCCTGGGTGTATTAAAATATATTGCACAGAAAGGTATTACGGCAAAATCTGGTATTATGCTCGGGCTTGGAGAAACCGAAGAAGAGATATTACAAACAATGGATGATTTAATTGGTGTGAGATGTGATGTGATGACCATCGGACAATATTTAGCTCCATCGGTAAATCATATCCCAGTAAAGGAGTATATCTCTCCCGAAAAATTTGATGAATACCGTGAAATCGGATTAAAAAAAGGATTTCGTTTTGTTGAAAGCAGCCCTTTGGTAAGATCATCATACCAGGCAGAAAAACATGTAAAAAGCAAAGTAATTGAATAAGATGGGAAAAATTGATGTTCAATATATAGATTTAGGTTTGATTGATTATAAAAAAGCCTGGGATTACCAGGAAGAGGTTTTTGCTAATTTTTTGCAAATCAAATCAAAAAACAGAGATTTACCAGAAAACGAACAAATTGCTATTGAAAATAAGTTGATATTTTGTGAGCATCCTCACGTTTATACGCTTGGAAAAAGCGGACAGCAAAACAATTTGTTAATTAGTGATGAGCTTTTAAAAAAAATAGAGGCTACTTATTATAAAATTAACAGAGGTGGAGATATTACATATCATGGCCCTGGACAGATTGTAGGATATCCGATTATCGACCTGGAGAGATTTAATTTGCAGGTGAAACAATATATTGCTAACTTGGAGCAATCAATTATATTAACCCTGGATGAGTTTGGGATAAAAGCAGGAAGGTTAGAAGGAGCAACGGGTGTATGGTTGGATGGCGACAATTCCAGAGCCCGCAAAATTTGTGCTATAGGTGTTAAAGCAAGCCGGTTTATTACCATGCATGGTTTTGCATTTAATATTAACACTAATCTCGAATACTTTAATTACATTAATCCTTGTGGGTTTGTTGACAAAGGAGTAACATCAATGGAAAAGGAGTTGGGCAAAAAGATTGATTATGAAATAGTAAAAGATGTTTTAAAATCAAAAATTGCGAAAGTATTCGGGATGAACCTTAAAAAGAAAAAAATATGAAAACTATATATGGAAAAAAGATGGGTATTAAAACCGCAAGGCAATGAAAAAGATGTACAAAAATTAGCTAAAGAATTAAATATTGAGCCTGTTCTGGCAAACCTCTTGGTTCAAAGAGGGGTTAAAACATTTGAGCAGTCGAAAGCATTTTTTCGTCCTAGCCTTGATAATCTGTACGATCCTTTTTTAATGAAGGATATGAACCTGGCCATTGAACGAATTGAAAAGGCCATACACAACAATGAAAACATTCTGATTTATGGAGACTATGATGTTGATGGCACAACTTCTGTAGCCCTTGTATATACTTTTTTAAAAAGCATTTACCCTAATGTTGGATATTACGTCCCTGACAGGTATAGCGAAGGTTATGGGATTTCTTTACAAGGCATACAGCATGCCCAGGAAAATAATTATTCGTTAATTATTGCCCTGGATTGTGGAATTAAGGCAAACGAGAAGATTAAATATGCCAAAAAGCAAGGCATAGATTTTATTATTTGTGACCATCATTATCCTGGGAGTGAATTACCTGTTGCAGCAGCTGTTCTTGATCCTAAACGTAGCGATTGTAATTACCCCTTTAAAGAACTATCCGGATGTGGAGTAGGTTTTAAGCTTATTCAGGCTTTTGCCCGGACAAATAATATACCGTTTGAAAAATTAATTACTTATCTTGATCTTGTTGTAGTGAGCATTGCATCGGATATTGTTCCAATAGTTGATGAAAACCGAATTTTAGCTCACTTTGGATTAATACAGCTAAACGAAAAACCCAGGCAGGGATTAAAATCAATAATTAAACTTTCAGGTTTATCCGGAAAGACGATCAATATTGATGATATTGTTTTTAAAATCGGGCCACGGATTAATGCAGCCGGTAGAATGGAGTCTGCTGATAAAGCGGTTGAATTATTATTATCAAATAATTCGGCAAAAGCGAAAACAGCTGCCAACAGTGTAAATTTTTTTAATGATGCCAGGAAAAATATTGATCGGCACATTACCCAGGAAGCCTTAAGAATGTTAGCCAGGGAGCAGGAAATGGGCGAAAGGAAAACAACCGTATTATATAATTCCGAATGGCATAAAGGAGTTGTGGGTATTGTAGCTTCGCGATTAATTGAAACTTATTACAGGCCAACAGTTATTTTAACATCATCAAATGGATTGGCTACCGGCTCAGCCAGGTCTGTCGCAGGGTTTGATATTTACCAGGCAATTGAAGCTTGTAGCGATTTGTTAGATAATTTTGGCGGGCATATGTATGCAGCCGGTTTAACAATGCAAATAGATAAAATCGATGAGTTTCGCAATCGCTTTGAAAAAGTAGTAAGCGAAAAAATCATGGAAGAACAGCTTATTCCTCAGGTAGAAATAGATGCTGAACTAAAGCTTAGTGATATTACTCCCAGGTTTTATCGCATTTTAAAACAGTTTCAACCATTTGGCCCTGAAAATATGGCGCCGGTTTTTGTAACCCGCGATGTAGCCGATAATGGTGAAGGTAGGATTGTTGGCGTAAGTAAAGAACACCTTAAACTATCGATTATTCAGGAGAATGATCCTTTTAAGAATTATGCTGCCATCGCTTTTCAACAGGCTAATCTTTATGAATATATACATTCGGGAGATTTTTTCGATATTTGTTACTCAGTGGATGAAAATTGCTTTAGGGGTATTACTACTTTACAACTAAATATTAAGGATATGAAAGTAAGAAAAAAACAGGATATTTAGAATTTTATCCGTAACTGGGCTTTTATTTCCGATTTAGTATTTCCATTAATTTGATTTAAACCAGACGAGATTATATCTTTATCTGCATAGTATGTTTGCGAATACTTTATCCATAAGTCAACAAATCCGGAGATGGTATATTTCAGGTTAAAATAAAAACGGGTACCTTTGGAATAATATGCTGGTATTGAAAAAGCATACAATATATCACTTTCGTAAGCATAAATCCTTGTGTTATACGATTCGGTATCAAAAACTGCAAAACGTGTATTTAGTGATAAAGGAATTTTTTTCAAATCATAAAAAATATCCTGGTAAACCATATACCCCTATTCTGCACGATTACTGCCTTCTTGATATTTTGTAGATTCAATTCTGTTTTTAATAGTGAGCTGTTTGTTTATTTGATATATTAGGTGGAGCCGGGTTTTTAAGAGTTTTTCTTCAATCAACTGGTCGATTCCTGTTTCTGCATTTTCATTCTTTTGTTTAACTTCATTTTTAACTCTTAAGTAAATGCTAAAATCCCGGCTTGGATTATAATCAGTTTGTAAAAACCACTCATTGCCATTCGATGGAGCATCTACCCCGGTTTTTAACCACAAAAACCGATAGGTGTCGAAATAAGATATTATTGTCCAGTGTTTTATCGGATGAACTTCAAGCCCGAAATATAACCCTGATTCGTTATTTACATTGCTGGTTTCGCCAAATGCATTGCTATAGTTTGCCTGGTAATTTATGTCATAATGCCTGTGTAAAACCGACATTGAAATTTGTGGAGCCAAATTGACAAGCATGCTGTTTAAAAATGCTTTCCCTCCATTTTGGCTTATTGCTTCTTCGCCAAAAAAATACAAATCCCTGATACTGAACTGGTAATCAAGGCTGATGTTGGCATTCTCAGTTCCACGAAAAGTAAATTGATTTTCGGGTGTTATATCTTTTATTAAAGTAGTTCCATATTTATAGTATACTCCAGTAACTCCTAATTTAAAATTTTTATGATTATAAGAAATATTCCCTCCTGCGATATTCTCTGAAATTGCGTTTTTATCTTCCAGTTGAGACGGAGTTGCATGAATTCCTGAGTTTTGAAATGATGTTACGGTAGCGATCTCATTATCAACACTGTCCTGAATGTTGGCATCTATATTTTTATAGGAGAAAAAGGCTGAGATATCAAAGTTTTTTATAGCAACTGTTGTTCCTGCACCACGCATAAATACATTTTCGTTTGTAGATGAGTATTTTCTCAAACCTTGTGCTCTTTTTCTAATGTTTAATACATAAGGTGATTTTCCCATGCCAAAATCCGACCAAAGGATCAATCCTTGTCCAAATTTAGCTTCAAAATCTCCCAGCGTTATAGTTTTAAAAACTCCAATATTGTTTAGCTGTAAGTGAACAGAATAGTAATCAAAACCATTTTTATTGCTTCCTTTAAAAAATTCTTCGCCAGGATCTTTTTCTGCTGTAAATCCAAAATATATTTTGTCTCTGTATTGAAATTTATAGCGAGTATAAATCCTGTATGAACTTCCCAAATATCTTGAGTTAGGACTGGCTGCAAGGGCTGAATCGGAAATGGAACTATAACCAATCTGTTCTTCTAAAACATCCTGCCCCCGAATAAAAATCTGGTTATTCCCGTATTTTAGCACGTTTTTGAGCGATGTTTTACGTTCGGAAATTTCTTCAGAAACTGTTATAAAAGGTAAAATCATATCAATATCATCAAAAGAAAACCCGTGCACAAGCTGTAATTCATAGATGGAAACCATTTTACCGTTTCTGGCAATATAGTCTTGAAGGCTTTTTATTTGAAAGTCATTTAGGATTTGAAGTTTTTCGAGGTCTTCCTGTGTTGCAGTATTTAAATTTAAAGGATTGTAAAGGTAGTAGTTTAAATCATCGTAAAGTGTTGTATAATCAAGTTCTTCATCGGTTGATTCGGCTATTTCTTCAATCAGGTCTTCCAGAGTTTGTTTAGTATAAGGTTCGGTTTGAGCAATCGCTGAATTGCTGGTAATTGCCAGAAGAGTTAAAAATAAAATAATATTTAAATAGTTTTTTGACTTAAAAACCATAACTTAGTGTAAATGAGGGTGTAAATCCAAGTGTTTGATGTTTAAAAAAACCTACATGAGCATTAATGTTTATATAATGGAAACCTATTCCAAACGAATACCTGGCAGGATTAGTAGAAATACCTGCCTGTAGCGACACATAATCTATTAGTTGATAGTTTAACCCAGCTTTGAAAATAGCATCGTGTTTAAGGTCTTTTTCGGTTTCAATGCCAAAAAAAACTTTATCTGAAAATAAATATCCAGCGCCTAGTTTAAAAATTGTAGGGATGTTTTCGTCACCAATTTTACTTCTTGAGGGATTATATACATGTGCACCGATAAATAGATTTTCTATGGGTTGTGAAAGGATACCCACTTCGAAATTTACAGTATTTGTGGAACCATAATTATCGGCAATTTTTGTACTTAAATAATTAATTTGCAAGCCAGCGGCAAAATACTGCGTAAATGAACGGCCAAATGCAAGTCCTGCCTGCATTTCGTTATATTGCGAAAAACCAAAATAAGAGTAAGATGCAGCTAAGGTTCCGGTTTTTGTTGGAAATGCAAAACCAACTCCTTGTGTGTTTTGTTGTTTTATAAATCCCGATTGATGAAAAATACCAACAGATATATCATTTAAATATCCCAGTCCTGCCTGGTTATGGTAAACAGACCAAATATCCGATATAACAACTGATGTATTGCTCATTGCTGCCGATTTTCCTGCTTCAATTTTTAGATTTTGGGCATAAGATTTATTTAGCCAACAGAATAAGCCTATTATAATTAAGAATTTAATCTTTATGGAGTGTTTTGTTGTCATTGGGTTGATATTTCATTCTAAAACAGGGTATGAAGATACAATTATAATTTTTTTTTTTTGAAATTGTTCATTTTATTGTTGATATCTTTTTGCTTACTAATGCTAAACTTAACAGAAATTAAACAATTACTTAAGATTTATTCTTCAATTTAGCTCTATATAAAAACAATAAAGTATGGAAAATTTAGATTTATTAGAAGTAAGCCCGAGTCAAGCTTTTGACAGAATTCAAAGTTTGCGCGAAAAGGTTCATCTTGATTTTGCCTCTCATCAGGAAATTGAAGAATTAAATGAGCTGGAAAATATTTTCCAGGAAAATATAGATGAATTTCAGAGTGAGTTTTGGGAATAGTAAAAGATGATCTTAGCGAATACTTAATTGGTTATTAAAAATAATAGCTCTAAAAATATTTTGTGTTTAATGTGCCGTTGATAAAAAAGTAAAAAATCCGAAGGTTTAACCTTTCGGATTTTAAATTTTAATGTCTATCAATCCTATAAAAAAGATTGATTTTAGTTGGTTTTATATTCGAATTTAACTTTCGACAGCTCCTCGTTGGCCTTCACAATTTTCGTTTTCAGGTTGTTTTTGTAATCCACCAAAACATCTTTAAGTTTTTTGTCGCCGGCAGCAAGTATTTGAGCAGCTAAAATGCCTGCGTTTTGTGCTCCGTTAATTCCTACGGTAGCAACGGGTATTCCGGGAGGCATTTGAACTATGGCTAATAAAGAATCCATGCCATCTAACGAAGCATTTATAGGTACACCAATTACCGGAAGGGTTGTCATTGCTGCAATAACACCTGGTAAATGTGCCGCCATACCTGCACCTGCAATAATTACTTCTATTCCACGGCCTTTTGCTCCTTTAGCAAATTTTTCCACTTCTTCGGGTGTTCGATGTGCCGATAAAGCATTTATTTCGAAAGGAATTTTAAAATCATTCAAAACTTTTGCTGCTTTTTCCATAACTGGCAGGTCTGATGTGCTGCCCATAATAATACTTACTTTTGCTTTCATACCAATATTAAATTTTTAAAATGTATTAAAATTATATTTATCACTTTAATTTGTATTTTTGCAGAATATTTTAGCGATTACAAAGGTAAGAAATAAACGTAAATTATAAGAAAAATGTTCATGTAGCTAAGCATGTCCCGAAAAAAGAATAAGGTTAAAAATGAAGCAGGTTCAATTAAAAGACAAAGTTTTTGAAGTTTCTATTTCATCAGAAAAAGTTCAAGAAATAGTTACTAAAATTGCTAATAAATTAAATCAGGATTATAAAGATAAACAGATTCCGCTTTTTATAAGTGTACTAAATGGATCTTTTATGTTTACTGCCGATTTATTAAAACAAATTAATTTCGATTGTGAAATATCTTTTTTAAAGCTATCTTCTTACCAGGGAACCTCAACAACAGGAAGTGTCAAGCAGTTAATTGGAATCAACGAAAAAATAGCCGGGCGAGATGTGATTGTTCTTGAAGATATTGTTGATACTGGCATTACCTTAGAACAAATTGTAAAAGAACTAAATAAATTCGGAGCTTCTAGCGTTAAAATCACCACCCTTCTTTTAAAACCCGAAGCTTATAATAAAGATATTGCCATTGATTATGTAGGGATGGAAATTCCTAATGATTTTATTATAGGATATGGCCTGGATTACGATGGCCTGGGAAGAAACCTGCCAGATATATATACCCTAAAAAGCTAATTTCCTTATGCTAAATATTGTTTTATTTGGCCCGCCAGGGGCAGGGAAAGGTACGCAATCAAAAAAAATTATTTCAAAATACGGATTAAAGCATATTTCTACCGGAGAGATACTGCGCAAAGCAATTGCAGAAAAAACTCCGTTAGGTATTGAAGCAAAGAAACATATTGATAAAGGATATTATGTTCCGGATGAAATGGCTATTGATATTATTAAATTAGAATTAGATAAATATCCGTATGCCAGAGGTTTTATTTTTGATGGTTTCCCACGTACTATAAATCAGGCAAATCAGCTTGAAAAAATTTTATCAGTAATTAATGCAAAAATAAATGTAATGATTTCTCTCGAAACCGACGAGAAAGTAATTATCAGGCGTTTAACCCATAGGTATAATAATTCAGGAAGGCCTGATGATCAAAGCTTAGATATTATAAAAAAAAGGATAACTATTTATCATGCCAATACTAGCATTTTGAAAGATTATTACAAATCAAAGGGAAAATGCGAATTGGTTTGTGGAATTGGAGAAATTGATGTTATCTTTGATAAAATTTGTTCAATCATTGAAAGGTATAAATAAATGGCAGGCTCTAATTTTGTTGATTATGTAAAAATATTTTTTCGCTCTGGTAAAGGAGGGGCAGGGTCTACACACTTACATCGCGAAAAGTTTGTGCCTAAAGGAGGCCCTGACGGTGGAGATGGTGGCCGTGGCGGACATATTATCCTTAAAGGGAATGATCAATTATGGACTCTGTTACATTTAAAATATCAAAAACATATTTTTGCAACAAGCGGACAAGCTGGAGGAAGTGCTCAGCGGACAGGGGCAGACGGGAAAGATGTTATTGTAGAAGTTCCTTTAGGAACCATTGCTAAAGATGCAGAAACGGATGAAGAGATCGCTGAAATTACTGAAGATAAGCAAGTTCAAGTATTGCTCGAAGGAGGACGGGGAGGCTTGGGAAATACCCATTTTAAATCATCAACTAACCAAACGCCAAGATATGCACAGCCGGGCGAGGATGGGAAAGAAGGGTGGTTTATTCTGGAATTAAAAATATTGGCCGATGTAGGGTTGGTTGGATTTCCTAATGCAGGAAAATCCACATTGCTTTCTGTTGTGTCGGCAGCAAAACCCAAAATTGCCGATTATCCGTTTACAACACTTGTGCCAAACCTGGGAATAGTACAATACCGCGACATGCAATCGTTTGTTATGGCCGATATCCCGGGAATAATCGAAGGTGCTCATGAAGGAAAAGGCCTCGGGCATCGATTCCTGAGGCATATTGAGCGAAATGCAATGCTCCTTTTTATGGTGCCTTGCGACAGTGATGATATTCATGCCGAATATAAAACCCTTATTTCTGAAATTGAAAAATATAATCCTGAATTATTGGATAAAAAAAGATTATTGGCAATTACAAAATCTGATATGCTCGACGATGAGCTGATGCAGGAAATGAAAAAGGATTTACCGCAAATTCCTTTTATCTTTATTTCGTCGGTGGCACAAAAAGGAATTCAGGAATTAAAAGATATGATTTGGAAACAACTTCATTCAAATGAGTAGTATGTTAGAAATTTTAACAACCTGGGATACAAAACTTTTTATTTTTCTTAATGGATTAAATTCTCCATTTTGGGACCAGGTAATGTGGTGGTTTTCAGGGAAATTTTTCTGGCTACCCTTATATTTAATTATTGTTGGATATATCATTTATAAACAAAAATGGAAGGCAATTATTACTTTGCTGTTTATTGCTTTGATTGTAACCCTGGCCGATCAAATCTCTGTTCATGCTTTTAAAGAGGTTTTTCAAAGGCTGCGTCCCTGCCATAATCCAGAAATTCAGGATATTGTTCATTTGGTGAATAATAAATGCGGAGGCAGATATGGTTTTGTATCTTCGCACGCTGCCAATACATTTGCTGTAGCTTTTTTTCTAAAAATGCTCTTTCAACAAAAATATTTTTCAATAGGTATAATTTTTTGGGCTGCAATTGTTTCCTATAGCCGTATATATTTAGGAGTTCATTATCCGTTAGATATTATCGGTGGTGCTACTTTAGGCGCTATAATTGGTGTTTTGGTTTTTAATCTTTATCGATACTCTTCTAATAAAATAGTCAAACAAATTTAATTCCGGATTGTTAACTATTTTAATTATTATCATTAAATCATAATAATCATGCTTTGTATAAAAAATCCGGAGACCAACCCTTATTTTAACCTTGCAGCCGAAGAATATGTGCTAAAGAGTTTCAAAGAAAACTGTTTTATGTTGTGGCGTAACAGGCCATCTATAATTGTAGGTAAACATCAAAATACATTGGCCGAAATAAATATCGATTATGTAAAAAAAAATAATATTGATGTTGTAAGAAGGCTTTCCGGTGGTGGAGCTGTATTTCATGATTTGGGAAACCTTAATTTTACCTTTATAAAAAATGCAAGTCTCGAAGGTAATTTGGTTGATTTTAAGAAATATACACAGCCGGTTATTGATGTTCTGCAACAATTAGGTGTAGATGCTAAATTTGAAGGGCGTAATGATATAATGATAAACGGCCGCAAAATTTCAGGTAATGCTGAACATATTTTTAAGCGAAGAGTGTTGCATCACGGAACATTATTGTTTTCGTCAGTAATGGCCGATTTGTCTAAAGCGCTGAAAGTTAATCCGCTTAAATACCAGGATAAAGGAGTTAAATCGGTGCGAAGCCGTGTAACAAATATTAGCGAACATTTACCCCAAAAAATGTCTGTTATGGAGTTTCATGATAAAATTTTTGATTTTATGGTAAAATCTGAAAAAGATGCTGTTTTATATGAATACTCTGAAGAAGATATTAAACAAATAAACCAGTTAGCCGAAGAAAAATATCAAACGTGGGATTGGAATTTTGGTTACTCTCCAAAATATAATTTTGAGAAACTCATCAGAACCAATGGAGGTAATTTAGAAATTCATATGAATGTAGAAAAAGGAATAATTATTGATTTAAAAGTTTATGGAGATTTTTTTGGCGAGAAAGATATTGTAGATATAGAAAATTTACTTCAGAATAAGCGACATCAGGAATTAGAAATTCGAAACTTATTAAAAAATACAGATTTTAATAAATATTTTCATTCCATTTCGATTGATGAATTTATTTTAGCGATGTTTTAACGTTGCAGTTTGCTGATAGGTAGTTTTTTATGAGCCGTGGGTGCTGTTTTTGTTTAAATCGGTTTGACTTAAGTTAATATTATTTGTAATTTTAATTGATGTTTTATCACTATCGCCTGAGACTATAAAAAGTCAACATATTTTTAACCTAAAAACCCACGATTATGTATAAAAAAATTGTTATTTTATGCTTGTTATCTTTACCTTTATTTTTTACTGCATGTAAGGATAAAACAGAAAAACAACAAACCCAAAAGCAGACAAAAATTGACAAGTTATTGGCTAATTATGCCGATGTAGAATTGAAAACTGATTTGACAATTTTAAACGAAAGTCAGAAATCAATGCTTCCGTTGCTCTTTGAAGCTGCCCAAATTATTGATGAACTATACTGGATGCAAACCTGTGGCGATAAGGAAAAGTTTTTAAATTTAATATCCAACGATAAAGTAAAGAAGTATTTCTATATCAATTATGGCCCTTGGGACAGGCTTAATGGAATGAAACCTTTTATTGATGAAGTAGGCTCTAAACCGGATGGTGCAAATTTTTATCCAGATGATATGACATATCAAGAATTTGACGCTTTTGATGATCTTGAAAAGTTCGACTCATACACGCTTTTACGCAGAAATGAAATTGGAGGCCTTCAGACAGTGCCATATCATAAAGCTTACAAAAGCAAATTAGAAAATATAGCCAAATTAATGCGAGAGGCTGCTTCATTAGCTAATTCCAAAGGTTTTAAAAACTATCTTAACAAACGAGCCGATGCACTCCTTACCGACGAATATTACGAAAGCGACCTGGCATGGATGAAAATGAAAAATAACATTGTTGACTTTATAGTCGGGCCAATTGAAGATACCGACGACAGGCTTTATTATTCCAAGGCTTCTTATCAGTCGATGGTATTGATTAGGGATGTTAAATCCAGTGAAGAACTAAAGAAGTATTCATTATTAGTTCCGTATCTGCAAAGAAACCTGCCTGTTGATGATAAATATAAAACCGAAATGCCAGGTGCCCTTTCTGATATTATGGTATATGATGTTATTTATAGCTCAGGCAACTGGAATGCCGGAAGTAAAAAAATTGCAATTACATTGCCTCGTGATGGAAAAGTTCAATTAGAAGTAGGAAGCCGTAAGTTGCAGTTTAAAAATGTAATGAAAGCAAAATTTGATAAAATTTTGAAGCCCATATCCGAAATACTTATTGATAAAGATCAGCAAAAGCATATTAAATTCGAGGCTTTTTTCCAAAATACCATGTTTTATGAAGTTGGTAGTGCACTGGGCTTAAAAAATATGGTAACCCAAAAAGGAACTGTACGCGATGGCTTAAAAGATCAATACAATGTAATAGAAGAGTGTAAAAATGATATTTTAAGTTTGTTTTTTCTTACTAAATTGCATGAAATGGGAGAACTGCCCGAATCCGACCTCATGGATAATTATGTAACCTACATGGCCGATGTTTTTCGATCGGTTCGTTTTGGGATTTCTAATGATCAGGGTGTTGCTAACATGATCAGGTTTTATTATTTCGAAGAAAATGGCGCTTTTACAAGAAATAATAAAACCGGAACTTACAAAATTGATTTCGAAAAAATGAAACTAGCAATGATTCAACTGGCCAAAGAAATCTTATTAATTCAAGGAGATGGTGATTATGAAGCTGCAAAAAAACTTGTTGATCAAAAAGGATATATCAGGGATGAACTTTTAAATGATTTGTATAGAATACAGAAAGAACGAATTCCAAAAGACATTGTATTTGAGCAAGGTATAGATGTGCTTGGTTTAGAGTAAAATAGTAAAAGGGAGTTTATAGCTCCCTTTTTTATTCTTCTTTTTTTTCTTCTGGAAGAGGTTCATAGCCATATACAATCCCTTCAACATAATAAGTTGGAGGCTCTCCAAAGCCACCAATCGATTCTTCTTTAGTTACCAACACAATTAGCCCATCTAAATTGGCAGCTTTTTTCTGAATACGTATGGTTGCACTTCGCTTTGCCGATTTAGCGCTCCGGCTACCAGCCGATGATCTGGCATCAACTTTGCCTCGTTCATACAATCCGGCAACATCATCTTTATTATCGGTAATAATTACAGTTTTCCAGTCGCCTTCGTCAACCATCATAAATACGGGTTTATTAAATACTTCAACTCGTCCGTTGCTAAAAATTATCTTTTGTATTTGTTTTCTTTCCAGAGTAATGGTTTCGTCAGCGCCAGGCTCATTATAACGGACTGTTGCAGATGAAATATTTTTTATCTCAACTAACTTCTTTCTTCCTCCCAAAAGATAAATAGTATCTAATTTGGTGGCAGTATTATCCTGAGAAAGTGAAGGTAAACTAATGAATACTAATAAAAATAGTGTAAGAATGATTTTTATTTTCATAATTTTTGCTTTTTTATGCTTAAAAGAGCATGTGAAATTAATAAGTTATCATTAAATAATCAAAAAATATACCATTTTACATTGTAATTTATTGTTAAAATAAATAAACAGTTCTGGTGCTTTGGTTTTATATATAACAAATTTAAAATGTATTTTTGAAGAACTATTTAACAAACTTCTTTTTTCATGATTGGCAGAATATTTATTTCGGTTTATATTTGGATATTAATATTGTTAACTATAATAATATTTTCTCCCATATTTCTAATTATTTGGGTTTTTACTTTTTGGTTTGATAAAAAACTTTATTACCTAAATTGGTTTTCAATCTTATGGGGTAGTGCTTATACAAAATTTGTTCCATGGTGGAGGATACGTGTTGACGGAAAAGAAAAAGTTAGAAAAGATAGCACCTATATTATAATTGCTAACCATCAATCAATGGAAGATATATTGGTAATGTACCGTTTGGGTGTGTCTTTTCGGTGGGTTTCTAAAGCCGAAGTTTTTAAAATTCCGGTATATGGTTGGTTTATGCACTTAAAAGGTGATATAAAATTGCTTCGGACAAGTAAAGCCAGTATAAAGAAAATGATTATTGACGGTGAAAAAGTTTTACGGTTAGGTTGTAATATGGTTATTTTCCCCGAAGGAACACGTTCAAAAACCGGACAGTTAGGGAATTTTAAAGAGGGTGCTTTCAGGTTGGCAAAAACAACCCAGAAACCTCTGTTGCCCGTTATTATTTCTGGAACAGTTCCGGATATTATTAACCGCTTTGGTTTGTTTTATGGGAAACACACTGTTACATTAAAAGTACTGGATGAAATTCCGTTCGAGCAATTTTCTGATATGGAAATTAAAGATCTTGCAAAAAAAACACGCGAGCTTTTTGTAAAAGAAAAATTAAATGAATCATTTAATATTGTATGATAAATAATAATAAAAAGAATTTTTATAAAGATAAAATTGATACTTTAAAGAAAAGAGAATCAAAAATAAAGCAAAATATTTTATGGCTTGGCATTTTAAGGTTTATCTCTTTTATTCTTTTTATTGTATGGATTGTTTTTTCTGTTAACAATCTTACATGGGTTAATATTTTTTTTTCGGCTTTTTGGCTATTTTGTTTTATCTCTTTAGTAATATTTCATATTTCTCAAAACCGCGAAATTCTTATGGTTCGCAATCTGATTAAAATAAACCATGAGGAGTTAAATGCTTTAGATTATAATTTTTCTGCCTTTAATAGTGGTAAACAATATATTGAACGTAATCATGCTTATGCCTTCGATTTAGATTTATTTGGTGAAGGGTCATTATTTCAGTTATTAAACAGAACTTTTACACAAGCTGGTGAACAGTTGTTAGCGCATAAATGGATGAATCCAATAATGGATAAGCAAAAAATAGAGAAAATACAAAAAGCCATTCAGGAATTATCAGATAAGATAGATTGGCGGCAACATTTACAGGCTACAGGGAAATTGGTAAAACTATCAGAAAATGATAATCAAAAAATAAAATTGTGGGTAAATGAACCAGTTTATTTTATTAATCGATGGATTTTTAGATTCTTAGTATTTGTTCTGCCATTTTTTACACTTTCTTTTCTCGTGTTGTTTATTTTTGGGTTATTGCATTATTCAGTTTTTGTTTTTTTTTCATTGTTACAACTCTTTTTCGCAAGCACTATTATGCGTAAAACCAATAAAGAACAGCGAGTTGTTACAGAAGAGATTGAAATTCTTAAAAATTATCATCAAATTATCAGTATTATTGAAAACACATCATTTGCATGTACTGAACTTTCGGACATAAAAAAAGGATTATTTATTAATGAAAATTATAGCGCCAGTAATGTTTTAAAGAAATTAATTCGCATTATTGATGCTTTTGATACGCGATTAAATTTAATTGTGGGTTTGTTTTTGAATGCCACATTAATGTGGGATTTATTGTCGTTAATGCGCCTGGAGAGATGGAAAAAGAATTATGGTAATCATATTATGTATTGGATTAAGATTATTGCACAATTCGACACTTATTGTAGTTTGGCTAATTTCAGATTTAATTATCCGGAATTTATATTTCCGCAAATAATTGATCATAAGGTTTTAGAGGCTAAAGCTATCGGGCATCCATTAATACATTCTGAAAAAAGAGTAAATAATGATTTTATTATTGAAAAGCCAGGCCAAATAAATATAATAACCGGAGCAAATATGGCAGGAAAAAGCACTTTCCTTCGTACAATAGGCATTAATTTAATATTGGGATTGAACGGAATGCCGGTTTGTGCCAATGAGTTTAAATTTAAGTTAATGCATTTATTCTCTGGTATGAGGACATCTGATTCGCTTAAAGAAAATGAATCATATTTTTATGCTGAGTTAAAAAGGTTAAAACAAATTATCGAAGAAATAAAATCGGGAAAAGAATTGTTTATACTTCTTGATGAAATTTTAAAAGGTACTAACTCAATTGATAAAGCAAAAGGATCGAAAAAGTTTGTAGAACATCTAATCGAATTAAAGGCTACAGGTATAATAGCTACACACGATTTAACGCTTTGTGAACTGGAAGATAAATATCCGAATATTATTAATAATCAGTGTTTTGAAATTGAAATAAGTGGACAACAGATATTTTTTGATTATAAGTTGCGCCACGGAGTAACAAAAAATATGAATGCTTCGGTATTAATGAAACAAATGGGAATTTTTCCTTGTGGATAACTTTTCAACACCCTTGTACTTTATATTATAGTTGGTTTTTATTTATTTTGCATCGTTTAAAAATTTATTAACAGCTTTTTGGTTGTGCTTGTTAATAAACAATTTTAACAGTGAGTTTTCTTTTGGTTATATTTACGAAAATTTAGTAGAAATGACGGCTAATTATACAGAAGACAGTATTCGTACCCTTGAGTGGAAAGAGCATATTAGAAAACGCCCCGGTATGTATATTGGGAAGTTGGGCGACGGCTCATCTCCAGATGATGGAATTTATGTGTTGCTGAAAGAAGTAATGGATAACTCTATCGATGAGTTTATGATGGGATTCGGTAAAATGATTGATATTGAGGTAACCGACAGTAGCGTTAAAATTAGAGATTATGGGCGTGGGATACCATTAGGTAAACTTTTGGATGTTGCTTCGAAAATGAATACGGGCGCTAAATACGATTCAAAAGTCTTTAAAAAGTCTGTGGGTTTAAATGGTGTTGGGATTAAAGCTGTAAATGCACTTTCTACAACTTTTTGCATAGAAGCCTATCGCGAAGGTGAAAAAAAACAAATTGAATTTGAGAGAGGCAATGTTACTCTCGACGAAATGGTGCAGCCAACCAAAGAAAAAAACGGTACAATGGTTTCTTTTGAACCGGACAAAGACCTTTTTGGAAACTATCACTACATTAAAGAATATGTGGAGTCGATGGTAAGAAATTATGTTTACCTGAACTCAGGATTGGTTATTAGACTGAATGGTAAAAAATATTTTTCCGAAAACGGATTGCGTGATTTGTTGGAAGAAAATATGAGCTCCGATGGTATTTATCCCATTATTCATCTTAAAGGCAATGATATTGAAATTGCTATTACCCATGGCAACCAATACGGAGAAGAGTATTACAGTTTTGTAAACGGACAACATACTACTCAGGGAGGAACCCATCTTACAGCTTTTCGTGAAGCGTATGTAAAAACCATTCGCGATTATTACCGTAAAGATTTTGATCCTTCGGATATTCGTACTTCAATTGTTGCTGCCATTAGTATTAAGGTTGAAGAACCTGTGTTCGAATCACAGACTAAAACAAAACTGGGTTCTAAAAATATTGCTCCTAACGGCGTTTCTATTCGAAATTTTATCGGCGATTTTCTAAAAAACGAATTGGATAATTATTTGCACAGAAACCAGGAAACAGCCGATATCCTGTTAAAGAAAATTTTAGAATCTGAGAAAGAAAGAAAAGCCATATCAGGAATAAAAAAGCTTGCCAAACAGAGAGCTAAAAAAGCCAGTTTGCATAACCGAAAACTTCGCGATTGCAGAGTCCATTATAACTCAAACGATGAGCGAAAAAACGAAACAATGATTTTTATTACCGAGGGCGATTCGGCCAGCGGCTCAATTACCAAATCGCGGGATGTAAATACCCAGGCTGTATTTAGCTTAAAGGGAAAACCTTTAAATTCGTATGGGCTAACAAAAAAGGTAGTTTACGAGAATGAAGAATTTAACCTTTTACAAGCTGCTTTGGATATTGAAGAAGGTATAGAAAATTTAAGGTATAAAAGTGTTGTTATTGCTACCGATGCCGATGTTGACGGAATGCATATCAGGTTATTGTTATTAACTTTTTTCTTACAATTTTTTCCTGATTTGGTTAAAAACGGGCATCTATTTATTTTACAAACACCCCTTTTTAGAGTAAGGAACAAAAAAGAAACCATTTATTGTTATAGTGATCAAGAAAAAGGCCAGGCCATAATAAAACTTAAAAATAATCCGGAAATTACCCGATTTAAAGGATTAGGTGAAATATCACCTGATGAGTTTAAACATTTTATTGGGAAAGATATCCGGTTAGACCCTGTTAGGCTTAGACGAGAAGATGCCATTAATGATTTGCTTGAATTTTATATGGGTAAAAATACACCCGAACGGCAGGATTTTATTGTTGAAAACCTTAACATTGACGTGATTGAAGAGAGATAGTTTTTCATTAAAAAAAAATTGTTACAATTATTTTAAATACAGGGAAGCGGAATGAGTACTGAGAGAAAAGATAATTTTGAGCAATCGGAAAATAAAGAATTGGATAAAGAAACCAATACTGAAGGGAAAGGGAAATTAGGAGAAGAGCTGCATAAAATTATGCATTTGTCGGGAATGTATAAAGATTGGTTTCTGGATTACGCATCGTATGTAATATTAGAGCGTGCTGTGCCACATCTGAATGATGGATTAAAACCTGTTCAGCGCCGGATACTTCATGCTATGAAAAAGCTCGATGACGGGCGGTATAATAAAGTGGCCAATATTATTGGATATACCATGCAATACCATCCACATGGCGATGCTTCTATTGGCGATGCTTTGGTACAATTAGGACAAAAAGATTTATTAATTGACACCCAGGGAAACTGGGGAAATACATTTACCGGAGATAGTTCAGCTGCTCCCAGATATATCGAAGCGCGGCTTTCTAAATTTGCTGTTGATGTTGTTTTTAATCCCAAAACAACAGAATGGAAAAAATCTTATGACGGAAGAAATGAAGAGCCAGTTACATTACCTATTAAATTTCCTTTATTGTTAGCTCAAGGTGTAGAGGGTATTGCTGTTGGATTGGCCTCGAAAATTTTACCTCACAACTTTAATGAGCTTATTGATGCTTCTATAGCTTATCTTAAAGGAAAAGATTTTGAATTATTTCCCGATTTTCCAACCGGAGGAATTGCTGATTTTAGTAAATATAATGATGGAATTAGAGGAGGGGCTGTTAAAATAAGGGCTAAAATTGAGAAAGTAGACAAAAAAACGTTGAAAATTACCGAGCTGCCTTTTGGAAAAACAACGCAAAGCCTTATCGATTCTATTCTTAAAGCCATTGATAAAGGGAAAATAAAAATTCGTAAAATTGATGATAATACAGCCGAACATGTAGAAATTTTAATTCACCTACCGGGAGGTACCTCGCCCGATCAAACCATTGATGCGCTGTATGCTTTTTCCGATTGTGAAGTCTCTATTTCGCCAAATGCATGTGTAATTAACGAAGCTAAGCCACTGTTTATCGGAGTAACCGAAATGCTTAAAATATCTACCGATAGTACAGTTAATTTGCTAAAGCGAGAACTTGAGATAAAAAAAGACGAACTTCAGGAAGCATGGCACATGTCTTCGCTCGAAAAGATATTTATTGAAAATAGAATTTATCGCGATATCGAAGAGTGCGAAACCTGGGAGAGTGTTATCGAAGCCATTGATAAAGGGCTGGAGCCTTTTAAAAAGATGTTGATCAGAGATGTTACCCGCGATGATATTATAAAACTTACCGAAATAAAAATTAAACGGATTTCTAAGTTTGATTCTAAAAAGTCGGATGAAATCATTAAAGGGCTGGAAGATGAAATTGAGGAGGTTCAAAATCACTTAGATAATATTATTGATTTTGCTATTAATTATTTTAAGCAAATACGAAAAAAACACGGTGACGGGCGAGACCGGAAAACAGAAATTCGGAATTTAGAATCTATCGAAGCTACTCAGGTTGTTGTTGCTAACGAAAAACTTTATGTCGACAGGCAGGAAGGATTTGTAGGCACATCATTGCGTAAAGATGAATATGTGTGCGATTGCTCTGATATAGATGAAATCATCGTTTTCCTTCGCGACGGTAGATATATCATAACCAAAGTATCGGAAAAAACTTTTGTAGGAAAAGATATTATCCATGTTGCAGTGTTTAAAAGAAACGACAGCCGTACTATTTACAATATTATTTACAGAGATGGTTTAAATGGCAATATCATGATAAAACGTTGTGCGATAAAAGGCATTACGCGGGATAAAGAATATGATATTACTAAAGGAACCAAAGGCTCGAAAATATTATATATGACAGCCAATCCGAACGGAGAGGCAGAAATTGTTAAAGTTTATTTGCGTCCAAGGCCAAGGCTTAAAAAACCAGTATTTGAATTTGATTTTAGCGAACTAGCCATTAAAGGCCGTCAATCAATGGGTAATATCCTTTCCAAATATGCGGTGCATAAAATTGTACTTAAAGATGAAGGAGCATCAACGCTTGGTGGAAGAAAAATTTGGTTCGAGGAAGAGGTTTTACGCCTTAACGATGATGGGCGTGGGAAATACCTCGGAGAATTCCATGGTGATGAAAAATTACTTATTGTTACAAAATCAGGGAAATATCGTTTAAGCTCTTATGATTTGATGAACCATTTCGAAGATGATGTGTTGATTGTTGAAAAGTTCAGAGCGGAAAAAATTTTCTCGGCTGTTTATTACGATGCTGATCTCGAATATTATTATATCAAGCGTTTTACTTTTGATCCTACCGATAAACTTACCAGCTTTATTGGCGACAATAAACAATCCCGTTTGATAAAAATTACTGAAGTAGAGTATCCCAGGTTAGAAGTTTCATTTGGCGGGCGGCATAAAAACCGCGAAGATGAAATTATTGAAGTGGCTGATTTTATTGGTGTTAAAAGTTATAAAGCCCGTGGTAAACGGTTGTCAACTTATGAAGTAAAAGTGATAAAAGAACTGGAACCATTAATAAAAGAAGTAGAGGAAGTAGTTGAAGAAGAAAATGATAACAAAAAAACGGATGATACATCTCAAATGAGCCTGTTTCAAAATGGCAAAGATTAAATAGTTTTTGTAATTTTATGATGTAACACAAAAAAACCGATTATGAGAATATTCTTAATTGGATTTATGGCTAGCGGGAAATCAACTTTTGGAAAAAAGTTAGCCACAAAATTAGACAAACCTTTTATTGATTTGGATAATTTTATTGAAGAGAAATTTAATACTACCATCCGTATTTTGATGTATGAAAAGGGAGAAGATGAATTTAGGATAATTGAAAAGGAGGCATTGCTTGAAGTAATTGACAAACACAAAGATGCCGTGATTTCTACCGGAGGTGGCACTCCCTGTTTTTACGATAATTTGGGAGTCATGAACCGAAATGGAAAAACAATTTATATTGAGGTGGATGTTCCTACACTGGTTAATCGTTTGATAAATGCTAAAAAAGACAGGCCATTAATTTGGGGCAAGTCAAAAGAGGATTTAACTGTTTATGCTATTGAGCTTATGAACAGAAGAAAGGCAAATTATGAACAAGCTAATTATAAAGTTAATGGGAAAAATCTTAATATAAATAAACTGGTTGAATTAGTAAAAGAAGCAATTGAACAGCCTTAAATTTTAAATCCTAATACCAATACATCATCCACCTGCGGTTGATCTCCTTTCCAGTTGATAAAACTTTCGAATAATATTTGTTTTTGTTCCTGAATGCTTTTGTCGTGGATTTCAAGCAGCAGTTCTCGGAGGTTTCCTATGCGAAATTTTTTACGCATCGGGCCACCAAACTGGTCAGCGTAACCATCAGTAAACATATAAAATAAATCGCCAGGCTGAATATTTATTTCATGGTTTGTAAAAGGTTGCATCGCTTTTGCAGAAATACCAACCGGCATACGGTCTGCTTTAATAACTTCTAACATATGGCCACGGATAAAATAAAGATGATTGTAAGCACCAGCAAATTGTAATTTCATATTATCGTGGTCAATTACCACCAGCGAGATATCCATGCCATCTTTAGCCTCTTCAAGCCGGTTCGAATGAACAAGGGTTTTAACCACTTTTTTACGTAAACGGTTTAAAATTTCTGCTGGAGTAAGTTCATGTTCATCAAAAACAATTTCATTTAAAAAATTAATGCCAATAATACTCATAAACGCACCAGGAACACCATGGCCTGTACAATCAGCTGCTACTATTACTGATTTTCCATTAATTTCTGCTACCCAGTAAAAATCACCACTTACAATATCTTTGGGCTTAAAAAGGCAGAAACCATCACGTAAAATTTTTTGCAAGCTAAGCTTGTCAGGGAAAAGAGCAACCTGTATATGTTTTGCATACTCAATACTATCCGTAATATCCTTATTTTGTCTTAAAATGTATTCGGTTTGTTTATCGGCAAATTCTTTCTGCCTTTGTATTTCGTCTCTTTGGGCTTCAATTTCGTCACGTTGCGTTTCAATCTCTTCTTTCTGCTGTTGCATTTCAGCATTTTTTAAACGTAATATTTTATTGTTAAATTTTCTTTTTGCATTAATCTTAAGAAGGATAAAGGCTTGTAGAATAACAACTCCTACTGCAATTAATAGTATAATATTAATGTCTGTTTTTTGTTTTTTTTGTTTGTTAAGCAGATCAATTTCTTGTTGTTTTTTATCCGATTCGTACTTAATTTCTAATTCTGCAATTTTTGCATTGGTTTGTTGGTTGATCCTTTTGTTTTTTAATTCATAAAATTTTTCAAAAAAGGAAAGAGCTTTGGATGGATTCCCGCTTTCTTTATAAATTTTATATAATTGTTCATATACCATCTCCAGCGTTATAGTATAACCTAAAGAATCGCAAATTGGTATTGCCATTTTGCTGTAATTAATAGCTTCGTTATACTTTTTCAGTTTAAAATAAATCCCTCCAAGGTTTAAATATGATGTTGAGATTCCATCAGGGTCATTTATTTTTTTTTCTATTTCAAGCGATCTTTGATAATAATCATGAGCTTCGGAAAATAAATTTAAATATTCGTGCATAACACCTAAGTTGTTATAAACACTGCTTAATCCATTGGTATCATTAGACTCTTTGTAAATATCCTTTGCTTTTTGATAATAATCAATCGCTTTTGAGTAATCATCCATGGCTCGTGCAACAATTCCTAGATTATTATAGGCCTTGCCAATTTTTTGTTTGTTTTTTTGATTTTTTTGATTTTCAAGATATTTTTCGAAGTATTGTAATGATTTTTCTAGGTTATCCTGAAAAAAATGTGCTTCGCCCAATATTAAATAACAATAATCAATAATTTCGAGGCTGTCATATTTTTCAGCCATAATTAAAAATTCGTTGGCTATTGAGATCGCTTTTTCTGGTGCATTGGTTATATAATATTCTGACAGGGCGTAGTAATAAGGTATTTTTGCTGTGTCAGCAGAGGTGTTCCTTAAGTTGGTTTTTAGTGAATCGGCGTAACTTTGCTGTGCGAAAATATTTAAATTACCATTGTGTAATAGCAGGGTTAGGCAAATAATAAAAAAAGCTGGTAATGTTTTTTTCATATCAGCAAAAAAAAGTCATACAATTATTAATATACTTACGCATAAAAAGCCTAAAAGATACGTTTTGAGTGGCCTTTTTGCTTTTTAAGAAGCAAGTTTGATGACTGGTTTAAAAAACCTGATGAATAAATCTTTAGGCGTTGTGAATGGAATAACAGCCATGATTGAATAAATAAAATGGCTAAGCGGCATTAGGCAAATGATTGTAAATCGTGTAATTTCTTATATACACCATTTAATGCTATCAGGCTGTCATGTTTTCCACGTTCTACAATTTTTCCTTCTTGTAAAACACAAATCTCATCAGCATTTCTAACGGTAGAAAGCCGGTGTGCTATTACAATAGATGTTCTGTTTTCCATGAGTTTAAACAGCGCATCCTGTACAAGTTTTTCAGACTCTGTATCCAGCGATGATGTCGCTTCGTCGAGGATTAATATGGGTGGATTTTTAAGAACTGCACGGGCAATACTTATTCGTTGCCTTTGCCCGCCTGATAATTTGCTTCCACGGTCGCCAATATTGGTTTGGTAGCCATGTTCGGTTTGTAAAATAAATTCGTGAGCATTGGCTACTTTGGCAGCTGCAACAATTTCTTCTTCTGAAGCTGTTTCCATACCAAATGCTATATTGTTGTATATTGTATCGTTAAACAATATTGATTCCTGGCTGACAATACCCATTAAATTACGTAAATCAAGAATTTTTAGATCCTGAATATTAATTCCGTCTATTATTATTTCTCCTTCTTTTATATCGTAAAAACGAGGCAGAAGGTCTACTAAAGTTGATTTGCCAGAACCAGATTGGCCTACTAATGCTACTGTTTGTCCTTTATTTATTGTTAAATTAATATCTTTGAGTACATAATCTTCGATATATTTAAAACTCACGTTTTTATATTCAATATTTTCTTTAAATTCTTTGATTGGCCTGGCATCTTGTTTTTCTGTGATTTTTATATTCGCATCCAGGATTACTTCTATACGGTCGAGCGAAGCCAAACCACGTTGCACATTATAATATACCGTTGATAAATCTTTTGAAGGAGGGATAATTTGTGAAAAAACTACAAGATAAAACATAAAAGTTTGTGGGCTCATCGTAGCATCATTATTTAAAACCATGCTACCTCCATACCACATAATAATTACAATAACTACCGTTGCCATAAATTCGCTAAACGGCCCGGCAAGGTCTTTGCGTCGCCAAATGCGGTTCATTAACCGGGTATATGCATTATTTTCTTGAACAAACCGGTCGTGTATTTTATCTTCGGAATTAAAGGCTTTTATAATTCTTAATCCAAAAAGCGTTTCTTCGATATAGGATAAGATCAAGCCAAGCTGAGACTGCCCCTTTTCTGATTTGCGCCGTAATGATTTGCCAATACGCCCAATTACCCCACCACTTATAGGTAACAGCAACAATACAAAAATTGTAAGAAACGGGCTTGTTATAAATAAAACCGAAAGATAGATGACTATCGTAATAGGAGCTTTAATAGCATTGTTTAATGATCGAACAACTGATGTTTCTACTTCTTGCACGTCGCTGGTCATTCTTGAAATGATATCGCCCTTTCGTTCTTCGGTAAAATAAGAAAGTTGTAATCCTAATATCTTCTGATTTAATTTATTCCTAATATCCCGGACTACTCCGTTGCGTAGTGGAGCCATTACATAATTACTGGAATATTGCATCGAGGTTTTTAACAGTACAAAAATAATTACCAGAATACTTACAGATAATAATGCAACACGTTCGCCTTGTGTAAGAATAATTTGGCTTAAAAAATAATTAAAGTTATGCATAAAAGCATCTGAAGAGAATTCCCAGTCAACCGGATTTTCAATAATGGGTTGGTTCTTAAAAAGTATTCCCAGAAAAGGTATTACCATGGTAAAGGAGAATAATGAAAAAATGGTGGCTAATAATGCAAATAAAATACTTAATAATCCTTTACCCCAATAAGGAATAATATATTCTAAAATTTTCCTGTAACCTTTCATGAAATCCCTGTTTAAATAGTTTTTTAATAACTGACAAATGTAGAAAAAATTATTTTGTTATAGGAGTTTTCTTTTGGACTTAGCAATTTGTAAAGATACTTTTTTAAAACTGGAAATAAATAAATGGCTGTATCTCTGCCGATTTTACCTGGAATATAATAAATATTACAATAATGGTGATTAGAATTTTCATGGCCATGTGGCTTTGAATAAACCAGCCACGGTAATTTTCTTTCAATGATGAGGGCAACCAGTGCATAAATAATCCTAAAAAGATGACCGCAAAAATTTTATAATAAGAAGCAATCATTGATGGGATTAAAGAAAACTGAAAGTTAGTAGCCATCTGTTTAATCATTGTTGTTGCAATATCCATATTTTTGGCTCTGAAAAATATCCAGGCAAATGTTACAAGGTGGAATGTAGTAAAAACTGAAATAAAGCGGTAAAAGGTGTTTCTGCTCGATTGTGTAGTATAATATTTGCTTAGTGAAAGATTCAGTTTCATCCATAATTTATGAATAACCAGTCCTAATCCGTGTAAGCCACCCCATATAACAAACCGCATGTTAGCACCATGCCATAATCCACCAAGGAGCATGGTAATCATAATGTTGATATAAGTTCTGGTTTTCCCCTTGCGGTTACCACCGAGCGGAATGTATAAATAATCCCTTAGCCATGATGATAGTGAAATATGCCATCGATGCCAGAAATCTGTAATGTTTATTGCTTTATATGGCGAATTAAAGTTTATTGGTAAACGGAAACCTAACAACAAAGCAATCCCAATGGCAATATCGGTGTATCCTGAAAAATCACAATAAATCTGAATAGAATAACCATAAACTGCCATTAAGTTTTCGAATCCGGTAAAAGATCCGGGCGACTCGAATACCCTG
>JBKHIH010000043.1:0-30253 GCA_046538755.1 Thiohalospira sp.
AGCCCTTTCGGCTCGTCATCATCCGTCTCCCGCTCAAAAAATTAAAAGATTGGCCCAAAAACCAATCTTTTTTTGAATTATTTAAGAAACAACTCTGTTTAATTTTATTGAATGAAGTAGGTTACTCGGTTCTTTTGATGAGTAAACGAAAGATAAACCAGATAATAGCTGAAACAAGCAATAAACTAAATCCATATAAAACAGACAGAAGTGTTATCTTTAATCCGCCTGCAATTAAAAATGGAGCAATATCTCCTTCTGCTTCAATAACATTTAACACTTGAAAAAAACCAATAATTTGCCCAAAGATTCCGTATAGGAATGCAAAGCTTCCGGCAAACAAAATTATTGAATTGTTTTTTTCTAATTTTTTGTTACTCTTTTGGGACGAAAAGTAATTCAGGAGTTGTTTGATCAGTAAAATAATTACCACAATCCAAAGAATGTAAATGGGGAGCATAAAATAAATTCCACCTTCAATTAAATGTTTTACAATCATAGTTATAATTTTTTGGTTAATACTGACTCAATAGTACAACCAATAAATTGTGATAAAAAAATATTTATGCCAAGGTACTATTTTATCCTTCGTTTAACAAAAAAAGCTTCCTAATTGCAATAACTCTGTCCAGGGTTCGAAAATTGTCGTTCGCATAAATTTACATTATGCCGGATATATAGAAATAATAATATATTATCTTTGAGATATACTATGAAAGAAGATAAAATATATCATTTGATTTTGTCGAAAAGCAATTGGATTGCACATGTTGTTTATTGGTGTGCTGCAGCTTGTTTGCTGTTTTTTGTTTTCAGTAATCGGGGTTACGACTACTCTCTACGATGGGGATTAGTAGCTTTTATCGTTTTTATTAGTTATATTATTACGTATATTATTAATAATTTTTTGATTCCAAAATATTTATTTAAGGGTAAATTGTTGATTTTTAGTTATGTAATGCTTTTTGTTTTTGTTACTATCTTATGGTTAGTATTATATTCTTCGATTTTGATTGTTGTTTACAATACGTATAATCAGTCTCATATTATGGTTCCTAAGAAAGAAGATCTTATTATTTTGGTTTCGGGAAACTATTTGATAATTATTTTAGCGGCTGTTATACATTTTATCAATGAGTCGTATCGGAGATTAATCGATAAAAATACCTTAAAAGAACAAAAACAATTAACCGAAATAAAGCTTAAAGAAGCTAAACTAAAATTACTTCAGGGACAGATTCATCCACATTTTTTGTTTAATATGCTCAATAATTTATATGGTTTGGTTAAAGAAAGTGCTGATGAGTCGAGAGAAGTGATTGTAAAACTTTCCGATTTGCTCGATTACATGCTTTACGAATGCGATAAACCAAAAGTGAGTTTTAAAAGAGAAATCAAGTTTATCCAAAATTATATTGAATTGGAGAGTATTCGACACGATGAACATTTTAATGTAAAGACTTTTTTCCCTGATTTGAATGATGATATATTAATTGCTCCGTTAATTCTTTTTTCTTTTGTTGAGAATGCATTCAAGCATGGATTTCACGATCCAGAAAAAAGTAAGTTAAATATGGAAATTAAAGTTAATGCTAAAACCATGCTTTTTTTTATAGAAAATTCTATCACTAAAAATACGGAAGATCAGTATTTAAAGCAGGAAGGAAAGGGGATAGGTTTAAGGAATATACAAGAACGATTAGAACTAATATATAAGGATAAATATCAACTGGATATTTTTAAAAAGGAAAATACATTTGTAGTAAAACTGGAAATAAATCTGGATTAAATGAAAAATCAATCAATATATAAATGTATCATAATAGACGATGAACCTATTGCCATCAGGGTAATACAAGGTCATCTTAACAGGTTTGAAAAATTTAAATGTATAGGGACTTTTACCAAGCCACTTGATGCTTTAGATACCATAAATAATGAAAACGTTGATTTGCTGTTTCTTGATATTAATATGCCTGGGATATCGGGCATTGAGTTGTTAAAATCATTGCCAAATTCTTTTAATGTGATTTTTACTACAGCCTACCGTAACTTTGCTGTTGATGCCTTTGACCTTAATGCTATCGATTATCTGGTAAAACCTATTTCTTTCGAACGTTTTGTTAAGGCGATGAATAAATTTTTAGCCATCCATACAAAATCATCAATTATTCAAACGAAAGAGATTAGTAATAAAGATTTCATTATTTTTAAAGCAGACAAGAAAAATTATAAAATTAAATTCACTGATATTCTTTATATCGAAAGTTTAGATAACTACATAAAAATACATACGCCTGATGTATCTATTATTTGTTATGACAGCTTAACTAAGGTTGAAGAACAATTGCCTGTAAAATATTTTATACGTATTCATCGTTCATACATTGTTAACCTTACCAGGGTGGATGTATTTACCTCTGCTTATGTAGAAATCAATCATCAAAAGTTTACAATAGGCAGAAATTATAGAGAAAAAGTTGCCAAACGATTAGCTTAGTTTTGAATATGTTATAATAAAAAAGAGGAATTCCCAGCCCTAAAATTAATGAGGCTGTCCAAAAAGTTAGAAAAAAATCATTGCGAACGATCCCGATTGATATCAGGAGAGTGAAGCAATCTATTGATAATCAATAAATATAGATTGCCTGCCTCTCGGCAGACAGGCTTCATTTCATTCACAATGACACTTGTAATTCTTTTTTAGCTTTCTTCAGTTTTTTCTTGTTTGATTTAAGTTTTTTAATAATAGACTTAAAGCCATTTTTAAGTTTCTTAAGCTTTTTCTTGCCAACTTTGTTTTTCTTAGCTTTCTTTAATTTTTTTTCAATTTTTATGGCTTGCTTTTCAAATTTTCCAACTTTCTTTTTAGCTTCTTTAACTTTTTCTTTTTGTTTTTTTGTCATTTTTTTTGATTTATCCGGTTTTATTGAAGTAGCCTCAGTTTTGTTATCCTGATTTTTTAATTCAGGTTTGCCTGAGGTTTCATCTGGTTTGTTTAAAATTTCCTTTTTTTCTTTTTGTGTAGCTTTTGGCTCAATCGGTTTAAATTCTTCTAACTTATTTTTGGGCTCTTGAACTGCTTGTGCTGAAGCTGTGGATTTAACATCTGTATTCCTGGTAGTAGCAGTTGATTTTTTATTTATTGGTGGTTTTTTTGCAGAAGTTCTTCTATTTGCACCTGTTTGTGTACTTTTTTTACGTGTACCTGCATTTGAAGGAGTTTTAGGGGTTGAATTTCTTTTTGTAGTACTGATATTGTTGGTAGTTTCTTTATCAATCCCTGTATTTAATGTTTTTTCGTCTGAACCATTTTGTTTATTTTCTGCTGATTCAGGAGTTAATTTTTTATTTTCTTCCATAATGAGATAATATTAAGTTAATATATTCATAATATAAAATTAACAAAAAATACAAGTGTTGAGTTATAATAAACATTATTTTAATGTTAATTTTTTTAGTGCCCAATAATATCCCTTAATTCGACCTATATGTTCACTTAACATTTAAAATCGGAGGAATTCCATTTTGAAAAATTCGATTAGCTCGAAATCTATGATTCTATGTAATTTGAGTGTTTTAATTTTATACATACACCATTTTCTGTTCCGAGAAAAAAAAGATTCAATGGTAGATTTCTTAGGTTATTTTAAAAAAAGAAATCAACTGAGTCAAGTTATGAGATTTTGCAGTTAGTTCCTCAGCACTTGAAGCAACTTCTTCTGCCGATGAGGCATTTTCCTGGGTAATAGTATTTAGTTGCTGTACCGATTCGTTGACCTGTTCTGAACCGGATTTTTGTTCCAGGCTGGCTGCTGATATCTCCTGGATAAGCCGTGAGGTTTTTTGCATTTCCGGTAGATTTTTGTTCATCATCTCTCTTGCTTTTTCAGAAATATCAGATCCTTTTTGAATTACATCAACAATTTCGTTGGCAGCAACTCTGCTTCTTTCTGCAAGCCGCTTAACTTCCGAGGCTACCACCGCAAATCCTTTACCATGTTCACCAGCCCGGGCGGCCTCAACGGCAGCATTTAGTGCCAGTAAATTGGTCTGAAAAGCGATATCATTAATTATGGTGATTTTCTCTGCTATTTCTTTCATCGAATCAAGCGCAATATTAGTCGAATTTGTTCCTTCTTCAAGGCTTTTACTTGTATTTATCGCTATTCTTTCTGTTTGTTTCGAATTATCGGAATTTTGTTGAATACTCGATACAATTTCTTCCATAGTTGATGAAATTTCTTCTAAAGATGATGCCTGTTCATTAGACGACTGAGAAAGCTGAACCGAGCTTGAACTCAGTTGTTGCCCTGCACTATTTATCTCCTGTGCTGCATCGGAAATTCCCTGCATAACTTCTTTTAGCTTCGATGATAAAATATCAATGCCTTTGGTTATTCTACCTAACTCATCGTTTCGTTTTAGAAAATCTTTATTTACCTCAATATTAAGGTTTCCATCAGCAAGTTTCTGTAATGCATCAATGGCTTCATCCAGAGGTTTTCGAACTTCTTTAGCTGTACGGTAAAAGAAATAAATAAATATAGGTAATCCGATAGCTATGGCTAAAAGCATAGGCATAATATCTGGATAAGCGCTGCTCATATTTGCCAGGGCATCTAAAATGGATAAAGTTATTACCCAGTAAGCAGTAATTCTGAATAAAATAGATCCTTTAAAAAAATAGCGTATGGTTATGATTCCAACGGGCGGCCCAATTAATAAAGGTACCAACACGTCTAAAAGTTCCTTTGACATGGCATTTAAGTATTATGGTTTAGGTAATTTGTTTTACGAAATTTTTATTTAAAAAGTTTCTTTACTCTTTAGTAATAATAGAAGTTCTAGTAAACATAAATAGTTCTGAAAATAATAAAATGTACTTTAATATCCCGTTTTTCGCCCTTTATGCTCACGTAACATTTTAAATCGGTGGAATCCCATTTCGTAAAATTCGTTTATGTCGAAATCTATGATTCCATGGAGTTTGCGAGGTTTAATTTTATGCATACACCATTTTCTGTTCAGGTAAAAGTAAATGTAGTGGTAAATGTACCGGGCTATTTTATTATTCCTTCCCAAAAATTTATTTCTTTTTGAAATATATTCGTAACAAATACGGTTCGGACAGGTTAAGGCACAGCCGGCATTGCCAAAAAGAGTTATTCGGTGTTTTTGTTCAATATTTTTTAGCAGTTTTTTATTTTTGTTAACGTTCATAGGCAAAACAATCGTATCGTATAAATTTAAAGCCGCATTAATTTTTTCTAAAGTATCAATCTCTTTCAGGATACTGGCTTCGATATGATATTTTGGATAGTCATTTTTAATTCGTTGGGCTAGTTCATCATTAGTAATAATTAGTGAGTTCCCTTCTCTATGATATTTATCGAGAATTTTTTGATTTTCAAGGTATTCTTTTTCTGTAAAAAAATGGTTGGTAAAAGGGATACGTACTCCAATATTTTTGCTATATAAATATTGGATATCATTAGTAGATAATTGTGGATTTAAAAAAGGCCGCCCGCTATAAAGTGTTGAGGTTTCAACAAATCCAAAAATACTGTCGATTTTATGTAATGGAATATTTGGGAAATTTTTTTCCAGGTATTTTTTTACAGGTAAGTTTTTCTTTTTTCCTCTGGCCGATAGGGTGTATATAACGTCGTTCATTTATTTTTAAACTTTTATTTTCTAATTTGATAAAAAAGGCCTCGATCCTGCCTTACGGTTTTAATCTTGTTGTCACCTTCCAAAACATCAAGATACTTGTTGATTTCATTTACGTGTAATCCTAAAATGTTTTCTAAATCTTCAAGCGTGCAAGGCCTTCTGGAAATGGTTTCCAAAATTGTGTTTTCGATATCTTTCCTAAACGATTTATTATCTTTTCTTTTGGCCGATGATGCAATAATCTCAACATTTTCCAGTTGCCAAAGATCTATAATGTTTTGTAATTCTAATCGTGTGGCAGCTCTAACATTTGCAATTGCTCCTGGTCGATCAAGAGTATTGAGTTGTACTTTATCGGGTTTAATTTTCAGGATAGCTTTTTTCAGTAAATTTAAATTTTCCAAATCATCGTTAAACTTGGGTAAGACCATGATTTCGAGCCATATTTTACCATTAAACTCTGTGCTAAATTTTATCAGCCCTTCGATATAATCTTCTATATTTAAATTTTTCGAAGGCCGGTCGATTTTTTTGAATGTTATATTATTTGCAGCGTCTAATGATGGCAGCACCAAATCAGCTTTTAAAAGCTCATTTCTAACATTTAAATCCATAAATAAACTTCCATTGGTAAGAACTGCAATGGGAATGTCCGGATAATTTGTTTTTAAAAAATCAATAATATTTCCAATTTTGATATTCAGCGTGGGTTCTCCGGCACCGGAAAAAGTGATATAATCTGGCTTTTCATTTTTTTTAAAATAATCATTTAACTCGTTAATGATTTCGTTATACGATACATACTCTTTACGTTCTGTGGTTAGATTGGTTGTAGCGCCACATTCACAATAAACACAATTCAGTGTGCAAACTTTATGGGGGACTAAATCAACACCAAGCGACATTCCTAATCTTCTTGAAGGCACAGGGCCAAATAAATGTTTGTACATTTCTTTCATTTTTTAATTTCAACAAAATTACTAATCTTTACCTATATTTATTTAGAAGTAAAATATATTTTCTTATTTTTTAGGCATGTTAATTAACAAATCGATGAATATGAATAAAAAAGAGATTATTTATGGAATTTTTAAAGCCATAAGTAATAAAGATTTTTCAGATATGGAAACTTTTATGGATGATAATATCGTATTAGATTTTCCCGGAGTAAAAAGGGCAGAAGGAAAAAAACGCGTATTGCTATTGTTAAATGCAATTTTGCGAAAATATGTTAAAATAAAATTTGATGTTCACGATGTTATTCTGGATCATAATAAAGCTGTGGCAGTATGGTCGAATAAAGGATTAACAAACACTAATGAAAATTATGAAAACCGAGGGTTAACCCTGGTAGAGTTTTATAATGAAAAAGTAACTTTATTAAGCGACTATTTTAAAGATACATCATTTACAAAATCAAATTAAAAATAATAATGAAAAAAGTGCTGGTAATTGATGGTAGTATGCGAAATAAAGGCAATACTACAATTCTTATAGAAAATTTTTTAAAAGGAGTTAAACAAAACATAACGCAAATTAATCATTTGTTAGCCAGTGATTTACATATAAGATATTGTAATGGATGCTTGCGGTGTAATTTAATTAAAAGATGCTCAATTACCGATGATGACTGGCCTGATTTGAGTGAAAAAATTTTACAAGCTGATGTATTGGTTTTTGCCTCTCCCGTGTATTTTCACTATACAACTGCTGCCTTAAAAAAAATTATAGACCGATTTCGGTCATTTGTACACGTTCAAATTACCGAAACAGGATTAATTCATACGCCCTGGCAAAAATGGGAAAAAGATTTTGTTCTTTTACTATCCATGGGTTCTTCTGATGATTCTGATTCACAGCCTATCATCGATTTATTTAATTATATGAAAAAAGTATTGGGTAAAAATAATAAGCTGCATGTTATAAAAGCTACAAGGTTAGCAGTAATTAAACAAATTGAAAAACCGGTGGAGGATTTGATTCCTTTGTACAAAAAATTAAATATTCCTGAACATCTTGCATACGTTGATTTTGATAAAAATCAAAAAATATTATATGATACTTTTCAGTTAGGAAAATCGCTTACTGGATAATATTTATAATTTTTTAAGATTTTCTTCAAACGTGGGTGAATGGTAATTATAATCAAAGTCAGGGTTTTTTACAATTGTGCCTTCAATATAATTAAAATAACCTTTAATAAATTGTTTGGGTAGTGTATATATTTCTTCAGAATTTTCGTCGGTATAAGGAGCTTTTTCGGTTAGAATTTGTTCAACAGCAGTATTTTTAGCTTTTAATTTGTTTAGCTTTTCTGAATATTGATTGTAAATATCTTTTGAAATACAAATGACAATAACATATTCGCCGAATTGTTTATGTTCATGATGGCGATGAATTAAAAATAGCTCGTCGTTATAAATATTTTCGGCGGTTTTGTAAAAGGAATTAACAAATTTAAAACCTTCGCGAATAATTTTTCTTGCAACACTTTCTTTGGCAGTATAATGCAGAAAAAGTTTAATATTTTCGTAATCTTCAAACAGAAAATGGCTGAACTGCCGGTCAAGCATTTTGTCTTTGGTTATCACTCCTTTGTATTCAGGATTTCGAAGATGTTCTAGAACCTGAAGAATATCTTTTTTTTCAATTTTATCGTCGTTAATTCCTTGTTTTCGAAGGTAAGATTTAATTAAAAAATTTTTTTTTGAAAGTTGAAGGTGCAGGTAAGTAATGTAAATAAATAATATTACTATAATTAGAAATTCGATTGAAAGACTAACTCTGAATTGGCTTAATAAAATAAGAGGAATCATCTTGTTGTTAAATTAATTTTAATAAAGATATTGAAATAATCACATAAATTAAAATACAAGCAAAATTTTTTATGTTTTGAAGATGAGATTTTTAGATTTGAACGTTTAATATCAAAATTAAAAAAGAGTTATACAAAGTGATTTTATTAAAAAGTGTTAATGTACAAAAAAAACCTGCCTGACCGTTTAATTCAATCAGGCAGGTTAAAGATTTATGTTCTGTATTTTAACCTTTTATAAAGTATTTCTATCTTTTGGAAAACAACTATTTAGATAAACTGAGTTCAACAGGTATAATTATATCACCAGAAACATTATCATAGTAAGGGCTTTGTTCATTAATGCTATAAATATCAGAATGATATTCAGGATCTCCATCTTTATAAATATATACATCATAAAATTCTCCCTCTGGTACTTCTAAAAATGTTGCAACACCTGATGCATCAGTTGTTTGTATCTCATTATAGTCTCCTGAACTATAAAGCGATACATCAAACCCTTCAGCTATACTACCATCGTTTCTGGTTACTTCAAAAATTATGGTGTATATAGGAACTTCAGGTGTAAGGTAAACATCCCAATAGGTTTCTCCAAAAACACTCAATTCTTCCATTTCAATGCTTTCATATCCGGACGCTTCAACAGAATATGAGTGTGTGCCATCAGCTACGTAAAAAACATAATCTCCTGCAGGATTTTGAATAGGGTTGTATATATCGCCAAAAGGATACAATGTAATAGTTGCATTATCTATCTGTGATTCGTCAATGTCCTGAACCATAAAATTAAGCATGCTGGGATCATCTGTTGTAAATTGTTTAGTCTCTCCATAACCCGTTAGTGTATCACCGTTAATTGCATAGGCGCGATAATAGTATGTGGTGCCTGGTTGTAAGTTGCCGGTTGCAGGGATGGTAACTGTATAATCTCCTGTACCACCTTCAACATCATTAACAATGCCACCAACGGAAGGATCTAAGCTTCCAAAGTCTATGTTTAAACTTGGTGTGCCTGAGGATGTATATACTATCCCTCGTTCAATAATTTCAGCGCCTCCATCCTCAGTTATAATTCCACCTGCTATAGCAGAAACTTGAGTAACATCCGATGTATCAGTAGTTGTTAGTTTTGGAGCTGCTGCCATGTAGGTATTGATAAGGGTACCTGCCTCTGAAACAGAGAAAAGCTCAGTTGACTCTAAGTTGTTATCCAATCCTGATATGGTAAATCCATCGGGGAATAACTTGCTTCCGTCAGGTTTTATGTACACATCAGTACGCTCTGGCCTAACCATTAATACATCATAAGTTTCATCAGCTTTGTTTGAGGTGCGTCCACTCACAGCAAAACCACCCAAAGATTTACTAGTCGATTCGCCAACAAATACCTGGGTTAAATCGGTAGTTACTCTAAAAATGTCGGCATCACCCTTGGTTGATGTGCGTCCTGAAACGGCGAATCCACCCAATGATTTTTCATCATTTTCGTCGACATAAATAGTAGTTTGATCGTTTGTGATATGCAAAATATCATTAATACTTTTGGTTGATGTACGACCTGAAACGGCGAAACCGCCAACAGATTTACCTGATGTTTCATCAACGTAAACTTGAGTTTTTTCCGGTGTAACCACAAGGATGTCATTAGTTTCTTTAGTGCTTGTTCTGCCACTTACCGCAAAACCTCCAACGGATTTGCTGCCTTCATCTTCTTCGTCTACATATACTTTAACGCTATTTTCGTAAACGGCAAAAACAGTTTCACCGTTAGAATTTTTTACTTCAAAAAGCGGTACATCTTCTTTGCCTTTTCCATCAGAAACTACTTCGAGCATACTTGATGGAGTGCTGGTTCCAATACCAACTCTTTTTGATGTAGTTACACTACTATCTTTATCTACCCATGATTTATTTGCAGCAGAGAATGCATAGTTAGCATAAGGAACTGATAGCAGTTGCGTGGTTCCCATTACTTCATAATCAGTTCCTCCGGTAGCATCGAGTTCTAACTTCAAGTAGTAATCAGCTGTAGACCAGTTTATATCGGCAAAATTGCCACTAACAGGGTCTCCATTGCCAATAATAAGGTTTACCAGTCCAAATTCGCTGGTTTTAGGAGTAAAGGTTTCACTGTAAACTACATTTCCAGTAGTGCTGCCTTCGAGGATACTAATCTTTAGCCCTACTGTCTGGTTGGCTAGTAAATCTCCTGAAGCATCTCTGATAACAGCCTGATAATTAAAGCCCAAAGAACTTTGTGCTAGCAAAGTAACCGTTGCCAGACAAACGGTGATCATAGTAAGTACAATTTTTTTCATAATAAATGAATTTAAATAAAGTTTATAAGGTTGGTTAGTCTTTTTGATAAAAATAACAAAAAAAATGCTTATAAGTTTTAAAATTGAGTACTATTTGATCAATAAATATAAAAAAAATCTGTAAAAATTTCAATCGCTATAATTGTCAGAATTATTATTTAAAAACTTTGATACTTTAGCAATCATATGAGCTGAAATAGGAGATAGAAAAATTAATATATGGAAAATGATTAATGTAAGTAAAGCAATTTTCCAATTTAAAAATAAAATATTTAAGGCAATTAGTAATAATACAAATGCAAATGAAGATACTTTTGTAACAACGTGCATTCGGCTGTAAAGGCTTTTAAACCGCAAAATACCAATGGAGGCAATTAATATAATAATTGCACTTATCAAAACTAAAATACCTACAATTATTTTAATCATTTTCACTTTGTTTTTTGTATAAATACCTTGCAATAATCATGGAACCAAAAACGAGCAATAACGAAACAGTTAATACAACATCGAGTAATGCAGCATTTTGTGTATAAAAAACATCACAAATAATAATTCCAACAATAATAAAAGCAATTTGGTCTAGGGCAACAACCCTGTCGGGCAGTGTAGGGCCTTTAAAAAGCCTGTATAATGGAAATATTAAACTGATTGCCATAATCCAAAGTGCTGTCAATGCTGAATATTCTAAAAACAAATTTCCCCATTCAACCATTATCAATATAATTTAATCTTTAATTTAATCTCTGTTAAAACTTCTAAGTAACATTTTTTCAATCTTCTCTGTTGATTTAAAAAAACTATTTTTATCCCGGCTATCTAATAAATGCACAAATATGGTGTTTAGGTCATCCGACAAATCAAGGCTTAAAGAACCAGGTGTCATACTAATCAAATTAAATAGCAAAATAATATGCCATGTCTTATTATTTTTAGGATGGTATTCGAGAATACCTTCGTGTTCTCCACGATATCCTTTAATTACCAGCCACCCAACAACCCAGCCGGAATTAATTACTTTAAAACTAAAGTAAATAAATAAAATGAACAGGTTTAAAAGCCTATTGATAAATGATATCAAAGTTTTAATTATTTTCATTGCAATACAAAATTGATATACTTTTGATTATTAAGCAAATCGGTTGCTGCTTTTTCGCAAAATCCAGCAACAGGTTCGGCCCAAACTCCCATAATTATTATTGCCAGGGCTAAAAATATTGAACCGGTTATCATATAACCAAAAGGTAAGCTTTTATCTTTACCCATTGATTTTACAGTATTTTCTTTTTCAGGTTTGTTTTTCCAAAAAACTTCGATCCAAATTTTAACCATTGAAAAAAGTGTAAAAAGGCCTACAAATAATGCAACCATAGCCACTAAAACCTGGTTATTTTCAATTCCTGCTTTAATTACTAAATATTTTCCTGCAAATCCGCTCAATGGTGGTAACCCTGCCAAACTAAATGCAGAAATAAAGAAAAGTACGCCCCAAAGTGTATGGCGATTGAACATATCGCCTAAGTTTTTTAAATTTAATGTTCCTTTTTCCCTGTGTACCCATCCGGCTACAAGAAAAGCATTTGTTTTTGATAACATATTATGGCCAAGGAAGAAAATAGCAGCAGCTAAACCTGAAACTGTAAAAAAAGCAAGTCCGATAATAACATATCCTACCTGGCTAATGATATGAAAAGACAATATTTTTCTGAAATCGAATTGGGAAGTGGCTGTAATTACTCCAATTACCATCGATAAAATTCCCATCCATAAAATGATTGGATTCCAGAAATAATCGTAATAGTGTAAAAATAAGGTGTATATGCGTATAAGTGAGTATATTCCTACTTTTGTAAGGAGTCCGGCAAAAAGCGCCGAAACAGCAGGTGGAGGGGTATGGTATGATGCCGGCAACCAGAAAAAGAATGGAAATAACGCACCTTTAATAGCAAAACCTACCAATAATAAAATAAGGGAAGGTTCAAAAAGGCTTGGGAAATCACCTGTAAGTGAAAACTTGTAAGCCAGGTCGGCCATGTTTAAACTGCCCATTTTGCCATACAAAATTCCTATCCCGGCCAAAAAGAAGAACGATGAAATTAAGTTTAGGATTAAATATTTAATAGCTCCTTCGAGTTGAGCTCTTTCTCCACCAAAGCTTATAAGGATAAATGATCCCATGAGCATCACTTCAAACCAAACGTAAAGGTTGAAAATATCGCCTGCAAGAAAACTACCATTAACTCCCATTAAAATACCATAGGTAAAAAGGAAATAGTTGTTTTTTAGACGGTCGTAATCAATTGATTGAATTGAATATATGGTTACAGCTAAAAATACAATTGCTGAAATAAAGATCATAAAAGCACTGAAACGATCGGCAACGAGCGTAATTCCATAAGGTTCCGGCCATGAGCCCATTTGTGTTTTTAACATCTCTGCACTATTAATGGCTGATAAAATAAATATTGCAATCCCTAAATTGATAACTGCCAGGGCTAATGATAAAAAATTTCTTGATTTGACATTTTTTATAAATAATGCCAGAATGATAAAAGTAAAAGGTGTTAATATGGCTAAAGGGAGTAAAATCATTTTTGGTCTGTTTTACTGAGTTGATCAAGGTCGTGTGTTCCGGTTACTTCAAAATATCTGTATTTTAATGCAAGAATATATGATGCGATACCTAAGCTTATAACAATAGCAGTAAGTATAAGCGCCTGAGGTAGTGGATCGCTAATTGTTGAAGGATCAATTTTTTCGGCACCTTCAGCTACAAACGCTGCACCGCTTCGCTTAATACCTCCCGATAAAAAAATTATGAGATTTGTTGCATTTGAAAGTACAAAAATTCCCAGTATAACTTTTACAATACTCCGCCTTAAAACCAGGTAAACGCCACATGCATATAATAATCCTATAAAAATTGCTAATATTAATTCCATTTTAATACCTCCATTATACTAATAACAATTGTTAAAATAACACCAACAACTACAAAGTATACTCCTGTATCAAAAATTAACGGAGTACCCAAATGTAATTCTCCTAAAACCGGAATATTTGTATGAATCCATAATCCGGTTAATATCTCTTTTGAGTATATTACCGAAAGAAATGCTGAAACAAAAACTAAAGTTAATCCTGTTGCAATAAAAATTTGTGGTTGAACTTTGATGATATGGGTTAATTCTTTAGTTCCAAATATGATAGCAAAGAATATAAAACCAGTTGATGCTATAATACCTGCTATAAAACCTCCTCCCGGATAATTATGGCCACGTATCAAAAGATAAATGGAATAAATAACCATAACTTTCATAAAAAGCCTGACTATATTTTCCAGTATGATATTTCTTAAGTTATTATTATTCATTTAGTTCATTTTTTTTAATGGTAAAACGGAATAAACTAAAAACACCTATTGCTGCAAGTGTTAAAACAGTAATTTCACCAAGTGTATCTAATGCTCTAAAATCAACAAGTATCACATTTACTATATTTCGTCCATGGGCTTTTAGTAAACTATTTTCTGCAAAAAAAGAAGAAATTGGTTCGTAAGTATTTAAAGCCCTACTGTGTAAAATTACAATAGTTACTGATGCTCCAACCAACAGGGAGATAATAATATCCCTGATTCGGGATTTTTTATTTGAGAGAGATGTAAATTTAGGCAGGTAATAGATAACCATTATAAAAAGAACCATAATTACTGTTTCAGCTAAAAACTGAGTAATGGCTAAATCTATAGCTCCATATAAAAGATATAATAATCCAATACCATAACCAACTACGCCCATTGCTAGAATTGCTGAAAGCCTCGACATGGAAAAAACGGCAAAAAGGACAGCTAAGGATGAGATTAAAAGCAAAATAACTATGTTGAGCTTTATGGCTGTAAATCCTTCCAATGGAACAAGTTCTTTGAAATTCCAGTTAATCTGAAAAACAGTGATTGCAAGAGTAACCACAAAAAATGTCATTAAGTAAAAACGGTGGTAACCATGCTGAATACGTTGAGTATTTTTGCCGGCAATTCTTAAGTAATGGTTCATTACATTCATAAAAATGGTTGGAAGGTGATATATATCGAACCATTTGATGGTTTTTTTAATAAATTTAATGACCGGTTTGCGGTATACAAAAACCATAACCCCTAAAAAGATGGCAAAAATACTTAATAGTAATACTTCATTGAATCCATGCCATAACAGTAAATGAACATCAACCACCTGATTTTTGGTTACAAAAAGAGCATTTGAAATAACCTGATTAAGCCCTGCTGGAAATAATCCAAGCATTAATCCGGCTAATGCTAATACGCCAGGCCCAAGAATAAAATACCAGGGTAATTTATTTTCTTTATAATGAATTGGAATTTCTGGTTTTTTGGATTTGTTATAAAAAACTTCGACAAAAATAGTAAGTGAAATCGCAACCATCATAATGTTAGCGCCAACTCCAAGTGGCAAAATAATCCAGGATAATCCGGGAAGTTGAATTTTGGCAACATAAACAAGTTCTTTACCTACAAAACCAAGCATTGGGGGTAATCCTGCCATGGATATTAATGCAAGCACAGCAAAGATTGTTGTTGTAGGTAATGGTTTCCAAATTTTGGATAACACAGTAATATCCCTGGTTCCGGTGCTTTTATCAATAATCCCGGCTACCATAAACAATCCGCCTTTGTATAATCCGTGTACGATGAAGAATACCAGCGTTGCTTCCATAGACAGTGGTGTGCCAATGCCTATCAATAAAACCATTGTTCCCAAAGCACTTATTGTAGTAAATGCTAAAATTCTTTTTAAGTCTTTTTGCCCCATTGAGAAATATGCACCCAAAAACATGGTAATAACGCCAGCCAGTATTAATGAATATTTCCATAAAATGGTGCCACTTAGTACCGGATGTATTCTTAATAAAAGATAAATTCCTGCATTAACCATTGTAGCCGAATGAAGGTATGCACTAACAGGTGTTGGCGCTTGCATAGCCCCGGGGAGCCAAAAATGAAATGGAAACTGAGCCGATTTGGTAAGTACAGCGGCTAATATTAAAATAAAAATTAAATTATATTGTGTGTGTGAAGTAAAATTAATTCCACTGGCAATAATCTCACTAATTTGATATGTTCCGGCTATCTGGCCAATTAGAATGGCTGCAAAGAGCAAACATAACCCACCAAAACCGGTAATTAATAATGATTGTAAAGCTGCTTGCCGCGATTTTTCCAGATGATGGTCAAAACCAATGAGTAAGAAAGATGTGACACTGGTTAGTTCCCAAAATATGAATAATGCCATCAAGTTATCCGAAAAAACAAGGCCAGTCATGGCTGCCATAAAAAACATCAGGTAACTAAAAAAATGTGCTTGCCGGCTGTATTTTTTCATATACCATGATGCGTACAATACTACTAAAAATCCAATCCCTGTAATTAACAAGCCAAAAATAGCACTTAGGCCGTCAATTCGAAAAGAAAAATCAATACCTGGTAATAAAGCAAAGCCTGAAGGAAATAGTTTAATTGTTTTTGTATCTATGTCTCCTAGAGAGATTATGAGCCAAACAAAAATGGTTAGTGGCGCTAAGGAAAGTACCCAACCCAAACGCTGCTTTAAAACCGGATAAAGTACAATTACAAGTATTCCGGATAAAAATAAAAGTCCAATTAATAAAGGTAGATATTCGCTCATTCTTAGTACTTTGTTTAATAACAGGCTTTTTTTATTTACACAAAAATAATTATTTTAAACAATTTAGGAACATTAAAGAAATGTGGATTGTTCAAATTGCTATGTTATTTATTAAAATCTTATCGATTTTGTAAATATATATTGGCTTGTTTCAATTTGCAGGGATTCCCAATATCAAACCAAAAATCATGATTATGAGGATAAGCAATTACAGGATGGTCTTGAGATAAATCAAGATATGTTTTAATAATTGAAAAGCTTAAATCATTGGGAAAATAATTAAAAATTTCCGGATGAATGATATGGATTCCGCTGAAAGCAAATTTTTTGTTGTCGTTTGTTGGGTTATAATTAATTACTTCTCCTGTTTTTACATTTTCCCATCCACACAATTGGTTTTGGTAGTTGAATAAAAAATATCTGCTCGATTCTCGTTCTCTAACAGCCAGTGTTGCAAGGGAATTGTTTTGTTGATGATATTCGAGCATTTTTGTTAAATCGATATTGCTGATAATATCAACATTATGAACAATAAAAGGGTAATTATCATTAAAAAACCACGAAGCTTTTTTTAGGCCACCTCCTGTATCCACTAGCATATCTTTTTCGTGAGAAATTTCAATCCGAATATTAAAATTATTTTTTTCTTGCAAAAAATCGATAATTTGTTGTGCAAAATGATGCACATTGATGATAATTTCATCAACACCAGTTTTAATTAATTTTAGGATAACCCTTTCGAGCATTGGTACACCGTTTATTTTAACCAGCGCTTTTGGAATTGAGTCGGTTATCGGTTTTAGCCGTGTGCCTTTACCTGCAGCAAATATCATGGCTTTCATAGATATCCCTTTTTTAATAATTCCTGCTCAATGTGGCGAACTTTAATATGAATATCAAATTTGTTATGTAAATAATCGGCTAGTTTTTCTGCGCAATATACTGATCGGTGCTGGCCTCCGGTACATCCAAAACTCACCATTAAATGCGTAAAATTTCTTTCCTGGTATTTTTTTACCGACATTTCAACTAAAGAAAAAACCTGTTCAAGGAATTGATGCATTTCGGTATGATGCTCGAAAAAATCTATTACTTTTTGGTCTTTACCTGTTAATGATTTAAATGCTTCGTACCTTCCCGGATTATGAATTGCCCTGCAATCAAAAACAAAACCACCTCCGTTTCCGGTGTTGTCTTCAGGGATCGAGTGTTTATAGGAAAAACTATTAATGGTTACCGTAAGTTTATCTGTCATCAGCTTTTTATTTCTTTATTAATTATTTGTTGAATAATATCATTTAATGTTTCAAGATGCCTTAAAATTTCGTTTCGTTCGCCTAAAAAAAATAAATTTTTAAGGGCATTTGGTATACTTTCGATAAAGTGTTGTTTCTTTTCTATAATTCCTCGTAAACCGTATGCGCCTAGTGTTTGTAATACCCTGATTAGTGCAAAAGCATAAAATTTTTCAATAAATTCATCTCGATTTATCGGAATAAATAACCTGGCAACTTTTAAATAATAATTTAAGAGTTCATCTCTATCTTCATGCGTGATATTAGCTTTTGCCTGAAACAGTAGAGAGGCAAGGTCGTATTGCAAAGCTCCTTTTCTTCCTCCCTGGTAATCGATAAAGTAAGGATCGCCATTGACCAGCATAATATTACGCGCCTGGAAATCCCGATACATAAAGTATTGGTCAGTGCCTTGAAGTAAATAATTACTAAATAAATCGAAATCTTTAAATAACTGATTGTTTTTGTATTTAATATTCAATGCATTAACAAAATATTTTTTAAAATAATTTAAATCATATAATATAGATTCTTTATCGAATGCTGAATAGGAGTAGCACCAGGAATAATCAAAATCTTTGTCAGCAACAATTTGAATTCTAACCAATTCCTGAAGAACTTTTTTATAAACGGTTTTGGCTTGTTTAGGAAATTCTTTACCTGTTCTTATGGTATTAAGCCAGGTTAAAAGTTGGGTATCGCCTAAGTCGTTGATGAGATAAATGTTTTGATTTAAATTTTGTGCATAAACTTGGGGAACATTAATCCGGTGTTTTATAAAATGATTCGTAAATTGAATAAAAGCAATATTTTCTTTTTTATCAGGATTATAAACTCCAATTGCTGAAAAATTATGATTTTGTAAACGAAAATATTTTCTATTAGAACCCGAGTTAGGGAGTTGATCTATTTTTTCAGGACATTTCCCAACGTAATCTTTAAATAGTTTACTTAGTTGATCTTCTTTATGTTGGTTCTTTAAAGGCATATTTACGCAAAGAAATAAGCTAAAATAATAATTACAGCTAAGGCCGGTAACATATTTAATATTTTTATATGTTTTATTTCCAGAATGTTTATTCCCAGGCCGATAAGCATTAATCCTCCAATGGCTGTAAGCTCGTCAATAATGTGACTGGCAAAGTAATCACCGAAATAAGCAGCCAGCAAGGTTAACCCACCCTGGTAAATGAGTAGCGGAATAACCGAAAAAGCAACACCAAAGCCCATAGCTGCTGCCAAAGCAATTGAAGAGACACCGTCTAGTACCGATTTTGCAAGTAATAAGTTAGGTTCACCTCCCAATCCCTCTTCAATTGCTCCTAAAATGGTTACCGAGCCCATGCAAAATAGCAAAAATGCCGTAACCAATCCTTCGGTAAATTTCGAATTTTTCGATTTAAATCTTCTCTTTACTTTATCACCAAATCGATTGATATATATGTCAATATTTATCCATTCACCAATAATTCCTCCGGTAACAATACTTATAATCATTAAAAATAAATTATTGGTTTTCATGCCCATGTAAAAGCCTATAAACAATGTAAACAAACCAATTCCCTGGAAAACAATTTTTACAATTCTTTCAGGCAACTTAGTATGAAGCCCTACTCCAATTATGCTTCCAATTATTATTGCCGCTGCATTGATTAATGTTCCTGTCATAATAAAAATAAATTTCAGGTTAAAGATAATAAGATGTAAAAACTTACGCTTTATAATTCCATAAAATAATTTTTGTTGTTTCCGATTAAATTAATAATTTTAAAAAGCTTTTCAGTACTAACCTTTTTATTTAATGGTATTATGAGAATCGAACTATTTGGCTCAGAATATTTAAACATTGTAGAACTTAATACTACAGGCGATAACGAGAATTATATTAAAGGCGATTCGGAATCGAAATATGTTGAAAGCGAAGTTTTTAATATTTTTACTGCTTGTTTTGAAAACGCTAATAAACTATACGAATTTTTTGGTGCCACTAAGTATAATGCCCGAAAAATTGTTCCACTTAGAAATGAATTATTGACAAAACTAGAAACACTTAAGAAAATTGATAGTTTAAAAGCTTTTAAAAATCATATCAATCAAATTTTTTTAGGACAGGATTTTATTGATGAACTCACTAAAGAAGATCCAGAATGGGAAAAAAAATGGGATTTCTATCTTGATAAATTGATAAAACTCAATGAGGGGTTGATTGAAATAGCTGAAAAATGTATTGAAGAACAACGTATTCTTTGGGTAATAGGATATTGATTTTTTATGTAACTCTTTGAATTACAGTATGTTATTATTTGCTAATAAAAGTTGAATAAAATTTGTTGAAAAAATCACTTATTTTTTTACTTTTTTTTAAAAAATTTATATATTTGTAATGTATAATTATGGCTATTATCCCACTTCATATAATAGCAAGGTTAATAAATTAGAGTGTTTGCATCCCGGGAGACCGGGATGTTTTTTTTTATTTTTTATCAATAAATAATATCTCCCACAACTATTTAAAGTGATCCTTTTTTTAAATAATGATATTTTAAAAATAAACCCAATTTATTTTATTTTGTCTAAATAAATTAAGATGTTTTTAGAGTGGTATTAATATTATATGAATTATTAATTATTGCGAATCCTTAGTTAAAACATTGCAAAATATTTAACTTTATGGTTTGTTTTTAATTTATCCTAAAATTTAAATTATATGAAATAATTAGCATTTTTATTATTATTGGTTAGTGTAGCAGTAATCAGTTGTACCGAAAAGCCTAAACCTGAAAATCCTTTATTGGTTGAGTTTGATACACCTTTTCAAACACCGCCGTTTGAATTAATAGATACATCGCATTATATTCCTGCATTCGAAGCCGGAATAGCAGAGTCAAAAGCTGGAATTGAAGCGATTATTACAAACCCTGAAAAGCCTACCTTTGAAAATACCATTGTAGCTTACGATCAAGGTAGTGATATTTTACGTCGGGCAAGTGTGTTTTACAGTATGTTGTCGGCTAATACAAATCCTACACTACAAAAAATTGCACGCGAAATAACTCCTATGATGTCTAAGTTCAGAAATGAAGTAGGCATGAACCAGGATTTGTTTAAACGTATAAAAACCGTTTACGACGAGCGTGAAGATTTAGACTTGAACCAGGAGCAAATGCGATTGGTTGAAAAGATTTACAGCGATTTTGAACGTAGCGGTGCTGCACTTCCAGAGGAAAAAAGAGAAGAGCTGAAGAAAATTAATGAAGAGTTATCTATGCTTTCGTTACAATTTGGCGAAAATCTTTTGGCAGAAACCAATGCATTTAAATTGGTTATTGATAATGAAGAAGATTTAGTTGGTTTACCCGACGGAGTGATTGAAGCAGCAGCTGACGAAGCCAGAAATGCCGATATGGAAGGTAAATGGGTATTTACACTGCAAAAACCAAGCTGGATTCCATTTTTAACCTACTCTCCTAAAAGAGAATTGCGCGAAAAAATTTATAAAGCATATTATCACAGAGGCGATAATAATAACGCAAATGATAATAAACCTATTATCGCTGATTTGGTAAAATTACGCGACCAAAAAGCTAAATTACTGGGTTGGGATAACTATGCCGAGTATGTTATTGATAATAATATGGCTAAAACGCCTGAGAATGTTTATGATTTCTTATATCAGGTTTGGGAACCTGCATTAAAAGTTAGTAAGCAGGAGCGTGACGAAATGCAGAAAATTATCGATCAGGAAGGTGCTAACTTTAAGCTTAAGTCTTGGGACTGGTGGTATTATGCAGAAAAATTGCGTAAACAAAAATTTGATCTTGACGAAGAAGAATTAAAGCCTTATTTATCGCTTGACAATGTTCGCGAAGGAATTTTTTATGTTGCCAACAAGCTTTATGGGTTACAATTCGAAGAATTAAAAAATATTTCAGTATATCACGAAGAGGTAAAAACTTACGAAGTAAAAGAAGCTGATGGAAGTCATTTAGGAGTTTTATATATCGATAGCCATCCACGGCCAGGTAAAAAAGTTGGTGCATGGTGTGGAACTTTCCGAAGTGGTGCATATGAAGATGGTGAAAAAATTTATCCGTTAGTATATATTGTTACTAATTTTACCCGTCCAACAGGTAATAAACCTGCATTACTTACTTTCGACGAAACATTAACATTTTTCCATGAGTTTGGACACGCACTGCATAACTTATTTGCCGATGGGCAGTACAGAAGAACTTCGAGAAGTGTTCCAAGAGATTTTGTTGAGTTGCCTTCACAAATTTTGGAACATTGGGCTGCAGAACCAGAGGTATTAAAAGTTTATGCTAAACATTATGAAACCAATGAGCCAATTCCTGATGAGTTAATTGAAAAATTAGAAAAGAGCGGACAATTTAACCAGGGTTTTGCTACCGTTGAATATGTTGCAGCTGCCTTATTAGATTTAGACTGGCACACTATAGAAAATACTGAAAATATTGATGTAAATGCTTTTGAAAAAGCATCGATGGATAATATCGGATTGATTGACGAAATTATTCCTCGTTACCGTAGTACTTACTTCTCGCATATCTTCAGTGGAGGTTATTCGGCAGGATATTATGTTTATTTATGGGCTGAAGTATTAGATTCTGATGCTTTTAATGCATTTAAGGAAAGCGGAGATATATTTAACCAGGAACTTGCGGCTAAATTTAGAAAACATATTTTAGCTGAGAATGGAATGGGCGAAGGTATGGAGCAGTATTTGAAATTCCGTGGACAAGAACCATCAATAGATGCATTACTTGAAAAACGCGGGTTAAAATAATAAAAACGATTATTTAATCGAAAAAGCGTAGCCTTTTATGGTTACGCTTTTTTTAGTATAACCTATGTTGAGCGATATGAGTAAAACGAAATAACGTTTTACTTAAGTTTAACCCCTTGCTCCGCTGAAGCTATGCGAAGGCGAAGCCAACAAAGAAATTGTATGTTTTCACTAAATGAGTGAAGTGAAAACTTTACTCATTCTTCGTCGTGAGCGGGAACCTTTAGTTCATGACCGAAGGGAATAATCGCTCAATTTGGGTTTAAATCGCAAAACCAAAATCCAATGGTTTGTTCAGGGAGGCTTTTATCCGGAGATTGATATTCTTTAAATACGATATCACCTTTTTTAAACGCAATTGGTTTTTTAAAAACAGGCCCATCAAAAACAAACGTATGAAATTCTCCATTTTCGCCACAAGGGTCAACATTTTGTGGTAGATCTTTTATAAATTGATCATCGTAAATTCTTCCTGCAAATGATTGATCTAAATACCTGTTATCAACCGAAACAACAATGGCCTTGAAGCCTTTATTGATAAACTCTTTGGCTACTGATTTTGTTTCTCTGCCCCAAAGCGGAAACTCGGCTTTTAATCCTGCAAGTGCAAGTTGCTTTTCGCGATATTGCCTTAAATCTTCTAAAAAAATATCTCCGAAAATTGAATGCTTTATTCCATCGGCCTTTGCCTCTGATAGTATATTTGACATCTTGAGGTTGTATTCATCCATTGATGTTTGTTCGGGCAAATACAGTTTTTTTAGAGGTATATTTATTGATTCGGCTTGCTTTTCGAGTAAGATTTCTGAAACTCCGTGCATTGAAACTCTTTTGTTTTTACCATTTAATGTGGTAAATAAAAAACAAATATCCCAATTAGGTTTTGATAAAATATTGAAGAGGCAAAGGGCTGAATCTTTGCCTCCACTCCAATTAAAAAATGCTTTATTTTTTTTGATCATTTTATTTTTTTTTCAAACTAATGCCATTGGGTCCGATTCCAACTTCATAATCACCTAAAATTGTACCATCAGCATTAATACGGTGTAAAATTCCATTGGATGTAAAATCCGGCGCTTCCAAAGCAAAAATTGTCCCATCGTTCCAATCTACATTAAAACCGTAAAAGTATTTATCGCTAAACGGATTTACAGGTAGTTCATCATCATTAATATTCATTTTAAAGATATTTCCAAAAGAAAAACCACCTCCGTAATAAATAGATTGGCCATCAGGGCTTATTTCTAAATGCTCTGGGTGAAGATTTTCACTAATAGTATATGAATCTATAATGTTATGATTATTTGTATTGATTTTATATAACTCTGATGGTGATTCGTAAACAATACTCCAATCGTCGCCATATTGAACATATCCATAACATAAAACCCAAAGAGTTCCATCATTATCAATAACCATATCTTTAGGGTTATGGCCTACTTCTATCGTATCAACCACCTGATCTGTTACAGCATCAATAACAAATACGGTAGAGTCAACACCCAAGCCTCCGCCATTGGCAACATATATTTTATCGTAATAGGTGTACATTTTTTCTGGGCCGTTTCCCACATCAATGGATTTAGAAATTTCATTATTTTGTAAATCTACTACCTTTATTTGTCCTTCTGAACCCCATTGTGTTACATAAGCTTTGTTGTTTGTTATGGGTGTTAAATATCTTGGCATGTCAAAGCCTGTAATTGTAGCTATCTCTTTAAAGTTGTGCCTTTCAACTACCTCAACTTTATTCGATCCATTTACTACAATATATGATTTATTATCTGTTAAAGCTAAAGATTGTACAAAAGTTCCTAAAGGCCTGTTGTTTACTGTCTGAAATATTTCATTGGAAACGGTATCGCCGGCGTAGCTGTAAAAACTTATCGAACCTCCTGATGATGAATTGCCCTCGTTTACAATAAAAACGCCGTCGGAATAAACTCCAGATGGCTGAGTGTTATCATCATCGTTACAAGAAAAAAGAATTGCTGTAAATACAAGGCTTAGTAAAGCCAATCCGAATAATTTTAGTGTTTTCATCATTTTTATAATTGTTTTTGGTTAAAATTTATGGTTAAATGAATCGCATAATTTCTTAAAGGCATAGGATACCATGCCATTACCTGATATGATTGGTTCCAAATATTATAAATGGAAAAAGTCATTTTGCCCGTAATAATTTTTGAGTTGATTTTCGAACCTAGATGCAAATTGCCAACGGTAAAAGCATCAACATACTGATTATTATTTTCTGATGTATACCTTTTGCCTGTATAAGATTCGTTATATCGTAAACTAAAAATTTTGTAATTTAACTGAATGCCCCAATGGAGTTGATGCACTGGAACATAAATTAGTTGCTTATCAGATAATTGATTGCTTGTTTCGTTGGTTGTTTTATTGTAATTATAGGATGTATTTATTTTGAACTGATAATTTTGAATATTTAAATTATAATTAAGCGAGGTTTCTATTCCTCTCGACCATACTTTTTGTACATTTTTGGGTGTCCAAATGGTGTGGTCAGGAATCCAGATAATCCAATTTTCAACATTGCTGTTGAATGCCGTAATGTTAAATTTTGTTTGATGTATCGAAAAATCTTTTTGTAAAGTTATACCTAAATCTTCGCTAAAGCCTTTTTCCGGTTCCAAATCAGGATTGCCCCAGTTGCCCCAGTATAATTCATTAAAAGTAGGCACACGATAATTTTTGGCAAAGTTAGATGTTATGGCCATCCACTCAAAGATATTAGCTTTTATGCCTAAAGAGTATGTGATGGGAGTAGTAGAATTATTGATGATTTCATTTCTGAAACTAAGGGTTGATGATAATGTATTTTTAAGGTTAAAAATTTTGTATGATGAGAAAAAAGATAACCTGTTTCTGTATTTTTTTCCACCGTAATAATCAGAAGACGCAGTTTCGTAAGTTTCATTAATCCCCAAATTGATTAAATGATTATTACCCAACTGAAATTTTTGTTCAATTTCGGTAATTGATGAAACGGAATGGTTGTTTGTGGTATCCAGAATGGCAGGGTTGGCATATATATTTTTTTTGTTCAGGTAAGCTGTTCTAATGTTTGTTGTTGATTGTTCTCCAAACCGTTTCCATTCGGCTGTTAGCCTTAAATGTTCGTCTTGTTGTTCTTCCTGGCTGGAATTAACATTAAGCATAGTTGAAGGCAATTCGTTAAACGATTTTTGGTACCAGCCGTTAAAAGCAATTTCCTGCCGGTTGTTTATTTTATATTTTATTGATTCTAAAAAACCAAACTTTTGATAACTTGCATTGGCCAGTTTTTCAGTTTGTTGGTTAATGGCTGCTATGTTTTTATATTCATAATCGTTTTGTGCCGTGTTTTGAAAAAAACGGGTTGAGGAAGAAAATTTGCTATTGCTGTAATTTAAATTGATGGCATTAAAAATATTTTGAAAGCTGCCATACTTATGGTTGGTTTTAATTTCCAGCCCTTTATTGAAGGGATAGTTAGAATTAAAATGAATAGCTCCCCCCAGTGCACCGCTACCGAACAATGCTCCTGAGCCTCCTTGTTGTACTACTATTTCATCGATAAAATTTACCGGTATATTAGCCAGGTTAACCGTTCCGTTCATGGGGTCTTGTAAATTAAAACCATTCCATAAAACAGCAGTATGACTGGCACCGCTACCACGAGTAGAAGCTGTTGCCAAACCTGCGTTTCCGTATGATTTAATAAATATCTGGCTGTGCATTGTTAAAAGCTCTGAAAGAGGTTGGCTATTGTATTCATTGATAAGTTCTTTCTCTACCGGATTGATTTTTAATCCAGTAGAAAAATGATTCATCCGTTGTGCAGAAACCTGAACCTCTTTAAGGGCAATGGTGTCTACAGGCAAATCGTCTGTAGGTTCTTCTCCAAAGCCATATAATGAGGTTGTAAGAAGACAGAATAATGTTATTTTTTTTAAAATTTTCATTAGTACAAATAATTAAATCATACTGATCGATTTAATCACTTGTAACTAACAGGATATAAAGGGAATTTTTGTTGGTGTGGTTTTAATACACCCTCGCTTTTTATCCGAAAGCTACAAATGCAAATGGTTAATGGCAGGTCTTCTGACTTACTCCCTTTTTGCCGGCCTTCCCAATCGTATCGGGAAATAACCCGGGAACGAATTAGTGGCTTTTCAAGGACAAAAAGTTTGGTATGGAGATTACAGCAGCGGTAACTGTCCGGGATTTTCACCCGGTTCCCTCTTAGCTTTTATACTAAGAACCATAACCATGATGCAAATGTAGCGGATAGATTGTTATTTGCAAAAAAAATGATAAAAATAATTTTAGAAGTTGTTAACCGGCAATTGTTAAAAAAAACTCCCACCGAAGCGGGAGTATAGGATTAACATCCTTCGGCATATAGCCTTATTGTGATAAGATGTAATAATCCAAATATATAATTTTTTGGTTTAAATGGCAAAATTTTGGAAATTTTTTTCTAATTTAAAGTTTCGTAAAAAGCTATAAAACATTAAACAAAAAAACATATTGGCTATGACAAAAATATTAGGACTCGACCTCGGAACCAACAGCATTGGATGGGCTGTTGTAGATAAGGAGAACAACAAAATTGATGATTGTGGTGTAAGGATTTTTCCTGCAGGTGTTGTAAATATTAATGAAGGCGAAGAAAGAGAAAAATCTAAAAATGCTTTACGAAGAGAAAACAGACAAACCCGAAGGCAGGTTGCCCGGCGGAGAATGCGAAAAATTAAATTGCTTGAATTACTTATTGAGCAGGATATGTGCCCATTAACTTTTGATGAGTTGATGGTTTGGAAGCATTGGGATAAGCATAAAAAAAGTGAAGGAAGGCATTATCCGCAAACAAAAAATTTTATTGAGTGGTTAAGGTTAAATCCTTATAAACTCAGATACAAAGGGATAAATGGCGAATTAACCAAAATGGAATTTGGCCGTTTTTTGTATCATATAATTCAGCGGCGAGGTTTTTTAAGTACCCGAAAAGAAAAAGAAACCGGAAAAATTTTTGCAGGAAAAGAAAATATGGTTGGGATTGACGATACCAAGGCAGCTTTAAATGGCAATACCCTTGGAGAATATCTTTATTCTATTTATCCTGATGAAAATGAATCTTTTAAAAATATTAGAAATGCGGAGGGGGATAATTTAAGAATAAGAGGAAGATATACATTACGAGATATGTATGTTGAGGAATTTGAGAAAATATGGCAAAAACAAGCTCCCAGGCTTGGTTTAAATAAAGTATTTGTAACAAAACAAAAAGTAGTTTTTCTTAATGGCAGTAAAAACCGGAATAGAAATGCAAAGAAAATTGAATATCTTAAGAATAACAGAGATGAAGTTGATATACAGGAAATTATAGTTGAGAGAGAAAAAGCTGATAAAACACTAACCAGGGTAACTTCTTATGAAAAAATATCATTGCACGACCATCTTGGGGGTAAGGTTATTATTGATGATGACAAAATAAAATTTGATAATAAAGATAGTGTATTATTTTATCAGCGTCCTTTACGTTCTCAAAAAAGCTTGCTAGGGAAATGCCGTTATGAAAATAATAAAACTCCGGTTTCTGTTTCACATCCTGATTATGAGATTTTCAGGGCATGGCAGTATGTTAATACAATTAAATTTGGCAATAATGTTCCTTTACCTCTTAATCAGAAAAAGGCTATTGTTGATTTTTTAAAATCCAAAAAAACTTCAGTAAAATTTGCAGATATTATTAAGCTGCTTAAAATGTCGCATGAAAATTTTAATTATAATGATGATGATAAAGTGGATGGATGTCCAACAATAGCTCAATTAAGTAAATTATTTAATGAAAAGGGTTGGGAAGATAATTATCATAATATTTGGCATGATTTCTATTTCTTCGATGATTCTGAAAAGCTTTATAAGAAGCTTGCTAAAACGAAAGAATATGAGTTAAACGAAAATATTAATTTAGATGATGTTAAAAAAGTAAGTATAAGAGATGATAAATATTCCAGTTTATCCTTAAAAGCAATTCGTAATATTTTACCATTTCTGCAACGTGGTTTATTGTATAACCAGGCAGTTATTTTGGGTGGAGTTATGAATGCATTTAATTATAAAGTCCAAAATGATGAAATTCCTCGCTGGGAAAGATTTGCTGATTATCATGATACCATTGTAAAAGATATCCTTGTTATAATTAAAGAAAAAAATAAATTAGGGGAGGCTATAGAAAAAATAAAAGAATATCTCTCTAATCCTGAGAGTCATTATGGATTTGAGAAAGATGACCCGGCGTTTAAAAAATTGTACCACCATAGTCAGGAAGTTGAAGAAAAAGAAAAATCTAATAAAATATCTGAGATAGAAAACTTAAGAAATCCAATTGTACAGCGTGCTATACAAGAAATGAGAAGAATGATAAATGAATTGTTAGAAAAGTACGGAAAGTTTGACCGGATTGCTGTGGAAATGGGACGAGAAATGAAATTAAGCAAAAAAGGCAGGAGCGAAGTATCTCGCATGATTAGACAAAATTTTGAAGCAAATGAAAATGTTCGGGAAATTTTGAAAGAATATCAGCTTGCACCTTCAAGGCAAAATATCCAAAAGGTACTTTTATTTAATGAGATACAGGCCAAAGCAGGAAAAGTTGTTTGTCCTTATACCGGTAAAACTTTAAATATTAGCGATCTACTTAGTAAGGAAAATAAAGTGCAGATTGAACATATTATTCCAAGAAGTTTCTCTTTAGATGATAGTTTTGCCAATAAAACCATTTGTGATGCTAAATTTAACCAATTAAAAGGGAATTTAACACCCTATCAGTTTTACCAAAATAATAACGATAAAAAAATGTGGGGCGCTTCAAGTTGGGAAGAAATTGAGCATAGAGCTTACAGTGTTTTACCATTTAACAAAGCCAAGCGTTTTACCACCCGAAAAACTGAATGGAAAACCGAAGAATTTATTTCTCGTCAATTGAACGATGACCGTTATATCAGTAAGAAAACAAAAGAAATTCTTTCCGAAGTTTGTAATGAAATTTTGGTTATGCCGGGTGCAGTAACTGCTGATTTAAGAAGGTTGTGGGGTTTAAACAATATTCTTCAACCAACCATTGGTTTGCCTGATGAAGAATTTGATATAGATCGTGACAAAGATATTAACTATTGGGCAGTAACTGACGAAAAGAGAAATATTAAAAAGCTCTATCCAATGAATAACACAAGGCCTGATGTGGCAGCTGAAGAAACAGTGGTTACAGGATATGTTACAAAGAATAAATTTAAGGCACACAGGCTTAATCTCGAATTTGAAGCTCCAGATATTTCTGATGGAAAATACTATGTTAAATTTCCGGTATCAAAGCCACTAAAAACATTGCGACAATATGTTGATAAGCCCGATTATGCTGATGATGAAGTTATTTTAAGAGGAATGATCAATAAAAGTCGATTTAATCATGATAGTTTGAAAAGAAGAATTGAAGCTCCCAAAAATCTTGAAGATGGAAGTTATTGGGCAAAATTTAAAATAATTGAAAAGAAATTTGAAGAACCTGAAAAAAATAAACGACCGGAGAATAAAAATGGAATTTGCCTATATGGTAAAGTAAAAGATAA
>JBKHIH010000044.1:0-30151 GCA_046538755.1 Thiohalospira sp.
TCGGTTGTATTTGATTCATTAGTCATCCGCTGACTATTGAGAAAAATTTTGGATCACCGGCTTCCCTGCCGGTTAATCTTTAAGCCAGTCAACGGATGACTTGTCTGTTAACACTTGCTGTTGTTTAATCTTCGGTTGTATTTGATTCATTAGTCATCCGCTGATTTATTGAGAAAAAAGTACCTAACTTTGGAAAAGAATTTTTTTATATTGGTTCTCCCTCTGCTCTTTCTTTTTAAAATTGGGTTAAGTACTATTTTTTTACCGTCTGCTTTAGCTGACGGCTCTAAGAAGCTAAATAAACAATCGGCTTTAGCCGGTTTAAACCTCTACCAGAAACCGCCGGCAGGGTGCTTAATAACCCAAAAGAAAAGCCAACTATAAATAACAGGTATTAATACCCAAACCACCCTGTTTATTCTTTTACAAATCGTTGATTTCATTTTTTTAGGAGATTAAATAAACCCGTTAGCTTTCTTTATTACTATCCATCTCCTGATTTCAAAGTACCAGGTAAAAATACCCGGTTGTCAAAACAGGTAATTTCCTCGTTAAAATCAGCAATTTATCAAAGTAATTTTGATTAGAAATTAATTCAAAGGTAAAAATGAGCAAATCAAAAATTTTAATTGTCGATGATTCTGTATCATACCTTAGTTTGGTAAATGGCATCCTTTCGGCTGAAGGATATGAAGTGTTAACAGCTAAAAACCTGTTTAAAGCCTATCGTTTAATTCAGGATAATGAACCTGACATTATTTTGCTTGACCTGCTTTTCCCGCATGAGCATGGTTTTACAATTCTTAAAAATTTAAAATTAAATGCAGAATACCAGCATATTCCGGTCATCATTATTTCTGGTGATAATAATCCTGAAACCATTAAAAAAGCATTTGACCTGGGGGCAATCGATTTTTTATCCAAGCCACTCAACCTGCAAGCATTAAAAAATAAAATATATAACCACTTTAATAATAAACTAACAAAAAACAATCCGCTATGAAAGATGAAAAATTAACGGAGATTAATTCTTATTTAACATTTAAGCTGGGCGATGAAGAATTTGCCCTGCATGTAAATAAGGTGTTAAATATCCTTGAATTGACCAAGATTACCCAGGTCCCCAAAGCACCCGATTATATGAAAGGTGTGATTAACCTGCGAGGAATGGTATTGCCTGTAGTCGATACGCGTATTAGGTTTGCCATGACCGAAACAGAATATACCGATAAAACCTGTATTGTTGTTTTAGAGCTGATGTTCGAGAATGAAAAAGTATATGTTGGTGCACTGGTAGACCAGGTTGTGGCCGTACTCGAAATTGGCAATAATGAGATACAACCCCCTCCAAGCATTGGCGATAAGTATAAATCACATTTTATTTCCGGAATGGTCAATGTTGATGATAAGTTTATCATGATTCTTGATATGGAAAAATTGTTTACCGGTGAAGAAATCATTGAACTGAAAGAAAAATCGGAACAAAAAGAAGTAGTAAAGTAAATCAATTAATTAATAAAAACTGATTATTATGAACTTTAAAAATCTAAAAACAGGAACAAAAATACTCACTGGTTTTTTAACGGTAGTATTGATCGCAGTTATTATTGGCGTTATTGGGCTTATAAGCCTTAGCAATGTTGGTAATTCTTTCCACGAGGTATCCGATGTAAGGATGCCAAGTATTGAATATTTGGGAAAAATGGAAGCAAATCTTGAAAAAGTGCAGCAAGGATATTTCAGGCTGCTCGACTTAACGCTGACCCGCGAGGAAAGAGAAAATATTCTAAAAGAAATTCAAGAAGCACGCGAAGCATACACTCATTATAACGAGTTGTTCGCTCCATTAGATCAAACCGAAGAAGAGGCTAAAGTATATGATGAAACCATGGAGAAACTTACAGAATGGCGAAATATTAACGCCCAGCAAGTAGATGCAGAACATGACGATGTTATGGCCATTGACCTTATGAACCCTATTGCAGTAGTACGCGATCTTCAAAGGTTTATGAAAGACCATTACGCACTGGAAGTTCAGACATTGCAAGCAATACAATTGAGTAATGTTTTTGAAGGCGGTGATGATCCTACGCAGTGTAGTTTTGGTAAATGGCTAACTGAGTTTGATACAGACAATCAAAAGATTAATGCTGGTTTAACTGACCTGAAAGACGACCATGATGCTTTCCATGCAGCGATAGGTCAGATTAAGCAATATATCCGACAGGGCAATAACGATGCAGCCATGGATCATTATTTAAATGTTATGAACCCTGCTGCAAGAAATGTATTTGGATATTTTGAAACCATTAATCAGGAAGCAGAGGCTGCAGAAGGCCAATTTGAAGAAATGAGCAGTGTACTGAATATAGCTTCATTAAATGCTCAACAAGAAACTATGGGGTTATTTAATCAGTTAATGGACATTAATGTAAGAGTTGGAAAAGAGGAAGTTGAAGCAGGGGATGCTACAATACAAGCAAGCAATGCTATGGTAATAGCCGGTATTATAATAGGTGTTATTATTGCCATAATACTGGGTATATTCATTACGCGGATGGTAACCACAGGAGTAAACAGGGGCGTTGAAATTGCCGAAACTATTGCTCAAGGAGACCTTACAATTAATGTTGAGAAAAGTCTTACCGAACGTAAAGATGAGATTGGCCGTTTGTCTAAAGCCATGCAATCGATGGTAGAAAAACTTCGTGATGTAATTGGCAGTGTTTTGGCTGGATCAGACAATATTGCATCGGCAAGCCAGCAAATGAGCTCTACATCGCAGGAAATGTCGCAGGGTAGTAACGAGCAGGCATCCTCGGCCGAAGAAGTTTCTTCTTCTATGGAAGAAATGGTTTCCAATATTCAGCAAAATACCGATAATGCACAACAAACCGAAAAAATTGCATTGAAAGCAGCAGAAGGTATCAGGGCAGGAAATGAATCGGCAGAAGTTTCTATGAAATCTATGAGAGAGATAGCTGAAAAAATTACGATCATTAATGATATTGCTTTCCAAACCAATATTTTAGCTTTAAATGCTGCTGTTGAAGCAGCCCGTGCAGGCGAGCATGGTAAAGGGTTTGCCGTTGTTGCTGCCGAAGTTCGTAAACTGGCTGAAAGAAGTAAAGTGGCTGCCGACGAAATTGACCAATTATCTAAATCAGGCGTTGCCATTTCCGAAAAAGCAGGTAAACAACTGGCCGAAATTGTTCCCGAAATTGAAAAAACAGCCAAACTGGTTCAGGAAATCAGTGCTGCCAGCTTAGAGCAAAACTCGGGTGCAGATCAGGTAAACAATGCCATTCAGCAGTTGAACCAGGTTACACAGCAAAATGCTGCTGCATCAGAAGAAATGGCTACCAGTTCAGAGGAACTTTCAGGACAGGCTGAGCAATTGAAAGAGCTTATCGCTTATTTTAAAATCGATGAACGTGAATTAAAATCTTTAAAAAATAAATCTCAAAGTAATATAGTTGAGCACAAAATAGCTCCGGTGAAAGAAATTGCAAAAAAGAAACCGGATGCACAAAAAGAAAAGAAAAAAGGTGCTGATATTAAACTCGAATCGTATGTGAGTGACGATGAGTATGAAAAATATTAAAATCTCCGTTCGTTGTTGTTAGCTTAAGAAATTTCGGTGTAGGGCAGTACACCCCCTCCCGAAATTTCTTTCTTTAAATTTCGTTTGATTAACCTGATATCCTGGCTATGAATGATTCTACACATATCGATAAAAAATTTAAATATGATGTTTTTCAAATTAACAATGTGTTTTCTGCTATCAGGGAGATTAATTCTCAGATGATCCGCGAAGAAGATGAAGAAAAACTTTTAAAACATGCTTGTGAAATATTAAAAAATAATGTTGGCTACGAATTGGTTTATGTTGCGCAGGCCAATCAGGCGCAATCAAAAATAGAGAAAGTATATTCGTCGGAAACCAGCGTAACGCAAATAAAACCCAATGGTTTTTATTGTTACAACGAAGTAGTGCAGATGCAGACCAAACAATTGTTTCAGCCTCAAATTAATTGTTTCGACTGTTTTCTAAAAGATAATTTTAAAAATCAGGATCGATTAGTGATTCCGATAAAATTTCAACACCATTTTTATGGAATGATTTGTATTGTCATTCCTCATGATTATAAACTTTACGTTAAAGAACAAGATCTGCTGGAAACATTGGCAGAGGACATAGCATATACTTTATTTAATCTTGAAGTGCGGCACGACCACGCGAAAATCCGTAAAGAGGTTGCAGCCTATTACAAACAAGTGGAAGAACAAAATGAGCAGTTACGCCAAAAAAATTACCAGTTGGAAATTGCCAATAAAAAAGCTTGCGAATCTGATATATTAAAAGATTCTTTTTTGGGCATGGTTTCGCATGAATTACGTACACCATTAAATGGGATTTTGGGCTTTACCCAGTTGCTTCAATCTTCAAAAACACCAGTTGAAAAAGCCAGTGATTTTATCGATGTAATTCATCAAAGTGGGATTCAGTTATTGCAGGTTGTGAATAATTTATTGGATATCTCAAAAATTCATGCAAAACAACTAACTTATCATGAAAAGGAATTTTATGTAAATGATCTTTTCAAAGATGTGGTTGATGCGAATCAATATTATATTGAAAAATCGGGAAAAGTTGATTTTGTCGTTCAGAATCAATTGCCTCAGCATATGAATATTTCTACCGATTATGAAAAACTGAAACAGATATTAAATGTACTGGTAAGCAATGCCCTTAAGTTTACCCGTAAAGGTATGGTTAAAATAGGTTGCACCAAGCAGGGTAACAATAAGCTGCTATTTTATGTAAAAGATACAGGTACCGGAATTGAAAAGGAAAAATCATCAATTATTTTTCAAACATTTCGGCAATCAGACGAATCACGAACCCGGAAGTATGGAGGCACAGGGTTAGGGCTTTCTATTGCTAAAGGCCTTGTGAGTTTCCTGAAAGGGAAAATATGGTTCGAATCGGAAATTAACCAGGGAAGTATTTTTTATTTTACAATTCCTGTACAAATAAATCAAACTTTAACAGACAATTTTAATCAAAATAAAATGAAAGAAGACAACATACCGAACTGGAGTGATAAAACCATTCTTATTGTAGAAGACGATCCGTTTAGCTCAGATTACCTGGTTGAGGCCTTATCTGAAACCAGGGTTTATACAAAAGTTGTTTCAAATGGAGAAGAAGCGGTACGTTTATTAAAAAATCGGGATGATTTTGATGTTGTTTTAATGGATATTCAGTTGCCGGGATTAAGCGGCGATGATGCCACAAAACAAATCAGGGCATTTAATAAAAATATACCCATTATTGCACAAACTGCCCATGCAATGGTAAGCGACCGGGAAAAATATATCCGTGCCGGATGTACGGATTATATTTCAAAACCAATTGCAGTTGACGATTTATTTTCTATCTTGTGCAATTATATCTAACCTTTTATTTTTTAAAAAGCCAGGAAATGCCTTATGGAACTAAATCAGTTAAGTAACATTAGCGAAATTCTTGATTATTCAGGCCAGGGATATGCATTACAAAAGATTGTACTTAACAATAACAATCCGGTTGATTTTATATTTTTAGATGTAAATCATTCTTTTGAGAAAATTACAGGTTTAAAGAAAGGTGACCTGATTGATCAAAAAGTAACTGATGTATTACCAGGGATTGTAAGTGATGAATTTGACTGGATTAAAGCATATGGAGAAGTTGCATTACAACAAACAAAAAAGAATTTTATCCAGTATTCAGAAGTTTTAGAAAAATGGTTTGATATTTCGGCATACAGCCCTGGAAAAGGTTATTTTATAACGGTTTTTACCGATATTACCGATATAAAATTAAATGAACTTGAACAAAAAGAATTAAACGATGAATATTATTCGTTAAACGAAGAATACCAGGCACAGAACGAAGAATTGAAGTCGCTGCTTGATGAGGTTTCTGAGCATAAGTTAAATCTTGAAAAATACAATACTGAAATTGTAAATCAACGCGACGAATTAGGGAAAAGACAACTGTTTTTAACTTCTATACTTGAATCAACTGCAGATGGCATATTGGTAACAGGTAAAAATGGCAGGATTGATTATGCTAATCAGAAGTTTTATAGCATGTGGAAAATTCCTGTCAAAAAAAGATCCGCATCTCATTATAAAGATTTTTATGATGTTATTATGCCTCAGCTAAGCAATTCGCAAAATTTTATAAAAGAAATAGAGGCATTAAGAGAAACCACGAAAATTGATTTTGGAATTTTATCTTTTAAAGACGGAAGAGTTTTTGAACGATATTCAAAACCGATCATTTCTAAAGGGAAAGTAATTGGAAGTATATGGAGCTTCCGGGATATAACTGAAAAGAGAAGAAATGAGGCCAGGCTGAAAGATATGAATAAAATTTTGTATGGTTTAAAGGCGATTAATCACATTCAATCGGAAATAAACGACAGGGATCAATTGATCAGTGAAGTTTGTAATGTGGTAGTCGATACAATGGGCTTTTCAAGTGCTATGATAAATCTTTATGAAAATAATGAATTTGTTGCCGGCGCCCAAAAAGGCTTTGATAAATGTTATCGAGAATTTAAAAATAAACTTAAAAATAACCACTCTTTTTATTGCTATACCAAAAACCAGGGTAAAAAGATTTTAATTATTGACCAACCCGAGAAAATATGTAAAAAATGCCCGCTGGCCGGATGTTATATTGAAAATGTTATTTATTCAATACCTATTATTTACCAGCAAAATACTTTTGGATTTTTTAATGTAAATATCAATAAAAGATATAAGTATGATGTTGATTTTCAGCAACTTTTTAAAGATGTGGCCAGTGAGTTGGCTTTTACGTTGCATAAAATCGAATTAGAAGAAAAATCAAAAAAATATTTAGAGGAGTTAAAGAGGCGGGAACAATCGTTACGAAGTATTTTCAGGTCTTCGCCTGTGGGTATCGGGGTTGTTAAGAACCGGATACTTAACCAGGTAAACCAACGTTTTTGTGAAATTATAGGTTATTCAAAAGAAGAGCTCATAGGCGAAAGTGCTTTAAAGTTATATCCTACCAAAAAAGAGTTTGAGTTTGTTGGAAATGAAAAATACCGACAAATTGCCGAAAATGGGATTGGCTCGGTAGAAACTAAATTTAAGTGTAAGGATGGTAGTATTATAGATGTATTTCTATCATCAACACCTATTGATGCAGACGATTTATCCAAAGGCGTTACATTTTCAGTATTAAATATTACCGACTCGAAGAAGAATGAAACCGTTAAAGATATATTACTTTCTATTAACCAGGAATCAAACCTTACTTATGATATCAGAGAATTTGCCAAAAAAACACAAAAAGAATTGAGTAAAATTTTCGATACCCGTAATTTTTATATTGGGTTATACAATTCAGACAATGATACTTATACATTCCATTATCATGTAGATCAGTATGATGATTTTGATTATGTTGAAAAAGAATACCATTTACCCGATTCATTAACTGACCTGGTAAGGCGTAAAAATAAGCCGTTTTTGGTTAATGCAGAAATAGAAAAGAAACTGAAGGAAAAAGGATTATTAGAGTTATACGGGCACAAAACAAAAGTTTGGATGGGAGCCCCTTTAAAGGACTCAAGAGGAAATGCATTCGGAGTAATTGCCATTCAAAGCTATGATAATGAGCAGGAATATAGTTCCGACGATTTGAAAATACTTAATTATGTTGCCCAAAACCTAAGCCGGATTATTGAAAAAATACAATCGGAAAACTCTTTAAAAGAGAGCGAAGAGAAGTATCGTAACCTGGTGCAAAACATTGGAGATGGAATAATAATGGTAGATTTAAAAGAAAATATATTGTTCTGTAATTCTGTAGCATCAGAGATTTTTGGATTAAAAGATGAAGAGTTGGTTGGGAAAAACCTTTTTGAGTTTATAAAAAATGAAACAAAAAAAAGAAAGAGAGGAGAGAAGTCAGTTTACGAAATGGTTATTACACGGCCCGATCATCAAAAAAGATATTTGCAGGTTAATGCTACTCCTATGTATAAAGATGGAAAAGTTATTGGTAACTTAGGTATTATAAGAGACGAAACTGAAAGGAAAAAGTATGAGCAACAAATAAAACAAAAAAACGAAGAATTACAGGCTGCCGAGGAAGAACTTCAAGCTTCTAATGAAGAGTTACATTTTGTAAACCAAAGCCTTGAGCAAAACAATAAAGAATTAAAGAAGGCCATTGAAAAAGCTGAAAGTGCCGACCGCCTTAAAACTGCTTTTTTAGCCAATATGAGCCACGAAATACGAACTCCCATGAACAGTATTTTGGGATTTGCGCAATTACTCAAAGAAAAACAATCAGATAAAGAAAAACAGGAACGCTTTATCGATATCATTAATATTAATGGAAAGCAACTAATTACAATTATCGATGATATCATTGATTTTTCAAAAATTGAATCAAACCAAATGGAAATTGTCAATTATGATGTGGATATTCATAAAATGATGGATGATATATATGAGTCTTTTGCCAATAAAATTGAAAATGAAAAACCGGAAATTAATTTTGAATTAATTAAACCAGATTGCGATAAATTGATTATAAACACCGACGAACAAAGAATTAAGCAAATTATCAGTAATTTGTTAGGGAATGCCATTAAATTTACCTCCAAAGGCAAAATATTGTTTGGATGCGAAACACACGAGAATTATTTATTCTTTTTTGTAAAAGATACCGGCATTGGAATTGCCGAAGATAAGAAAGAGATTATTTTTGAACGATTTAGGCAGGCCGACGATAGTTATACAAGAAAATTTGGAGGTACAGGCCTGGGATTAACCATTTGTAAAAGCTTAATCGAATTATTGGGAGGAGAAATTGGTGTTGAGTCTGTTTTAGGACAGGGTTCAAAATTTTATTTTACAATTCCTGTTCGTTAACAAAAAATTAAAATTGAATTTGTAACTTTACCATTGATTATTGATATATAATTATAATAATTGTCTTTAAAAATAAAATTTGATTTATGAACCAAATTATAGATGACTGGAGCTCAAAAAAATTGTTAATTGTAGAAGACGATTTATTTAGCACGGAATATTTAGTTGAAGCACTTGCCGAATCAAAGGCCAATATTAAAATAGCCAAAGATGGTACTTCAGCTATTGAATTAGTTAAAGAAAACCCTGACTTTGATTTGATTTTAATGGATATTCAACTGCCCGGCATTAGTGGCGAAGAGGTTACAAAAAAAATCCGTACCTTTAATAAAGATATTCCTATTATTGCACAAACGGCACATGCCATGACAAACGATAAAGAAACATACCTGGCAGCCGGTTGTAACGATTATCTCTCTAAACCCATTTTGATGAATGATTTGTTTGATGTTTTACGAAAATATTTAGGCTAATTATTATTTATTTAAATATACTTTCTTATAGTTTAATTAATTTATTTTTAATAGTTTGTTCGTTATTTTATAAAAAAATGTTATTTTTATATATCAAATTGGAGTTAAACAAATGTTTAGCTTTTATTTATTAGTTTGTTGTTGTTTAGGAGGCTTTTTAGCCTCCTTTTTTATAATCACGTATTTACACCTGTATATTTTAAGATATTTTTATCTTATTTTGTATCTTGTAAATAATATTTTGATATTGAGATCAAATAATTATTTTTGGAAAATAATTTAATGATTCAGGTGATGGGAAATCAAGGGAAAATATTAATCATAGACGATGTTTCGTCGCATCTGTTGTTGCTGCAAACCATATTGCAGGACGAAGGATATGATACTGAAATTGCCGATAATCCTCAAAAAGGGTTGGAATTATTAACCAAAAATAAATACCAGGTATTATTACTTGATATTATGATGCCAGGGATGGATGGTTTTCAGATGTTGGAAGAAATTAAAAAAAATGATAATTTAAAAAAATTACACGTTATTATTATCTCTGCCAAAACCGATTCGTGGAGTATTAAAAATGCTATGGACAGAGGCGCTTTCGATTATCTTACCAAACCCATAAATATTCAGGATATAAAAAATAAAGTGAAATCAGCCATGGTTGAGAATGTATTGGGCGATGATGATTAAACGATAATTGTAATAATCAACAAGATAAATAAAAGCTTTTGAAACCTTCATGCTTAAGGATAAAAAATTAAACCGGTACAAACACAAAAGAACATGAACCGAGTTTAGGAGCTCGCCGAAGGCAATAAAAAAATACTTGTTAGAAAGTTATTGCATGAAGGTTCGCAGGAGGGATTTGTGGGAAGCTTAACGGAAGACACCGGCAACAAAAAAGATTATTGAAATTTGAAGTTGTAAACAGCAGAAAAAACAATTGTTTAACTAAAATATATTCGAATGAAACATTTGTACTTATTTCTATTAGCCGGATTCTTAATGCCAAAATTTTTAATAGCACAGGATTCTGAACAAAAATTAAAAATTAATTTTAGTGGGTATATTGCTAATGAAATGTATTTCGATACATACAATTCGGTAACCTCCAGGGATGGGCAAATTTACTTTTACCCTTTGGCTGAAGATTTAGATGTAAATGGCGATGATTTAAATAAAAATTTTCAGGCACAGATGCTGGCCATACAGTCAAGAACATGTTTAACACTTTCTGGGCTGGAAGCTTTTGGTGCTAAAGCTACAGGGGCAATTGAAGGAGATTTTTTAGGTACAACTCAGAGTTATACAAGGCATTTCCGTTTGCGTCATGCTTTTATTAAATTAAACTGGGAAAATTCAGAATTACTAACCGGACAATTCTGGCATCCCATGTTTGTTACAGGATGTTTTCCAGGGGTGTTTTCTTTTGGTGCAGGAGTACCTTTTCATCCTTTAAATCGTGCACCACAGGTACGTTATACTTATAACCTGACCTCTGATTTTAGTGCAATGGGTGCTATCCTTTATCATGGTGATTTTACAAGTACCGGCCCATCAGGCGCTCAACAAAACTCTGGTATGCCCGATATGCAATTACAAATGATTTATAAAAACGATTTTATTTTTGCCGGGTTTACCGCAGGATATAAATTTTTAACACCACGCAATGAAACATTGTTGGGTGTAAAAACAACTGAAACTGTTGGAAGTTACAATTTACAGGCTTTTGCTAAGTATACAGCCGATCCGGTTACCATTAAACTCGAAGGTATTTACGGACAAAATTTAACCAATTTTGTTATGATTGGCGGATATGGAGCCGCTGAAAATCCATTAATACCAACTAACGATGATTATTCATACATTAATATAAATACTCTTTCTGTTTGGACAGAAGTAATTACAAATTTTGAAAAAATGAATGCTGCAATATTTGCAGGTTACTCTTCCAATTTAGGTGCTAAAGACGATTATTTTTCTTTAGGTTATGGCAGGGGAGAAGATATCGATTACATTTTCAGGATTTCGCCACGATTGGAGTATACATCGGGGCCAATAACTTTTATCTTTGAGCATTTGATGACCGGTGCTGCTTATGTTACTGATTTTGACGAGAATTATAAACCAACAGAAACAGATAGCCCTACCATTAATCACAGGGTAATTCTGGCAGCTAAATATAGTTTTTAATAAATAATTGGGGCTGCCGGTAATACACCTCTGGGTTAAACTGAGGTTTTATATGTGAGGGTTTCGCTTTGAGCGAAGCCCTCACTTATATATACGAATCAATTTAAAGGCATGAATGTTTGACTCCCATGGAGTCATTTTTTTATACCTGCTTTTTATAATCGTATAAACCCTCTGTTTTTTTAATTTCAACGCACAGGAATGTGCGTTGTACAATTACAAATTTTTTAAGCTAGTCAGCGGATGACTTGTCTGTTAACAATTGTTATTGTTTAATCTTAAGATGGATTTAATTTATAAGTCATCTGCTGACTTAAAAAGGATTGTTTGTTGAACAATTAAAATAGGATTGCAGCGATATTATATGTTTATAAAAAAACAAATACAAATAAAAACGATTCCGGAGGAATCGCACAATTTGAGTTTTACAAATCGATACACCGGCTAACCACCATTTTGCAGGCATTGGTATTTCCCAGCTCACAAGCTTTGTGAAAATCATCACAAGCTTTATCGTCTTCCTGAAGTTTTAAATAGATCATTCCTCTGTTGTAAAATGCAAAAGGGTTTTGTGGGTCAAGCTCTATCACTTTATCAAAGTCGTCAATAGCTTCATTAAAATCATCGTTTTGATAATATAAAGTTCCGCGGTACATGTAAACATTCGGGTTATCAGGATTTATTTTAATGGTTTGTGAATAGTCATTTAATGCTTCGTCGTAGTTTAACAGCTTTTGGTATGTTGCTCCGCGGTTTGCATAAAATTCACTTTCGAGTTCTTTATTATTTTTATCAATAATAAGGTCTAATCCTCTGTTAAAATCCTGTATAGCACTTTTATATTTCCCCCGGTAAAAATAGGCCTTGCCACGGGTTAGGTAAAAAGGGGCATAATCGGAATTAAATTCAATGGCTTTATCGATTGTTTTTTCTGCCTGCCGGTAATCTTCCATTAAAATTAATACCCTGGCCTTGCCATTTAAGGCTGGTGCATAGGTAGGAAGGGTGTTTAATGCATCTTCGAATTTTTCTAAAGCTGCTTTGTAATTTTTTAGTTTTATAAAATCATTACCCAGATTAACGATTGATTCAAGGTCGCGTGTTTGAGCCAATAAAAAAGAGTTTACTAAAAGAAAAATAAAAAATATTGAAAATAAACGCTTCATTGTTTAATGATTTATAATCGATGCATTATTCTGTGAAAATAATAAATATTTTTCAATTATTTGCTTTTAAACCGAAGATTCAAATAAAGTTCTGTTAACAATCGAACGGCCTAATGTTATTTCATCGGCATATTCCAAATCATCGCCAATGGCTACACCTCTGGCAATGGTAGTTATTTTTACCGGATAATTTTTAAATTTTTTATACAAAAAATAATTGGTGGTGTCGCCTTCCATGGTAGTACTTAAGGCCAAAATAATTTCTTGGGCAGTACCTTCTTCAATTTTTTTCGTGAGCATTTCAATATTTAGGTCGTTAGGCCCGATTCCGTCCATAGGAGATATGATGCCTCCTAAAACATGGAAAATACCGTTAAACTGATGCGTATTCTCAATAGCCATCACATCGCGGGCATTTTCTACTATGCAAATGGTGCTATGGTCTCTTTTTGTGTCGCTGCAAATGGAACAAATATCGTTATCGGAAATTGTGTTACAACTTTTACAATGTTTGATCTCATTTCGTAGTTTAATAATGGTTTCGCCAAAGTGATTAACTTCTTCTTTTTCCTGATTTAAAAGATGTAAAACTAAACGCAAGGCTGTTTTTCGGCCAATTCCTGGAAGTTTAGCAAATTCATCTACAGCGCTTTCCAGTAATTTTGAAGAAAAATTTTGTATACTCATGTAACAACAGACAATAATAAAACTAAAAAGTTTATTTATAATGCTCCAAAATTAATATCAAATGCAACTAATAACAATTTTTAAGATATAAATCTTTTTTACTATCCTTGTACTTTTATTTTTAATCATGATAATTGAATAATAATGTCACCATATCTGGTTATTTTAATCATCGCAGCTTATTTTGCTGTATTATTGATTATTTCATTCTTTACTAGCCGTAATGCTAATAACGAGGCTTTTTTCCTTGGGAACCGGCAGTCGCCCTGGTATATTGTTGCTTTTGGGATGATTAGCGCTTCTTTATCGGGTGTAACATTTATTTCTGTTCCCGGTTGGGTAGTAGATAGTAATTTTTCGTACATGCAGATGGTTTTGGGATATTTGCTGGGTTATGCTATTATTGCCAATATTTTAATGCCTATGTATTACCGATTAAACCTTACCTCAATTTATACTTATCTTGGGCAGCGGTTTGGATTTTTTGCTTATAAAACAGGAGCCTCTTTTTTTCTTTTATCACGTGTAATTGGTGCTTCATTTCGTCTTTTTTTGGTTGCTAATGTATTACAAATAGCTGTTTTTAATCAATTAAATATCCCGTTTGAGATTACGGTTATTATTACCATTCTTTTAATTTGGCTTTATACATTTAAAGGAGGGATTAAAACCATTATATGGACAGACAGCCTGCAAACATTGTTTATGTTAACAGCTGTTGGTGTTTCAATTGTTTTAATCAGCAAACAGTTGAATCTTAATTTCTCTGGTTTAATCGATACTATTGTTGAAAATAAGCATTCGAAGATTTTTTATTTTGAAGATTTTAAAGGGCCATATTTCTTTTTTAAACAATTTTTTGCAGGCGCTTTCATTGCCGTGGTTATGACCGGATTAGACCAGGATATGATGCAAAAAAACCTGAGTTGCCGTAATATTAAAGAGGCAAAGAAAAATATGTACTGGTTTAGTATTACACTGGTACCCGTAAATTTGATGTTCATGTCGATGGGTGTTTTGTTGGTTGTATTTGCACAAAAAATGGGTATTGGCATACCAGAAAGAACCGACGATTTATTCCCGTTAATTGCTACCCAGGGATATTTAAGCCCTGTAGTGTCCATATTTTTTATCATTGGATTGGTTGCTGCGGCTTATAGCAGCGCCGATTCGGCATTAACAGCATTAACTACGTCTTTTACCGTAGATATTTTAAACCCTAAAAATGTATCGGAAAAAAAACTTAAAAATATTCGCAAAAAGGTTCATGTAGGCGTTTCTGCAACATTGGTAATTGTTATTTTAATTTTTAATGCCATTAATAACGAAAGTGTTATTAACGCTATATTTCGTGTTGCCGGCTATACATATGGGCCGTTGCTTGGATTATACAGCTTTGGCCTATTTACCCGTTTTGCTGTTAATGACAGGTTTATCCCGGTAGTTGCCATTTTATCGCCCATTATTTGTATGGTTGTTGATTTTTATTCCAAAACATGGTTTAATGGTTACCAATTTGGTTTTGAGTTGTTGATATTAAACGGTCTAATAACCTTTACCGGACTATTTTTAATTCGAATCAGGAATAAAACCGTAAATCTCATTTAAAATATTAACCTTTATTTTTTCTAACGTGAGTAAAGTAGGATTTTTATTTGTTTTTTTAATATTATTGATTTTTTCTTTTTCTGTTTTAGCTCAATCAAATGAAGAAAGACATTTTTCTTATGATATTAGTTTTGATTTTGGGTTATTCGCTTCGTTAAACTCACATGAATACGAAAACCTGGTGGGAAATAAATACAGCCTGCAAATGCATATTTTTATCATACAGGTTTTGGGGTGCGATCTGGTTTTTCTTTAATCAATGGTTTGGAAGGAGCAGATAAGTTTTATCAAATTCCTATACAATTTGTATATCGTTCTTCGGTTGATAAAACATTCTATATTGGCGGTACCATCGATTCATTTGATGAGTTGATTCTTAAAATAATAATGGGATTAATTCCTCGTCAGGCTAATTATCATATCGGAATAAATTTAGGATATAACGAACCCGTTAATAGCTATAGCTTTGCAGGTGATAATGATATGGAAAAGCTAGGCTATTATTCTGAGAGACGGTTTGTAACAACCATTGATGCAGGGATACGGCTTAATTATAAAATAAAACGTGTTGCTATTGTGGCAGCTCCTTATGTAAGTTATTTAGTAACCGAAAACTTTAAATATTATTCTGCCAGTGGCATTAACCAGGGTTACCAACCCAGGTGGTTTATGAATATATCCATTGGTTTGGCTTATCAATTTTAACAATTACACATTTATATTTTGTCATTTATTTCATTTTCTATAATTTTATTTAAAGGAAAATGATATGTAATAATTATGTTTGAAAAATTCCTGCATCAAACTCCCTATTTTCGTTTCGTATTGCCATTAATTGGCGGTATTTTTTTTCAAATTTATTTTTATAATATAGATTTACCACTGTGGATAATTCTATCAATTCTTTTTTGTATTATTTTAATAATCGTTTTAACCAAACAAACCCAATATTTCTTTACCAACCGTGTATGGGGATTATTTGTTTCTGTTTTTATATTTCTTTTTGGTATGCAACTGGTAAAAAATAAACAGAAGGCACAACCGCATTTTGAACAAGCTGAAAATACCTATATTGCTACGATTATTGAAAATCCAACAGAAAAGAAAAATTCATTTCAAATAGTTTTAACTGTTTCTTACCTTAAAGATTCTTGCGGATTGCATCGCAAACACGGAAAAATACTAGCTTATTTTGAAAAGGATAGTATTGTAAAAAATTTACACTTTGGCGACCAGCTTATTATAAAAACTTATATAAATCCTATAAAACATAACGGCAATCCCAACACCTTTAATTATAAAAAATACCTGAGTTTTCAGGAAATATATCATCAAGCCTATATCAAATCTGAATCTTTTAAGACTATAGATCGCGATAAAGGGTTCAGCATCATGTTATTCTCCAACAAAATCAGAAATAAACTTTTAAATATTTACAGGCAAAATGAAATTACCGGAGATGAATTTGCCGTATTATCGGCACTTACTTTGGGGTATAAACAGGAGTTAAACCCTGAAATCCGTTCTGCCTTTTCATCAAGCGGCGCAATGCATATTCTGGCTGTTTCAGGACTTCATGTAGGAATTATCTATATTATTTTAACCCGCTTACTTTTTTTTCTGCAAAGAAATAAATACGGTAAAATCCTTCAATCGTTAATTATTATTATATTACTTTTCTTTTATGCATTTTTAACCGGGCTTTCCAGTTCGGTTTTAAGGGCTACCCTGATGTTTGCAATACTTGGTTTTGGAAAAATGTTTGTAAGGCAAACTAATATTTACAATACCATATTTGTTTCGGCTTTTGTAATGTTACTGGCTAATCCTTATTCGATTACTGATGTGGGATTTCAGCTTTCTTATTTGGCTGTTTTTAGCATAATTTTCTTTTATCCTAAGATTTATTCGCTCATTAAGGTTAATCATTTTTTTGCTGATAAAATCTGGCAACTAATTGCTGTGGCTATCGCAGCTCAAATTGGGACATTCCCTCTAACACTCTACTACTTTAACCAGTTTCCGGTGTATTTTATTTTAGCAAATATTTTTATCATACCAATAGCCATAATTTTGATTTATGCTGCAGTATCACTCTTTTTATTATCATTTTCTGATGTTATAATTGATTATCTTGCACCTGTTGTAAAATATATTACTGTAGGATTAAATTTCTCAGTAAAAACGATTAGTGAACTTCCATTCTCAAAAATTTATCCTGTTTATATCGATACATTCATTATGTTTCTTTTAATTCTTTCGGTTTTAACCATTTCGTTTTTTATCATTTCAAGGCGGTTAAAATATTTAAGATTGTTTATTTTGTTTTTATTAATTATTCCATGTTATAACCTGGTTAACAAGTATATTAAATCGAAAGAAGCATACTTTATTGTTTATAATATCCCAAAAGTTTCTGCGATAGACTTTATTAAAAATGGGAAAAATAAACTTTATATAAACCAAAAATCAGACATAGATAGTAATATAATCCAATACAATATTTTCCCATTTTGGCAAAATCAAAAAATAAAACAACCTGAGATTTATGATCAGGAAAATAAGAGATATAATATTTATCATCATAATAATCAGAGTATTGTACAGATTAACAACGACTCGTTATTTTCTTTTGATCCCGGTAAAAAACTAAATGTAGATTATATGATTCTTTCTGAAAGCCCTGACATAAGCCTTCAGGAATTAAAAGATTATTTTAGTTTTAAACAATTGATATTTGATACATCCAATGATTTTTATGTAATTAACCGTTGGAAAGAACAAAGCAAAGCATTAAATGTTAATTATTATGATATGGCAGAACAGGGAGCCTTTATTAAAAAACTATAATCCATAATTTATTTTTGATCTAAAAAACTGTTTTTCTTAATTTTTTTATGAATAGATTATGTTAATTTGTCTTTTTATTTACATTTGTCGATTAAAAATTATCTGGCTATGAAAATAATAATTGCCGGTGCAGGAGAAGTTGGTACTCACTTAGCTAAAATGTTAAGTGCAGAAAATCATGACATTACAGTAATCGACCCTGTAGAAGAAAACCTGAAAAATATTGATTCTACCCTTGATTTAATGACTATAACGGGTAGTGCAATTTCTATTGAGGTATTAAAAGAAGCTAAGATAAAGAAGGCCGATTTGTTTATTGCCGTAGCTTCGTCCGAAGAAGCGAATATAACTGCTGCAATGATCGCTAAAATGCTGGGAGCTAAAAAGACCATTGCACGGGTTGATAATAACGAATATATTGAGCCGGAAAATATTACTCACTTTACTAATTTGGGTATTGATTACCTGATTTATCCCGAACGTATTGCTGCCAGGGAAGTGGTTAATTTACTCGGGCAGGCAGAAATTTCTGAATCGGTAGATTTTTCAGGAGGTAAATTATCTCTTTACGTATTAAAGTTGGGAGAAAATGCTCCGGTTATTGATCAAACTTTAATTGATGTTATTAAAGATAACCTTGAAATTGAGTTTAGAGCTGTTGCAATCACACGTAATGGAGAAACCATTATACCACGTGGACACGACTATTTTCAAGTAAATGACCTGGTGTATGTTGTAACTAATAAATCAGGCATTCGTGATGTTTTAAAATACTCTGGCAAGAAAAAGTTGGATATTAAAGATGTAATGATTCTTGGTGGCAGCCGAATTGGGAAACGTACAGCTAAATCGCTCGAAGGGCGGTTTAATATAAAATTGATTGAAATTGATAAAGAAAAAAGTGCCATGCTTGCCGATTATCTTACCAATGCTTTGGTAATTAATGGCGATGGCAGAAATATTGATTTACTTGTTGAAGAAGGTTTACCCACCATGGATACATTTATTGCAGTTACAGGAAATTCCGAAGTTAACATTCTTTCGTGTATGCTTGCCAAGCGCATGGGCGTAAAAAAAACCATTGCCGAGGTAGAAAATATTGATTATATCGATTTGGCCGATAATGTGGGTATTGATACCATCATCAATAAAAAATTGATTACTGCCAGCCGGATTTTTAAATTTACCATGATTGCTGAGGTGGAATCGATGAAATGTTTAACCGGTTCGGATGCTGAAGTTTTAGAATTTGTCGCTAAGCAGGGTTCTAAAATTACTAAAGGAAGATTAAGAGATATAGAATTTCCCAAAGACGCTATTGTGGGTGGTATCATACGAGACGATAAAGGAATTATTGCTAAAGGTGATACTCATATAAAAGCCGACGACAGGGTTGTGGTTTTTGCCTTGCCTTCAGCAGTAAAAAAACTCGATAATTTTTTTAATTAATATGCTTAATAAAAAAATTATTTTACAGGTTATGGGTTTACTTCTTATGATTGAAGGAGTTTTCCTTTTTTTATCATTCTTTGTTAGCCTGTATTTTAATCAGAACGACAAATTTGCATTGGGAATTACAGCTCTTATCTGTTTTGTAATTGGAATAACTTTATGGGTTGTAACAAAAAATGCCCCAAAAAATATTGGTAAACGCGACGGGTATATTATTGTTAGTATGGTATGGGTGGTTTTTTCTATGTTTGGTGCTTTGCCTTTTGTTATAAGTGGTGCTATTCCGTCTTACACCAATGCTTTTTTTGAAACCATATCAGGATTTACAACTACCGGAGCTTCTATATTAAACGATATTGAAACCATGCCTCATGGTTTATTGTTTTGGCGTAGCCTTACTCAATGGTTGGGTGGAATGGGAATTATTGTTTTATCACTGGCTATTTTACCCATATTTGGAATTGGAGGTATGCAGCTTTTTGTGGCCGAAGTGCCAGGCCCAACACCGGATAAACTTCATCCGCGAATAAAAGAAACTGCCAAACGGCTTTGGATCATTTACATCGGTTTTACATTTGCAGAAACTATTTTGTTAAAAATCGGCGGAATGACATGGTTCGATGCCATTAATCACTCGTTTACTACCATGGCTACAGGAGGTTTTTCTACAAAACAGGCCAGTATTGCTCACTTTCAATCTCCGTTTATTCATTATGTTATTATCTTTTTTATGTTTTTGGCCGGTACAAATTTTACCCTTTCTTATTATGCACTTCATTTTAAATTCGGGAAAGTTTTTAAAAACGAAGAATTTAGGTATTACTTTGGGTTTATCACTTTTTATACAATTATAATTGCTGGAACAATTTGGTATTTCGAAGGTTATCATCTGGAAAAATCATTTAGAGATTCGCTTTTTCAGGTAGTATCTATAATTACTACAACAGGTTTTGTAACAGCCGATTATTTAATTTGGGTGCCTTTTATTTCAGTGATGTTTTTTTCTCTAATGTTTTTTGGCGGATCAGCTGGTTCAACTGGTGGTAGTGTAAAAATAATCAGGGTAATGTTATTGCTTAAAAACAGTTATCTTGAATTAAAAAGGATGATCCATCCCAATGCGGTAATCCCTGTTCGAATTAATAAAAAGAGTGTCCCTCAGCAAATTATTACCAATGTTTTGGCTTTTGTAGTTATTTATATGCTTATAACGATTATTAGTACCATTGTTATTTCTGCAATGGGTTATGACCTTGAAACGTCTGTTGGAGCTGTTGCTGCCACTTTAGGAAATATTGGCCCGGGCATTGGGCAGGTAGGCCCGGTTGAAAATTATGAACAATTCCCGGTATTTGGTAAATGGTTTCTTTCTTTCTTAATGTTAATTGGCCGGTTAGAATTATTTACTGTTCTGTTATTATTTTCTCCAGCCTTTTGGCGTAAATAATTCTTTATGTATAGAATTATAAAATATTTTGATGACTGGGATTTATACGAGAAAATCTGGCTTTCGCTTTTTACCATTATCATTTTAATCTTATCAATTTATTGGAATGATAGCCTTATTGGAATAATCGCTTCTTTAACCGGTATTTGGTGTGTTGTGCTGGTAGCTAAAGGAAAAATTATCAATTTTTATTTTGGTGTAGTTAATGTTTTAGCTTATGCCTATGTAGCATATAGCCAAAAGTATTATGGCGAGGTAATGTTAAATATGTTCTATTTTTTTCCCATGCAGTTTGTCGGGTTTTATTTGTGGACAAAAAAACGCATATCAAAGCATAAAGATGATGTGAAAGTAAAATATATGTCGAATATACAAAGAATAGTTTGGCTTTTAATCACTGTGTTTGCAACATTAGCTTATGGATTTGTTCTGAAAAAACTGGGTGGCAACATGCCTTTTTTCGATTCGGCATCTACTGTTATGTCAATTATAGCAATGATATTAATGGTTTTTGTATTTGTTGAACAATGGATTTTATGGATTTTAGTTGATATCGTAACCATTGTAATGTGGATTGATGTTTTAATGAATGGAGGCAACGATATAGCTGTTTTGGTTATGTGGGTAGCATACCTGGTAAATGCTGTATATGGTTTAATAAACTGGATTAAAATTGCTGAAAAAACTTGCTATGAACAAGTTGTGAGCTGAGCGGTATTTTATAAAATCAACTCGCCAATGCCTTGCCTTAAAATTTCGAATGTTCCGTTTGTACAATCTACTATTGTTGAAGCCTGGTTATTCCCAAATCCTCCATCAATTACATAATCAACCTGGTTCTCGTATTTTTCATGAATTAACTCCGGATCGGTAATATACTCAAGTATTTCATCATCGTGGTGTAACGAAGTTGTCATAATGGGATGCCCTAACTGATTAACAATTTCTATGGGAATATTGTGGTTTGGAATTCTTATTCCGATGGTTTTTTTCTTGGATTTATGGAATTTTGGAACATTGCTGTTTGCATTCAGGATAAAAGTAAAAGGCCCGGGAAGGTTCTTTTTCATTAATTTAAAAGTAGGATTGTTAATATGCATGGTAAATTGCGAAACCTGGCTGATATCGCTGCAAATAATTGAAAAATTTTCTTTTAAAGCATTTTTTCCTTTAATTCGTACAATTCTGTCGAATGCTTTAGGGCTGTTAATACTCCATCCTAATCCATAAACCGTATCGGTAGGATAAATGATTAACCCGTCGTTTTCGAGCGCCTCGATAACCATTGCCATTTCGCGCGGGTTTGGATTATCCGGATGTATTTGCAATAACATATTTAAAGCTCCTTTCTTTTTTTTATCATTTGCAAATGTAATTATAATCTAATTATAAGGATGTTTAAACGAAAAAAAGGTTGCAATGTTAAGCAACCTTTTTTCAAATTGTTTGATAAAATTTAACCGTTTACCTTTTTATAATCAGCTAAGAATTTTTCTAATCCGATATCTGTTAATGGATGATTTAATAATCCAAGAATTGCATTTAACGGGCAGGTAGCTACATCGGCACCAACTTCCATACATTGAATAATGTGCATGGTGTGCCTAATAGAAGCAGCAAGTACCTGGGTTTCGAATCCATAATAATTATACATTTCTACTATTTGGGCAATTAATTCCACTCCGTCGGTAGAAATATCGTCTAACCGCCCAATAAAAGGTGAGACATAAGTAGCTCCTGCTTTTGCAGCAAGTAATGCCTGCCCGGGCGAAAATACTAATGTACAGTTAGTCCTGATTCCTTTATCCGATAAATATTTTATGGCTTTGATACCATCTTTTATCATGGGTACTTTCACTACTATTTGTGGATGTAGAGCAGCCAGTTCTTCGGCTTCTTTTATTATTCCGTCAAAATTGGTCGATATTACTTCAGCACTTACATCACCATCAACAATTTCGCAAATGGTTTTGTAATGATTGATAATATTTTCTTTGCCACTTATTCCTTCTTTAGCCATTAACGAAGGATTTGTAGTTACACCATCAAGTACCCCCAAATCCTGGGCTTCTTTTATTTGGTCTAGGTTTGCTGTATCAATAAAAAATTTCATAATGTATTTTTGATTTAAATGAATAACCTGTTTTTTACGCTGCGAAATTAATTTATTTTTTTGACTATAAAAATTTTAGTTTCAACCATGTTTAAGGTTAAGTATAAGACTTAAATAAGCATGAAAGCAATTCAAAAGTTTTTTGCCTAATTCCCGGGCTTTGGCTTTCTCTATTTCCTGCAACATTTAATACCTTGATATTGTTCATTTCCAACCAATGAATAAACCGATACCGACTTTCTGGCTGGAGGTTTATTTCGGCAATATAAAAAGGTTTCTTATATTTTTTACATAATAGAATAGTATCTGCACTCCCTTTTCTTAATGGCTGTTCATCTTTTATAATTAAAGTCCCGTCTGAAGCTATTACATTCTCTTTCGTCCTGTCAATATAATTTTTGCTTTTTAATTCTGTAAGTGGATATTTTTCAGGAATTTTTCCATTTTCTGATTTTCGGCCTTTAGGGCAATATCCACCCATTGGATAATTATTATCATATGCAAAATCGAGCGCTCCTCGGTCAACGCCGGTTTGCCCTCCTGAAATAATTTTTAACGAACGTGTCATCAGGATTTTTCCTTTAAAACCTTATAAATACCGTATTTTCGACAATAACGGAAAAACCAGCTGTATTCCATTTCAATATTATATTTTTCTTTGACTTTATGCTGAAGCTGTTCAATGGTTTTTACGCTTTTTGCCGAAGCCATTCTTTTAATCTGATGTTTGTATGGATGTAATTTTGATTTTCGCCTTTCGGCGTATTTAAATTTTAATAAACCATCAATCCCTTTTTTTAGATATATTTTAGTCCAATCGGCAATAGAATCTTCATGAATTCCTAATAACTGTGTGATATTTTCGTTTTTTTGGCCTTCATGTTTTAATAGAATACAATATAATCGTTTTAAAATATTTTTTCTCTTTTGATTTTCCCGAACAAGCTTCCTTAGCTCATTCTCTTGCAATTGAGTAAGATTAACTTTGTAACTCATGGTTGTGTGATATTTTTACACAAGTTATAAAAACGGAAATTAAAAAGCAAGTTTTATGAATCTTATCCTTGATTTTTTGACTTTAATTTCTTTTTCTTAATTAAATCATAAAATAATAAATGATTTCATTGAAAGGTTTTAATTTTGTTAAAAATAAATCATTTATAATCTTAAAATTTGATTGTGGCTAAAACATTAATTGTAATTCTTGGGCCAACTGGTATTGGTAAAACAGACCTAAGCATTGAAATTGCGCGTGAGTTTGGGACGGAGATCATCTCTTCTGATTCGCGGCAGATTTATAAAGAATTAAAAATTGGCACTGCTGTTCCTTCTGATGATCAATTAAATCAAGTAAAACATCATTTTATTGGCAATAAATCAATCTACGATTATTACAATGCCAGCATGTTTGAATTCGAAGTGCTTGATTTACTTCAAGAATTATATAATAAGTATAATCAGGTGGTTATGGCCGGCGGATCGGGAATGTATATCAATGCGGTGTGCGATGGGATTGATGAACTCCCTACCATATATAAACATTTACGTGATGAATTAATTCAAAAATACCAAGAAGAGGGAATAGAAAGTTTACGTATTCAACTTAAAATGCTTGATCCGGAATCGTATCAAAAAATCGATTTAAAAAATCCAAAAAGAATACTTAAAGCGCTTGAGGTAACGATACAAACAGGGAAGCCTTATTCTTCTTTTCTTACCCAACCAAAAAAACAAAGGCCGTTTAATATCCTTAAAATTGGCTTACAGCGTAATAGAGATGAGTTGTATGAAAGGATTAATTTGCGAGTTGGCCAGATGATTGAAGAGGGATTGGTTGAAGAGGCTCGTAAATATTTTAAAGACAGGCATTTAAATTCGTTAAATACTGTAGGTTATAAAGAACTTTTTGAACATTTCGAAGGGAAAATAAGTTTAGATAAAGCTATTGAGTTGATCAAAAGAAATTCAAGGCATTATGCAAAAAGGCAGATGTCATGGTTTAATCGAGATAAAGACATTCATTGGTTTCATCCCAAAGAGAAAAAAGAGATTATCGATTTTATAAAAAATAAAGTATAAATGAAAAAAGATTTTGGCCATTTTGTTATCAGGGTTTATGGTTTGTTTATAAATAATAGCAAAGAAGTTTTAATAAGCGACGAATTTCAACTAAATATAAAAATGACAAAATTTCCTGGTGGTGGAATGAATTTTGGCGAAGGAACTATCGATTGTTTAAAACGAGAAGCGATAGAAGAGATGGGGCAGGAGGTTGAAATCATTGAGCATTTTTACACTACTGATTATTTTCAACCTGCTTTTTTCTACGATAATTATCAACTTGTAAGTATTTATTATCTGGCAAAGTTTAAAGAACCAGTAAAGTTTAAAATATCTGAAAAACCTTTTGATTTTGCAGAGCTAAAAAATGGAAATATGTCTTTTCGGTGGGTACCGCTTTTTAGTTTATCAGAAAAAGATATGACTTTTCCGGTTGATCAAAAAGTGGTTGGAATGTTAAAACAAAGGTTTCTTTAGCTCTTCAATACGCTCTATAAATCGGCCCCAATCAAATTTTTTCTTTTCAATAGCAGTGTTTTTTGAGAATTCTTCTTCGCGTGCATTCGTGAAAAAATCAATTAATGCATCAGCAACTGCCGTTGGGTTTATTTCGGTTACATAACCTACTTTTTGGTGTGGTACGATCTCGGCTAATCCACCAACATCTGTAACAAGCATAGGCCGTTCGAAATGGTAAGCAATTTGAGTAACTCCGCTTTGTGTAGCGCTTTTATATGTTTGTACAACAATATCAGAAGCACAGAAATAATATTTAACCATATCTGATTGAACAAAGCCATTGGTAAAAACAATTTTATCTTTCATTTCATGGGTTTCTATCAAATTATCATAAACTTTTCGGTCTTCATAAAACTCTCCTGCAACAATTAATTTTATGGGGAATTTAGATAATTTTTCATTTGCCAGGGCTTTTATAAGAATGTCCAACCCTTTGTATTTTCTGATGATTCCAAAAAAAAGCAGGTATTTATATTCAGGCGATAGCCCAAGCTTTTTAAGTGCATCTGATTTTGAAATTTTTTCACCAAATGTGTTATAAATAGGGTGTGGGGCAAATATTTTATTTTGGTTTTCAGTAAATAAGTTTAAGTCATTTAATACCGATTTTGACATGGTAATAAACCCGTCGCATTGTTTTACAAAGTATCTGGTTAGCTGGTTTTTTAGTGGAAATTTTTCATGCGGAATAACATTATGCATGATGGCAAAAATTTTGGCTTTTGATTTTTTTCTGATCTGTTTTGCAATCGTTCCAAGGCATGGTGCCATAAAGGGCATCCAATAATGTATAATTACATACGCTGGGTTTTCTTTAGCAATTTTATTGCCTGTACGAATCCAGTTTATTGGATTGATAGAGTTGATAGATACATTAATATTTAAATTTTCAGGTTTGTCACCTTCTGCAAATTGAGTATTTCCAGGAAAAAGAAATCCAGGGTATTGCAATGAAAAAGTGTAAATTTTTACCTGGCTATTAGCTTGTAGGTAACTGTTTGCCAGTGCCTGGTTGAAATCGGCAATACCTCCGCGTAAAGGATATGCAGGGCCAATGAGTATTTTTGTCAAAACTAAATATTTATTTTTTTCTCTATTTGGTAATTATTTCTGTCTGATGAGCTTCTCGAAATTAATTCACCCAAAAAACCTGCTAAAAAGAGCTGAGTACCCATTATCATCGATGTTAGTGCGATGTAAAAAATTGGGCTGCTTGTAACCAGTGGGGCTTTGATGCTATTCCATAAAAAATAAAGTTTCTGTCCGCCAAGCCATGCTGCAGCTAAAAAACCGGCAACAAACATTAATGTTCCAAGAGTGCCGAAAAGGTGCATAGGCCGTTGGCTAAATTTTGATATAAATGTGATGGATAATAAATCAAGATATCCTTTTATAAATCGGTCGAGTCCAAATTTTGTTACGCCATACTTTCTGGACTGATGCTTAACTATTTTTTCGCCAATATTTGAAAAACCTGCCTTTTTTGCAATTACAGGAATATAGCGGTGCATCTCGCCATAAACTTCAATATTTTTAACCACTTCGTTTTTGTAAGCTTTTAGGCCGCAATTGAAATCGTGCAATTTTATTCCAGTTAGTGTACGTGCTGTGCGGTTATATAATTTGCTTGGAATGGTTTTGCTAATCGGGTCGTACCTTTTTTTCTTCCATCCAGAAACTAAGTCGTAGCCATCTTCTTTTATCATTCGGAAAAGGCCAGGAATTTCATCGGGATTATCTTGTAAATCGGCATCCATGGTTATTACAACATCACCTTTGGCATCGCCAAAACCGGTATGTAGTGCTGCTGATTTTCCATAATTTTTCCGGAATTTTATTCCTTTCACTTCCGGATTTTTGCTACTCAAATCAGAAATTACCTCCCATGAGTTATCTTTGCTTCCGTCATCTACTAAAATGATTTCATAAGTATATTGGTGGGCGGCCATTACTTTTTTGATCCAATCCACCAGTTCGGGAAGCGATTCTTCTTCGTTTAATAAGGGTATTACTACAGAAATATCCATAATTTATTATTATCAAATGTCACACTGAGCTTGTCGAAGTGTGACTATAAAATCTTTATTTTTCGTCAATGCCTTGCATAGCAGATTGATAAGGGTCTCCTTCTTTTTTAACAATTGCAGAAGTGATTAGGGCAATGATAAAACCAAAAAACATCATACCGATAAAGCCAAACAGAGACATTAAAAGAGGTTTCATCATTTTTTTCTGCATAGCAACACCTAATTCAATTTGTTCATCGGGTATGCCTTGTTTTAGCAGCTGTTCTTCAACCATCAACAACAATTTGTCAATATAATCAGGATCAATTACAGTAACAAGTAAATAGCTGTAAATGTTATAAAGAACTGAAGCAAATAAAAGTATTAAGGTGCTTAACCCTAGAGCTTTGCTGAACGAAATGATTCCATTTAAATTATTGTCCCGATAATATTTAACACCCCAAATAAAGAATGCGATAATAATAACATAGATAACGTATCCAAGGTATTTGTTAAGATGTAAATTAAAGAAAAATAACAGAATAGAATAAATAATAAGAGCTAAACCTAGTATTACCCCTAAGTTTATTGCTGTTTTAAAAAAAGAGTTTGATTTTTCTTCCATAGTAATAAGGCTTTAATTAATACAAAAACAAATATATCAGTTTTTGAATAAATAATAACTCAAATATTTGAAAAGATTTATTTAATTACTACTTTTGTACTCCCGGGCAAGTCTTACACGACCAGCTCCTGTTGAACTCCCCCAGGTCCGGAAGGAAGCAAGGGTAAACGGTTGTAGCGGTGCGATGTAAGTAGCTTGCCCGCTTTTTTTGCAATATTTTAAGAAAAATGATATAAAAAAATCCCGCATCAATTTTGATACGGGATTTTTTGTTGAATTAAATAATAATTATTTTGTAATTCTTTCAAGCCATTTAAGCATGAAGATCATGGTTGCCATAGATAGTACACAAACAACAACAAACATAGTCCATGTAATCCATAGTGGTACACTTTCGTAAAGTATTGCACCAATAAATAATAACTGGTTCCCAATGGCTGTTGCTCCTAGCCAGCCACCTTGCATTACACCCTGATATTGTGGAGGTGCAACTTTAGAAACAAATGAAATTCCAAGTGGGCTGATAAATAGTTCGGCAACAGTAAGAATTAAATAGGTCCCGATAAGTAGCATAGGAGTAACTCTTTGAGCTTGAGCTAATGGAGTTCCATCTTGTGCAGGGTCAATGGTTTCAAAAGATGGTAAACCAATAGAACCTAATGTCATCACTAAATATGCCGAAGCTGCAATTCCCATACCAATGGCAATTTTTTTAGGAGTTGATGGTTCCATTCCTTTGGCTCTTAACCAACCGAAAAGTCCAACAACTATAGGAGTTAAAAGAACAATAAATAAAGGATTCACAGACTGGAATATCTCTGCACCTTCTATGGTAACAAATCCTAAATTAATTGCAATTCCGCTTAAATTCGTATAGTCTCGGGCAAACATAGTAAGTGTTAGTCCGTTTTGATGGAAAGAGAACCAGAAAAATATTACAACACCAAAAACAGCGAATAATGCGTAAAGACGTTGTCTGATTTCCTGTACACTCATTTCAGGTATTGCGTCGGTAGTTTCACCTTTTTCACCTTTTTTCTGAACTTTAGGGAATTTTTTCGTATTAGTTAAATAAATAATTAGTGAAATTGCCATTGCTCCAACAGCAATACCAAATGCATAGTGGTAACCTGTAGTAAATATATTTAGATATTCGTTAGCGAAAGCATCAAGACTTTGAGCTGCCCCTCCAACAGAAGCTTTTATTTCTTCGAATCGAGATAAAGCTTCTTCACTTAAACCTGTTCCAAGATGTTTGTGGCATAACGCAGGTAAGTCTGGGTTATATTTAAAACCGTTGTTATTTAACCACCAGTTTCGGATACCAATTGCTGCAAATGGAGCAAAAATAGCACCAACATTAATAAACATATAGAAAATTGCAAAACCTGAGTCTCTTAGTTTTCCATATTTTTCGTTATCATACATTTGCCCTACCAATGCCTGTAAGTTACCTTTGAATAATCCATTACCAAAAGCAATAACAAATAAACCAAAAATAGTTAGTACAAGCATTGCCATTCGTGATGATTCAGGAACCGGTGTAGGAGAAGGCATAGCTACAATAACATAACCTATTGCCATTATTACAATACCTGTTAAAATGGTTCCTTTGTAATTTCTTAAACGGTCGGCAATTAAACCACCAACAAAGGCAAGAATGTAAATTGAAAAATAAAAAACAGAGTAAATAAGCCCGGCATCTTTACCCGATAAACCAAATTTTGCCTGTAAAAAAAGCACCAGAATAGCCATCATGGTATAGAAGCCAAAACGCTCCCCCATATTTGCCAGAGCTGCTGCGATCAAACCTTTAGGATGTCCTTTAAACATAGTGTATTAGTTTTAGTTAATATTAATTTTCAAATCATTTATAAAAAGGAATGACAAATATAAAAATCTTTTTTTTGAGACCAAGTTTTTCATTAAAGGTTTAAGAAATTTAACATTTAAACTTAATAAATCATTAATTCAAATTGTT
>JBKHIH010000008.1:0-83542 GCA_046538755.1 Thiohalospira sp.
ATTACAAAATATTTTTCAAATAACTACCAACTATTTTTCAGTACATTACCTTTTACACCCTGACTGGTTTTTTTTATTTAATGTCCTTTTACAGCAAATCATCCAATAAAATTATAATTGAAAATTTCGCTTTAATTTTGATTCAGACATCACAAAAGAACTATAAAACTGGTTAATATTGCCAATAACAGAAAATTTTTGGGTTATAAATTGATGAAAATCATCCATATCACTACAAAAAACCTTTAAAAGAAAATCTGAGCTACCAGAAATATAATAAGCTTCCATAACCTCTTCCATTTTATTAATTTGTTGCTCGAATTCATCTATTGCCTCTTTTGTATGCTTGTTTAACGAAACAGAAATATATACTATAAGTTTCTTCCCTATCTTTTTATGATCCACTAAAGTGATATATTCTTTTATAAAACCTCCTTTTTCAAGTTTCTTAATTCTTTCATGGATAGGAGTTGTAGATAAATGCAATTGTTCCGATAATTCACGAATCGTAACTCGACTGTTTGTTTGTAAAATATTTAACAGCCTTTTGTCGATATCATCAAGAAGTTTCATAGGCAGTCTTATTTTCTGTTAATGATAAAAGTTCAAAATACAAATATAATATATTTCTTTTATATTATAATAAAATAGTAATTTTTACTATATATTTTTTACATTAAAGAATATATTTGTATTTTTAGTACATTGCAAAGCAAATTAATCCGATAATAATGATACAGATAATTGATAAAGTAACTGATAAAGTAGCATTAAATAATGCAATCAAGAGATTTAAGGAGAAAAAGATCATACTTCCAACTTTTGAGCAACAGAAAAATCCTGATCTAATACCAGATAAGATAAAAGAAAAAATCAAGAATGTTGGTTTATGGGAAATAAATCCTTTAAATCTTTTCAGAATAACCTGGAAAAATGAGCCCAAAGAGAAGAGCTTACCTGCCGGCAGGAAGGGAGGTTTGTTTGGTAATGTAAACTTTCTTGAACTACCTAAAGAACTTACAGGTGTTAATGCGCGAATCGTCTTACTAATAGGAAAATGGTTTCCAACAGGATCGCATAAAGTAGGTGCTGCTTATGGATGCCTTGCACCAAGAATTATAACCGGCCAGTACGATCCAACCTATCACAAAGCCGTATGGCCATCAACAGGAAATTATTGCCGTGGAGGTGCTTTTGATTCCAAATTAATGGGTACTGAATCGGTAGCTATTTTACCCGAAGAGATGAGCCAGGAACGATTTAACTGGCTGAAAAACGAAATTGGTTCTGAAGTTATAGCCACACCCGGCTGCGAATCAAATGTTAAGGAAATTTATGATAAGTGTTGGGAAATACGAAGTACACGTCCTGATTGCATTATATTTAACCAGTTTGATGAGTTTGGAAATTCAGTTTGGCATTACAATATTACCGGAAATGCTATCGAGGAAATTTACCATGAATTAAAAACAAAAAATTCAAATCTTGCAGCATTTGTTTCTGCAACAGGTTCTGCCGGTACAATTGCTGCAGGAGATTACCTGCGAACGCTTTATCCTGAAATTAAAGTAGTAGCTTCTGAAGCATTACAATGCCCTACCCTCTTAATGAATGGATTTGGAGGACATCGAATCGAAGGTATTGGCGATAAGCACGTTCCCTGGATTCATAACATTAAAAATACCGATATGGTAACGGCAATAGATGATGAAGACTGTATGCGGTTGCTACGGCTTTTTAATGAAAAAGAAGGCCATAATTATTTAAAATCATTGGGTATTGATCAAAAAATAATTAACAACTTACATTTAATGGGTATTTCAGGTATCAGTAATTTACTGTCGGCTATTAAAGCTGCTAAATATTACGAAATGACAGCAGATGATATCATAATTTCTGTTGCTACAGACTCTGCCAATATGTATCAATCCAGGATCAACGAACTAAATACAGAACGTGGAAAATATAAGCAGTTGCAAGCTGCAAAAGATTTCGAAAAATGTATCCTGGGATGCACCATTGATTATACCAAAGAATTAAGTTATTACGACAAAAAAGCAATCCATAACTTAAAATACTTTACCTGGGTTGAACAACAGGGAAAAGAAGTTGATGATCTGAATAAGTTATGGAACGATCGTGAAATCTGGATAAAGCAATTTAATCAGGTACAAAAATGGGATGAATTAATAAATGATTTCAACGAAAAAACCGGGCTATTGAAAGCATTATAAAAAAGGTGTCTGCTTGTAGTTTTATAATTATTACCTGAATTAACTCAATACAAAATTTAAATAGCAGGTATACCAAACCTTAAAAAACACTGCAGACACCTTTAATATAAAAAAATGATTAAGACAGTTGATCATTAACAAAAATAGTAAATTTGCAGTAGATCAAAATACTATGGCGCCAAAAAATACCAACTGTAAGTTTGTTTATGAGTGTATTGATTGTGGAAAACAATATGATTCATCACATACTATTTATCTATGTCCGCAATGTAGCAAGGAAAATAATGATTTATGCCCTCCCAAAGGGGTACTCAGAATTGTTTATAACTTTTTTGAAAAAAAAAGGAAAATTATCCTATTTAATGATCTGAAAAAGGAAAATTTTCTTCAGATTTTGCCCATTTCAAACATTACAAGTCTTCCCAGGCTAAAAGTGGGAAAAACTCCTTTGTATGAGTTCAATGAATTGGAGCAGAATAAATTACCTTTTCAGCTATTTTTAAAAGATGATTCACAAAATCCTACCTTTTCATTTAAAGACAGGGCATCTGCGGTTGTTTCGGCATACGCAAAAGAAAACAATATAAAAACTATTGTTACTGCATCAACAGGAAATGCCGGCTCATCATTAGCCGGAATATGTGCGGCACAAAATCAGAAAGCTGTGGTTATGGTGCCCGAAAATGCACCACTTGCAAAACTTACGCAAATTTTAATGTATGGAGCTACCATAATCCCTGTTAAGGGAACATACGATGATGCATTTGAATTAAGCATTAAAGCAACCGAAACATTTGGCTGGTATAACAGGAATACGGCTTACAATCCACTAACCATTGAGGGAAAAAAAACGGTATCATTCGAAATTTTCGATCAATTGAACGAAACAATTCCCGACAAAATTTTCGTACCTGTTGGAGATGGAGTTATTATATCTGGGGTTTACAAAGGATTTGAAGATCTGTTAAATCTTCAAATTATTGATAAAATTCCAACTATTGTAGCTGTACAATCTGAAGGAAGCGACAATTTAATCCGAAACCTGGAAAATAAATATTTTGAAATAAAAAAAAGTGATACCATTGCCGATTCAATATCTGTTGATATTCCTCGTAACTTTAATATGGCAAAATATTTTATTCAAAAATATCATGGTGAATACCTTACGGTTTCTGATCAATCAATACTTGAAGCTTCTTCTATCCTATCCAAAAATACGGGATTATTTGCTGAACCTGCTGCTGCATCCTGTTTTGCTGGTTTATTAAATTTTTATCGCAACCATAAACTTGACAAGAATTCTAAAAATATTGTACTTTTAACCGGAAGTGGATTAAAAGACCTTAATGCTGTTCAATCTATGCTTAAAATGCCGGAATCTATCGATCCCAATATCGAAAATTTGAAAAGAATGTTATCATGATAACTTTTACTTTAAACGGAGTTAAAGAAACTTACAAGGGTGATCCCGACAAATCATTATTAAAATATTTACGCAACGTAAAAAGAATCACTTCAATAAAAGATGGATGCTCAGGACAGGCAACATGTGGAGCATGTACGGTAGAAATTAACGGTAAAGCCAAACTGGCTTGTATTACAAAAATGGGTAAACTTAATGGTGCTGAAATATTTACACCCGAAGGGTTTCCTGATTATGTAAAAGATACCATTGCCAAAGCTTTTGTTAATAATGGCGCCGTTCAATGCGGTTTTTGTACTCCGGGATTTATTAGCCGTACAAAAATTCTTTTGCAGGATAATCCCAACCCCACCATTGAAGAAATTCAAAAAGCCATAAAACCACACATTTGCCGGTGTACCGGATATAAAAAAATTGAGCAGGCTATTCATTATGCTGGAAAAGCTATCCGTGATAACAAAAAGCTTGAAATAACTAAAACAACCGGCAGGGTTGGTATTGCACACCCTAAATATGATGCCTGTAAAACCGCTTTGGGCGAACGCAATTTTGTCGATGATATTTTCCTTAACGGGATGCTGTTTGCCGCACTAAAGTTTAGCGATCATCCTAAAGCTAAAGTATTAAAAATAAATACACATGAAGCAGAAAAAATAAAAGGTGTTCATCGCATTTTTACAGCAAAAGATATCCCGGGAGAAAAAAAAGTAGGGTTAATACTCCAGGACTGGAATGTGATGATTGATGAAGGAGAAACAACACATTATATTGGTGATGTTATTGCCGGTGTGGTTGCCGATTCTGAAGATATTGCGCGCAATGCCATTCAAAAAATTAAAGTAGAATATGAAATATATGAGCCTGTAACAGATGTTTTCAATGCTATTGATGGGCCACAAGTTCATGATGAACGCCCTAATCATTTTGATACTACACAATTTACCATTGGTAATGCCTATAATGCATTAAAAAAATCAAAATATATTTCAAAAGGAAGATATGAAACACAGCGTGTAGAACATGCCTTTTTAGAAAAAGAAGCTGCTGTAGCACAACCTGACGGTAATGGCGGATTAAAATTATTCAGTCAGAGCCAGGGTGTTTATGAAGACCGGCGACAGGTTTCCATGATTTTAGGTTTACCCGAAGAAAAAGTGCATGTTATACTTGTGCCCAATGGTGGTGGTTTTGGAGGAAAAGAAGACCTAAGCATTCAAGGACATACTTCGCTATTTGCTTATCTGCTTAACAAACCTGTAAAGCTTACTTTAAGCCGCGAAGAATCTATTCGTTTGCATCCTAAGCGACATCCTATTTTTATGGACATAGAACTGGGTGCTGATGAAAATGGAAAGCTTACTGCATTAAAATTACGGGCAGTGGGCGATACCGGTGCTTATGCTTCGGTTGGAATGAAAGTTTTGGAAAGAGTAGCCGGACATGCTTCGGGAGGTTATTTTATTCCTGAAATTGATATTGAAGCCAAAACGGTTTATACCAATAATATTCCTTGTGGTGCCATGCGAGGATTTGGAGCTAACCAGGTTTGTTTTGCCCTGGAAAGTTGTATGGATGAAATTTGCGAAAAAGCAGGGTTTGACCGATGGCAATTTCGTTATGATAATGCATTAGTTGATGGACTAAAAACATCCACCGGACAGGCAGTTTTTGGTGTGGGTATTCGCGCTTGTCTTGATGCTGTTAAAGAAGATTTTAATAAAGCAAAATTTGCAGGATTGGCTTGCGCCATCAAAAATTCTGGCGTGGGCAACGGAATGGTTGATGAATCGAAAGTTATTATCGATATTATTTCTGAAAATCATATACGCTTGCAACACGGATGGACAGAAATGGGCCAGGGCGTACATAATATGGCGTTACAAACATTGTGCGAAGAAACATCTGTCTCTCCCGACATTATTGAAGTTATAGTCGATACTGATGCACAAATAAAAACAGGTATGACGACTTCGTCTCGTGCAACAGCATTGGTTGGATTAGCAATTATTAATGCCGCCAAAGCACTAAAAGAAGATTTAAAATCTAAATCATTAAAAGAATTAACAGGGAAATCTTATAAAGGCCAATACGTTTGCAACTGGACAACTAAACCGGGTACTGATGTTGATGAACAGATAACACATTATTCGTACGGTTATGCAACACAGGTTTGTATTTTGGATGATGATGGAAAAATAAAAAAAATGATTGCTGCACACGATGGCGGGAAAATAATGAACCCAATGCTTTTCGAAGGGCAGGTTGAAGGTGGAGTGCACATGGGATTGGGTTATGCATTAACTGAAGATTTACCAATGAAAGACGGACATTTAATCAGTGATAAGATGAAAGATTTGAAAATTCTGAGAGCTCACGAAACACCGGAAATTGATGTAAGCATGATTGAAGTAAAAGACCTGGTAGGTCCTTACGGAGCTAAAGGAATTGGTGAAATCGGGCTGGTGCCTACTGCTGCTGCTGTGGCCAATGCCTTTACTAAATTTGATGGAATAAGAAGGTATAAATTACCATTAATGAGAGATTAAAAGATTCCTGTTTACGCAGGATTAAATATAAATAAAACAAAATATAAATTATCTAAAGCTTAAATGATGTTTATATTTCGATAGGCTCAATATGACAACATCATTTAATAAATGTCACACTGAGCTTGTCGAAGTGTAGACATTTGAAGTAAAGTTTTTTATTTAGTCTACTTTTTAATAAAATAAATTATGACCCTATTAAAAAACGCAACATACATCGATTGGAAAACCTTAGAATTCAAGAATACAAACATTCTTGTGGAAGAAGGTTTAAAAGGGAAAATAAGTTTTACAGATGATAAAAACTCAAATGCATCAGAAATAATTGATTGCAAAGGTAAATTAGTTACCAAATCATTTGCTGTTGGGCATCATCATGTATATTCGGCATTAGCACGTGGTATGGGAGCTCCCAAAAAAAATCCCGTAAATTTTCATGAAATCCTACAATACATTTGGTGGACATTAGATAAAGCTTTGGATAAAGAAATGATTAAAGCCAGCGCCTTATACACCGCAATGGCTTGTGCAAAAGCAGGTTCTACCTTTGTTATCGATCATCATGCATCACCAAATTACATTGAAGGCTCACTGGAAATTATTGCCAAAGCTTTTGATAAAGTGGGTGTTAATCATTTATTATGCTACGAAATTACCGACAGAGACGGATTGGATAAAGCAGAAAAAGGATTAGCTGAAACTGAACAATATTTACAATCTAACCAGGGATTGGTTGGTTTACACGCATCATTCACCGTTGGTGATGATAGCATGCAAAAAGCTGCCGGCTTAATGCACAAATACAATTCCGGAGTACACATTCATGTTGCCGAAGGTATATACGACCAGGAACATTGCCAAAAAAATCATCATAAAAGAGTGGTTGAACGGTTAAATGATTTTGACTTATTAAATTCGTACAGGTCAATACTAGTACACTGCCTGCATCTGAATGAAAATGAGCGTCAAATCATAGAAAAATCAAAAGCTTTTATAACGCAAAATATGGAGAGCAACCTGAACAATAATGTAGGCTACTTTAACTCAAAAAATTTAGGCAAAAATATCATGTTGGGAACCGATGGTATGCACAGCGATATGCTGCAAAGTGCCAAAGCCGCTTTTTTTGTTGGACAGGGGTTTGATACCATTGATTTTTCTTCAGCTTATGAACGTTTCAGAAAAGTGCATGATTATATCGCTCTTAATCAATTCGATGGCGATGGAGAAAACAATCTGGTAATATTAGATTACGACTCTCCTACCGCAATAAATCAGGATAACTTTCTGGGTCATTTTATTTTTGGGATTAATTCAAACCATATCAATGATGTGATTTCCAATGGAAAAATAATAGTAAAAGACCGGGAAATACAAACGGTTAACGAATCTGAAATCCTGCAATTCTCAAGAGAGCAATCAATCCGTTTATGGAAAAAGATGCAACAATAGTTGCTGATATCATGTTACTAATTAAAAGTTTAAAGTTCAATGTTATATTTTTTTAGCTTTTAGCTTTTAGCTTTTAACTTTTAACTTTGAACTCTGAACTCTGAACTCAAAACTAAATCTTATGGAAATAAACATACTCGAATGGGTTGGATATACAGCATCTGTAATCATAGCGTTATCTATGACAATGAACTCCATTGTAAAATTCAGGTGGATCAATTTAATTGGCGCCACCACTTTTTCCCTGTATGGTTTTTTAATTGGGGCCTTGCCCGTTGGCTTTTTAAACGGATTTATTGTAGTAGTGGATATTTATTACCTCTTAACCATTTACGGTAAAAAAGAAGTTTTCGAAACACTCGAAGTTAGAGCTGACAACAAATATCTATTGCGATTTCTGGATTTTCATCATAAAGAAATACAAAAATATTTTCCGGGTTTTACATACAAGCCCGAAATGAATACCATCAGTTTTTTTATCTTAAGAAACATGGCTGTGGCCGGATTATTTCTGGCACACCGCGAAGATGGCAATATTCTGCGAGTCGGCTTGGACTATGTGATTCCTGAATACCGCGATTTTAAAAATGGCCGATACATCTATTTAAGATTAAGAAAAAAATTTATCCAGGATGGTTTTGATATGGTTAAAACTTCCGGTAAAAGTAAAAAATATGCTCGTTACCTAAAAAAACTGGGATTTACCGAAGATCAAAATGGAATGTTTTTTAAAATTTTAGATAAAACCAGATAATAAAGTTTTGTTTTCATTCGACATTCTTCGACAAGCTCAGAATGACATTGCTCAGAATGACATTGCTCAGGATGACATCAGAATTTTCCTAAACTTTTACTACCTTTACGGATATGAATATTTTAATACAATACGCCACCATTGTTACATCAAAGCAATCGTATAACGCTGATATTTTTATATCTGATGGGAAAATTGCGCAAATAGGGAATTCACTGCAAATTTTAGAACCTGTCGACAAAATTATTGATGCAAGTTCGTATTTTGTATTTCCGGGAGGAATAGATCCGCACGTCCATATGCATCTCCCTACTCCTGCAGGTTTTTCTGCCGATGATTTTGCAACAGGAAGCAAAGCCGCACTTTTGGGTGGAACTACTACCCTGCTCGACTTTGTAACTCCACAAAAAGGCGAATCATTAATTGACGCACTCATTGACCGAAAAGCTGAAGCCAATCAATCGCTTTGCGATTATTCGTTTCATGTAAGTCCGGTAGAATGGACAAAAACTACAGAACAGGAAATTAGAGACTGTATCGAAGCCGGAATCACATCTTTTAAAGTATACATGGCATATAAAGATTCGATTGGACTAAATGATGATGATATTTTCAGAGTGATGCATACGGTTGGTAAAGCAGGCGGAATTGTAATGTTACATTGCGAATCAGGCGACAAGATTGAAGAGCTGAGAAATAAATTAGCTAAAGAAAACAAGTTAAGTCCCGAATATCATCCAGTTTCACGGCCACCACAAACAGAATCAGAAGCTGTTCAAATGGCCATAGAAATGGCTAAGCTAACTCGATGCCCGATTTATATTGTACACACATCGGCGGGCAAATCGATAGAATTTATTGAAAATGCACAAAAAGATGGACAGAAAGTCTACTCCGAAACATGTCCCCAATACCTTTTATTAGATGATTCAAAATATTCCGGAGCATTTAATGAAACGGCAAAATATGTGTTAAGTCCGCCTTTACGAAAGAAGGAAGACCAAAATATACTTTGGGATGCCCTGAAAAATGGTATTATTAAAATTATTGGAACAGACCATTGTCCGTTTAATTTAGAACAAAAACAACTGGGAGTTAATGATTTTAGAAAAATTCCCAATGGCGCCGGCGGTGTTGAACACAGAATGAAATTACTTTTTACTTACGGTGTAATGAAAAACCGGATTAGCTACAATCAATTTGTTGATATCACATCTACACAGGCTGCAAAAATATTCGGACTATATCCGCAAAAAGGTGAAATTGCTGTTGGCTCCGATGCCGATTTGGTTATTTGGAATCCGAAAAAAGAGAATACCATCTCAGCAAATAATCATCATCAAAATTGTGATCTGGAAATATACGAGGGCTTTAAAACCATTGGAGAACCTCAAATTGTTATTGTTAATGGAGAAATTAAAGTTGAAGATGGAGATTTCGTTTCTGAAAGTAATGGCAAGTTTTTAAAGAGGTAAATATTTAAAATATTAAAAAAACAAACTTCAAATAAATACAAATAAATAAAACCCAATAAACAAATAATTTGAATATTGGGTTTGTAAATTAAGTTTTTAAGTATAATTAAATAATTGATGAATTGAATTTATTATCTAACCTCCTGCATTTTGCGAACTTGCTTTATAATCATCTTGGTTGGAGTTACATTAACAAATGCCATCATTAAATTTTGTCCAAAAGATAATCCCGATATTTTATTCAATTTCCCTTGCATCATAGCTTTGTAACCATCTTCGGCTACTTCACGGGCACTAGCTGTACTTTGAAACATAGAGGTTTTATCCATCCCTGATATTTTTCCAAATTCGGTTTCTGTGGCACCAGGCAATAAAGCGGTAACAGTTACTTTTGTATCGTATAATTCTTCTGCTATCGCATTGCTAAATGATGTTACATATGCTTTGGTTGCATAATATACAGCTTGTAACGGGCCCGGAATTAAACTGGCTGTGGATGAGACATTTAAAATTCTACCACGATTTCTTTTTACAAAATCAGGTAAAAACAACCTCGTTAATGATGTTAAGGCAAAAATATTTAACTTGATCATTGATTCATCTTTAGCCCATTCACGTTCATGAAATTTACCTAATCCACCAAATCCGGCATTATTGATCAAATAGTCAACTTCTATTCCATCTTGCTGCAATTCATTGTAAATTTCTGAAGGAGCATTCTCCCTGGTTAAATCCTTTACAATAATCTTTACATCAACTTTATACTTTTTCTCAATTTCTTTTTTTAATGATTCCAACTCTTCTTTGCGGCGGGCTACAATAACCAAATCACCTTTTTGATCTGCATGTATAAGTGCTAACTCTTTCCCAATTCCACTGGATGCTCCGGTGATTAATGCTACATTTTTCATATTTTTCTTCTTTTTCTTTGTATAATTAATATCATAAAAAAATGATTTCAAATTTGAAATCATTCACATTAACTATTTAAACAAAACTTATAATAAATAGTTTAAAAAATATTTGTAAAAAAAATAAGTTAAAATCCTACTCTTCTTTTATCTCTTTGTAAGATTTTATTTAAAATTTCGGACGTATTCTCGAATTTATTCGTAAACATCATGGCAGCAATGATATAAGGTTTAAATCCGGCTTCTAAGTATGTCCTGATTCTATACTTTTCAAATACTTCAGCATTTACTTCACCCTCTTTACACGAAACTCCGCTAATATCGGCAGGCAAACAGTGCATATACAGTGCATCCTGATTTTTGGTAAGTTTCATTTTTGCTTCATTGTATTCCCAATCCTTATATTTCGCATTATTTGCTAAGCAAGTTTGTTCAAGTTCTTTTAATCCTTCAACATCTTTATTTTTTAGCAACTCGGTTCTTTGTTGCATTATATGGAATGGAGCCCAACTTTTGGGATAAACAATATCGGCATTTTTCATAGCATCTTCCATAGAATGCGAAATATTGAACGAACCGCCACTTTGTTTGGAGTTGTATTTTGCGATATCCACAATTTCCGGAATTAAATCGTATCCTTCCGGATAAGCCAATTCGATGTTCATTCCGTATCGCGACATTAAAGCAATAATTCCCTGCGGAACGGATAATGGTTTTCCATAACTTGGTGAATAAGCCCAGCTCATTACAATCTTTTTACCTTTTAAATTTTCCAGCGAACCAAATTGATTTTGCAGATGCAACAAGTCGGCCATGGATTGTGTAGGATGGTCCATATCGCACTGTAAATTTACAATTCCCGGCCGGACAGGTAGAACGCCTGTTTCGAAGCCTTCGTCCAATGCATCTCCTACTTCGCGCATATATTTATTTCCTTCGCCCAGGTACATATCATCACGAATTCCAATAAAATCCAACAAGAAAGAAATCATATTCGCTGTTTCGCGAACGGTTTCACCATGAGCAATTTGTGATTTTTGCTCATCCAAATCCTGAACAGCGCAACCCAACATATTACTTGCCGAAGCAAACGAAAAACGTGTCCGGGTAGAATTATCACGAAAATTTGAAATGGCCAATCCTGAATCAAAAACACGTGGAGAAATATTGTTATCTCTCATTTCTTTCAGAATTTCAGCTACTTCCAAAATAGCTTTTAAATCATCCTGCGTTTTTTCCCAGGTTAATAAAAAATCCTTTTGATACAGGTCTGTTTTTAATTGACCCAATTTTTCAATTTTATTCTTTATACTCATATTTTTCTTATATTTTTTTGCGCCTAAACGCCTTAGCGGCTAATATTTCTAATGCATAGGTAAGCCGTCAAAATTATAATTAATATTATAGTTCGTAAGCAAAAGCAGCATAAAATGCCGATGCCACAACCAAATCATTAATAGCTACTTTTTCATTTGGAGCATGCGCTAACTCTTCGTTGCCCGGACCAAAACCAATGGTAGGAATACCATAAACTCCATTGGTCATAATTCCATTGGTGGAAAATGTCCACTTGTCAATTTTTACATCTTTATAATATAAATTTTTATAAGCCTGAACTCCCTTTTGTACAATTTCGTGGTTTTCCGGAATTTTCCATGTGGGATAATATTTTTCCATTCCGTATTCTAAACCTGTATAAGCTTTTTCTTTATATTCCAGCACTTCCACTTTGGCATTCATTCCTTTGATTAATTCTTCAATTTCTGCAATGGCCGATTCTTTTGTTTCTCCCCATGTTAAACGCCTGTCTAAATGAATCCTGGCATAATCGGAAACAGCACATAATGACGGACTTCCTGTAACCATTTCGGAAATGGTAATGGTTCCTTTTCCTAAAAACTCATCGTATTTTAACCTTTCGTTTAGCTTTTCGATTTCCAGCGCTGTTTTTGAAGCCATATAAATAGCATTTTTCCCGCGTTCGGGTGCTGAACCGTGCGATGAAACACCGTAAAAATGAACATGCATTTCCATACGTCCGCGATGTCCCCGGTAAATATTCAAATTAGTAGGCTCGGTGCTAATCACAAAATCAGGTTTAATTTTATCTTCTTCAATAATATATTTCCAGCATAAACCATCACAATCTTCTTCAATTACACTCCCAACAAAATAAATAGTAAGATCTTTATCGAAATCTAATTCTTTTAAAATTCTTCCGGAAGTTACAAAAGCTGCCGGACCACCTTCCTGGTCTACGGTTCCCCGACCATGCACAAAATCATCTTTTATCTCACCACCTAAAGGATTAAAATCCCAGTTATCCATATTTCCCATATCAACCGTATCCATGTGCCCGTCGATAGCTAAAACCTTTTTCCCGGTGCCTATTCTGCCAATTACATTACCTAATCCATCAATACGCACTTCATCAAAACCGGCTTCTTTCATCTGTCTTTTTAACTCAAACTGAACATCTTTTTCGCCCAGGCTAAGTGATTTAATTTGAACTAATTTTGACAGGTTTTTTGCAGTATAATCACGATACTTCTCCGACAATTCGTTTATTTTTTGATAAATATTTTCCATTTTAAGATTTAATTTTTAACTCCTAAAATTACATTTTTTATTTAAAAGTATATATTCGCAGAATAGATTTATATGCATTACAAAGAAATAGAGAAACAATAAATATATATCATAATAATAATAGAAATATTTCCTAACAATCAAGCAAAAATTAAATCAATGCATTCAATTTACACATCAATTACAAAAAAGATTTCTAAAAAACCAAAAATCGCCAAAATCATCGTAATTTTGAAATTAGATTCATAAAAAAAAATTAGAAAATGAAAGTCTGGAATTTTATTCGAAAGGAATTATCAGAAAGTAAAAATGTAACACTGATTATAGTTGTTGAGAGAAATGGCAGCAGTCCGGGAATTGTTGGCTTTAAAATGGCTGTTTCTGAAACCGGTGCAATGTCCGGGTCAATTGGTGGCGGAGTAATGGAGTATAACATGGTTGATCTGGCTAAAAAATTTGCTCAAAACAACCATCAGAAACCTTTTATAAAAAAACAAATCCATCAGCCGGATGCAGATGAAAATAAATCAGGATTAATTTGCTCGGGCGAACAAACGCATGCATTTATTCCGCTAAATTCATCACACATAAAGCAAATCGATAAAATCATTGCAACATTAGAAAAAGGAAACAATGGCGCTTTGAACCTAAATAATAATGGCCTTTCCTTTGATGAAAACCAAAAATACGATGAACCGGTTCAATACATTTTCAATAACGAGAATGATTGGATATACCGCGAACAAATTGGATTAAAAGATACCATCTATATATTTGGTGCCGGACATATTAGTATTCCATTGAGCCAGGTTTGCCGGATGCTCGATTTTAAAGTTATAGTACTTGATGACAGAAAAGATCTATCAACTTTCAATAATAATCAATATGCACATCAAAAGAAAATCATCGATTTTAACCATATTGAAGATATTGTATCTGAAAATAATCAAAGTTATGCCGTAATTATGACGGTTGCCCATAAAAACGACGAAGTTGTTTTGAAACAATTGGTAATCAAAAAATTAAAATACCTGGGCATGATCGGCAGCAAAAACAAAGTAAAAACCATTTATGACTCTTTAATTAAAGAAGGAATTTCCGAGAAAGACCTGGCTAAAGTTGATGCACCCATTGGGCTTTCTATTAACAGCAAAACCACAGCTGAAATTGCTATAAGTATTGCTGCTAAAATTATTCAGGTTAGAAATTCCTAAAACATTTACATTTTTATAGTTATATATAATTGTTAAAAATATGTTAATATTAATTTGTTTTTTTAAGTTTCTGTATTGAGGTTTTCCTTATATTTGTCCGGAATATACATTTTGATATTGAAAAAATGATATTGAAAATATTTAAAGATCAAATAAAGTCAACAGTACAAAATATAAGGGTCAGATGGCCCGGCTAAAACAGGTTTCTTTTTCAGAAACCTGTTTTTTTTGTGTAATAACGAACAATTATGATATTTTTAGTCTTTAGTATCCTCTCATCAGCAGCCATTTATGTAATTTTTAAATATATTGACCGATTTAAAATTGCAACATTTGATATTATTATCATCAATTATATTACAGCAGCCATTTTAGGTTTATTACTTTCTAATACACAGCCTAAAATATTTCCTATCTACCAAAATCAATGGTTTCCTTACGCTGTTTTAATAGGTATTCTATTCATAATGATGTTTGTTGTTATAGCTAAATCATCGCAAATAGTAGGAATCGCTATTACAACCGTATCGAATAAAATGTCGGTGATTATTCCCATAACTTTCTCTATTATAATCGACCCAAATGATGTTTTAACCAATTTAAAAACTGCTGGCATAATTTTAGCCATTTTAGCAGTTTTTTTATCGGTATATCGCAAAAGAAAAATCGAATTCGACCCACGGAATATTTATTTACCCATAATTTTATTTCTTGGTATGGGTATTGTTGATTCAATTATAAAATATGCTCAGCAATATTACGTAAACGATCAACTGCTTCCGGTATTTACTGTAATTCTTTTTGTTATGGCAGCTATTGCAGGCCTGTTTACTAAATTATTACGCAAAACACCATTCAAAGCATTATTAAATCCGAAGGTAATGATTTGGGGGTTCCTATTAGGAATATGTAATTATGGATCAATATATTTTGTAATGAAGGCGCTGAATTATAAAGATGTAATTGGCAATAATATTGGCGGCTCGGTTGTATTTGGGATTAACAACCTGGGAGTTATTGCAGTTTCAGTAATAATTGGATTAATTGTTTTTAAAGAAAAAATACTCATAATTAACTGGATAGGAATTATTATATCATTTATAGCAATCTATATATTATCAATTACATAAGATGGCTAATTTTAACGATGAATATTTAACCATAAACAAACCCTCCGAAGGATTATTTAAAGACCGCGGAAGCAAATTCCTGGCTTTTGCATTTCCTGTATCTTCGGAAGAGGAAATAAAAGCCATACAGGAACAACTCCGAAATAAATACCATGATGCGCGGCATCATTGTTATGCTTATATGCTTGGGCCTGAAAAAAAGAACTTTCGCGCCAACGACGACGGAGAGCCTTCGAGTACTGCCGGAAAACCAATTTTAGGACAAATCCGGTCGTTTAACTTAACCAATATACTGATTGTGGTAATCCGCTATTTTGGTGGAACAAAGTTGGGTGTTGGAGGACTCATCAATGCATACAAAACAGCAGCAGAAGAAGCACTTAAAAATGCTAAAATCGTAAAAAAAATATTACATGATATTTACGAATTAAGGTTTGATTACCCGCAAATGAATGAAATTATGCGAATTATGAAAGAAGAAAATATTGAACAAATTGACCAGCATTTTGAATTATCATGCTCAATCACACTCGCTTTAAGAAAAGAGGAAGCAGATAAAGTATTAAGTAAGTTTGACAGGGTAGAAAATTTAAAAATAGAGTTTATTGAAACAAGATAATTTTAACCATAACAATAAAACAAAAATAAATTATAAGTATCACTAAATAACAAGGATTAATGAAAAACAAAAACTTAGTTTCAATCACTGATTTTTCAAAAGATGAAATCTTTAAAATTCTTGATCTTGCAGAAGAATTTGAGAAAAATCCGAATCAGAACCTATTGGGAGACAAGGTTATTGCAACCCTGTTTTTTGAACCTTCTACCCGCACCCGTTTAAGTTTCGAAAGCGCCATAAGCCGCTTGGGTGGAAAATATATTGGTTTTACCGATGCAGCATCATCCAGTGTTAAAAAGGGAGAATCATTAAAGGATACCATTATGACAGTTGCCAACTACAGTGATATGATTATTATGCGCCACCCGATTGAGGGAAGCGCCCGGTGGGCAAGCGAAGTTTCTAAAGTTCCTGTTGTTAATGCTGGCGATGGAGCAAACCAGCATCCTACACAAACCTTGCTTGATTTGTACTCTATTCGTAAAACACAGGGTACGCTCGATAACCTGAATGTTTTTTTTGTAGGTGATTTAAAATACGGACGCACGGTTCATTCTCTTCTTCAAGCCATGTCGATGTTTAATACCACTTATAATTTTATTTCGCCCGAAGAATTAAAAATTCCGGATGAATATAAAATGTTTCTGGACAAAAAAGGATTGAAATATTACGAACACCGAGATTTTTCGGATATCATTTCACACGCGGATGTTATTTATATGACCAGGATTCAGCGAGAACGTTTCTCAGACCCAATGGAATATGAAAAAACAAAAAACTCGTATGTTTTAAAGAAAAGTATGCTCGAAAATACCAAATCTAACATGAAGGTTTTACACCCTTTGCCAAGAGTAAACGAAATAAGTACTGATGTTGACTGTGACGATAAAGCATATTATTTCACTCAGGCACTAAACGGCGTTTATACACGCCAAGCGATTATATCTTTAATTCTTGGGTTAAAATAATTTAAATCAACGTATTATGACAGAAAAAAAATTACAGGTTAGCGCCATTCAAAATGGTACAGTTATCGATCATATCCCTGCCAATAAACTATTCGATGTAATTGATATTTTAGGGCTGAATAAAATAAAAAACCAAATTACTTTTGGTACAAATCTCGAAAGTAAAAAAATGGGATTAAAAGCTATTATCAAATTATCGGATGTTTTCTTTGCCAATGATGAAATTAACAAAATTGCACTCGCTGCTCCCGAAGCGAAATTAAATATTGTAAAAGACTACCAGGTGGTAGAAAAGAAAATTGTTGAAGTTCCTGATAGCATTAAAGGAATAGCTAAATGTGGAAATCCAAAATGCATTACAAATCACGAAGGAATTAAAACCAAATTTATGGTGGTAAATAAGAAAAAAGTGGCTATAAAATGTCACTACTGCGAAAAAATTACCGATTCGGAACACATGGAAATTTTCTAAATAAAAAACCTGACAAAGTTTAACAGCTTTGTCAGGTTTTAATCTCTATCGTATCCTGTCCATGCTCCTTATCAATGCTTCATCCTTACCAATTGCCCGTATGGCAAGATAAGTTATAATCGCTGAAACAAAAGGAAAAACTACTGTAATTTTATAACTAACAACTCCATTCAGCTGACTCGAAAAACTTTGAATATAGTAGTAATTCAATCCAAGATAACCTATCATTAAAAAAATATTAATCAGGTTAATTCGCATTTGGAAAATGCGTTTTTTATAAAAAAAGATGCTTGTAAATGAAATCAACACTATAATAGAAAGCAATATTATCGGGGGAATAGTTAACGAATATATGCTATCTTCTTCAAAAAAAGCCAATCCGTTAAATTGAAAAACAAAGACTTCCCCATTCTCAGCAAGTAACTCTGCATAAGGATAGAAAAAAATAGATGCCATTAATAATGTAACAACAAACAAATAAACCGACTGAACTCTCTGAACCATAACTTATAATATAATAATAATTAATAATTGCCATTTAACTAATGCAAAAATAGCTGTTTTTATTAATTTATACATTAAAATCGTTGAATTCTACTATTTTTTTAAACTCAAATCACAATATTATTTCATCAATATTTTTTCTATATCTTTCTTTTTTTTCTCGTTCTTGTAAATCTTCTGGAAACAATTCTATTTCACCTTTATAACCAATTGCCATTATAGCCATGGGTTCAAAATCATCATCTAACAAAAAATGTTTTTTTGCTTTTGTTACACTATAACCACCCATTTGATGCACATATAATCCTAACGAAGTAGCCTGTGCAAGTAAATTACCAACAGCCATACCTGTATCATGTTGTGCAAAACGATTTGTTTTTCCTGTTACCGTTGATGTTTTTTTTGCAAGGCTCATAACCAAAACCGGTGCATATTTTGCCCAATATTGGTTTGCTTCTACCAAACAATCGAATAGTTTAGTATAATTACCACCCTCGTTTTTTATACCCACAATAAACCGCCAGGGTTGCTCATTATAGCTCGATGGTGCCCAACGAGCTGCCTCGAAAAGAGATTCAAGTTTTTCTTTTTCGATCTTTTGTGACGAAAAAATAACAGGGCTGTACCTGGATTTTATAATATCATGAATTGTGTTCATAGCAGAAAAATATTTAGTTAAAATACAAACAACAATATAATAAATCTGTTTAACACAAAAAAAAATAACTACCCTTAATAAAAAAAATATGTTTAATAATATCTTACAAAAAGCATAAAATGTTTTATCATAGCTTGAAAATCAAAAAACTAATTCGTAGAATTGTAACCTAAAATTGAAAGATTATAATTAGTATATAACCAGTTAAATAAGAAGACTATGACAAAAATGACAAGTCAAGATTACATCAAAAGAGAAGATAAATACGGAGCGCATAACTATCATCCGCTACCAGTAGTATTAGAAAAAGGCGAAGGTGTTTTTGTATGGGATGTTGAAGGAAAAAAATATTACGATTTCCTTTCTGCATACTCTGCAGTAAACCAGGGACATTGCCATCCAAAAATCGTTAATGCATTAATCGATCAGGCTAAAAAACTTACACTAACTTCCAGAGCTTTTCATAATGATGTTTTAGGCGAGTACGAAGAATATGTAACCAAATATTTTGGTTATGATAAGGTGTTACCCATGAATACCGGAGCCGAAGCCGACGAAACAGCGATTAAACTTGCTCGTAAGTGGGGATATCAGAAAAAAGGAATTCCTGAAAATGAAGCAAAAATTATTTGTTGTAATGATAATTTCCATGGAAGAACCATTACAATAATATCAATGTCAAACGACCCGGTTGCATATAATGATTATGGCCCATACACTCCTGGATTTGTAAGAATTCCTTACAACGATACTGAAGCATTAGAAAATGAATTAAAAGACCCGAATGTAGCTGCATTTCTTGTTGAGCCAATTCAGGGTGAAGCAGGAGTTTTTGTACCAGACGATGGCTATTTAAAGAAAGTATCTGAATTATGTAAAAAATATAATGTCCTTTTTATTGCCGATGAAGTACAAACTGGTATTGCACGTACCGGTAAATTATTGGCATGCGACCACGAAGATATTAAACCAGATATTTTGATCCTTGGAAAAGCCATTTCAGGTGGTGTTTTCCCGGTATCTGCAGTTTTAGCTGATGATGATATTATGCTAACAATTAAACCGGGTGAGCATGGTTCTACATTTGGTGGTAACCCAATTGCCGGTAAAGTTGCTATGGCTGCTTTAGATGTTATTAAAGAAGAAAATCTTGCAGAAAATGCAGAACGATTAGGTAAAATTTTCCGTGATGAATTCAAAAGTATTAAATCTGATATGATTGAGCTTGTTCGTGGTAAAGGATTACTTAACGCAGTTGTAATAAAAAATAAAGAAGGTAAAACTGCATGGGATGTTTGTGTGGCAATGGCAGAAGCTGGTGTTTTAGCAAAACCAACACACGGAAATATCATCCGTTTTGCTCCTCCTCTTGTAATTACAGAAGAGCAATTACGCGATGCCATGAATAAAATAAAGGAAGTATTCAAAAAATTCGAATAGTTTTATCCATTATCCTGCCTGTTTTAAAGGCGGGCTTTAAACCTTTAATAAAAAAAGCTGACTCAAAATATTGAGCAGCTTTTTTTATATAGAAATAATAAATTAATCATCAAATCATTACAAAAATGAAATCAAAAATTATTTTAAAATTCGCTGTAATAGCATTCATAATTATGGGAATAACAACTGCATGTCAGCAAAAAGTTGACGAAAAAACTACACTCGATGTAAGCCTTATCGATAAAAGTTACGATCCGGCTGAAGATTTTTATCATTATGCCAATAACGGATGGATGGAAAAATATCCACTTCCGGATGACGAAAGCCGCTACGGTTCTTTTGATCAACTGGCTAAGGAAACCAGTAAAAAAGTAAAAACCGTTGTTGAAGAATTGGCTTTAAAAAAGCAAGAACAAGGTACAATTGAACAGAAAATCGGAGATTTCTATGCATTAGGTATGGATACAGATAAAATTAACGAACAAGGGTTAACACCTTTACAATCAGAATTTGAGCGCATAGCAGCTATAAAGAAAATTGATGATGTTCAAAACCAGATTGCCCATTTTCATATGCATGGAATTGGTTCATTATTTGGATTTTTTGGATCTCCCGATCCCAAAAATAGTGATATGAACATCGCCCATATTAGCCAGGGTGGCCTGGGGATGTCTGACAGAGACTACTACACTAGCGATGATGCCCGCTCAAAAGAAATTCGGGAAGCTTATGTAAAGCATGTTGAAAAAATGCTAATCCTTAGTGGAATTTCTGAAAAAGATGCCAAAAAGAAAGCTTCAACCATTTTGGATTTGGAAACCCGATTGGCAGAAGCATCCTTTACCCGATTGGAAAACAGAGATCCTAATGCAACATATAACAAAAAATCTCAAAAAGAGATTAAAAATCTTTACCCAAACTTCGATTGGGATAACTACATGGCAAATATGGGTTTAGCATATGATGGCGATTTTAACATTCGTCAGCCTAAGTTTTATGAAGAAATGAATGAAATGCTTACAGATGTTAGCATTGAGGATTGGAAAACATATTTCTATTGGAACCTTTTAAACTCCACAGCTAATTATATTGGTGATAAATTTGAAGAACAAAATTTTGATTTTTTTGGTAAAACCATGCAGGGAAGTGAACAAATGCGCGAACGCTGGAGAAGAGTATTAGCTGTTACAAACAGAGCCTTAGGAGATGCCATTGGTCAAAAATTTACCGAAAAATACTTTCCTCCAGAAGCAAAGGAACGAATGGTAAATCTTGTTGAAAATTTACGCACTGCCCTCGGCCAACGCATCGATAATTTGGAATGGATGAGCGAAGAAACCAAAGAAAAAGCACATGAAAAATTAGCAACCATGCGGGTTAAAATAGGCTATCCAGACAAATGGGAAGATTATTCTGATTTACAAATCAATGACAAATCATATGTTCTAAATATCTTAGAAGCCAATAAATTCAGAAGAAAAGATAATCTTAAAGATATCGGCAAACCGGTTGATAAAGACGAGTGGTTTATGACTCCACAAACCGTAAATGCATATTATGCACCATCTATGAATGAAATCTGTTTCCCGGCAGGGATTTTACAACCTCCATTTTTCTATTTGGAAGGTGATGATGCCATTAACTACGGTGCTATTGGCGCGGTTATTGGCCATGAAATGACGCATGGTTTCGACGACCAGGGAAGGCTTTACGATAAAGAAGGGAACCTTACCAACTGGTGGACTGAAGATGACTCCAAACGTTTTGACGAACGCTCACAAGTATTGGTTGACCAGTTTAATAACATCTTTGTTCTTGATACTTTACGTGCCGATGGCAAATTATCGCTGGGCGAGAATATTGCTGACTTAGGTGGTTTAAATATTGCTTATACCGCTTTTCAGAATGCACAAAAAGAAAACCCACAGGAAGAATTAATTGACGGATATACTCCCGATCAACGGTTTTTCTTAAGCTGGGCAAAAGTTTGGGCTCAAAATATCCGCGATAAAGAAATTGTCCGCAGAACAAAAGAAGATGTTCATTCGTTGGGAATTAACCGTGTTCACGGGCCAATTGCCAATATGCCGGAATTTCACAAAGCATTTAATGTAGAACCAGGAGATGCTCTTTATATCCCCGAAGAAGAGAGAGCCTCGATATGGTAAAAAAGTTAGATTTTTAACGATAAAAAAACCGTGCTTTTTAAAGTACGGTTTTTTTATGATTTGTGGTTATAATAAAATATCTTATTTTTATTTTATAAACAACTCATTTTAAAGATAGTTTTTAAATAAATGTACTCGAAATCAATAAATTAAAAAAAATGAAAAATTTCTTTTTGTTTATTATTTTTTTGCTTAATTTTTTAATTGTTATGTCCCAGAATGATAAAAGTGTGTTGTTTGGTAAATGGGTTAATTATTACGATACGAATAATTATTTAATATTTGATTCTGACAGTTTTAAAATTGTGAATAATAATTTTGAATATAGTCAAACATGGACTATTAAAAAGTCTGGTACCTTTTTAACACAAACAGAATTTGATAAAACACCATCTTCATATAACTATTCTTTTTTAGATAATTTTATGGTATTACTAACAATGAAACCCAATTTAAACCAAGTTGATGAAGTAAGTCTTTTTGTTAAAAATTATATAAGTGAACAAATCCCTACAATAAATTCAAAAATAAGAGTATTTATTAAGGATTATAGCCCTGGATTATATATGATACGTTTACCAAACTTTCAAAGATATAAATCAAACACTGATATAAAGGAATTAAGGGATATTACATTAAACAATAAGTTTATTGAATCTTCATCATTAATTACACCCTTTGATTTTGCATTTAAAAATTTTGAATTTTATTTAAAAGATAAAAAAATACCACTTTTTTTTAGAGAAGAATTACTAAAGGCTAAAAAAATTAACACCATTCAACAAGATGAAGATATTATAGTTTGTATTTACGGTTTTAATCAGATAGGAAGAGAGACTATAAATAATGCAATGGATAAGAATATTGTTGGAGACATCTTAATGTTTTATATTGGACCGAGTAAAAATTATGAGATTTTTCCTACTGCACTAGACTTAGAATAATCTTTATTTTTTATTATAAAAATTATTCAATAAAATCTTACAAAGTTTTATTTCTTGTATAAAACCGCTCTTCGATAATTTTATCGTCTTCCCATTGCTGAATGGCTACTTCTGCTATCATGCGTTTTGTACCATCTTTTTGTTTAAGGTTAATCCAAAACTCAACCATCGAAATTTGCCGGTTTTCATCCGAAGTGATGGCGATAATTTTACCACCATAGATTTCTTGTATGTTTTTGATAAAATCCTTATCATAAGACAAATTTTCTTCTTTCCCCTTACGGATTTTACCGTCTGCCTGTATCACAATAACATCATCGTGATAATATTTTTCTTTAGCTTCGGGAAGTTTTCCTTCCTCCAGCATAGTGTATAGTTCCTTGGCTTTTTCGAAACATGTCATCTTAAAGTTGTTAATATTAGACTTTTAAATATACAAAAAAACCAGAAAAAAACATCTGTTTTTAGGATAATATTTTATTGCATCAATAAAAGAAAAATCCGGCTAAAATCATATCATTTTTTTTGACCGTTTTAGATTGTTTTGTATGTTTACATCTTTAATATTAAAAACAAATAATAATAACATAGAATAGATTACATAATGAAAACATTAGAAAAATTAAACCCCAGGGTAGTATGGAGCTATTTCGAAGATATTTGTCAGGTTCCGCGCCCATCGAAAAAAGAAGAAAAAATAATTAAATTTCTGTTAGATTTTGCTAAAGAACATCAGCTTGAAGCAAAACGCGATGATATAGGAAATATTTTAATCAAAAAACCAGCAACGCCTGGTAAAGAAAAGGTAAAAACAGTAGTATTACAAAGCCACATCGATATGGTATGTGAAGCCAACGAGGGCACTGATCACGATTTCGATAAAGACCCCATACAACCGGTAATTGATGGCAACTGGGTAAAAGCCAAAGGAACTACGCTTGGAGCAGATGACGGAATTGGCATTGCTGCACAAATGGCTATATTAACCGCTAACGATATTGAACACGGCCCTATCGAGTGTTTATTTACCGTTGATGAAGAAACCGGATTAACCGGCGCGTTTGCTTTAAAGCCGGGATTTTTTGATGGAAAAATATTAATTAACCTCGACTCCGAAGATGAAGGTGAACTATTCATTGGCTGTGCAGGCGGTATCGATACATTAGCAACATTTGAATACGACACCGAAAATGTTCCTGAAAAACATGTTGGCTTGAAAATAAGTGTTACCGGACTGAATGGCGGACATTCCGGCGACGAAATTGACAAAGGGCTTGGTAATTCAGTAAAAATCATGAACCGGTTTTTATGGAATGCTTACAATAAATTTGATGTAAAAATAGGCACTTTCGAAGGAGGAAAAGCCAGAAATGCAATTCCTCGCGAGGCTTTTGCACACATCACCGTACACCAGGATGAAAAAGAAGAATTGCTAAACTATTTTAACGAATATGCTCCGGCGATAAAGAGTGAGCTTTCGATTACCGAACCAAAACTGGAACTTTCTATCGAAGAGGCTGACTTACCAGAACTTGTTATCGATGAAGATACTCAATTTGCTTTACTAAATGGGCTGTATGCATGCCCACATGGTGTTTATGCCATGAGCCAGGAGATTAAAGGTTTAGTAGAAACTTCAACCAACCTGGCTTCCATCAAATTTATTGAAGATAACCAGATATTTATTACAACCAGCCAGCGAAGCTCGGTTGATACTGCCAAATCTGATATCGCAAGTAAAGTAGAGAGTGTATTCCGGTTAGCCGGAGCAAAAGTTAAACATAGCGATGGATATCCCGGCTGGAGGCCTAATACCAATTCCAAAATCATGAAAATAACTGAACAATCGTATGAAAAATTGTTTAAAACAAAACCTATTGTAAGAGCAATTCATGCAGGTTTGGAATGCGGCTTATTTTTAGAAAAATATCCCTATTTAGATATGATTTCCTTTGGGCCAACGATTAAAGGAGCACATACACCAGAAGAGAGAATTGATATTGAAACCACAGAAAAATTCTGGGATTTGTTATTAGATGTATTAAAAAATATCCCAACCGAATAAAAAGTTTGTTATTTTCATTAATATTGTAATCCTGTCTGTTTAATCAGGCAGGATTTTTTAATTGTCATCCTTCGTCAAGCTCAGGATGACAAAAACATAAAAGCAAATGATGTTTTTAACCATTTCCATTGATATTTTTAAAAATGCCGATATTTATTCGCCGGGAATAATAGCATTTCTAATCATTGCCGGATTTCTGGTTGGTGTAATCAATACCATTGCCGGCAGTGGCACGGTTATTACCTATTCGCTTTTTATGATGCTTGGGCTACCCATAAATTATGCCAATGGAACCATTCGCCTGGGCGTAATTATGCAAACCCTGGTTTCTACCCTAAATTTTAAAAGACATAATATGCTGGATTGGAAAAAAGGGTTTAAACTGGCTCTGCCTGTAGTTATTGGATCGATATTGGGAGCACGAATAGCTGTAGAAATTAATGAAGCTATATTTGAAAAAATTATGGCCGTCATATTACTTGTAATGATGTTTTTTATCTTTTACCGCCCTGAAAACTGGCTGAAAAATCAAATGCACAAAATAGAACGCAAACCGGCCTATGTTCAGTTGCTTCTTTTTTTTGTTATTGGAGCGTACGGAGGATTTATCCATATTGGCGTAGGAATCTTTTTACTTTCGGCATTGGTGCTTAATGCAGGATATGACTTAGTAAAAGCCAATGCAATAAAAGTTATGACTGTTTTTTTGTATAGCCCTTTTGCTCTTGCAGTATTTATAATAAACGGCCAAATACATTATGGTATGGGATTAATAGCTGCTATTGGAAATGTCTTTGGAGGCTATGTAGGTTCCAGAATGGCAATTAGTTGGGGCAACAATTTTGTTCGATGGATTTTGATTGTTGTTATTGTACTATTCTCAGTTTACCTGCTAAATATCCCTGAATTATTGAAAAAATAATTAAATTTTTATGATTTTAATCTGATAATTTTTTTCTAGTCGATCTATCTGATCCTCACTTTTTGAAAAACCCAATAAAAATCCACCACCTCCTGCCCCACATAATTTAAGGTAAAATTTGTCTGATTCTAATCCATATTTCCATGTGGTTTTGAATTCAGGCACAATCATTTCTTCAAAATGCCGGTATTGAAACATAGAAAGTTCTTTTAGAGAAGAAAAGAAATTCCCAATATCTTTATTTCTTAAGAACTGAATACACTGATTATTCAAATGTAAAAATTCGGTTTTAATTATATTCTCAAATTCAGAATCCATGCATTTATTAAGGAAAATATTCACAAAATGTTCTGTTGATCTTGCTTTTTGGGTATCAATTAAAAAGGGATGATAAATAGAAAAATCAGGATTATAAATTTGAACAGAGTTTCGTTTAACATAAAACCCTTTATTTAAATAGCTTACCAAAGGATCAAAGCCGGAGCTGTTTCCATGAAAATAAGATTCAATAAAGGCTAACGTATTTCTTAATGAAAGCCATTGATCTTTTCCCAGGTTATCAATTACTTTTTCGAAATAATTCGAAAAAATGGCTGCGGTTAAAGCACCGGAACTTCCTATGCCATATCCTTCAGGGATTGTAGAATTGAAAAACAATCCATTTTTAATATCCGTTTTAAACTGATTGATATTAAAAGAATGAAAAAAGGCGGAATCATTTTCAGCTTTTTCTAAATATGTAAAAAGCTGGTTTAAAACTTCATTGGATCTAATCTTAGGTTTTAAATCTTTCGAATGGCTATTAATAAAATCCAATTCTCCGGAAAATTGATTAAAAGGAATAACTAAAGCATCCGATTGATACAAAACGGCATACTCACCAAACAAAAGTATTTTAGCGTTAAATCTCATTCAAAAATTTGTTTTGGCCCATCTGAAATTTCATCATCGATCCATTCTCCATTTTCGCAAAATTGTATTAGCTCATTTTTAATAAAATTAACCATTTTAGCTTTTATTTTGTTCGGATACAGAATATGAACGTTTGGCCCGGCATCAAGGGTAATAGCAAAGTTAAGCCGGTTCTTTTGCCTGAATTCATTCAGTTTTTCAATAACAACTAATGTATCGGGTTTTATTAAAAATACCGAAGGATTCGAAGATAACATTAAAGCATGCAAGGTCATGGCTTCGTTTTCTACAATTTCGGCAAACAACTTCTCTCCGCCTGATTTTAGTGCTAATAGAATTTTTTCCAGGTTAACATTCGCCTGAAGATACCTTGCTTTTGCAAAAGGATGATTTTCCATGAGCACATGTCCTTTGGAACTTGAAGAAGCTTTTTGGCCCGAATCAATAATTAAAACCGCATTCCGGTAAGTTTTAAATATTTGATGCACCTGTTCATCAATTGGCATGGCGTATTCATCAGATGATTCAGGTACCGTTTCGGTTTTTCCCCACAAAACAGTTTTTCCGGAAACCGAGCGGGAGGCACTTCCTGAACCCAAACGTGCTAGAAAAGAAGCTTTTCTGTTAAATTTTTCCTTGCCGGAAAGTGTTTGAAACATTTCTTGTTCAATACTGCATAAACAATGTGCCAAAGCACTGAATGATGATGCAGAAGAAGCAATTCCTGCCGAATGTGGGAATGTATTGTGGCTGTAAATCGTAAAATCCAGATTATTAAGAAAAGGTAAATACACCGAAATCTTTTCAAAATAGCTTTTCACACGCTTTTCAAAAGGATAATTTCGTTTATCTTCAAAAAAATATTGAATATTAGATTCGCTGCTTTTTCTTTTTTGATAAATGATTTTGGTTACTGTTTTCGAATTCTTCAAATTAAAACTCAACGACGGATTCTGTGGCAATTGATCACCTTTCTTTCCCCAGTATTTAATCAAAGCAATATTTGACGGACTCTCCCAACGCACAACTTTACTGCCCTTCATATCAAAATGATGTAATTGGGCCGCATCTTTTTTGTATTGATCAGAAATATAATGTTCGTTCATAAAACCAGTGTTTTATAAGAAAGAATTACATCCAAACCTTTTCTATTAAAATAGTTTTTCACATCGTCCGATTCACCCTTATAAGTTGCCATCACAAAATCACCACCCCACGCTCCCAGTGATTTCACAGCGCCTTTAAAATCCGGAAAATATTTTGATTTTACAGTTGATTCGTTGATGCTTTTTGAAATGATTTCTTCATGCTCATTGATGTAATTTTCAAATTCATCCAATGTTTTCGACTCAACCACAGCGCGTGTTAATTTAGTGATTTTGTCTATCTCGCTTTTTTTAGCTTTTATTTTAGCTTTATTCGTTCGAACGCTTCTTAACGAATCCTGCTTTTTACCTAAGTACACAAAATATATTTTATTCAAAAAATCAGGTTCAAATTTCACAGAATTAATTATTGGTTTATCTTTATATTGATACAAAATAACACTATCAGAGCGTGCACAGGCTATATCATAACCCGAGCCTTCAAATAATGAAAAAAATAACTCATATGGATTGATATCGGCCCACCACGCCAGGTTAGAAATTAAGGATGAACTACTTCCCAAACCCCATTCGGGCAAAAATTCAAGCTGTGTTTTGATTTGAATAGCCATATTTTCAGACAGAACATCGCTCTTATCTTTAATATAATTCAACAGTTTTTGAAGGTAGTTTGCAATATATAAATCGTTTGTATCGATGATATCTAAAGAATTATAATCGTAAGTAGCTAAAAACCATAATTTGTTATTAATGTAAGATTCCCACTTAATTTCGGGTTTTGCATCTTTATGTTTTTCAACAAATAGGTGTTGACCCGATTTTAAAGGCACAGCCAATGCCAGCGACCCTTCCATTACGAAGTATTCTCCGGTTAACAACAATTTACCATTTGAATAAAACGAATGACTCATCTTACGGAATTTACTTTTATTGATGCCAAATATTCCTGAACCGCTTTGTGCGAGACTTTCCTGTCTTTAAAATAGGCTGTGGCTTTTTCTTTCTCCGTTTCATCAGCATTGAGTGAATTAAGAATATTATTCAAGTGAAAACGCATATGTCCTTTCTGAATTCCGGATGTTGTAAGCGCTTTGATCGCAGAAAAAGTATTGGCCAAACCTGCGGCTGCTGTTATTTCCATTAATTCGCGAGCCGATGGATTATCTAATATCTCCATGGAAAGTTTAGCCAGCGGATGCATGTTGGTTAATCCGCCAACAGTACCCAGTGCCATTGGGATTTTCAAAGTATACCTGAATTTTCCATCACTAATATCGGCACAAGTTAAACTTTTATAGTGTCCGTCACTGGAAGCATAAGAATGGCCACATGCTTCAACTGCCCTGAAATCATTGCCTGTAGCAAGTACCACAGCATCAATACCATTGTATATGCCCTTATTGTGGGTTGTTGCCCTGTAAATATCAATATTGGCTATATCCACAGCCGTTTTAAACTTACGTGCAAATTCTTCAGGCGGTAATTCTCCGGATATTTCAGACAAATGATCAATTGGGCATTCGACAGAACATTCCACGATACTCTCCGGCGTGTGGTTCGATAAAATAGCCATGATAATTTCACAACTTTTTCCGTTCCCGGTAAAATGATTATCCATATACTGTTTTAAAGTATCAGACATTTGCTCCAACACCGAATTAATAATATTGGCGCCCATAGCATCAGCAGTTTCGAAAGAAACTTTTAACTGGTAATAACCTTCTAATTGATCAGTAAAATCAATAAGTTCAATATTTGTAACTCCGCCACCGCGCTTTTTCATATTTGCAAGCAAAGATTCAGAATCTTTAATCAATTGATTTTTAAGATTATCCAATTGATTCAATAAAACTGCAAAATCGCCATTCCAATGAAAATGCACCTGTCCCACTTTGGTTGTAGATAGAACATTGGACTTAAATCCGCCTTTATCGAACCAGAATTTGGCAGCAGCAGATGCAGCGGCAACAACCGAACTTTCTTCAATCACCATCGGCACAAAATAGTATTTTCCGTTGATCAAAAAATTCGGAGCAATACTGAAAGGTAGAAAGTAATTGGACATTACATTTTCGCTGATTTCTTCCAGCCTTGACTGAATATGATGATCGTTTACCTTAAACTCATCCAAAATCTTAAAATTCTCTGTTTCTTTATTTTGCTGATTAGCAATTAATTCAAGCTTTTCCTGGTTACTTAATTTCGAAAATCCACTTATATATTTAAATTGTGTCATGGTTTATTTCTTTGTTGTTATGTCCGTTTTTATATCCTTAGTATTTATATTAATAAAAATCAATTAGTTTACCCCTTAACCCTGAAGGGAGCAAATTGATTTTTACACACATTTTACTACCGAAAGATTTCGGTAGGAGTAAATAAAGAAAATCATTATTCTTTTATCGTTAAATAGGCATAAGCCATTTGCAAACCTTTTATCTGATACTGAATATATTCTTTTAATTTTTCATAATCTTCGCGAGCATAGCGTAGCATCGTTGATGCCTGCCCATAAATTGAAGGTAAATTGCTTTTTTTCATCAGGTAATATCCATCTAAAAAAGATTTTATTCCGCCCGAAATAATAATCTGTTTACATTTTATGTCATTCGAATTTTCGACAATGGTGTTGATATCATCAATCATTTGTTCTGCACTATTTCCTACTTTCGAAAAAGGTTCCAGCATTTCATTAACAATCGGTAAACTACGTTTCAATTCCACTTTCGAAAAATTGGTTCCGCCATAAGCGCCCAGCTCTATTGCTTCCAATGGCAGTTTCAACAGTTCTTTCAAACTTTCAGGCCCAAAGCCCTGCCCTACTTCTTTTACAATGACTTTTAGCTTTGATTTTTCCAAAAATGACCGAATCGTTTCTATCGGAGATTGAACCAAAACATCACCTTCGGGTTGCAACCATTCCTGTATCGGGTTTACATGAATCACCAATCCATCAGCACGTAGTTTTGTAACCAGATCAACAATTTCCTGAACTTTATTTTGAACAATAGCCTGTTCAATCTGACTAATCCCTAAATTGGCATAAAACGGATATTGATCGCCAATCATATCTCTTAAATCGAAATGACTCAGGTATTCGTCGCTTTCCAGCAAAGTACGGCACGATCCTAATCCCATGCCTAATCCAAACTCATTGCAGGCTCTGGCTAAATTGGTGTTAATAATTTTTGCATATTCTGTTCCGCCTGTCATACTAGAAATCCACAACGGATAATTCATTGTTTTACCCAAAAATTGAATCGACAAATCGCTCTTCTTAGGATGCGGTTTTAACATCGGTTCGTAATTAAACCGGTTGTCGTGCTCAATTACTGATGTCTGTGAATTTAAGGCCAAATCAATATGGTCTTTTTTCCGTTTTTCCATAACTTAAGATTTAAATCCCCATCTCTTTGCCGATAACCATTTTTAAAATCTCCGACGTTCCTTCTCCTATACTTAATATTCGCTGGTCGCGATAAAACCTTTCAATATCATTATCTTTAAATAAGCCATATCCGCCAAAAATCTGAACCGCTTCGTCGGCAATTTCCCTGGCAATTTCAGATGTATACAATTTAGCTATGGCCGCCTGTTTGGCAAATGGCTGTTCATTATCTTTTAACCAGCAGCTGGTATAAAGATAGTTTCGTGCCAGTTCGATTTTCACTTCCATATCAACCAGTTTGTGAGAAATAACCTGAAATTGATTCAGGCTGGAACCAAATTGTTTTCGTCGCATCGAATAATCTTTAGCCATATCCAAAGCGCCTTGTGCCAGGCCCAGGCCAATTGCAGCAACAGAAAGCCTTCCGGCATCGAGTGTTTCCAAAATAATTCGTAAGCCCTTACCCTGTTTGCCCAAAAGGTTTTCTTTGGGTATTTTGGTATTATTAAAGGTAAGCCGCCCTGTATCAGCAGCACGCCATACCATTTTATTTTTAATACTTTCGGCCTGATATTTTGATTTATCTCTTTCTACTAAAATAGCAGAGTATTCCTTTTTGTTTGGATCACTGCTTGTATTCGTCAATAATGTAACTCCCATAGAAACAGCTGAAGCCGAATTGGTGATAAATATTTTTTGCCCGTTTACCACCCAGTAATTGTTTTCTAACCTGGCTGTGGTTTCTATTGCTTTAGCATCGGATCCTGCATTGGGTTCGGTTAAACCAAAACCCCATATATATTGGCCGGTAGTTAATTTGCGCAACAATCGCTGTCTTTGATCATCCGTTCCGTATTTAAAAATTGGCGACAATCCTAATGAGTTATGCGCAGCAACTGTAGCTGCTTGCGAACTATCGATCCGAGCCAGCTCTTCAACAGCAATAATATAAGATAGCATATCCATATCTTGCCCGCCATATTCTTTTGGAATAGTTATTCCGAACAATCCCAGTTGTCCCATTTTTAGGGTTATCTCCGGCGAAAATTCAGAATGCTCGTCTAATTTCTGGGCGAATGGTTTTATTTCCTGTATCGCAAATTCTCTAACTTGCGACCTTAACTTTTCGTGTTTCTCGTTTAATAATGGATGAAATATATTTTTAATCATTATCCGTTTATTTTATAATAAATACTCAAATCATTTACTGTTGTTCCACGCCGGTTTTCTTTTCTCTAAAAATGCCGAAATACCTTCGAATGCTTCTTCCGATATTTTCAAACCCGCAATTGAATTTGCCGTTAAATCATTCATTTGATCATGATTCAATCCTTTTTTTAGCTCTCTGATTAAAAACTTAATTTCTTTAATCCCATTGGGAGATGCTTTTAAAAGATCGTTAATTAAAGATTCAATGGTTAACTCAATTTCTTTATCATCTACTACAAAATCCACCAGGTGATAGTTCATCGCTTCGTTGGCAGATATTCTTTTCCCTGTAATCATCAAAAATTTGGCTTTGTGCTCGTTTAAACGGGTAAGCACATAAGGCAAAATGGTTGATGGTGCAAGGCCAATTTTGACTTCAGAAAATGAAAATACAGAATCTTTTTTGGCAAGGACAATATCAGCTGCTGCTAACAATCCGTTCCCGCCGCCAAAAACATTTCCGGTTGCGACTGCAATAACTGGTTTTGAACAATGGTAAATCTTACTTAAACAATCAGTCCAAAGCTTCCCATCTTGCAAGTTTTCATCAAACCCAGATTTGTTCTTTTCCAGCATCTTTTTTAAATCTGCTCCGGCGCTGAACGATTTGCCTTTTCCCCTTAGAATAATTACACGAACATGATGATCATTTTCCAAAAGCTGAAAAATTGATATCAACTCCCGAAGCATTTCATTGTTTACCGCATTCTGTACATCAGGCCTGTTCAGCCAAACCGTTGCGGCATAATCTTGAATGTCAACTTTTATGTTACTATAATCTCTCATTTCAACTACATCCGGTAAATTCCGGGTTTATAATCAGGTATTTCTTTATTAGCAGCTATTGAAAGTCCCAGAGCAATCATTTTGCGCGTATCCACCGGATCAATAATTCCATCGTCCCAAATCCGGGAAGTACTAAAATAAGCTGAACCTTCCTGCTCATATCTTTCAGTAATCTGCTTTTTTAACTCATCTTCGTTGTCAGAGCCATTTTTCTTAACACTCCATAATACTTCTGCTGCCTGGCGGCCTCCCATAACAGAAATTTTAGCATTGGGCCAGGTAAACAGTAAATTCGGATGATAAGCTCTGCCTGCCATGGCATAATTTCCTGCACCATGCGATCGCCCATAAATAATGGTAATTTTGGGAACATTGGTATTGGCTACAGCATGAACCATTTTAGCTCCATCCTTTGCAATTCCTTTATGCTCGGCATCTTTGCCTACCATAAATCCCGAGATGTTATGTAAGAAAACCAATGGTATTTTTCGAATACTGCACATTTCAATAAAGTGTGTTCCTTTTAAAGCCGATTCGGAAAATAGCACTCCGTTATTTGCTATAATACCAATAGTTTGGCCTTTAATTTTTGCAAACCCGGTAACCAGGGTTTTTCCGTAATTCGGTTTAAATTCCTGGAATTTACTTCCGTCAACCAATCGGGCAATAATTTCGTAAGGATCCATCCAACGAGAACTTTGTGAATGAATAATACCATATAACTCCTTTGCGGGATACAATGGTTCTTCAACTTTCTCAGAGCGTTGGACTGACTTTTTAGGTTTTGGCAAATTTTCAAAAATATTCCTGCACATCTGAATGGCTTCTTCTTCAGTTTTTGCCAAATAATCCGCAACACCCGAAATGTGCGTATGTGCATAAGCACCCCCTAAATCTTCGGCCGAAATGGTTTCTCCAATTGCAGCTTTCACCAGTGGAGGCCCTGCTAAAAATATGGTTCCCTGATTTTCCACTATTATCGATTCATCGCTCATTGCCGGAATATAAGCTCCACCTGCAGTACAAGAACCCATAACCATAGCTATTTGAGGAATTCCTGCTGCCGATAAACGTGACTGATTATAAAAAATTTTTCCAAAATGCTCCCTGTCGGCAAAAACATTAGCCTGTTCAGGCAGAAAAACCCCACCCGATTCAACAATATAAACACAAGGCAGATGATGCTCATAAGCAATTTCCTGTGCCCGTAAATGCTTTTTTATTGTTTCGTTTACGTAAGTTCCACCCTTAACCGTAGGATCATTAGCAATTATTATACTCTCAATACCCTGAATGATTCCAATTCCGGTTACAATTCCGGCAGAATAAAATTTACCTTCGTACAAATCATTGGTAGCCAAAGCAGAAAATTCATAAAACTCTGTTTCAGAATCAATTAATGCATTAATCCTTTCCCTGGCTAACCATTTCCCTTTTGATTTGTGCTTCTGAACGTAAGGGTCATCATTCCTTTCAGTTGTTTTTTGCAACTTGTTTTTGAAATCATCTATAATCTGAAGGGTTTCGTTATAATTGCTTTTATATTCGTCAGAACCTGATTTAACTTTAGACTTTATAACTGTTAAATCATTCAACCCATTTGCTTTAAAGTAGTTAAGTGTTGCTGTTAAATTCATTTTATTTATCTTTTTTAAACAGGAATATGCTGAATATTACTTAGCAGGTAATACCCAGCATCCCTTTTTATTCAAGTATTTGCACTAAAAAAATCATGCAAATACCATATATTTAAATTAATTTATAGATTACCACATCAATGATTAATCCTAACAAAAACAGCATTCCAAATGACCGATTAAAGACAAACGCTCTGTGAACCAAATACAAAGGCCATCCACGGCCTAATTCACCTTCAGGTGCTGTTTCAGGACGTTTTTTTGCCATCACTTTTGTTTCCCTAATGAATTTAGGAATAGATAATAAAACCAATAAAATTGCAGGGCCTAACTGAGCTGTAACCACTAAATAAATAACTAAAGCATATTGCAAAACCCACAATCCGATTACTGAATATCGTGATGCTTTTTCACCAATAATTACAGGTAAAGTTTTAATACCTTTGGCTTTATCTTCTTCCAGTTTATCGGTATGCTTACCCAGTAAAACGGTTGTCGGTCCAAAAGCATATACAAGACTTACCAAAGCAACCCAGTTACTCCATTCACCACCCGAAACAACAAAATAAGTTCCGCCAATCATTAGTGGTCCCCAAACTAAGACAACAGAAATTTCTCCTAATCCAAAATACTTCAAAGGCCAGGTATAAAAAAGTAAAAAAAACAAACCGGGAATCAATACCCATAGTGTTTGTAATCCTACATGGTAAGTTATCATTAATCCTGCAAACAGTGCCAGTAATCCGGTTACCACAATAAAAGCAATAAATTTACCCTTCGTCATAAAGCCGTTTTCCAATGGATGTGGCCCATATTGTGCCCGGTAGTAATTATCTTTATCCACTCCTTTTTTATAGTCTACATAATCGTTTAGCAGATTATTAGTGGCATGTGCCAACACCAAACCAAAAAAGCTTAACACAAATATTGGCCATGAAAAATTTCCATCGCGATAAGCTAATAAACCGCCAATACCGGCAGCAATAGCTGTCATAATAAATACAGCGGCACGACTGGCAATAAGCCAGCGAGAAATTAAATCGTAACTATTCCACTCTTCTTTTGTAACTCTTGGAATTACCCGTAAAGCATTTATCCATATTTTAAACATATCTGATTATTTTATATTAAACATTATTTTATCTCTTGATTTGATAAACAATGAAAACCAGAAAATGTTAAAAGAATTTAGGATTTGTTTATCTTTAAATAAGGCTACTTTTTAATGAATTGATTTTCAATGTTTTTTTCGTATAAAATTCATAAAAAATAGAATTTCTTATAAAAATTTTTGATATTAAAAATCTTGTACGTATAATTGCACAATCAAAACAGACAAAAAATGAGTTTACAATTTGTACATACCGTTCATCATCACCATCATCATGCTGGTAATTGCAACGTATGCAAATTTTTGTAGATTCCTAAAAATATTTAACACATAAAAGGGCTTGCAAATTTTGCAGGCCTTTTTTCATTTAAACCCTATTAAACATATTGATTTTTTGGCTCCCTTTAGTCCCGAAAACTTTCGGGAGGGGCAAAACAAAAAATCAAATAAAAGAAACATCATGAACCAAAAACATCATCATATCCATCATCATTCGAGTGAAAAACACACCCGGCGGAAGATACTATGACTATATTTTAAGTTCTCAATAAGAAATTTAAAGGTCTGCAGTTCTCTGCAGGCCTTTTTTATTTAACATAAATAATAAAGAAAATGGAAAAATTAAAAATTGCAGTACAAAAATCGGGACGACTTAGTGAGAAGTCCATTCAATTATTGCAGGAATGCAACATTAAATTAACCAACGGAAACAGGAAACTCATATCGGTTTCGTCAAATTTCCCAATTGAAATTCTTTATTTACGCGACGATGATATCCCCCAATACATTTATGATGGAGTTGCAGATATTGGAATTGTGGGAGAAAACGAGATGCTCGAAAAAAACTACCCGCTAAACGTTTATCAGCGGCTTGGTTTTGCCAAATGCCGATTGTCGCTGGCCATTCCAAAATCAGAAAATTACGAATCGCTCACTTACTTCCAGAACAAAAAAATTGCCACCTCCTACCCTTCAATTCTCCAAAGCTTTCTTGAAAAAAATAATATCGATGCCGAGATTCACCAAATAAGTGGTTCTGTTGAAATTTCTCCCAGTATCGGTTTAGCTGATGCTATTTTCGATATAGTAAGCTCTGGAAGTACTTTAATCAGTAATGGTTTAAAAGAAGTTGAGCAGGTAATTGAATCTGAAGCTGTGATGATTGGTAAAGAAAAGTTGAAACCTGAAAAACAAAACATCCTGGATCAGCTTATTTTCAGAATAAAAGCGGTTCAAAAGGCTAAGTCGAATAAATACATTCTGTTGAATGCTCCAAATGAAAAGCTGAAAGAGATTATCGAAATTATTCCCGGAATGAAAAGTCCGACCATTATGCCATTGGTTGATGATAACTGGTGCTCATTGCACTCTGTTGTGAACGAAGAAAAGTTCTGGGAAGTAATCGACCGTTTGAAGTCCGCTGGAGCGCAGGGCATTTTAGTTATACCAATTGAAAAAATGATTCTATAAACATTAAAAAATGAAGATTTTAAAATATCCTAACGAAATTGAATTATCAGAAGCCTTAAAACGGCCTGTTTTTGAAATGGACAAACTGGAGAAATCAGTAAAGCAAATTATAAAACAGGTCAGGCTCAAAGGTGATAATGCCTTATTGGAGCTCACCAGAAAATTTGATCAGGCGATTATTAATAAACTAGCCATTTCACAAGAATCAATCGGCCAGGCTGAAAAATTACTTACTCCTGATTTAAAAAATGCCATTCGCATTGCGTCCGAAAATATTGCTAAATTCCATAACGCACAAATACCACAAGAAATTAAAGTGGAAACCACAAAAGGAGTTATATGCTGGCAGAAGCCTGTATCTATTGAGAAAGTAGGTTTGTACATTCCGGGTGGTTCGGCTCCGCTGATTTCTACTGTTTTAATGTTAGCGATCCCGGCACAACTGGCAGGTTGTAAGCAAATTGTACTGTGCACACCACCAGATAAAGACGGTAAAATTAATCCTGCTATCCTGTATGCAGCAAAAATTTCAGGTGTAACAGAAATCTATACTTGTGGCGGAGCACAAGCTATTGCAGCTATGGCTTATGGTACCGAATCCATTCCAAAAGTAGATAAGATTTTTGGACCGGGAAACCAGTTTGTAACTATGGCAAAACAAATCGTTTCTTCGCAAGGAATAGCCATTGATATGCCTGCAGGCCCATCGGAAGTTATGATTCTGGCAGATGAAACCGCTAATCCCGAATTTATTGCTGCCGATTTACTTTCACAGGCTGAACACGGAGCTGACAGCCAGGTTATTCTTGTTACCGACAGTAATAAAATAGCTAATCAGACTTTGATTTGTTTAAACAATCAACTGGAAGCACTTCCCAGAAAGGATATTGCAATGCAATCGTTAAAATCGGCAGCCATTTTGATTGTAAAAAATCAACAGGAAATGATTGAAATAAGCAACCGATATGCACCGGAACATCTTATTATTTCAACAATTAAAACGGATGAACTGGCACAACAGATTACACAGGCCGGGTCTGTTTTTCTGGAAAATTACACTCCAGAAAGCCTTGGAGATTATGCTTCAGGAACCAATCACACCCTACCAACTAACGGGTTTGCGCGGAGTTACAGTGGCCTGAATATGGATGCATTTTTCAAAAAAATAACATTTCAGAAAGCCACGAAAGAAGGACTGGAGATCATTGGCCCGTTCGTAGAGCAAATTGCCGAAGCAGAAGAGTTGCAGGCACATAAAAATGCAGTTAGTATTCGACTAAAAACATTAGAAAATGAAAACTAAAATTGATTTTGATATCAACAGGCTGGTTAGGCCTAATATTCTAAAATTAAGGCCTTACCATTCGGCTCGTGAGCAGATAAGCGATCAAGATGCTATTTTGCTCGATGCCAACGAAAATCCATTTCCGGTTGGATATAACAGGTATCCGGATCCATTGCAACGAGACCTAAAAAAGAAAATCGCAAAACAAAAAAGTATTCCCGTTGAAAAAATCTTTTTAGGCAATGGCAGCGACGAAATCATTGATTTGTTGATACGTGCTTTCTGTATTCCGGGTAAAGATTCGATACTAATTAATGTGCCTACATACGGAATGTACGAATTTTGCGCCAACATGAACGATGTAGAAGTTATTAAAGTTAAGCTTGATAAAGAATTTCAGATCAATTTATCGCAGGTTTTGAAAAACAGCCGGCAGGCTAAAATAATATTCATTTGCTCGCCAAACAATCCTTCCGGAAACCTGATGAAAAAGGAAACCATTTACGAATTACTTAACCTGTTCAATGGTTTAATTGTAATAGACGAAGCTTATATTGATTTTTCTGATGATGCCGGGTTTATGTCAGAAATTAAGAATTACCCAAACCTGATTGTATTGCAAACCTTTTCAAAAGCCAGGGCAATGGCAGGGATCCGATTAGGAATGGCTTTTATGAATGCTAAAATCGTAAATATTTTAAATAAAATTAAATATCCTTACAACATTAGCCTTCTAAATCAAAATGCAGCGTTAAAAGCCCTAGATGATGATTCTGTGAATTCGGGAATAAAAGCAATTCTGGAACAAAGAGAATGGTTAATCTCTGAACTACAAAAAATCTCTATCGTCGAAAAGATTTGGCCTTCGAATGCAAATTTCCTGTTGGTTCAATTTCAAAATCATCAGGTAGTTTTTGAATTTCTAAAAAAAGAAGGAATTATTTTGCGCGACAGGTCTAACGAACCCAACTGCGAAGGCTGTTTACGCATTACGGTTGGAAAATCTCTTGAAAATCTAATGCTGATAACCGTTTTAAAGCATTTGGATAAAAATATTTCTGAATATAAAATTTTTGAATTACAGAAATAGTATTAATAAAAAACCATTAATGAAGCTTCGTGTTCTTTATGAATTTAGTAGTAAATTATTTTAACCACTAAGGACACTAAGGATATCACAAAGTAACACAAAGACTTAATAACGAAAAATATGAAAAAAATACTGTTTTTAGATCGTGACGGAACGATTATCAAAGAACCCGAAGATGAGCAAATAGATAGCCTGGAAAAACTGGAATTTATTCCGGGAGTATTCCGGGTTTTGTATCAGCTCATCAATCAATTTGATTACGAATTGGTTATGGTTTCAAACCAGGATGGTTTGGGTACCGGCTCCTATCCTACCGAATCGTTCAATTTGGTTCAGGAAAAACTAATAACCACCTTAAAAGGCGAAGGAATTGAATTTTCAGAAATACTTATTGATAATTCTTTTCCTTTGGATAAAAGCCCGAACCGAAAACCCAATACGGGTATGGTAAAGAAATATCTAAACCCGGAATTGGATTATGAAAAATCTTTTGTTATTGGCGATCGCTTAACAGATTTGCAATTAGCACGTAACATGAATCTTAAAGGAATTTTACTGGGTGAAAATAGTGATATAAACATTACCAATAATAAAACACTATTTAACTGTAAAACCTGGGATGAAATATTAGATTTGATCAAAACAAATTCCAGGTCAGCGAATGTTGTGAGAAACACCAAAGAGACTCAAATTGAAATTCAGTTATCCTTAGACGGAGATGGAAAAACCGATATTTTTACCGGGCTGCGATTCTTTGACCACATGTTGGAGCAACTGGGCAAACACTCCGGCATGAATCTTTCAGTAAAAGTTAATGGCGATCTGGATATCGACGAACACCACACCATTGAAGATTCTGCTATTGCCCTGGGAGAAGCATTCCTAAAAGCATTGGGAAACAAAAAAGGCATTGAACGTTACGGATTCACTTTGCCTATGGATGATTGCTTAGCGCAGGTGGCTATAGATTTTGGTGGCAGGCCATGGTTAGTATGGGATGCTGAATTTAAAAGAGAAAAAATTGGCGAAATGCCAACGGAAATGTTTTATCACTTTTTTAAATCATTTGCTGATGCTTCAAAATGCAACCTGAATATTAAAGTGGAAGGAAATAACGAACATCATAAAATAGAAAGCATTTTTAAAGCACTGGGAAGGGCAATAAAGATGGCTGTAAAGCAAGAAGAATATGCGTATACTACCCCATCAACAAAGGGCATGCTTTAATAAGAGATTCATTTCGAGAGTCTTCCTAAAATTTTAAGCATAACACCCAAAAGAATAGTCACTGCGAAAGAGCCTTGAAAGGGCGATTGAAGCAGTCTTTTTAAAGATTACATCGCTTCACTCGTAATGACTTATGTTATTATTGGGCAATGACAACAATAAAAACTAACTAATTATGAAAATAGCAATCATAAAATACAATGCAGGAAATATACAGAGTGTCGCTTTTGCGTTGGAACGGCTGGGAATAAAACCGGCTATTACCGATGACCCTGAAATCATTCAGAAAGCCGACAAAGTAATATTTCCCGGAGTTGGCGAAGCTTCGTCAACCATGAACTTCTTGCGCCAATCGAAACTCGATGTGCTTATTCCGGAATTGAAAAAACCCGTACTTGGAATCTGCCTTGGAATGCAATTGATGTGTAGTTTCTCAACAGAAGGAAACACTCCCTGCCTTGGGATTTTTGACGAAAAGGTGGAGAAATTCCCACCGGGCAATAAAGTTCCGCATGTTGGCTGGAACAGTATTAACAATCTGAAAAGCCCGTTATTTAAAGGTTTACCCGAAAACAGCTATGTATACTTTGTACACAGCTATTTCGTGAATCAGAGTTTATACGGCATTGCTGAATGCAATTATAATCAGACATTCAGTGCTGCTTTACAAAAAGATAACTTTTTCGCTACACAGTTTCACCCTGAGCGTAGTGGAAAAACAGGTGAAATTATTTTAAAAAATTTTATAGCGTTATGATAGAAATAATACCAGCAATCGATTTAATAGATGGCCAGTGTGTTAGGCTGTCGCAGGGAAAATACAACCAAAAAACCGTGTATTCAAGTCAACCTGCACTTGTGGCAAAAGCATTCGAAAATCAGGGATATAAAAGATTACACCTGGTTGATCTGGATGGAGCTAAATCGTGCCAACCCGAAAACTTAAATGTTTTAAAAGAAATTTCTGCAACAACAAATTTAATTGTTGACTATAGTGGTGGAATACGCACCAAAGAGCAGGTAAAAGATGTATTAAATGCAGGTGCTAGTTATGTTGGAATAGGAAGCTTAGCGATAAAAGAGCCGGAAACCTTTAAAAATATGATTAAGAAATTTGGTTCTCAAATCTTCATTGTTGCATCGGATGTTTTAAACAACAAAATTTATATCAACGGATGGTTAAAAGAAACCAATATCAGAATTTTTGATCTGATTTCTGCTTATTCAGATTTGGGCATTACCAAATTCATGTGTACAGATATATCTCGCGATGGAATGCTTTCGGGCGTAAATATTGATTTATATAAATCGCTAAAAGAATCTTTTCCGAAAAACTACATTATTGCCAGCGGCGGCGTAAGTTCTAAAAAAGACATTTACGATTTGGAAAAAGCCGGAATCGATGCCGTAATTGTGGGAAAAGCATTTTATGAAGATATTATTCCGATAGAAAATTTAACCCTAAAACAATGTTAGCAAAAAGAATAATTCCATGTCTGGATATTAAAGACGGGCAAACCGTAAAAGGTATTGAGTTTGAAAACCTGAAATCAGTTGGTGACCCGGTAGAACTGGGCAAATATTACAGCGATAACGGAGCTGACGAGCTGGTATTTCTGGATATTACCGCATCACACGAGAAGCGTAAAACACTAAGTAAGCTGGTTACCCGAATAGCTAAGGAAATAAATATTCCGTTTACTGTAGGTGGCGGTATTTCTAGTATCGACGATGCAGATGTGATTTTGTCTGCCGGTGCCGATAAAATTTCGGTTAATTCAGCTGCCATTAATAATCCTCAGCTTATTAGCCAAATTGCTAATAAATTTGGAAGTCAATTTATTGTACTTGCCATTGATGCAAAACTGGAAAATGAAAAGTGGTTTGTTTACAAAAACGGTGGAAGAATAAAAACAGAGCTTGAGCTTTTTGATTGGGCTAAAAAAGCCGAATCGCTGGGTTGTGGTGAAATTTTATTTACATCAATGAACCACGACGGAACCAAAAATGGTTTTGCATTAGAACCTTTAAAATGGCTTTCCGGAAATTTAAACATCCCGGTAATTGCTTCGGGTGGTGCCGGCTCTGTAAAAGATTTTGAAGTTGTTTTTAAATACGCTAACGTAGAAGCTGCATTGGCGGCCAGTGTTTTCCATTATAAGGAGATTGAAATTCCCTGCTTAAAAAGAAAATTATCTTTAAATAATATACCAATAAGAAATTAATTAACTCATACTTCGACATCCCGATAGCTATCGGGATGTCGAAATGTGCAAACATATAATATTCTATGAATTTAAATTTTAACAAATTAAACGGGCTTGTACCAGCCATCATTCAGAATTATAATACAAAAGAAGTATTAATGCTCGGGTTTATGAACCGGGAAGCCTACGAAAAAACTATAGAAAAAAAACTGGTTACCTTTTACAGCCGTACTCGTAACGAATTGTGGACCAAAGGCGAAACCAGCGGCAATTATCTAAACGTAAAAGAAATTATAACAGATTGTGATAATGATACTTTACTGATTTTAGCTGAACCTACAGGACCGGTATGCCATACTGGAAGTAAAACCTGCTTTGCAAATCAAAATGTAAGCTTTGATTTAAATTATTTGCAGCAGGTAATCGATAAGCGTAAAATGGAAATGCCCGAAGGCTCTTATACAACCAAATTATTTACCAAAGGGATTAACAAAATTGCACAAAAAGTAGGCGAAGAAGCTGTGGAATTAATCATCGAAGCAAAAGATAACAATGACGAATTATTCCTGAACGAAGCCGCAGATTTGGTTTATCATCTGTTGGTTTTATTATCAGCGAAAGGTTTTAAACTAAATGATGTAATACAAATTTTAGAAAAAAGACACAAATAAATATATCTTCTTGTCTTATTTTTAAAAATATTTCTATATTTGTCAAATATAAAGTCAAAAAATGAGCAAACAATTTTCTGCATACTATTATTTCTACTTTTATTTTTTACAATAAAGGCAGGATAATTATGTAGATTATTAAAAAAAATATTACAGAAAGGTCCTGCCGCAAGCAGGGCCTTTTTTATTTAAATTGATTCAGTAATGAAATTACAAAGCATCGAGACTAACGCATATTTTTTCTTTTACTATTATTATTTCCATAATAGGCCGGGACAGCTATGTTTAAACTGAAAGTATAAAAACAATTAATAACCAAGCGTCCCGGGAAATTTCGAGGCGCTTTTTTTATTTAATACGCTATGAAAATTAGTATACAAGGAATAAAAGGCTCTTTTCACGAAGAAGCAGCAAGAAATTATTTTATACATGACATAACAATAGTCCCCAATATTACTTTCAACGATGTAATAACCTCAGTTATTAGCGGAGAATCTGATCTCGGAATTGTAGCCATTGAGAATACGCTTTCTGGAACCATCCATTCCAACCTCAATTTAATCAGACAATCCGGATTAAAAATAACAGGCGAAGAATACCTCTCCATTCATCAAAATCTCATTGCCCTTCCCGGAACCAAAATTGAGGATATTAAACAGGTTTTTTCCCATTACATGGCTATAAATCAATGCAGGAGTTTTTTTCAAAAATACCCTCAAATAAAACTTGTTGAGTCAGAAGATACTGCATTAAGTATTCGAACAATCGCTGATAAAAAGCTCAAAAACATTGCTGCCATTGGAAGTAAATTGGCTGCAGGCTACTATAGAATGGATATTATTTCCCCAAATATAGAAACACACCAAAAAAATTATACCCGATTCTTAATTCTGGATAAAAAAATCAAAAAACAAAATTTCAACAAAGCTTCGTTAGCGTTTACCCTGCCCCACCGTAAAGGTAGTTTGGCTTATATTCTCAATATCATTGCTTTTAACGAAGTTAATCTGACAAAAATTGAATCTGTACCCATTATTGGTGAACCATGGCATTATTTATTCTATATAGATGTTCAACTGAATGAAACGGAGCTTTACTTTCAAATGCTCCATACAATTAAAACCATAACCGATAATCTGATAATTTTAGGCCAGTATGATTCAGGAATTCAATCGTTTAACCAAATACACAATTTACATTATGAAACCAGCAAACAGAATTGCAAATCTTAATGCTTATTACTTTTCGAAAAAACTCGAAGAAGTAAGAAAGTTGCAAAACCAGGGAATGCATATAATTAACCTGGGAATCGGGAGTCCGGATTTGCCACCACATCCCGATGTTCTTAAAATACTGAACGAATCGGCACAATTGCCTGAAAATAATGGTTATCAACCCTATCGCGGACTAACAGAGTTGCGAAAAGCATTTAGTGAATGGTACAAAAATATTTATCAGGTTGAGATAAATCCCGATACGCAAATTCTTCCTTTAATGGGTTCAAAAGAAGGTATCATGCATATCTCCATGGCATTTTGTAATCCGGGAGACCGTGTTTTAATTCCAAATCCGGGCTATCCGGCATACACATCGGTATCAAAACTTTTAAATCTTGATATCCAATATTATCAACTGACTGAAAAAAATCAGTGGTTGCCGGATTTCAACGAATTGGAAGAGCTATGCAACGATACCTGCAAAATAGTCTGGATAAACTATCCACACATGCCAACCGGAAAAATTGCAACTACCGTTGAGCTTAAAAAGATAGCAGACTGGGCTAAATACCGAAATATAATGTTAGTAAATGATAATCCTTACAGTTTGATATTAAATAATAAACCGGCAAGCATATTATCATTTTTAGATGACTATAATAATTTAATTGAGCTAAACTCATTGAGCAAATCGCACAATATGGCAGGCTGGCGTTTAGGCATGTTAGGCGTATCAGAAGAAAATATGAATCATATTTTAAAAGTAAAAACCAATTTCGATTCCGGCATGTACAAGCCTATCCAGTTGGCTGCAGCCAAAGCTTTAAGATTGGATAAAAAGTGGTATACAAAATTAAACAAGGAGTATTCGGAAAGGAGAAAGCTTGTATGGCAAATACTCGATAAGTTGGAATGTCAATATTCTATGGAAGGTGCCGGGTTGTTTGTATGGGCAAAAATACCTTATAGCTTTTCTAATTGCTATGAATTTGCTGATTACCTTTTATATACAATAGGCATTTTTGCAGCTCCCGGACATATTTTTGGGGATAATGGCAGCAAATATATCCGATTTTCATTGTGTGCAAGCCAACAAACATTGGAACAGGCACTTAATAGAGTTATTGAATTAAAACACAAAACATTATGCGAATAAGTATTATCGGTTTAGGCTTAATTGGTGGTTCAATGGCAATAGATTTGCGCAAACGTGGTTTTGCAAAAAAAATCACAGGTGTTGAAACAAATCATTTGCATGCACATACAGCATTAAATATTGGACTGGTTGATGAGATTTTAGAATTAAATGAAGCGATAGAAAACTCCGATTTAATCATAATGGCTATTCCGGCCAATGAAACCATCAACTTATTACCAAAAATACTCGATCAGGTTGATTATCAGATCGTAACTGATACCTGCTCTATTAAAGGGAATATTAGCGAGAGAATTAGATATCATAATAAAAGAGCAAACTATGTGGCATCGCATCCTATGGCAGGGACAGAGCATTCAGGACCATGGGCTGCACAGCCAGGATTATTCGACGGAAAGGCTATCATCTTTTGTGATGCTGAAGACAGCAGTGAACATGCTTTATCAACCATAAAAAAAATGTACGAATACCTGAATATGCGCCCATTGTATATGAATGCATATAATCATGATGTACATGTCGCTTATGTTTCACATATATCTCATATCAGCTCTTTTGCTTTGGCTTTAACAGTTTTAGACAAAGAGAAGAATGAAAAAAATATTTTCAACCTTGCAAGTGGAGGCTTCGATTCAACTGTGCGCCTTGCAAAAAGCTCTGCAGATATGTGGTCTAGCATCTTTGAAAATAATGCAGAAAATGTAATTTCTGTATTAGATACCTACATTGAAAAACTGAATGATTTTAAAAAGGCTATCAATGAAAGTAATACAAACAAAATGAACGAATTGATTAATAAAGCAAACCATATAAAAAAGATTTTATGATTATGGAATCAACAATAAAAATTAAGAAAATAAATGAATGGGATATTCGCAACCATGAGAAACCAATCATTATCTCAGGGCCTTGCAGTGCTGAAACAGAAGAACAGGTTATGCAAACAGCAAGAAAATTAAGAGATAATGGCGTAACAATTTTTAGAGCAGGAATATGGAAACCCAGAACCCGACCAAATTCATTCGAAGGAGTTGGATCTGCCGGACTGGAATGGCTTAAAAAGGTTAAAACAGAAACTGGAATGCTGGTTTCTACCGAAGTAGCCAATGTAAAACATGTTTATGAATCGTTAAAAACGGGAATTGATATCTTATGGATTGGTGCAAGAACAACAGCTAACCCTTTTGCTATTCAGGAAATTGCCGATGCCCTTAAAGGATTAAATATTCCAATTCTGATAAAAAATCCTGTAAATCCGGATGTTGAATTATGGCTTGGAGCAATTGAACGTTTTTTCAATGCAGGAATTACAAATATTGGAGCCATTCATCGCGGTTTTTCCAGTTTTGAAAAAAGCATTTACCGGAATATTCCCCAATGGCAAATTCCTATTGAATTAAAAACCAGAATTCCTGATATCCCGTTAATATGTGATCCAAGCCATATTGCAGGCAAAAGATCTTTGCTAAAAGAAATATCTCAAAAAGCGATGGACCTGAATTTTGATGGATTAATGATTGAGTCGCATATTGAGCCTTACAAAGCCTGGAGCGATGCTAAACAACAGATTACACCCGAAGTTTTAAAGAATCTTTTAAATGATTTAATATACAAACAAGAAGCCCCCAAAGGGATATCTTATGAAACGCTTGATGATTTGCGATTTAGAATTGATCAGTGCGATGATGAGATTCTGAAAATATTGGAAAAAAGAATGAAACTAGTGCACTCTATTGGTTTATACAAAAAAGATAATAACATGACTATTTTGCAGCCCAACCGATGGGATAAAATTTTAAAAAGAAATGTTGATAAAGGTTTACAAAGAAAATTAAAGCCTGATTTTGTTACCAAAATCTTCAAAACAATCCATCAGGAATCAATAAATGAGCAAACCAAGATAATGAATTATAAAGTTGAGATTAAGGCTAAGGCTAAGGCTAAGAGTTAGGTTTAATTATAATTTTTTATTCCAAAAAACTATTTTAATCTCAACTCATATAAATCGGTACGGCGGTCGCGCATATTTTTAACACTTCCGTAGCGGTTTAATTCAGCAATTAGGTCCAAATCTACATCAACTACCAAAATCATTTCGGTATTGGGCGTTGTTTCGGCTTTTATTCCATTGATAGGAAATGAAAAATCGCAAGGTGTAAAAACACCAGATTGAGCATATTGAATATCCATGTTATGAACTTTAGGCAAGTTTCCAACAGCTCCTGCAATAGCCACATAACACTCATTTTCGATAGCTCTTGCTTGAGCACAACTACGAACTCTGGAGTATCCATTTTGAGTATCTGTTAAGAAAGGCACAAATAAAATTTTCATCCCATCTTGTGCGAGAATTCTCGATAACTCGGGAAATTCAACATCATAACAAATTAGTACACCAACAGGGCCACAATCAGTCTTAAAAACTTCAATTTTTTTACCACCCTTTACGCCCCAATATTTCATTTCATCAGAAGTTACATGTATCTTTTCATATTGCTCGTACGTACCATTACGACGAACTAAATAACCAATATTATATAATGTATCGTCAATTATATAAGGCATACTTCCGGTAATGATATTCACATTATAACTAATAGCAAGTTTTAAAAAACGTTCTAACATCTCATCGGTATAAGTCGCTAGCTCACGGATGGCCTCGGGTTCTGACAAATGATTATACTTAGCCATTAATGGAGCATTAAAAAATTCAGGGAACATTGCAAAATCGCTTTTATATCCCGAAACAGCATCAACAAAAAATTCAACTTGTTCAAAAAGCTCATCAACCGTTTTGTATTGACGCATTTGCCATTGAATCAACCCCAGCCTGACAACTGATTTTTGAGTAGATAGTTTTTTTGTTTTCTTCGTATAATAAATATTATCCCACTCGAGTAAAACAGCATAGCTTTTTGATTCCTCATCACCAGGCATATAATCAGTAAGTATCTTTTTAACATGGAAATCGTTTGCTAATTGAAATGTTAATGTTGGATCGAATATCTCTTTTAATTTGACTTTTTGAATATATTCTTTGGGTGAAAGCTCTTTTTCATATTTATGATAAAAGGGGATTCGCCCGCCAAAAACAACTGCCTTTAAATTAAATTGCTCGCATAATTCTTTCCTGGCATCGTATAATCTTCGTCCTAATCGTAATCCACGGAACTCAGGTTTAATAAAAATTTCAATTCCATAAAGGACATCACCTTTAGGATTATGGGTATTAAATGTATAATTTCCTGTAATTTCTTTATAGGTATGTTCATCTCCAAAATGATCATACATAATAATTATGGAAAGGGCACTGCCAACAACCACTCCATTAACAACAACAGCAATTTGTCCTTCAGGAAATACTTCAAGTAATTTTTGCAAGTGAGATTCCTTCCAGTATGCCCCAGGCCAATTAGGATAAGCCTCCTTCATAGAAGATCTTAATTCCTGGTAATCAGAAATTTTTAAGTACCTTATTTCAATAGATTCGATTTCTTGCATTTACATTTTTATCTAAAAATACATAATTAAATGATAAAACAGAACGGGAAAGAAACAAATTTATTCACCCTAAAATAATAAATACAAAAATTATTTATTTAGTTTTTTGTTTTACAATAAACCAGGGATTTAAAAGATCTTTTTTATTATATATCAGAGGTGTTTTTTCATCATTCTCCATAATTTCACAACCTGCATATAAGGCAATAGCATGTCCGGCAGCTGTATCCCATTCCATCGTTGGAGCAAACCGCGGATAAATATCTGCTCTGCCTTCGGCTACCATTACAATTTTTAAAGAGCTGCCTTTCGAGATAAACTCAATATCTCCATATTGTTTTTTTAACTTATTAATAAATTGCTCCGTGTCTTCATTCATATGCGAGCGGCTTCCAACCACTGTATATTTATCTTTTTTACTAAATACTGGGAGTTTTTGAGATAAAACAATCAATTTATCCAATTTGATATCATCAATATCTATATTAAACACTGAAGTTTTATATGCACCAACATCTTTTAAAGCAAAATATAAATCATTAAGATACGGAGCATAAACTACACCACCCACTGGTATTCCATGATAGATAAGTGCAATATTAACTGTAAACTCTCCATTTCTTTTAATAAATTCTTTAGTGCCATCGAGAGGGTCAACTAACCAGTAGTATTCCCACTTAGATCTTTCCTCAAAAGCAATATCTTTTCCTTCTTCGCTAAGAATTGGGATATTTGTTGGTTCAAGCATATCAACTATTACTTCATGAGCACGTTTATCGGCAAGGGTAAGTGGAGAATCGTCTGATTTTATTTTTATCTCAAAATCATTTGAATTGTAAACCCCAAGAATTTCTTTTCCTGCTTTAAAAGCAGCTTTTACAGCGATAGTAATAAATTCATCTTTCTTCATAAAATCAAATCTTTAAAAGTAAACCAAGTGTAAAATAAAAACCGTAACTACCATATAAATCATCGTTAATGGAAATCCAACCCTAAAAAAATCTTTAAAGGAATATCCACCAGGGCCATAAACCATTAAGTTGGTTTGATATCCGTGGGGAGTTATAAAGTTTGCAGCAGCAGCAAAAGAAACAACCAAAACAAAAGGGATAGGATTTAATTCAAGATTCGAAGCCATGGTAAGAGATATAGGAAATATTATTGCTACCGCTGCGATATTTGTAATATATGCAGCAAGAAAAGCAGTAATTATATAAATACCAAAAAGTAAACCAACCTTGCCAAGCGGAAGAAAAATATTAATAATAAAATCTGCAATTAACTCGGCTGCATTAGATTTTATCATTGCAGTGCCTAATGCAAGAGCCATCACAATAATTAATGCCAAATTATAATCAATAGCCTTGGAAAGTTCTTTTGGATGTGCTATTTTCATGGAAAATAAAACCATAAGTAACACAATTAATCCCATAAAGAGTGAAACAATTTTAAAGGCAGCTAGAAAAATAACGGCTACTATACCTCCTAGCAAAGTCCATGTTTTATAAGCTTCAAGCTTTTTAAAGTCTTTAACTTTAGAAATAAAATAAAAATCCTGGGTATGATTCGAACGGCTAACAAAATCGGCTCCGGTAAATAATAATAAAACATCACCAGGTTTTATAACAATATCGCCTATTTTACCCGAAATTCTTTCTCCGTTTCGATGGACAGCAATTACAGCTGCATCATATTTTGCCCTAAAACGAATTTCTTTAACCGTTTTATTAATCATAGATGAATTATGCGAAATAACAATTTCCACTACTTCGGTTTGTTTTTTCTTATATAACATACCAACAGAAGGCAGCCTTAAACCGATATCGGAATTAATCATGTCGGCGATTGTTTCAGTATCGCCAGCAAATATTAGAAGATCATCTTGTTGTAAAATAATATTAGGTTTAACGGAGGCAATCTTAAACGACTTTCGAATGATTTCAACTAAAAACAAACCTTTTAAATTTCTTAATCCAGCTTCTTCTATGGTTTTCCCTATAAGTTTTGAGTTTTTTCGAATCTCTGCTTCAACCAAATATTCCCGGGTATTTTTAGAGAAATCATCAATAATGTCATGCTTTGAAGGGAGTAATTTTTCGCCAAAAAATAACAGATATAAAAAACCTATAATAATCATTGGCACACCAACATAAGCAAAATCAAAAATATTTAATGATTTCAGTTCAGGAATTATCTTTTGGTCAACCACCAACCCATTTACAATCAGGTTGGTTGAAGTACCGATTAATGTTGCACAACCACCCAATATTGCTGCATATGATAAAGGCATTAAAAATTTTGAAGGAGAAATATTATTTTTTTTGCACCATGAATTAACATATGGCATCATAACTGCCACTAACGGGGTATTATTTAGAAATGCAGAAAAACTAGAAATGATAAGAGTCATTCGGCTTAAAAATCCTCTATAACTTTTAGCTGATTTAAAAATCCTATCAAATAATATTTCTACTACACCTGTTTGTCTGATAGTATCACCAATTAAAAGCAATAATATAATTACAGCAACCTGTTCATTAGCAAAACCGCTTATAATTTCGCGAGGTGTTAGAATACCAAAAAATCCCAAAGTTACAACGGCTATCACAAAAGTAAAAGTAGCACCTAACAGTTCCTGATATAAAGAAAACAGTATAAATAAAATAACAACAAAAACTACAATTAACTCAAATGTTAACATTATATCAAGTTGTTTAAATAACATGAGCTTTATCAAGCTTTTAAAACTTAACAAAGCTCATATTTAATATATTATTTTAGAAAAAAACCTTTATTCATATTTTTATAACTTAAAACAAAAATATAAATAAAGGGCTATTGTACAAAGAAACGAAAAGATATTTCTATCGTTTCACAATTTTATAGGTTTGCAATAACGCTCCAGATTTATCAGATACCTTTAAAATGTATTGTGATGAGGCTAACCCCTCAAGGTTGATTTTAAATGGGGCTTCAATGTATTGCCATTGTTCGTTTAAAACCATTTTACCATCCAAATCATACAGTTCGATTAAGGCAGATTTAATCTCGTCGGATTCAATTGAAATGTAAATATATTCAGTAGCTGGATTAGGATAAACTTCTAATTCGACATTACTAAGCATTGGATCTTCAATAGAAGTAATTTCAAAATATCCATGCTGAAATCCCTGATTTAGAGTAACAGAAGATGACTCAAGGGTTTCGATTGCAATTTCGCCTAAAGTCCAACTAACACCTAATTCTGAAGTTTCAGAATTTTCTCCTGCTGTTGCTATAACCTGTGAGGATATACTTTGTCCAAAAGAATTTCCAACTAGGAAACTGGCAACAAAAAATAATATTATTTTTTTCATGATTCCGGGTTTTTTATGATTGTTTAAATATACAAAATTAAAAAGTCAAATTCAATATGCTGTTACATACCAAGTCTCTTTTTTAATTTAACTGAAATCTGATTAAAAAGAATTTGTGGCGATAAACTCCGCCAGTTGAAATGATCAAATTCATTGCTAAATGCGATATAATAATCAATATTATTATTAACGAACTCATTTTTTACATGGGGTTGAAAATTAATACCTATAATCCAACCTTCGGAAATATCATCAAACCATTCTTCATAATATGAATCATCCGAGGCATGAAAATTTAAGATATTCTCACCAATTAAAATAAATTTATCAATGCCATAGTTAACTAAATGATCAATTATTTCACGCTTTAAAAACATAATGTCATTGTACAAAGTATCATTCCACTCACCTAAAAATTCAATAATAGTAAAACCTTTTTCATAATCAGTAAACAAAATTTTAAGGTATAATGTTTCCGAACCAAAATCATCCCACTGAGGATGAATTAAATAATTATAAATGGCATGCGTAAATTCAAATTCACTATATATTCTTCCATAAAAGGGAGAACGCTCATCCTCTGATGCAATATAATACTTACGCCATGAATAAAAGGGTTCAAGAAGATGCATAACATTTTACCTCAAATATTTTAAAATTATTGTTAATCAATAAAAATAATCTTTATTTTTACATAAATTTAAAATCTTCATTGCTATGAAAAAAACACTCATTATTTTATTTACAATGATCTTTTTTAATCTTATAACCAAGGCACAAAATAAAGAAATAATCGTAGATAATAATAATCGATTTGCCATTGATATCTATAAAGAATTAAAAAATAATCATTCCAATCTCATTTTTTCTCCATTTAGTATTTCATCTGCCATGGCAATGACTTATGCAGGCGCTGAAAATAATACAGCCAAAGAATTTCAAAAGTCTCTTTATTTTTTAGAGGATAAAAAGATTTTTCATCAGGAGTTTAGTAATCTGTTTCGAGGAATTATTGCTGATAAAAAAAGCAGTGTTGATTTTTACAATGCTAATTCACTATGGATGCAAAAAAATTTTAAAATCAACGATGAATTTTTAAATATTAATAAAAAATATTATTCCTCAGCACTATTTCATACTGATTTTAATCAACCACCGCAGGCTGCAAAAGAAATTAATGACTGGGTTGAAAAAAATACCCGAAATAAAATTACAAACCTTCTTCAGCCTTCGGCTTTAAGTTCCGATACACGTTTAGTACTAGTAAATGCATTATATTTTAAGGGAGATTGGAATAAACCTTTCAGAGAAGAAAAAAATAGTGAAGAAAAGTTTACCATCTCCAAAAAGGAAGAGATAACTACAACGTTTATGAATGGACAGATAACAACCTGGTATTACAAAGATTGTTTAAAAGAAATCATTGAAATACCTTATGCCAATAGAAATTATTCGATGATGATTATCTTACCAAAAAACTATCCGAAACTAAAATGGGTAGAGCGTTTTTTATCGGTAAAATGTATGGAAAGATATGAAGATAAAAAAGAAAAGTTTAAAGTCAATCTATCGATTCCTAAATTTAAAATGGGGAGTGAATTTAACTTAAAGGAGGTTTTTCAGGCGCTGGGTATGAAAGATGTTTTTGCTGGTTCTGCTGATTTTTCGGGGATAACCGAAGAGACCCGGCTTTATATTGATGAAGTGATCCATAAAGCCATTATTGATGTGAATGAAACAGGCACAGAGGCTGCTGCGGCTACTGCCGTGGTTATGCGAAAAACATCAGTATTTATGGAAAGCGTTACATTTAAAGCCGACCGTCCTTTTATTTATGCTATTAAAAATACTAAAGATGGAACAATCTACTTTCTAGGTAGAGTAATGAATCCGAAAAAATAAATAGTTATATAAATACTAAACTTAACCAAAGGGAAACATCCATGAGAATAGAGTTCAGACATACGAGCATGAGTATTATGGATGTTCCATCTGACAATAAAAAATAAAATATAAAAAGATGAAAAAAATTTTTACACTACTAATCCTTGTTATATTATCAGTGAAACTATTTAGCCAAAAATTTGAAAAAGCTCCTTTAAATGAAGAGTTCAAAAAAGAGATTAATAAAAAGGCAAAAAAAACAGGTTACATACCTTCACCTACCTATTATGTTTTTTCAGATAAAATAAATGAAGAAATAGCAAAAATTTCATTTCCTGAAACATTTGATTTAAGAGATGAAGGTTTGGTAACATCGGTTAAAAACCAGGGAGGTGCAGGACATTGCTGGTCATTTTCAGCATTGGGTGCTGTTGAATCCCGAAGTTTAGTTTTAGGATCAGGAAACTATGACCTATCTGAAAAAAATATGGCTACCTGCCATGGATTTGAATGGGAAGAAGGTGGCAACCAATCTATCGCCACTGCATACATGACAAGATTACAAGGGCCAATTCTTGAATCTGAAGACCCTTACGATGATAATGATTTTGAATGTACCGCTGAAGGTATAACACCTCAATTTTATGTGTCAGAAACATATTTCTTACCCCGAAATTCAGACCTTATAAAATATATATTAATGAATTATGGTGCTATAGCTGTATCATATCATCACAACGATTCATACTATAATTCAACTGATAAAACATACTATTATCCAGGAAATGACGGCCCAAATCATGGGGTTTTACTTACAGGTTGGGATGAAACCAAAGAAACAGAAGGAGGTACTGGTGCCTGGATAATTAAAAACAGCTGGGGTTCATACTGGGGTGACAACGGATATTTTTATATGTCATACAATGATACGCATGCCCTTGAGAATGCAACAATTTATCCTAAACGACAAGAAATTAACGAAATCGATACGATTTTAATGTACGATTATTTTGGAGAAGTTACTTCATATGGTTTTAGCGATTTTAAGGATTATGCTCTTGTTAAATACAATGTTTCCGAAGAACATACTTTTAATAAAATAGCAACTTATGTTGGTGCTTCCAACTCATATATTGATATTGAAGTTTTTAAAACAAAAGACGGAAATTCATTAACTGATACATTAGCAAAAGCTTACAATTTTTTTGTGGAACATCCTGGATATCACACATTTAGTGTGCCATTCACCACTTCCGGTGATATTTATATAAAAATTGGATACTACACTCCAAATGATGATTATCCAATTCCCGTAGAATATGAAATAGCAGATTATGTGTATCCTGATATTGAAGAAAATGTTGGGTGGATAAGCAACCATGGCGATGAATGGAGTCCCATAGGAAGTGAAACTGAATATCCATTTGATTTATGTATAAGAGCCTATGGAACTAGAGAAAATATTAAAGCCGGATTTTCTTCAAATTACACAACAATATGTAATGACTCTGAAGTACTATTTACGAATCAATCGGCAGGCGATATCGAAAACTATTATTGGGATTTTGGTGAAGATGCATCACCAGCTACATCTACTTTAGAAGATTCAATTAAAGTAACCTATTCATCCGAAGGCTTTAAAACCATTAAACTGGTTGTTGAAAATGCATCGGAAGTGAAAGATTCTATTGTTAGCTACAATTACTTAAATGTTAGTAGCGAAATAAATGTTAATATTACACCTTATTCTAATTATTATTTACCCAAAGGAGATACAATAGAATTAGTTGCTAATGGTGCAGAAACATACCAGTGGACTCCAGCAGATTTAATAATTGGCAATGCAACAGATGCAACAATTAAAGTATCACCCGATTCTGATACTACATTATTCGTTGAAGGTACTATTGGTAGTTGCTCAAATACGGATTCTGTAAGAATTATTGTGATCGAAGCACCTGAAAATGACGATGTTTGTGATGCTATTGAATTAGTGTTAGACACAGAATTAGGGCCTTTTACAAATGCCAATGCAACTGTGCAGGAAAATGAACCACATCCTCCTCTTGGCGACTGTGAAGCTCCTGGTTACTGGTGCGATGAAGGAGGATTACATAATAGTGTTTGGTTTACATTCACAGCCCCCAACTCAGGGGCCGTAAAAATTGAAACTGATGGTTTCGATAATCAAATAGCCGTATGGGAAGCCGATTCATGCGAAAATATTACCAGTGGAGTAGATAGTTTATATCAACTTATAGCTGCTAATGATGATTATGACGATCCTGATTACTCGGCAACAATAGAAGAAATAACAGGACTGGAGCCAGGCAAAACTTATTGGCTACAAATGGATGGAAGTGCCGGCGGTGATGAAGGAGAATGCACCATATTAATAACATCCTTAGAAAATGAATACGATTCTCCTTGCGATGCTAAAAGTTTAAATTATTTAACTTTATATAACGAAAATAATTACTATGCAACAGTTCATCCAGATGAACCCATGCCGGATGATTCTGATTGTAACAGTCAAAATAGCTGGTGTCCGGGCGATACATTAAATGCAACGGTTTGGTTTAAATTTACAGCCACTGCTACAGAAGAGGTAAGTATAGAATCTTCAGGATTTGATAATCAAATTGCGGTTTATTCAACTAATAATTGCGAAGATCTTTTATCAGGAAATTCTGATAATTATATAATTCTTGCTGCCAATGATAATTATGAAGAAAATAATTACGCTTCTATTTATGAAATAACTAATTTAGTTGAAGGTAATGAATATTATATTCAGGTTGATGGTAAAAATGACAATTTCTATGGTGAGTTCACTTTATATTTGAAAGAATGGCCATTATCTACTGAAGAAATGAATAAAGCATTAGAAGGATTAAAAATATATCCAAATCCTAATACCGGACAATTCAAGGTTGATTTAAGCGGCTTAAACAATCTGGGAGAAAACCCTAAAATACAAATAATTAATGCTGATGGTTCGCTTTTAAAACAAATTGAAGGTGTTAAAAATAAAAAAGAGTATGAACTATCTATTGAACGAGAAGGATTATTTATGATTAGGGTTATTTCTAATAATAATTATTATACTCAGCCAATTATCGTTAAATAAAATTTATTAAGAAATTAAGTATGGGTATCTATCATTCAGATATCCTCTATTTTTTTATATTTTTGTATCATAAAAAAACCATTATAAATGATTAAATATTACATCTCAATTTTATTTCTAATTTTCTTTTATTACTCTTCTGCACAAAATTTTACAGAATATTACCTAACATTTGAAATTAAAGAAAAAAAAGAATTGAATGAAATAACACGGATTATTTCTATAGATAAAGTAACTAATAAAACAGTTTACGCCTATGCTACGGATCAAAGCCTGGAAAAATTTAAACAGTTGGGATATGCCTTTACCCTTCTTGATCATCCCAGCGCAGGAGTAAAAGAGACCCTGGCTACCACCATGGCCGAGATGGAAAACTGGGATAAATACCCGACCTACGATTTGTATGTAGAAATGATGGATTACTATGAAACAACTTACCCGGATATTTGCAAAGTAGTAACTATTGGCAATACAGTTAGTGGCAGGGAACTGCTGGCCCTCAAAATAACCGATAATGTAAATGTGGAAGAAGAAGAGCCTGAGTTTTTTTATACCAGCACTATGCATGGCGACGAAACTACCGGATATGTATTAATGCTCCGTTTTGCTGATTCATTATTAACTTCCTATGGGAGCGTACCCGAAATAACCAACCTGGTAAACAATATTGAAATTTATATCAACCCCAACGCAAATCCCGACGGGACTTATGGTAGTGATAATAACACTATCTCCAACCCTACCCGTTCTAATGCAAATGGTGTTGATTTAAATCGGAATTTTAAGGATCCAGATCCAAATTATGGTGATCATCCTGATGGAAGCTCCTGGCAACCCGAAACCGTAGCGATGATGAATTTTGCCAGAGATCATCATTTTATATTAACCGCAAATTTTCATGGAGGCATTGAGCTCGCCAATTATCCCTGGGATCACACCTCTCGCAGGCATCCTGATGATCAGTGGTTTATCCGTGTTTCCAGAGATTATGCAACATCAGCTCAAAATAATTCGCCCAGCGGATATTTTACCGGACAAAACAACGGGATAACCAATGGATACGACTGGTATGAGGTTCATGGCAGCCGACAGGATTATTATACCTATTTCCATAACAGCCGGGAGATCACCTTTGAAATTTCAGATACGAAATTTGTTTCCGGAAGTACATTACCCAACTATTGGAATTACAACCGCGAAGCGTTGTTTCAGTTTATGGAAGAGTGTTTATTTGGCATTAAAGGAACAGTTAAAAACAGCTATGGAAATCCGCTGGATGCTATGATTTTTATCGAAGAACACGATACAGATATTGATAGTTCAATGGTATTTACAGATCCTGATATAGGAGATTATCAACGGATGATAGAAGAAGGAACATATAATGTGATTGCCTCCAGCTATGGTTATTTTAACGATACCCTGAATGTTTATGTCCCCGAAAATTCATCAATTACCGCAAATTTTGTATTACAACCCAAAGGGTCATATAATATCTCCGGAACCATAACCGCTGCAGGTACGGGAGTACCCATAGAAAATGCCGAAATTTCTATCGATAACGACACCTACACAACCATTACCAACAGCGAAGGCGATTATAGTATCGATAATGTTCTGGAAGGATACCACCAGGTATCGGTGATTAAAGAAGGCTACACCACAGCAAATGTAGAGATTAATATTACCGAACAAAATACGGTTTTCAATATACAACTGTATCCTGCAGATATCGATGACTTTGAAAGCGGTGACTTTACCCATTTAAACTGGGAATTTTCTGGAAATGCGGATTGGACCATTGATAGTACAGAAGTTTATGAAGGTTCTTATGCTGCCAAATCAGGAAATATTGGCAACAATGCCGTTACCACACTTATTATTGACACTACCATTATTCAGGGAGGAAATGTTAGTTTCTACAAAAAAGTTTCTTCAGAAGAAAACTACGATTATTTAAAGTTTTATATTAACAACGAACTGCAGGATAAGTGGAGTGGAATTGATGATGACTGGAGCTATGAAGAGTACATGGTAGAAAGCGGTGAAAATACCTTTAAATGGGAATATTCCAAGGATTATTATACCTCTTCAGGACAGGATTGTGCCTGGGTGGATTATATTTCCTTTCCAAAATTTAAGGTAGATTTAGATTCTATTGATTTAGCATTCGATCCCCAAACAATTAGCGACACCTTATATTTTAATCAATCAGCTGAACATGAACTTATTATTTCAAATCTAGATTCGGCTCAACAAACTACTTATTCGATTGAAGTTGAGAATGAGGATAATCATACATGGATTGATTTAAATAAAAATTCAGGGACACTCATCGAAGATATTTCGGATACAGTTATCGTTACCTTAAATTCTTCCCAGCCAAATAATGGAAATTATTCTTGCAATATCCGAATTACTTCGGCTGATTTGGAAGAAGATATAATCCCGGTTTCATTCACTATTATGGATACCTTAACCATGGATTACTCGCCACAAACAATATCCGATACACTTTATATGAGTGAAAATTCAAGTAAAAATCTGCTGGTTTTTAATACTGGGATCGTTGAAACAGATTATTGGGTCGAGATTGAAGATGCCTCCAATAATCCATGGATAAGCATTGCAGAGAATTCCGGACATTTAACTATAGATGATTCAGACACCATCCCGGTGAACTTTATCACCGATTCTTATGAATTTGGACAGTATAGTACGAATATTATTATCCACGAGGAAGATGGCGATACACATTCAATCCCCGCTCAGTTAACCATTTTGGATACTGTTGGACTGGCTTATACTCCAGAAAGCATAAAAGATACCATTTATTTATCAGACAACGCCCATCATAACCTATCGGTTACCAATACCGGTGCTGTTACCCTTAATTATACCCTGAAGGTAGAAGATACCGAAGCAACTCAATGGGTTTCTATCAATTCCAACTCTGGCACCTTGTTGCTGGACGAAACCGACATCATAACCGTTACCCTGCAAACTGCAGAACTTGACCTGGGGGATTATCAAACAAACCTTCTGTTAAGAGAACATGACGGAGATACCAGCTATATACCGATAAGTTTAACATTAAAAGATCCTGTAGAATCCATCATCGATAAAGTCGAAATAATAGATTCTCTTCCTCCTGATACCACCCGATCTTATCCTTTGGTAATTACAAATATTGGTAGGGATGCAATTAACTATGAAATTACGGAAGAAGAAAATGGGTATTCATGGTTATCGATTAGCCAGGAGAGTGGCCAAATTGCTCCTAGAGCTAAAGATACTGTAATGGTACAAATTAATACCGGAGGATTAATTTACGGCGATTACCAGGCAGAACTTATTTATTCAGAACAAGATGGAGATGAAATCCCCTTAACGATATATTTAAATGTTGAAACTAATGTGTCCATTCACAGGCTACAAGACTTTAATTCATTGGCCCGAATCTATCCTAATCCATTTACGAATGATATTACGGTTGAATTTAACAAAATTTTTGAAGATGAAATTGGGATATCTATTTATACACTTAACGGACAAAAGGTTTTAGAAAAAAAATATTATACACACAAATTTATTATTTCAGATTTAAACAAATTAACCAAAGGAACTTATATTTTAAAAGTGAAATCGAAAGAAGGAGTTATCTCACAAAAAATAATAAAAATTAACGATTAAACTAGTTTATTATTTATTATAAAACCACCTGCATTTAACAATAAAATACAGGTGGTTTTCTTATTTTTTAAATAAAAAAATATCTCTTTTTGTTAAACCTTTTTTTAAAAAATTAGTATATTATATCAAGCGGATAATCTTAGCTAAACATGGATAAAGAACAAGAACAAAAATTAGTATTCAAAATTGCTGATTTATTAAGAGAAAACAAAGAACTCACAACCCATATAAAAGAACTAACCGAATCAAACAAAAATTTGATTAAACAAAACGAAAAACTGGATAATATAATTGCCAGCATCCCACCAAAATATCTACCCAAAGAAGTATCTGAACATGTAAAAACCCGGACCAAACGGTTCGAAATGGCTACCGTATTGTATGCTGATATACAAGGGCTTAAAAAAATATCTGAACAATCAGGGACATCAGATATAATTGATGAATTAGATAAGATTTTTTTCCATTTCAATACTATCGTTAAAAAATATAAAATAGAAAAAATTAAAACAATCGGCGATGCCTATATGTGTGCCGGTGGAGTACCTGAAAAAAACATTACTAACCCAGTAGATGTTGTTCTTGCTGGGTTAGAAATGCAAAACTACCTTAACCAGTTAAAACAAGAATATGAAAACAAAAATAAAAAATTCTGGGATTTAAAACTGGGAATCCACACAGGGCCTGTTACAGCCACTTTTTCAGGACGCAGAAAAATTAATTACGAATTAAAAGGCGATACGGTACATATTGCTACCCGAATGGCATCTGCCAGCGAAATAGGGCAAATTAACATTTCCATTATGACCTATGAGTTGGTAAAACAATATTTCGTTTGTGAATACAATGGAAAAATTCCAGTTAAATATAAAGGTGATATGGAAATGTATTTCCTTAAACGCATTAAACCGGCATTTTCTGAAAATAGAAAAATAGGTGACAAACCCAATCAAATCTTCTGGAACAAATATCTACTTCGTCAATTTACAGATTTACAAGAAACCATTCTTGATAAACTGGAAAAAGAACTTCCAGCACATTTATATTATCATAATTTTAAACATACAATAGATGTAATAAACCAGGCCGAACTTATTGGTTATGGAGAGGGTGTAGATGATGAATCGATCCTTTTACTTAAAACAGCAGCCCTTTTTCACGATGCCGGGCACATTATTGGTTATGATGAACACGAATATAATGGAACACAGCTTGCACGAAAATATCTTCCAAAATACAAATATTCCGATGATCAGATTGAAAAAATTTGCAAACTGATTATGGCAACTAAATTACCACCAGATCCAAAAAATCTGCTTGAGAGTATTATGTGTGACTCTGACCTGGATTATTTAGGAAGAAGTGATTTTATACCTGTGTCAAATACATTATATAAAGAGCTTAAAGAACAAAATAAAATTGGTAGTTTAAATGACTGGAATAAATTGCAAGTTAAATTTTTATCCAATCATCAGTTTTTTACTAAAACAGCTTTAAGCCTTCGTGAAGTAAACAAACAAATGCAAATTGAACGTATAAAAAAATTAATTGAAGAGGATTAATCTTTTAGTTACTTAATACTTTAATCTCTGTGCGCCTGTTATTAGCCCTTCCCTCTTCAGTATCATTGGTATCGACAGGTTGTTCTTCGCCATAACCTTTGTAAGTAAGCCTATCGCCCGAAATACCTTTTGAAGTTAAATAGTTTACAACAGATTTTGCTCTCTTTTCTGATAACTCTAAATTATAGGCATTGGTTCCCACATTATCTGTATGCCCTGAAATTTCGATTTTTAGCGCCGGATTATTTTCTAAAAATTTAGTTAATTTATCGAGTTCAGCTATCGATTTATCCATCAGTTCATAAGAATCAGTTGCATAAAATATGTTGCGTAAAATAATTTTTTCGCCCGGTTTAATAGGGTTCAGTGCAATATCTTTAATAAACGGGTCGGTAATTTCAAAAATACCTTTTAAAGAAAAGTTATCCGAATAAAAGAGGTATCCCTCTTTAGAAACATTTAATGCATAATCGTTATCGGTAGGAATACATACTAAAAACTCACCGGTTACTTTATCCGATTTTGCTTCCATAACTATTTCATTCTTATCCAGGTTGATTAACTCAAACTGAGCTTCAAGTTTTGCGTCAGAGTCTGCATCAAACACAATACCTTTGAAATATGAAACCGGATTTGGCCGAATCTCATCGTACAATTTAAATTCAAAAAGGTCTCTTCCTCTGTTGCTTAAACGGTCAGATGCAAAAAACGCCCTGTCGCCTGCAGCATTTACAATTAAACCTACTTCGTGATAAACTGTATTAATTGGGTAACCCAAATTTACAGGATCAGACCAGCTACCGTCTTCATTTTTTGTAGTTTTAAACAGGTCGAATCCTCCCATTCCGATTAACCCTTCAGAAGAAAAGTATAATGTTTTGTTATCGTGATGAATAAATGGCGACTGTTCTTCACCTGGCGTATTTATTTTTCTACCTAAATTTTCAGGTTTTGACCATCTCCCGTCGGGCAGGCGTTCACTTTTCCAAATATCTTTTTGTCCTACTCCATCGGGACGGTTACTTATAAAATATAATGTTTTCCCATCGGGCGAAATAGATGGTTGTGCTTCCCAGTGAGAAGTATTTACAGGAGCACCAATATTTACCGGAACAGACCATTCATTACCGGTTTTTTCTGACATATAAATATCACATCTTCCTTTTCCGTCGGCACGGTTACAGGCAGTAAAATACATAGTCCGCCCATCGGCGGTAATGGTTTGAGCGCCTTCGTTTCCTGCTGTATTAATTTTTTTACCTGCATTTACAGCTTTAGTCCATTGTCCATTATCTTTATAGCTAATATAAAAATCTTCCTGAACATTACGCATTTCGGGAGGCAACTCCTGCCCGTTGTCAAGCCGTTTATCATCTTTAATATATTCATCTTCAGAATAATCTACTAAATCTTTGGGTATTAAACGGGTAAAAATTAACATTTGCTCGTCGGCAGTTAATGTAGGCCAGTACTCATCATAAGCTGTATTAATATTCTCGCCTAAATCAACAGGATTGAATGGTACCGGGTTGTTTACCGCTTTGATAGCAAACTTACATGATTTTAAAGCCCGCTCTGCTTGTGAACGTGAGATCGGTTTAATATCATTATATGAAAGATATTTCTCTAAATGTTTTTTCGCTGATTCAAAATCTTGTTCCATCATTTCCAACTGACCAAGCGAAAAATAAATGCCCGGAAAAAAGTCAGTATCAATAGCAATAGCATTATGATATGATTCTATGGCCTTATTAATATTTCCATTATCCATATAAATTTCGGCAAGAACAATATGTGCTTCAATAAATTTTTTATCCTTATCAATAGCTTTTTTCATTAAATCGGCCGCATTTAAATAGTCCATACGCCCAAATGCATTTAAAGCTTCTTCATAAAATTGTATTGCCTTTTTATTTTTGGTAGTATAATCATATTGAGCAAAAAGCATATGCGAAGAAAATACAAGTAATATTAATAAGACATATTTATTCATAACTGAAATATTGAAAATTTAAAAATTGAAATTACAAAAATTTAATGAATTAACCTGCATTATTCATAAAATTCATGAATATATATATAATTACGGAATATGCATAAATTTATGAGCCTGAAGCGATACATTCCATTTAGGATAGGTTTTAACATAATGAACAATTGCTGGGATATTTTGCTCATATCTGCTCCACTCCGATTGCAAAAATAACTTACAATCATTTTTTACTCTTACTGCACATTCTTCAGCCCATTTAAAATCCTCATTATCGTAAATAATTATTTTTAATTCGTTAGCCATTTGGTAATATTCATCCAATGGCGGGCTTTGCCTTTTCGGCGATAAGCATACCCAATCCCAGGTTCCGGTTAAAGTTTTTGCACCTGCAGTTTCAATAAACGTATCAATTCCATGTTCTTTCAATCTTAATGTTAACGGTTCAAGGTTATATAAACTGGGTTCTCCGCCGGTAACTACAACAGCATTAGCCGGTGTTTTTAATGCTTGGGCAACAATAGTATCTACATGTACTAAAGGATGTAATTGCGGATTCCACGACATTTTTGAATCGCACCAGCGACAACCAATATCGCAACCACCAATACGAATAAAATAAGCTGCTTTTCCAGTGTGAAAACCTTCGCCCTGCAAACTATAAAACTCCTCAACTAAAGGCAATTCAAGGCCTTTAAGTGCTATCTTTTCATCAAAATCTTCCATCATCAAAATTTTATGCTGCAAAGGTAAAAGATTATTTAATTATAAAATCATATCATTAAAATTATTAAATATCTTTCAGCAACATAGAACCTTTAGCATTTTGTATGGCAACATCAAAATCGTTAAGCATTTTTTTAATCTGATCTTTTTCTGTTAAATCAGCAGCTAAAACCTTATCAACACCATGATGGTCTAAAGCGGTAAGCACATAACTAACTGTTAATTTATGAATATCACGCGCAGGCTGATAGGCTTTTTCTTTATATTGTAGAGTAACAACTTCGGATAAGATTTTACTTTCAACCAAAATAAAAAGAATATCTCTAACCAGCCGTATAGGTATTTCAAGCTTTAGGCTAATTTCTTTGGCGGTCATTGGGTTATCTCCCTTTTCAAATTTCTTGATGATCAACTGTGCCACCATTAATGTTAAAACCCGCCGGCTGAACAAACTAAGGTTTTGAGTGTCTGGTTCAAATTCGTATCGCTCAACATTTTGAACAGAAAATGATATTTCTGCTCCAAAAAGAATAATTAACCAGCTGGTTTGTAGCCAAATTAAAAATAAAGGAAGTGCAGCAAAGCTACCATATACTGCATTATTTCTTGAAACACCAACCTGGAAATGAATATAAGCCCACTGTACAAAAACGAAAATGGTACCTGCAATTATGCCAGCAATAAACGCCGATTTAAAATTAACTTTGGTGTTGGGCATCACCATATAAATAATAGTAAGCACTAGCCAGAATAACACATATGGTATTAATTTAACAAGAAAAAAAATGATAGGGCTGATATAACCCAAAAAAACAACTTCAGAGGTAATTTTTTCCAATTGCGTTGATATAAAAACATTTGAACTTGTTGAAAGGATAATTAGAATGGGAGCAATAAGCATCATCGAGAGATAATCGCTAAATTTACGAAACCATACGCGTGAAGTTCGAACTTGCCATATAGCATTAAAAGAACTTTCAATATTACCAAGCACTTTCATTACTGCCCAGAATAAAATTACAATTCCAATACCGGCAATTATTCCGCCTTTGGTATTATCTAAAAAATTTTGAGCAAATTTTATAATCCAGTCTAAAACTTCTTGCTGACCCGAAAAATTTTCGATAAGTTGTTTTTCAAGGTGTTTATCAAATCCAAACCCTTTGGCTATTCCAAAACCCATAGCAACAACCGGAACAACTGAAAGCATAGAAAAAAAAGTTAAAGCAGAAGCCCGCAGTCCTACATTATCTTCCTGGTAACCACGAAAAGCGAGTAATAGTACCCGTAAATACTTCACTAACAGAAGTTTATACCTGGGCATATTTTTTAAAGGCAATCGCCAGATATCCTCTTTAATAAAATCGATAATCTTTTTCAAAATGTTCATACTTATACATCTTTATTATAATAAGAAGATAAATTTAAGAAATTATTATAACTAATACATATTCCTATTAAAAATCTTAATTTTACAATAAACATTATTATTGATGGAACAATCTTTAAATGATATCAATCACCGGATAAAACAATGTACGCTCTGTCGACTACATAAAACCAGGATAAATGCGGTTTGTGGAGAAGGCCCTGTTCCATCTAAAATAATGATTATTGCCCAGGCTCCGGGCAGAACCGAAGATAAAGAAGGGAAAATGCTTATTGGCCCTTCTGGTAGGGTTTTTGATAAACTCATACATTCGGTAGATTTAAAAAGAGAAAATATTTATATTACAAACTTTTTAAAATGCTTTTTACCTAACTGCCGAAAACCACGACGAGATGAAATGTACATCTGTTACCAAAAATATTTGCAGAAAGAAATAGAACTGGTAAAGCCGGAAATAATTGTTACCCTGGGATATCATGTAACCAAATTTATCTTTTCACAAAACGGGCTTAAAGTTCCCAACAAAATTGAATTTAGAACTATTTTTGGCCAACTATTCACAGCCAAAAACCGGAGAATTATTCCTTTGCGGCATCCGGCTACCGTAGTACATAATAGCACAAACCTGAAAAAACTAAGCGATGAATATGCAATATTAAAAACGCTTCAATCTAAGTGCATCTATTTTAACCAGTGTATAATCCCTAAAAAATATAAAAACGGACTAATCCCTAAAGACCTTCTGGATAAATTTTGTCATGGAAACTGGAGAAACTGTAATCGATTTAATGCTTACAGCAAGGGTTTACTACCGAATGAAACTGTTCTGCCTGAGTAATTTTTACGCTACTTTCCTGTATCTCCATACCGCCAGGCTTAACATTAAAATTCCATAAATCAGCAAACTGAAAAACTCGTACGAAATATCCCAAAATCCTGACCCTTTGAGTAAAATCATACGGATTACTTTCATAAAGTAATAATATGGATTTATGATATTTACCTGTTGTGCCCACATAGGCATACTTTCGGTGGGAGTAAATATGCCGCCCATAAGAATAAAAACCAGCATAAAAAAGAAGGAGATAAACATTACCTGCTGCTGTGTGGAAGAAATGGTTGAAATAAATAACCCAATGCCCAAAACAACCAGTAAATAAGCCAGTGTAAATCCGAATAATAACGGAATACTGCCAACCACAGGTAAGTCAAAAAATATTTTACCAATAAGCAATCCAAAAGCCAGCTCGAATAAGGCTATAATCATAAAAGGCACTAATTTCCCAATAATAAATTCATGTTTTCTTATGGGTGTAACATTAATTTGTTCAATGGTTCCAATCTCTTTTTCTCTTACAATATTCATGGCAGCAAGAAACATACTTACAATGGTAACCAGAATAACAAGAATCCCAGGTAACATATACGTTTTATAATTCAGCTCCGGATTATACCAAAAAGAAGTATTTATTTCAATGGGCTCCATCTCTTTTATATGTGGCATTTGTGTTAAATCTACCAATATATTTTTGTTAAAATCGTTGATTACAGATGTTGAATAACCATTGATTAAACTAGCTGCAGTTCCGTTAATTCCATCGATAAGAAGCTGTATTTTAGAAGAATTTTCACGTATTAAATCGCGTTCAAAACCATAAGGAATATGCAGGATAACATCGGCATTATTTTTCAATATTTCTGCTTCGGCTTCTTGAATAGAAAAAGAGTTACCAGTTATTTTATAGAATGCAGAGCCTTCAAATTTATTAATCAATTTTGAAGACATGGATGATAAATCTTTATCTACCACAAAAAGCTCAATCGACTTCATTTCAAGCGTAGCAGCATGTACTAATATCACCAACTGAATAATTGGAACTCCAAAAATTAGTGGCAACATGGTTTTGTTCCTGAAAATCTGGATAAACTCTTTTTGTAATATAAATTTTATCTTTCGCATTTTAAATTCCAAATTTCATATTTCAAATTTCAAATTTACCTGCCGTAGGCATGGTTTAACTGCCGAAGGCATGGTTTACCTGCCGAAGGCATGGTTTACCTGCCGAAGGCATGGTTTCAAATTCTTCAACTCCATATAAAATTTTTTAATTGTTCTTATCAGACTATTTCATTCTAACCTGATTTTAAAATTCCGGATACTCAATCCCAGAAAAATCAATGTCATTGCAATCAGTATCAAAGTTTCTTTCCACACAAACAGAATTCCCGAACCTTTAATCATGATATTTTTTATGATGATAATAAAATACTTTGACGGCATAATGGTACTCAGCCATTGCAGAATTTTTGGCATATTTTCAATTGGAAAAATAAATCCCGACAACAACATGGTAGGCAACATTAATGCAAACATGGAAATAAACATGGCTACCATTTGACTGTTACTTACCGATGAAATTAAAATTCCCAAAGAAAGGGCCATAAAAATAAACAACAAAGTTTCGAGCAGTAATAACACCAGACTACCTTGCATGGGCATTTCAAAAACAATGTAACTCAGTGCAATAATAACAATAGCATTTAAAAAAGATAAACCGATGTATGGGATAACTTTTCCGATAACAATTGGCATAGGCCGTAAGGGCGATACAAGCAACACTTCCATAGTACCCATTTCCTTTTCGCGGGCAATGGAAATGGATGTCATCATAGCTGAAACAAGCATCAAAATGAGCGCCATGGTTCCCGGAACAAACATATAAACACCTTTCAATTCTTTGTTGTAAAGAATTTGAATTTCGGGTACAATTTCGTAAGGAAAGTCTTGCTCCATCAATTTATTTTTCATGTAACTCCTGATGATTACTGCTGTATAATTTGCGACAATATTTGCTGTATTAGCATCCGAAGCGTCGGCAATAATTTGTACACCAGCTTTTCCTTCTTTTTCTAATTTGGTGGCAAAGTTTGGCTCGAAAATAACCACTTCGCGGACATCCCCTTCTTGAAAAACTTCTTTGATTTGCTCTTCACGCTGCAGGTTTGCATCCAGAATAAAAAAGCCCGAAGAAAGAATCTTATGCGTTATTTCCTGGGTAATATTATCTTTGGATTGATCGTAAACAGCAATTTTAACATCTTTAATTTCATAGGAAACTACATACCCGAAAATTAAAATCTGAGCAACAGGCATACCAAATAAAATCAACATCGTTCGATAATCCCTGAAAATATGCCTGAATTCTTTCTTTACAAATCCTAAAAACCGACTCATAGTTTTTATTGTTGATTATAGTTTCTTACTTCTTACTTCTTACTTCTTACTTCTTATTTCTTACTTCTTATTTCTTATTTCTTACTTGTATCTTGTATCTTGTTTCTTGTTTCTTGTTTCTTGTTTCTTGTTTCTTGTATCCTGCCTTCGTCAGGCAAGCTTGTATCTTGTTAATCGTTTAAAATATAAGCAAGCCAGATTATCAACTACCGTGCTATTTTCAAAAATACTTCATCCATATTTTTGGCTTTAAACTCTTTTTTCAAAGCAGTTGGTGCTCCTATTGCTTCAATTTTTCCGCGTTCCATAATACAAACCCTGTCGCAATATTCTGCTTCGTCCATATAATGAGTTGTAACAAACACTGTAATTCCGTTATGCGATGCTTCGTAAATCATTTCCCAGAAATCGCGTCGGGTAATCGGGTCTACACCGCCAGTTGGCTCATCTAAAAAAACAATTTTAGGTTCGTGAAAAATAGCCACCGAAAAAGCAATTTTTTGTTTCCATCCCAATGGCAACGATTTTATGGATTTATCTTTAATATCTTCCATTTTTAAACGTTTAAGCAACGAGGCTGTTTTTTCTCTGATATATTTTCCTGACATACCATAAATTCCGCCATAAAACCGGATATTTTCTTTCACCGTTAAATCTTCGTATAAAGAAAACTTCTGGCTCATATATCCAATATTTCTCTTTACCTTATCCCGTTCTTTATAAACATTAAATCCGGCTACCATTACTTTTCCGGATGTGGGTAAAGATAATCCGGAAAGTATTTTTAAAGCTGTAGTTTTACCTGCCCCATTAGCTCCTAAAAAACCAAATATTTCTCCTTTTTTTACCGCAAAAGTCAGGTTGTCATTTGCAATAAAATCACCAAACTTTTTTACCAGGTTTTCTACTTCAATAATATTTTCAGTATGCTTTACCATTATATCTTTTCTACCGAAATCTGAAAGACTTAAACAAATTCACTATTTTACTATTTTACGATTTTACTAATTTACTAATTCATCAATTCCATAAAACAATCTTCGATATTAGCAGATATTTCATGTATCTCAATATTTTGATGATTTTTTTTACTAAGATCCGATTCCAATTTATTTTCATCAATAGTATCATTTTTGGATGTTACATGTAAATACTCACCAAAAGGGTAAACCGTATCTATATAATCAATCCGTTTTAAATCATGAATCAATTGATAAATATGATCAGATTTTATCGCCCATAATTTTCTTCCAAAATTTTGAATTATATTTTCTGGCTTATCAATTGTCATCATTTGTCCATTTTGCATTAAAGCCACTCTGTCGCAAAGGTTAGCTTCGTCCATGTAAGGTGTGGAAACCAAAATGGTAATTCCCTTTTCTTTTAAGCGAATAAGCATTTCCCAGAACTCTTTTCTTGAAACGGCATCTACACCGGTGGTTGGTTCATCAAGAATCAAAATATCCGGGCTATGAATTAATGCACACGAAAGTGCCAGTTTTTGTTTCATTCCGCCCGATAATCTGCCTGCCAAACGGTTTTTAAAAGGCTCAATCTGAGTATAGATATCTTTAATTAAATCGTAATTTTCTTCGATGGTTGTTCCAAAAATAGTTGCAAAAAAGTTCAGGTTCTCTTCTACTGACAAATCCTGGTACAGCGAAAACCGCTGTGGCATATAACCCATATTACAACGTATTTTTCTGTAGTCGTTCACTACATCTAGGCCAAAAATTTTCGCGGCTCCACCGGTTGGGTATATTAAGGTGGTAAGAATTCTGAAAATACTTGTTTTCCCTGCTCCATCAGGGCCAATCAATCCAAAAAGCTCGCCTTTATGTACCGAAAAACTAACGTCTTTTACAGCATCTACCTTTTCGTAATTTTTTATCAGATTTTTAACTTCTAATGCAAAATCATTCATAATTATTATTCTTACTTACTCATAAAATATCATTTAAAATAATTGTTTTAACCTGCCTACTGTCGCCTACCTTTTGGCAGGCAAGCCATGCCATTCGGCAGGCAAGCTGGTTACTGCCTACTTAAATCTCACCTCCCCCGGCATACCAATTTTCATCGTTCCGTCATTTTTTACTCGTACTTTAACAGCATAAACCATATTTACACGCTCTTCTTTTGTTTGAATGATTTTGGGCGTAAACTCAGCCTGGTCTGATATCCAAACGACTTCGCCTTCAAATTGCTGATTTGTTTTTTCATCTTTATCTACCAATACGGTAACTTTTTGTCCTATTTTAACTGAAGGCAATTGAGCTCCGCTGACATAGACCCGTAAATCAATTTCATCGAGCCGTGCAATTTTATATAATGCTTTTCCCATGGCAGCAATTTCGCTTTCTTCCACATATTTTTCCAAAACCGTTCCGTTTACCGGATTAATAATTTTAGCTTTATTTATTTGTTCAACAACCAATTCTATTTGGCGATCCATCACTTCCATTTCTTTATGAACAGCATTTATTTGTGTTTTGGTAGCCTGTATTTGTTTTAATAAAACATCATACTTTCCGTTGATATCATCTAATTTTTGTTTTGTAGCTGCCTGATCGTTATACAATTTTTCAATTCTGTTTTTTTCAGTTAACAAATTTTGCTTTTGTTCCTGCTGAACTTCAATTTGTGCTTTAACATTTTCCAATTTAGAAGCAACAGCTTGTTTTTGAGCCTTTAATTGTTCTTTCTGAATATGCAGAGTAGATGTATCAATCCATCCTACATGCTGGTTTTTATTTAATTTTTCGCCCTCTTCGATAGTAAATTCCAGCAGTTTGCCCTGACTTTCGGCACTAACAATAACTTCTCTTGCTTCAAAATTTCCATAAGCATCTGAACCATTATCATTGCCATTGCATGCTGCAAAAAACAGCAGAATTAGTAACAAATATATTTTTGATTTCATAACTGATAATTTTATTTTTAAAGTCATTCTTAGCCTGCCTGACGAAGAATGACAAGTTGTTTCATTTATTTTTTATCTTTTATCTTTTATCTTTTGTTTTATCTCTTTATTGCTCCACGAAGGCGTTATGACAAGAAATATTTATTCTTTGTTTATTAGCATTTCGAATATCTTGTTTCTTGTAACTTTTGTCTTGTTTCTTGTTTCTCGTTTCTAGTATCTTGTATCCTGCCTTCGGCAGGCAAGCTTGTGTCTTGTATCATCAAATCTCTCCTTTGATGTATAAATAATTTACAATTGATTGTACAAGTTTAATTTTATGGGTTTCGTAATTAATTTTTGCTTGTGTTTCTGCATTAAGCTCTGTAATAAATTCAGTTGAAGTAATTACCCCGTTGTCCAATTTTGAACGAGCACTTTTTGTCACATCTTCGCGTAATTCAATAATCTCTAAATCACTTTTTACAGCATTCTTATAATTTCTGATATTTGATTTTTCGTTATTTAACACAACTTCCAACTGTTTATTAAATGATTCTTCTTTGGCCTGGATAATATCTTTGTTGAACTCAAATATTTCTCTTTGTCTTTTATTTTGGTTCCAGTCCCAAAATTTCCAACGAACACCAAGGCCAAGATAGTAGTAGGTATCAAATTTGTCATTAAGCATATTTAAACCGGGTTTGCCATAACCAAGTTGCGAAAATGCATAAATCATCGGTTTATTTTGCTTTGATGTGGCTTTTATCGAAAAATCTATCTTCTCTTTCTGTAAGTTAAATAGTTGATGCTCAGGCCTGCTCCAATCAGAATTTTCAACCAGTTCATATTCAGGGATTTTCAAAATTGAATTTTCATCAATTGCCATTCCGGTTATTTCAGCAAGTATATTTAAAGCAGCAATTCTTTGATGCTTTATCTGATCGATGTTTTGCCTGAGTTTTAATTTTTCTGCTTTTAAAACATTCAAATCAGATGGTAACAACACCCCGTTTTCTACTCCAGACTCTACCGATGATTCTTTCTTTTCAATCTCCTGCATCATAACATTCATCAATTCTTCGTTTTTTTGCAGAATTAAAATGGCAAAATAAAATTTATTGACCTGTTCTTTCAGTTGATTCAGTTCAACCTTATTATTTTGCTTATTAACTTCCAACTCAGCATTTTCAAACTGCTTAGCTGATTTTATTCTTCCCCAGTCATAAATTAACTGGTTTACTTCCAAAACAGCTCTGTACTGGTCTTTATCCGGTTGCGGAATATCTATTCCACCAAAAGGAATATCAATGTCAATATCCATTACTTCCGATTGGTATGTAGCCTGTGCTTTAAATTCAGATTGTGGTAACCATCCGGTTTTTATGTTTTGCATCTTTAAATCACTTATGTTGGAATATATTTCCGACTCCCAGGCAAGTGGGTAATTATTCATCATCTGATCATAACAATCCTGAAGATGAATCACATTTTCCTGTGCTATTAATGAATTACTAAACCAAAGAAATAATATCAAAACTCGTCTCATCTCACTATTTTTTTATTGCATTGGTAATAAAATCCTTAACAAACTCTTTTCGTTGTTTCAAAAATTGATTATATGCACTTTTATCATTAACAAACATAATTCCCTGTATAATGGGCCGTGCCACAATTGGAAAAATACATAAAGCAATTACATTCGTTAATAAATGTCTTGCATCAATAGATCGAATCATCCCTTTATCAACTTCTGCCTGAATTTGCTTTTGAAGATTTCCAATCATATTTTCTTCTTGAATATGAACATTTTTTTCAAAAATATTTACCAAAATCTGTGGGTTTCTATTTAACTCATTAATAACAAAACCGGGTATATAGGGATGTTTGTAGAGCAAGTCCATATAATTGTCTACAAAAAAGTTAATTTTTTCCAGAATCGGTTTTTCAGATGCCATCATTTCTTTTACACGTGGTACAAATAATGAAAAGGCCAATTCAAAAACTTTTTCAAAGAGTTTTTCTTTGGTTCGATAATAATAATGTAATAAAGCTTTGTTTATACCTGCTTTATCAGCAATCTCCTGCATCCGGGCACCTGTCATCCCCTTTTTCTGAAATACATCTTTTGCAGCATTTAAAATTTTCTGTTCAGTATTTAATTCATGTTCTGTCATAAAAACTATAAAAATTAACCAGTTAATTTAACCAAATTATTTAACTATATATTTTAACCAACTGGTCAAAATTAAAAATACTATTTGATTCTACCAAATTTTTAATATTATTTTTTAATTTATTATTACCTTTGTATTATCTTCAACCGACAATCAAATCAAATTAGCTATGGTTAAAAAATATCTGATTTTATCAATATTGCTAGTTAGCTGGTATTCTATCGATGCTCAAAATCTAGCCAATAAGCAATTTTCGCTAATAAATTATAATCTTGATATATCAAAAGAAATCCGTAGCGAATTATCCGAACTCGATCCTTTGATTAACAGTATTAAAACATATAATGATCCTGGAAATGATAAAATAAAGGCTATATTAATCCACACCATTTATTTTACTTTTAAAGAGGTAATTGAAAGAGACCTTGAAATAGAAATTTTACCAATCAACACTTTTATGAGGGATGTAAAATATGATGATTATGGCTATCCAGAAACCTCAATACGGAGAGCGTTACGTAAAGGCTATTCGCAATACTATTTTAAAATTGATGTAAAAATTGAAAGTATTACAAAACAAAAAAAATCGGAAAACTCTGATAAATATCAAAATATCGATAACACAACAACCTACCCTCAAATTAAAATAAACATGGTAATATATAGCAAAGATGGAATAATTCCGGTATATAACCTTACAGGAACCGCTGTTGCAACAAATCCTTTACAGGTAAACCAATACTTATTAAATGGATTTGATAATACCATAATGGATATTTCTCCTCCCGGAAAACAACAGGCAGATAATATTTATACTATTTTTTATCGGGCTACCAAGAATCTAATCCAGGATTATCTGAATAAGTAATTTATGCAAAATTATTATGCTTTAGGAATAATGTCAGGGACATCACTCGATGGGCTTGATATTGTTTTGTGTCAGTTTTCTTATACAAAAAAATGGGCTTTTGAAATAATTAAAGCCAAAACTTTTAAATATGATCAAAACTGGAAAGATCAGTTACAAAGTGCAGAACAGTTATCGGGATTACAATTATTAAAACTTCATAAAAATTATGGCCGGTTTATTGGTAAAAAAATAAAACAGTTTTTAAAAGATATAAAAGAAAAACCCTGCTTAATTGCCTCGCACGGACATACAATTTTTCATCAGCCTAAGAACAAAATAACTTTACAAATCGGAGATGGTGCTGAAATTGCATCTGAAACAGGCATTACAACTGTTTCGGATTTTAGGTCATTGGATGTTGCGCTGGATGGACAGGGAGCTCCATTGGTACCCATAGGTGACGAATTGCTTTTTAACGAATATGATTATTGCCTCAATATTGGCGGATTTGCCAATATATCAACCACAATAGATCATAAAAGAGTAGCTTTTGATATTTGTCCTGCCAATATTATTTTAAACAAACTCGCCCATAAATTAAACAAACCTTTTGATAAAGATGGAATATTTGGTAAAACAGGAAAAATGAATTCTATTTTACTCAATCAACTTAATCAAGTGGATTTTTATCAAATGCCAAACCCAAAATCATTAGGGAGAGAATGGGTTGAAGAAGTATTTATTCCTGTTTTAGCTCAACAAGAAATTAAAACAATAGATCAAATAAGTACCCTTTATGAGCATATATCTGATCAAATAACAAAAGTTATTTCCAGTAACCCTGAAAAAAAAGTTTTGATTACAGGTGGGGGAGCTTACAATAAATACCTTTTAGAACGGATTCGGGCAAAAACCAATACACAAATTATTATTCCATCAAAAAATATTGTTGAATATAAAGAAGCAATTATTTTTGGATTATTGGGAGTTTTAAGGTTTAATCGTGATATTAACTGTTTATCATCTGTAACAGGAGCAAAAAAAAATTCATCTTCAGGGGTAATTCACCTCATTTAAATGTATTTATTAATCATTCTAAACCATTTTATATATTTTTTGTCTTAATAACAATCCTTTTATATTTGTAATTACATAAAAATTAACTCAACATATTATGGAAAATTTTACAGCCTATAACCCAACAAAACTTCATTTTGGGAGAGATGTTGTTGAACAACTAGGAGAAGCAGCACAGGAATATGGAAAAAAAGTATTATTAATGTATGGAAAAGGTTCTATCAAAAAAAACGGGATTTACGATCAGGTAATTAAACAACTAAAATCTTTTGATGCTGAAATTATTGAATATTCAGGAATAAAATCCAATCCGCTGGTTGATGATGTAAACGAAGCTGCTCAACTGGGCAAACTAAGCAATATCGGCTTAATTGTGGCAGTTGGCGGAGGCAGTGTAATTGATTCGGCAAAAATTACAGCATTATCCATAGCCAATAATACCGACCCCTGGGCAATTATGAAGCTTAAAGTAAAGCCAAAAGCAACTATTCCACTAATTGCTGTATTAACATTAGCTGCTACAGGTACAGAGATGAATGGTGCTGCGGTTTTACAGAACCATGAAACGGATGAAAAAATTGGTTTTGTTTCCTCACTGAATTTCCCAAAACATTCATTCTTAGACCCAACCTTTACATTTTCAGTTCCAAAAGATTATACAGCCTATGGCATTGTAGATTTAATAGCCCACTCGCTGGAAGGCTTTTTTGGTGAAGGAGATGCAACACTTACCGACCGCTTTGTTGAAGCAATAATAAAAGAAGCCATGGAATACGGGCCAAAAGTATTATCTGAACCAGAAAATTATGAGTATCGTGCAAAAATTATGTGGGCTGCCACAACAGCATTAAACGGATTAACCAATCATGGACGGAAATCTGGAGATTGGGGTGTTCATGATATTGGGCATAACATATCTTACCTTTTTGATACTCCACATGGTGCAACATTATCTATCGCTTACCCTGCATGGCTTAAATTACAAAAAAACAGAATACCCGAAAGAATTTCTAAACTTGGAGAACATTTATTTGGCAATTCATCAATAGATGAAACCATCGGGCGAATCGAAAAGTTTTTTAAATCAATAGGTTCCCCAATAAAACTTTCGGATATTGGAATTGGAGAAGATAAAAAGAAAGAAATTACCCAACAAATGATAAAAAATAAGGTCAATGGCATGGTTCACAAATTAGAAGATGACGACCGAAAAAAAATTGTAGAATTAATGATGTAATGAAAGATTTCAAATTTCAAATTTCAGGTTTCAGGTTTCAAGTTTAATTGTGGAAGGCATGGTTTAAGGTTTCTTATAATTTAAACAAAAGCCGAACTTCGCACTTAAAACTTTAAATATTCAAATATTTTTCTATTTTTGTCTCATTCAGATAAAGAATTATATATTAATAAACAATCAATAAATACATTAACTATGAAAAAAACGCTTTTAACACTTACATTAACACTCTTAACGGCAATTTTTGTACATACTTCATTTGCATGTACAAATTTTCTAGTAACTAAGGGAGCCAGTACAGATGGTTCAACAATGATTACATATGCAGCAGATTCGCCTGTACTTTATGGCGAATTATATCATTGGCCTGCAGCCGACTATCCCGAAGGAGCTAAACTAAAAATTTACGAATGGGATACCGGTAAATATCTGGGAGAAATTGACCAGGTAAGACACACCTATAATGTTGTAGGCAATATGAATGAACATCAGTTGGCTATTGGTGAAACTACCTATGGCGGACGATCAGAATTACGCGATACCACAGGCATTATGGACTATGGTAGCCTTATTTATGTTACTTTGCAACGAGCAAGAACGGCTCGTGAAGCGATTAAAATTATGACTGATTTAATTGAAGAATATGGATATTACAGCTCAGGTGAGTCTTTTTCTATTGCAGACCCCAACGAAGTTTGGATTATGGAGCTAATTGGAAAAGGCCCCGGCATTAAAGGAGCAGTTTGGGTTGCCCGCCAAATACCTGACGGTTATATTTCCGGACATGCTAATCATGCACGTATTACAACTTTTCCATTTCAAAAAGAAAATAACTTTAACAATCCTAAGCAAACAACTTACCATTCGGCTGATGTAATAGATTTTGCAAGAGAAATGGGTTATTTTGATGGTAAAGATAAAGATTTTAGTTTTTCAGATGTTTATGCTCCACTTGATTTTGGCGGTGCCAGATTTTGTGAAGCTCGTGTATATGCAGGTTTTAACAGAGTAGCTAGTGGAATGGAAAAATATGAAGACTATGCTATGGGCGAAAATCTTGAAAACAGAATGCCCTTATGGATTAAACCAGATAAAAAGTTATCTGTACATGATGTAATGGAATTAATGCGCGATTATTACCAAGGTACACCAATGGATATGACCAAAGATATTGGAGCAGGCCCATATGAAAATATTGTTCGCTGGAGGCCATTATACTGGGAAGTAGATGGCGAAACTTATTTTAATGAAAGAGCTATTTCTACTCAACAAACAGGGTTTTCGTTTGTAACACAGAGCAGAAACTGGTTACCAGATCCGGTAGGTGGAATTTTATGGTTTGGTGTTGATGATACATATTCTACTGTTTATACTCCAATGTATTGCGGAATGACTGAAGCACCCGAACCTTTTGCTGTAGGTAATGGTTCATTAATGGAATTTAATAATGATGCAGCATTCTGGGTATTTAACCAGGTTTCCAACTATGCTTACACTCAATATTCACATATGATACCCGAGATACAAAAAGTGCAGAGAGAATTAGAATTGGGATATATTGAAGAAGTAAAAGGAATTGATAAAGCAGCTGCTGAGATTTTTAATAATAATCCGGAACAAGCAGTAAAATTCATTACCAATTATTCAATTGACAAAGGAAATCACACTGTGGATACATGGAAAAATCTCTATGCTCACTTATTTACAAAATTTATGGATGGAAATATAAAAGAAGACCGCCCTGTACCTGAGGGTTATAAGTATATCACTCCAAAAATTGAATCTCCGGGTTATTCTGAAGAATGGTATCAATTAATTATTGAAAAAACAGGAGATAAATTTAAAGTAAAAGAAGAAGAAGAAGAAGAACAATAAAATATTATAAAACATTTTAAATAAAACAAAAACCGTCAATTTTGGCGGTTTTTTGTTTTGTAATGAAACTGGATTTATTAAAAAATAATCGTATTTTTGAATAAACCAAAACTCTTATTAAAATGAAAATATTGAAATGGTTGGTTATTGTTATTGTTTGCTTAATTGCACTTTTTTTGATTATTCCACTCTTTTTACCCTCAAACTATCATGTTAAAAGATCTATTATAATAGATATGCCAGTAAATGTTGTTTTTCAAACAGCCATTGACATGAATCTAAGAGCAAAATGGGATCCCTGGATTGAAATGGACCCTGATGCTGTTATCGTTACAGAAGTAACACCAAAAGGAATTGGCTCATGGTATACCTGGGATGGAGATATCATTGGAAAAGGGAAGCTTACGATAGAAGAAGTTGAAATAAATAAAAAAATAAATTCCAAAATTGAATTTATTGAGCCCCAAAGTATGACCTCGGATATTGAGTGGACATTTTTAGAAACTAAAGAAGGGACAGAAATCACCTGGGCATTTAAAGGAAAACTTTCATACCCGGTTGAAAAATGGTTTGGATTATTTTTAGAAAAACAACTGGGGCCTCAATTTGAAAAAGGGTTAAATAATTTTAAAAACCTTGTTGAAAGCCTCCCTCCTATGGGAAAAACTGGACAAATTAAAGAAATTGAATTTAACGGATTAATGGCAATGGCTATTAAAGAAGAATGCGAATTAAAACGAATTCGCAGCAAAATGATTGAGATGTATTCAACTATTTTAAATTATTTAAATACTAATGGGGTTGAAATGAGTGGAATGCCTATTGCATTATACCATACAATTGATAAAGAAGGTTATATCTTATTGGAGTGTGGATTGCCAGTAAATAAAAAAATAAAAGGAAATGATCGTATAAAATTAATAGAAATCCCTGCCGGCAAAGCAATTACTGCCTCTCATTTTGGGCCATATCATACTGTTAAATACACTTATGAAGCTGTTGAAAATTATTTATCAGAAAAAAATATGGAAATTTCAGGCTCTCCCTGGGAAATGTATTTGACAGACCCCTTGAAAGAGCCCGATCAAAGTAAATGGGAAACAAAAGTTTATTTTCCTATTAATTAAATAACCTAATATTAAGTTTAACAAGAAATAATAATGTATTTAACCTTATTTAATAATTATGATTTTATCTTTAAAAAATTAAATAAGAAGATTTAAAATTATTATCAATTAAACAGCCATTCGCAGCTTGTTTTAAAGTTTTTAATTAGCTAAAAATAAGAGAGATAAACAAAAGTATTTTAGAATAAAAAATTTTATTTGTTATTGGAATATTTTTTTATGATATTTGCAGCCGCTAAAAAGCCATAAAACAAATATTTTAATGATAAAAAGTTATTAGTTGTCAAAAAATATTTGTAATATTGCGCTCTGTTAAAAACGAATACAAAAATTTTAAATAGAATATCAGGATGGATTTAATAAAAGTTGCTGAAAAAGAGTTCGCTGTAAAAAAGGATTTTCCTGAATTTAAAGCAGGCGATACCATTACCGTACATTATAAGATTAAAGAAGGTAATAAAGAAAGAGTACAGAACTTTAGAGGTGTTGTTTTACAAAGAAGAGGTTCGGGACAAAACGAATCTTTTACTGTAAGGAAAATATCAAGCGGAGTAGGTGTTGAAAGAATTTTCCCGCTTAACTCTCCCTTTATCGAGGCTATAGATATCAACAAAAAAGGCCGTGTGCGTAGAGCAAGAATTTTCTACCTGCGTAACTTAACCGGTAAAAAAGCACGAATCAAGGAAAAACGATTCTAAAAATTATATCACAATACTAAAAAACCTTCCGTACTGGAAGGTTTTTTTATAAGAAGCAGAAACCCCAATAAGAAATTATTCTATTTGGGGTTATTATTTTCATTATTCGTTTCTTAGTTTAGGTAATGTACTGAAAAATAGTTGGTAGTTATTTGAAAAATATTTTGTAATA
>JBKHIH010000045.1:0-29440 GCA_046538755.1 Thiohalospira sp.
TATATTACAAAATATTTTTCAAATAACTACCAACTATTTTTCAGTACATTACCAAAATTAACAATATTTTATAAAAAGGCAAAATACAATTGTTTGTATTGCTTAAAAACGGGCATTGAAAACTTAGATAACATCATCATTACACAGTCAGCGGTTGACTTGCCGGTTAAAAGCAGCTCATTTTTTTATAGTGAAAAAAAATAATTTAGAAGTCATTCGCTAGCTAAAAGATCAAATTTCTTACCCCGCTTGCGCTAAAAAGTTGTTAGGAGTGTTATTGTTATTTAATTAAAAGCACAGACAAAACGTCGCACCAGCAGATGTTGCAGAATGTGTGGAACATCCATGTTAAGCCGTGTTGAAATTTGAGTTGGCTACAAACCTTCAATTTTAGCACTTTATCTGCCATTACATATACAAAATATTGTGCTCAGTTTATTTTTATTTCCTGTATTTTAGTATGGTCAATATTGCAATTGTTATAATCACAGATAATTGTCCAAGAAAAAAACCAAAATTATCATTCCAAATAATTAATACACTTAAAAAACACAAAATCATTACAATTTTTTCAAACAGATTTAATGTTCGCCAATATTTTAATCCAATAACTATAGTTGCACTCCAATAGCCCCATGAAATCATTGTTGGAGAAGCAATAGCTATGTTATTAATATCGTTATGATTTAGAATTATATAAACCAACCCGCCGATTACTGTTGACAGTAAAATTAATCCTATCATGTCTTTTTTTAATAGTTTACTTTCAATAATGAATCCGGTTAATAAAAAAACCAACGAATTTAAAAACCATGTAGTTAACCCTCGAACATATAAAGGATATGTTATCAACCGGTACCAGTTTAAAGGTTCTGATAAATTTGACGGATATAATAAAATTGAATCACTAAAATTTGGAGTAAATAAAGTCAAAATGTTAGAAATAAAAAATATTAAGATAAGAATTAAGGAAATCTTTGGTTTTTTGTTTTTAATATATGTTTTCACAAGAATATAAATTTAAGTTAAACATTTATTTATCAAAAGTATCTTATAACACAATTATTCACTTTTAAAATTTTCTTCCACTATTTTAACAGATAGTGGTAATGGACCTGTACGCAATATATTGACAAGGTTTTGTGCTTCATCTTCAGTAAACTGCCCGGTAATTGAGATTTGCCCTTCTTTAATTTCTGACATCACACGTGAAAATGAATAAACATAATCGTCGAGTATGATAGCAATGCTCCTACCTATATTATTTCTTGTAAGCCGCTGCCATATTTTGGCACCTTCCCTGTTCATTGACATATTTATTTCGATATTATCATTTTGATCATGTTTTTGTGTAACATCTGTAATTACCGATCCATCCAACGGTGCATTTCCATAACGACCTGTTAACTTTATTGACAAAAGCTGCAACATGGTTTTATCTTGAGGGAGAGGTTTATAAGTCCAGTAAAACCTTAAATCCTGAGGAAAAATCTCCTTAACACTTTTATTGTTTAATATATAATTTACGGTTGATGTATCCCGGATAGCAGCATAACCCACAACAGGTCCCTGCATTAGCTGCCCATTCGAATTTACAGCAGGATACAAAAAGGCAAACAGAGGATATCTTTTGACAAAATCCCTCGATTCCTCATCCATTTCATCAACTTTCATTGCAATGGCAGACTTAAATTCTTCATCATCGAGCAAATTAGCATTGACTTTTTCCATGTAACTATATATTTCGCTTAACTCGTAAGTTTCCCAGAACCCTAATTTTGCCCTTGCTTCAATTAAATGCTTAACTCTGTCAATATTTTCCACTGCCGGCAACTCAATTAAAATATTCTCTGAATTTCCAATCCTTTGAATGTTTTGATGACGGATTCCATAACGGTCAATACGTACGCGTAAAATATTTATTGATTTGTCAATTGCATCGTCAAGTTCGTGTTTCAGTGCGCTTAACACTTCTTCGTTGGTAGAATTATAGCTGATGCGGTCGCGTAATTGTACAGTGCTGAAAATTGCTGCAAGGCTTGCATTAGGATCAGCATCACTAAAAGCCCTCCCGAAAAGCGTAATGTAATTTTCACTACTGGCACGCTGCATTTCATTAGCCACTTTAAGAGCATCCCGGAAATTATTATCTATACTATTGCTTGATAGAGACAAAAGTAATTCGTCTGCTGAAATTTTTTTACAACAAAGCTGTTTTCCAGTTCTTTTTTACATGAAAAGGTAAAGGTTGTTAAAAGGACTGCCATTATAACACATGCTGAAATTGCTTTTTTATTTCTCATAATCAATTTGTTAAATAATTATACTTAGGCTGTTTTATTTATTGATCTGGATTATAAAGTTGATTTTGAATTAATCTCAAAACTAAAGGTACATAAAAAATTATAATATTCGTAATTTTCTGAATTTCAATTTGTGACTATTCCCATTTTTTGAACCCTTACATAAATCCTCAAGTCTATAAAATAAATTCTAGGCGCAAGTATAAAAAAACAGCTTTATATATAGTCGCTGCGTTTACCGATGGATAATAAACATGTGGCTTAAGTGTGTTTGGCTGTTTCAAAAGTGCGTAAAAAAATCATTACCTATCGGGTCTGTAGAGTAATTATCCATAAAAACTAAAACAAATTTGTTTTGAAGGCCAAAACTGATTCCAGTACTTGCCTAAATTAGTCCCGGAAGTTTTCGGGATGATTTTAAACTTTTTGGTAAGCCTTTGGATATGAGTTAGAAAAAGCAGGCTTGCCAATGTGTTTGAAAAAGCAAACTATTTTGTTTGATGATATTAATAAAATTTTGTACATTAGTAGAAGCAAATGAAATTTAGATACTTATAAATTTGATTCAATTACAAAAAACTATTTATTATGAAATGTTTAAACCTATTACTCATTATCTTAACAATGATTTTTTCAATATCTACTTTTGCTCAAAAAACTACAGATGTTGAAGGAAGTAAAGACTATCCAACTATCTCTCGATTTGAAGGAGCTATTATAGAGTTTTATAAAGAAACAAAATGGGGAACTTACAAACTGCCTGTTAGCGATAAAGGAACTATGAGCTGGAATAAACCAATGTCGCTTGAAGGAAAAGTAACTCGAATCCAATACTCTGTTCCAAAAGATAATAACCCTGAATTTGTTTTACACAACTACAAATCAGAATTTAAAAAATCAGGTTATGATATTATGATTGCTATTGCCAATGAACAGCTTGGATTTAATGATCGTCCGCATACCTGGCATGCTAAATATTATGAAGCCGGAGGGTATTTCCAAGGTCTAAATAATAAAAAATTTGGATTAGGCATAGGGTTCCCAAGCTGGAATAATAATCATAGCTTTCTTGTTGCTCGTGGTCACGAAGCCGATAAAGATATTTATGCCATTATTTATACAATTGTTTTAAATAAATATACCTTAATAACCCAGGATGTGATTGAAGTAGAAGCTGTTGAAACCGGATTGGTATCTGTAGATAATATTTCAACTGACATTACAAAGAAAGGACATATTGCAATATATGGTATTCATTTCGAAACAGGAAAATCTGTATTAAAACCTGAATCAACTGATGCTTTAAAGACTATTGCTGATTATATAAATGCTAATACTAATAAAAAATTCTATATTGTTGGCCATACGGATAATGTGGGTGATTTCGAATCAAATATGACTTTATCAGAAGAACGAGCAAACTCTGTAATTACAGAGTTAACAACAAAATTCAGTGTAAATGCAGAGCAATTAAAAGCGTATGGAGTTGCATCACTATCTCCTGTTTATAGTAATATATCAGAAGAAGGAAGAGCAAAGAATAGGCGAGTTGAAATTGTTGAGCAATAATATTTTCAAAATAATAATTAAAAGCATTTGGAATGAATTCTTAAATCCAAATGCTTTTTTTATTCTATTAGGATTAAAGCTCTTTTATGAAGCAAAGCTGTTATTGTTATAATCGAAAAATAAAAAAATCCGGAATTACAAAACCAAAACTTGCATTACCAAAATATTTAAACATCTACGACTAAAATTATTCTTATCACATAACCTATTACAAAAGCAAAGACTGCAACACCTGAATAATCATTAAAATCCTTATGCCATATACGCTTTGTGGTGCGGATGTATAATTAATAGAATTCAACTGCAGTGATTTTTAAACCATTAGGTGTTTCTTTAAAGGCCATATCAAAAAGTTTTATCATATCATTTTCAGTATAAATTCCACCGTAAATGTGATATGCTTCTTCTTCCACTTTGTAACTCAATATTTTTGTGTCAATATATCCTTTTTCAAGACTTCCATGAATTTTTGACATTACTAAGTTAAATTCTTCAGTTTCTACAGGAATATTAGTCAACATTTTACATTTATAGAAATTTTCCTGATACATATTCTGTACAAAAACATTGATCATCGTTTCAATTTTAAAATATTTGGTAGATAGTTTCTCTATTTCACTTTGTTCATAAGTATAAGTTGTGATTTTCTTATTCATATCTCCCCGCTCTTCAACAAGATTAACTTTTATTATCTGCCCTGAGTCAATTTCAAAATAATTATTGATTAAAATCGCAGCACTTAATGCAAAGTTTTCTTTACTGATTCCAAAGTCAAATAAATCACTATTTATGAAAGAAAACTCTTTAATAGCTCCTTTTTCTTTGCTGGCAATTGCATCCAATTTAACATTAATATTACATAAACAGGTTTTTGACAATTTCATTATGCCATCTATTTTGTTTATAGAGCAAGATGCTGCTAGTAACAGGAGTAATCCCAAAAAAAATTTTTTCATCTGTTTATAATTTGTTGTTTTCTAAAAAAAATATCCCGTACCGATACCTATGGAAAACTTTCGGGACTTTGGATTCAAGCTTGTCTGCAATAAGGCATTATAATCTGCAAGCAGAAACTCACATGTTAGACTTCTCTTATTTTTTTATTTTAGATATATATTTTGTAATTCTTTAATCGGCAAAAGAAACTCACTGTCAATTGCACTGTCATTAAATACATTATTTGCTATTTTAAGTTTCCCTTTCATTTTTTTCTTGTTATTTTGACGTATTTCAAAATTCCGTCCTAAAGCATTTGTTTTTCTATTTATTTCACCGTAAAAAACTTCGCTCAATTTATCGAATGGTACATCAAATTTGTGATGTAACTTTACAATGTTATTTTCCAATAGAAAAAAGTGAAAGTTCTGTTTTGTAATTACAAATATGGTTTCCGGATATTTTTTAATTCTATTTACATAAATTTTATAAATCAGATAAGTAGGCATAGCAAGAATTACAAGAAATAAAGGAATTATTAAAACCAAACTTAAAGTAGATGCACTTAGAAATAAATCAGCGAGTATAAATGATAACAAGGCTAAAACAAAAAGAGTAATTGGCAGGGAAATCAAAAACATCAATACTATTTGCCAAAAATTTGGTTTTAATGATTTATTGGAAAATTTTATATTTAACCCTTTGGGATTTATAGGTATTACACCAACAATATTTTCCCCATTTAATTTTCCCAGTACTAACTTATTCATAATTATGATTATTTTTATTATTGCTTTCAACTTTTAATGGTAGCAGTATTATTTTCTTTTACCACTCCATCCGCTATTTTTGGGTTCTTCATTACAATAACTCGTTTTTGCATTAAATTGTGTAAAATCTTCGTTAAATTCGATGATTAAGTTTCCCCAATTATTTCTGTCATACACATAAGTTTCACAGGTTTTTGCTGAGCCATTTTCAACCCATTTTCCTATAATGGTATGTTTATCAATTAATTTACCAAGAATTTCACCACCATCGTTTTCATACAATCCGGCTATTACATCACCATACCTGTAAATATGCATATCACCAGGTTTAACGGTTTTCCAAACTCCTACTACATCATCTTTTATAGGATTTGCGTCAGGAAAAACAATAATCTCTACTCTTCTGTTCTTTTCCCTACCTTCTTCGGTATTATTATCAGCTACCGGATTACTTTCACCTAAGGCATATGTTTCAATCATTTCGTTATTTACACCACAACTGTCAATAAAGAAACTTTTAATTGCTTTCGCCCGCTCATCCAAAAGTTTTATATTACTTTCTGCTGAACCGATATTATCTGTATAGCCTTCGATAACGGTTAATCCATTTATTTCTTTAATCTTATCTGCAATTTTATAAAGCTCTGATTTATCGTTTCCAAGGGTAGATTCTCCAAAATTGAATAAAACTGCACTGTTTAGTTGAAAATTAATAGTTGATCCAATGGCGCCAATGGCATCAATATCTGCTCCCGGCCATTTACCATCTTTTTTATCCTTAATATCGATAACTTTCACATATCTGAAAATATCTGTCTTTTTTACGTGCTCTGCAATATCTATAGCAGATACTCCACCACCTGTTCTTCCTACAGAAATCCAGTTATCTCCATCTTTTGAGATATACACGTCAACGGGCTCAATAGCCGGTCCGATTTCTAAAACAAACAAATCCGGTCCATCAATATCATAAAGAATATTATCGGTAAATTTTATTACTAATTCACCTCCATAGCCCAACGTTGTATAATTTTTGTCAGAATCAACATCATAATCAGGAATACCAATTACATCCTGCGGGCCGTAACCTTCAATTGGTTCAGGGTTTCCTACTTTGAAGCTTACCACTTCATCTGCAAATGAAATATCACCAAACGGGAAAAATATTCGTCCCCCATGGCCATCAGGATAGGTTCTCCCAACCTGTGAATATGACAATGAAGCAATTGTTAATGTAATAACTGTTAAGATTAATTTTAAACTTTTCATTTTAACTTTTCATTTTTTTAGATTAATATTAGGTAATTTTACTATGCTTAAAACATTACACATGGCATTAATTTAATTCAAGTTATTACAAATATTTAAAAGAATCAAAGTCTTTTAGGTTTTTTTCTCCTGGGAATTAGCGTTTTAAAACCATATAGTTATTATGAATCATAGCACGAATAAACATCGCGCTATAAAACAGAAAGTTTTTTTTGAAAAATAATCGAAGTAAAGTGCAGTTTGTCTTTCTGCTATAAATATTTAAATATCCACCCCTAAAAATATTCTTATAAGGTACCCGATTCCAAAAGTAAAAGCAACCACACCCATGCTAATGGTAAACATTTCCCAGAATCGTTTCCTAAAATTCAGGTCTTTGGCAATGGCGATATAGTAGTTAAAAAACAAAATTACCAGGATAGCAAAAGCCAGGGTCATTGCCAAACAAATAAAATAGTTGGTAAATAACAAGTAGGGTAAAATCAAAACAATAACGGTACCAATATATGCCAGTCCGGTATATATAGACGATGCCAACGCTTTGGCTCCATTTCCTTCAGATTTGGTAGAAAGGTATTCTGATGCAGCCATAGAAAAAGAAGCTGCAATACCCGTAATTAATCCTGCAACAGCAATCAACCTTGTATTTTGCAAAGCAAAAGTAAGTCCGGCCAGTGTCCCGGTAAGCTCAACCAGTGCATCATTTAATCCTAAAACAATAGAACCCACATAATCGAGCTTTTTTTCTTCCAATAAATCAATTAGCTCTTTTTTGTGGGAATCTTCATCATCAATAATTTGTTTTGCATCAGGAATATATTCGCAGGCTTTTTTATATTCTTCTTGTGCCCCTTCTTCTCTTTATTCCGTTAATTTTATGCCGAATGTTATTCCCAGAATCCGCGAAATCCAATAAAATTTAAAAAATTTTCAATGGCTGGGCTTTACCTTTGCTCTGCTGTATTTTTTCCAAAAATGATAATGCTCCAACTCATCATCACTAATTCGCTGCAAAGTATTGGCATTTTTTTCATTTTTTATCTTTCGCGATAATTTTGAATAGACAGAAGGTGAACCGGAGCCACATCCCTTAATATCTAAGGAATAGGATGAATTAAAAAACCACCCCAATTAATAAATTAAAATTATCGGCTGCATCGCCATGGGCTTTAAGCGTAACGCCTCCGGATAAATGTTCTGTAAAACGGAACGAGAGGCTATAACGTTGAAAAAAATTACGCGGTTTATCGGGAGCATAAAGATATGTACCCCAGTGCTGTGAAAAATCGAACTTACCAAATTGCAAATGATGCCCTAACAGGAAAGATATTTGTTGATGATCTTTAGATATTCCTGCCCTTGCAAGTTTTTCCTTTTTTGCACCATCATAAATATAATCCAGCCCAATGCTAAATCCGTTTAATTTGCTCACAGTTCGTCCGGCAATTCCATATATACCTGTTACTAAAAATGATTTTTCGGGATTTTCCGTATCGGCCGAAACCGATTCGATGGTTCCAAAAGGATAAATACCATAAAAAAATTCTGGCGTAAAACCCTGTTTTTCATGATCTTTAAACTGAAACCCACCCCCAGGATAGTAATCTATACCCAATCCAAAGGTAGGAAAATTCATTCCATAGTTTGGGTCTTTAACTCCACCATTCGAGATATGACAATATTTGGCAAAAGCCATTAAAAACATTTTTTGGGCCAGCTCAAAATAGATATTAACATCTATATGCGTAATAAAACTTACAGTTGTTGAAAAAAATTGATTCTCAGGATTATTTTGTTCATCATAGATTTTATCCAAAAAGCTTATTCCAACACCCATTCTTGCCGAAAACAACAATTTATCAGTACGCCACAAAAAGGGTTCGGCATAGCCGATTAAATTATAGGAACTGCCCACTACATCAGGATTTGCATAGTTAACATACAGCAAAGAAAATCCCATTTTCGAATAACAATTACACTGTTGCCAGTTTTTATCTTTTAGCATAAGCCAGGCATATTCCAGCTCAAATCCAAAAGGATTGGTATGGGTAAGATGCTCTACTTTACTCGAATGAGGAAGGATAAAGCCGTATTGAGGCTTAATGGCAATCGAAACAGGATTATTTTTTTCATCCTGCCCGCAAAGGACAAAACTAATCAATAATAGACTTAAAGCAGCAACAAAATATTTTTTCACCTTTTTCTTTATCATAAGTCATCTAAAATTACAAATTCAATGATTATTACACAATATCCTTTTTTATCATTTATCAAAGTTATTAACAATCCATTTATAAAATATTGCTCGTATTTTTAATAAAAAGTTTACAAACCTGTCAAACGTAATTTTTAACTTCAAAATATTTTTGCTTTATTTGTTACTTGTGTTTTAATAAAAGAAGCTATACACACTTAATGGAATTTGAAAAAAAATTAAAAAACAGGACAATCATAGCCGTAATTTTTGTGCTATTGGTTTTATGTTCAATTTATTTTTACCTAAGCTTGAAAAACCACAGGCAATATCTCGACTGGCAAAACCAAAAGGACAGCGAAATAACAGCAGTTGAGATAAAGCACTTACTTTATACAACCAATCGTATATATCGTGAAAAAATTCAATTTTTTATCAACAACCCTGATATTAAAGAAAAGTTTAAACACCAACAGACCGATGATTTATATAAAAAGGTATTTCCATATTACTCGGTTTTAAAAAGTGAAGACCCTTATCATTTTGAATTAAATTTCTATTATCAAGATAATTCGCTGGCATTAAATATGGAAACCGGCCCAGGAGGGCAAAATAATGCTGCTGCACCTTTATCGCTTGTTACAGAAGTTAATAAGAAACAAATTAAAAGATCGGCTTTTGAGTTTTTTGATGGCCAGTTATTTTATAAAATCATTGAACCTGTCATTTACCAGGGCGATTACATTGGATGTGTCGAATTCGGTATCCGTGAAAACGAAATAGTAGAATATGTTTCTAAAGAACACGATGTTATTATAGCCAGCTTATTTGATACTAATAAAATATCGGAAAACCTCAGGCATTATTTTACCGGCTCGCCTCGCAAAGAAAATATCATTATACACTCCTTGTTTAACAATGATTTTTTTAAAACCATTACAGAAGAAATTACTACTTTTGAAAAAGGGAAAATAAAATATCAGGATAAATATTTTTATGTTGATGTTGTTGAGGTACAAAACAGTTTTAAAGATGATGGATTTGTTGGCGTAATTTTTTTAAAAGATATTTCAAGGCTACATAATGCCTACCTCGCCACGGTATATCGCTCGTTATTAATTATCTTTTTTATTTTAGCCGCTACTTTTTTAATACTTCACTTTTCATTTAATATACTGCTTCGCAAATTTTTTAATTTACAAGACAGCATTGATAAAAGACTGGCAAAAAAAACTAAAGAGATTATTGAAACCAATGCTGAACTAAATCAAATTTTTAATACTACCGGCAACAGTATGCGGCTAATCGATAAGGATTTTACCATTCTTCGTGTTAACCGGACATTTACAATGATTTCCGGAATAAGAAAAGAAAATGCCGAAGGGAAAAAATGTTATAATGTTTTTCCTGGGCCTTATTGCCATACAGCCGATTGTCCTCTTAACCTGGTAAAGAATGGTGAGGAGCGGGTTGAACAGGATATCAAAAAAAGGAATAAAAATGGGAAAATAATTCCGGGGATCTTAACTTGCGTAGCTTTTAAAGGCCAAAACGGAGAAATCCTTGGTATTATTGAAGATTTTAAGGACCTCTCCAAACGGGTTGAAATTGAAGAAACATTGCGAAGAACAGAACAACAGTTTTCCATATTTATGGATAATTTACCTTTAGGTGTTTTTATTAAAGATGAAGATTTGCGTACTGTTTATATAAACAAATACATGGATGCTGTATTTTCCAAAGAGAGGTGCCAAAACAAAACTCCAAAGGAAATTTTCCCTGAAGAATATGCCCGGCGCGTAATCGAAGAAGATAAACGTGTAATTAACGGAGAGGTGTTGGTTGTAGAAGATCAACTGCCCGATAAAACAGGCCGGCTTATTATTTATCAAACTCATAAATTCAGATTCAGAGCGGCAGATAATACCTGGAAAATTGGAGGCATTTCATTGGATATTACCCAAAAGAAAAAAACAGAATATGAATTAAAAAAATTATCCAATGCCATTCAGCATTCGCCGGTTTGTGTTATCATAACAAACCTTAAAGGGCAAATAGAATATGTAAATCCTGTTTTTACCCAGTTTACCGGCTACACTCCCGAAGAAGTTCTTGGCGAAAAAGTTGGCATTTTAAGCGATTCGGAGCCAACAAAATCTATTTACAAAGATATCATGACTACTGTTTCGCAGGGTAATGACTGGAAGGGAGAAATTCAGAACCGCAAAAAAAATGGTGAAATATACTGGGAATTAGCATCCATTTCTCCTGTTAAAAACAATCAAAATGAAATCACCCATTTTATCATCATTGCCGAAGACATATCTGACCGTAAGAAAAGTGAAAAAGAGTTGTTGCTTGCTAAAGAACAAGCCGAAGAATCAAACCGTTTAAAAACCGCATTTCTGGCAAACCTGTCTCACGAAATTAGAACACCCATGAATGCTATCATCGGGTTCTCCAGCTTATTGCTCGATGAAGACCTACCTTACGACGAAAAAGTTAAACTCAATAACTTAATCAACGAAAACAGCCAAAACCTGCTTAAACTAATTGATGATGTAATCGATATTTCTAAAATACAATCCGGGAAGTTCGAAATAAATTACTCGAAATGTTATATCAACAAACTTTTACTGGATTTGTATGTGTCTTTTAGTGTAAAAATAGAACAAGACCTTAAAAAAGACATTCAACTTTCTTTTAACAGAGGCATAAGAGATAAAGATTTTGCTTTTACAACAGATACAATCCGCTTAAAACAGGTATTATTTAATATAATTGAAAATGCCGTAAAATTTACCCAGCAGGGTTTTGTTGAGTTTGGCTATTCTGTGGTAAAAAACGAAAATAAAATTCAGTTTTATGTTATTGACTCCGGAATAGGTATTTCAAACAACAAATTTGAAATGATTTATGACCTGTTCAGACAGGTAGATGAATCGTTTACCCGGGAATATGGAGGCACAGGGCTGGGATTAACCATTGCCAAAAAAATTGTACACCATCTGGGCGGAGATATCTGGGTTCAATCTACACCCGAACAAGGCACCAACATTTACTTTACCTTGCCATTGGAGCCTGATACTGATAATACAAAAACCCAGGATTCAAAAAAGTTAACCACCTTCGACTGGAAAGACAAAGTGTTTTTAATTGCCGAAGATAAAGACTCAAATTACACTTATCTTGAGGAATTGCTTAAATCCACTAATGCAAAATTAATTTGGGCCAAAGATGGAAAAGAAGCCGTTGAGATTTGTTTAAAAAACAAAGTGGATCTGGTAATTATGGACCTAAAAATGCCAAACATGGATGGATACGAAGCTACAAGAGAGATAAAAAAAATAAAACAAAACCTTAAAATTATCGGGCAGTCAACATTTACTCACGACGAAGAAAAACAGAAATGCCTTAATGCAGGATGCGACAATTATATTGATAAACCCATTGATATTGAAACCCTTTTTGCAATAATTAATAATGCTTTTTCTAAAAACTAATGCTTTTTATTTTAATTTTTAAAGCCCCCCTATAAACTTAATTTAATCAACACTTCTAATTTTACATTAAAATTTATACTTTTATACCATTAAAAGCTAACAACTTAAAAAATTTGGTTATGATTGCAACCTATATTCAGGAATTATTGGCTACAAACAATAGGGTTATTGTTCCTAATTTCGGTGCTTTTCTGGTTCGGGCAACTTCTAAAAGTAAGGATGCCAAAAACCTGGAAGAGAAATTAAAAGATATTTATTTCAGCCCTTTCTTAAAGTTTAATGATGAGTTACTGGAAAAACATATCATTAAAAAAGAAAATACAACTAAAGAACAAGCTGCGGAGAAAATCAAAGAATTTATCGAAAGCATAAAAAACGAACTGGAAAATGAAAAACCTTTCGAAATTAAAGATTTTGGTAAATTTATTATTGACAAGCAGGGAAAAGTTCAGTTTATAACGGTTGCTAAAGAAGAGGAAGTTGAAAGCTCTAAAGAAGAGAAAAAAACAACTCCCTCTGCTGAAAAGGAACCAACAAAAAAAACAACTGCTAAAACATCTCCTGCTAAAACTAAAAAACCCGAAGAGGAGGTAAAAAAAGAACCTGAAAAGAAACCAGAAGTTAAAAAAGAAGAACCAAAAAAAGAAGAACCCGTTAAAGAGTCAAAACTCAAAGAATTTACGACTGAAAAAGAAGAACCCGTTAAGCCGCAACCACCCAAAAAAGAAACCAAAATTAGCAGCTATAAAAAACAAAAAGAACCATTAAATAAAAGCCTTGTTTTGACAGTTGCGATAGGTGTACCCATAGCTGTGCTATTTGTTTTTGCTTTAATTAATATTGATAAAATTGAAACGATCTTTAAAAAAGATAAAACTCCTCAAAAAGCCAAAACAGAGATTGCTCAAAAGAAAGAAAAACCTGCACAAGAAAAAACTGTTAAGCCTGTAGAAAAAGAAGAAACCAAAGAGCAGACTAAAGAAACAAAAAAAGAAGCAAAAACAACCAAACAAGAAACTAAACCGGCACAATCCGCCCAAAAAAAATATTATATCATTGCAGGTAGTTTTAAAAACGAAAAGTATGCAAACAGCTTTCTTGAAGACCTGAAAAAGCAAGGATATAATGCAGAAAAACTGGAAGAAAGAAATGGAATGCATGCCGTAAGTTATAATTCATTTGTAGACAAGAGAAAAGCTCTGGCTGAATATCGGTTTTTAACCAAAGAAAAAGGATTGCAAGCCTGGATTTTATATTACTAAAAGTTTTTTTCATGATCTTGAAAGCCGCTAAATTTGCGGCTTTTTATTTATTATAAATATTCAGGTTAAAAAAATTAGATATTAATATTAAATTCATAGGCAAATTGTAAGAATTTATATCAATAAAAATATTTATTTTGCTTTTTATAAATCAATTAAAAATTTTATGAGGTGAAGATTAAATACATAGATTTAATAGAGCAGACTTTCGACTTTCCTCAAAAGGAGTTTAGTTTAGATAATGATAACTTACTCTTTCATAAAATCCCGTTGATGGATATGATCGAAGAATTTGGAACTCCTTTAAAGTTTACCTACCTGCCACAAATTTCCAATCAGATTAAAAGGGCAAAAAAATGGTTTTATAATGCCATGGAAAAAGTTAACTACAATAGTAATTATTATTATTGCTATTGTACTAAAAGTTCTCATTTTAGACATGTTTTGCACGAAGCCCTTAAAAACGATATCCACATAGAAACATCATCGGCTTTTGACATTAATATTGTTGAAAAACTTTACGAGGAAAAGAAAATCACCAAATCGTCCTATATTATTTGTAACGGTTTTAAACGCGAAGCCTATATCGAGAATATTGCCCGTATAATCAATAATGGTTTCCATAACACAATTCCTGTTGTAGATAATTTCAAGGAACTGGAACAGCTCGAAGAGCTTATCGAGGTTCCATTCCAGGTGGGCATTCGTATTGCATCTGAGGAAGAACCAAAATTTGAGTTTTATACATCTCGCCTGGGTATTGGATATAAAGATATTGTGCCATTTTATAAAAAGCAGGTACAAGAAAACCCGAACATAAAACTTAAGATGTTACATTTCTTTATTAATACCGGAATTAAAGACAATGCATACTACTGGAGTGAGTTGGTAAAATGTTTAAACGTTTATGGCGAATTAAAAAAAGTTTGCCCAGAACTCGATTCATTAAATATTGGCGGTGGATTCCCCATCAAAAATTCTTTGTCGTTCGATTATGATTATGAATATATTGTTGATGAAATTATTTCTCAGATCAAATTATTCTGCGATGCTAATAATTTAAAAGAACCCAATATTTTTACTGAGTTTGGTTCGTTTACTGTTGGTGAAAGCAGTGGGATTATTTATTCTGTTTTAGGACAGAAAAAGCAAAACGACAGAGAGGTTTGGAATATGATCGACAGTTCTTTTATGACAACTTTGCCCGATAGCTGGGCTATTAATAAACGATTTATAATGCTACCCATCAATAAATGGTACAACACATACGAGAGGGTTTTTCTTGGCGGGCTTACCTGCGATAGTGACGATTATTACAATTCCGAACAACATGCCAATGCTATTTATCTACCCAAAGTATCATCAAATGAAACATTATATATTGGCTTTTTTAATACAGGAGCTTACCAGGATACTTTGGGAGGATACGGGGGCTTACAACATTGCTTAATTCCGGGCCCAAAACATATCATCATTGATAAAGACAAAAAAGGAAAACTAACCACCCAGCTTTTTACCAAAGAGCAGAAACCACAGGATATGCTTAAAATATTAGGTTATAATAATAAATAATTGCCGAAAATAATGAAAAATTACGCCGGAATACCCGATGAGTTTGCACAACTGAAAACATCAAAAATTGTGCTTATACCTGTACCTTACGATGGAACAAGCACCTGGGTCAAAGGTTCAGACAAGGGGCCTGAAGCCTTTCTCGAGGCGTCTGAAAATATGGAAATATACGATATTGAAACCGATACAGAAGTTTATAAAAAAGGTATCTTTTTAGCCGATCCTGTTAAAGAAAAAAGCTCACCTGAAGCAATGGTTAACCAGGTACATCAAACCGTGCTTAAATACCTGAAAATGGAAAAGTTCGTTACTGTTTTTGGTGGCGAGCATTCGGTAAGTATAGGATCCATCAGGGCATTTAAAGAATATTTTAATAATCTTACAATATTACAAATAGATGCACATACCGATTTAAGAGACCAGTACGAAGGGTCAGCATGTAATCATGCATGCGCGGTTCACGAAGCCCAAAAAACAGCAAACCTTGTTCAGGTTGGCATTCGAAGCATGGATGCTTCGGAAAAAAAGTTTTTGAAAAAAAAAAATTGCTTTTTTGCTCACGAAATCCATGCCGATCCTACATGGATGAAAAAAGCATTAAGTAAATTAACCGAAAATGTATTTATAACCATCGACCTTGATGGATTTGACCCATCCATTATGCCATCAACAGGAACTCCCGAACCCGGAGGATTAACATGGTACCAGGTGGTTAATTTTATAAAGTTAGTTGCTGAAAAGAAAAATATTGTTGGATTTGATATTATGGAGCTATGCCCAAACGATAACAATAAAGCACCCAATTTTTTGGCTGCCAAACTCTATTATAAGATTTTAAGTTACGTATTTAAAAATAAATAATTAGTTTTTACCACAAAGGCCCCTAAGCACAGCAATAAGTTTTTACAAAGCTAATATTAAGGATATAGAAAAACTTTGAATACTTTGAGGTTAAAACTTTTTAAAAACATATATCATGGAAAGAAATACCATATCAAAATTTATCGACGAGCATTTTTTACATTTTAATGCTGCAGCACTTAAAGATGCAGCCATTGGATACGAAAAACACCTTGCCGAAAACGGCAAAATGATGATTACCCTGGCTGGCGCCATGAGCACAGGCGAACTTGGCAAAAGCCTGGCAGAGATGATCCGGCAAGACAAGGTTCATATTATTTCATGCACAGGCGCAAACCTTGAAGAAGATTTAATGAACCTGGTCGCTCACACGCATTACAAAAGAATCCCTCATTACCGTGACTTAACGCCTAAACAGGAATGGGAACTCCTCGAAAAAGGGCTAAATCGTGTTACCGACACCTGTATACCAGAAGAAGAAGCATTCCGCCGGTTACAAAAACACATTTATGAAATATGGAAAGATGCCGAAGCTAAAGGAGAGCGATATTTTCCGCACGAATATATGTACAAATTACTCCTTTCAGGAGTGTTAAAACAATACTACGAAGTTGATCCCAAAAACTCATGGATGCTTGCTGCTGCAGAAAAAAATTTGCCCATTGTTGTTCCCGGATGGGAAGATAGTACTATGGGTAATATTTTTGCTTCGTATTGCATAAAAGGGGAATTAAAACCTTCGACTGTAAAATCCGGCATTGAATATATGGCCTGGCTTGCCGACTGGTATGTTAAAAATTCAGAAGGCAAAGGTATTGGTTTTTTCCAGATTGGAGGAGGAATTGCCGGCGATTTCCCAATTTGTGTTGTTCCCATGCTTTATCAGGATTTGGAAATGGAAAATATTCCATTCTGGAGCTATTTCTGCCAAATTTCAGACTCCACAACAAGTTACGGGTCATATTCAGGTGCTGTGCCTAATGAAAAAATTACCTGGGGTAAGCTCGATATAAATACTCCTAAATATATTGTTGAATCGGATGCAACAATTGTAGCTCCACTTATTTTTGCATGGCTTTTAAACTGGTGATATTTTTAATTATATTTTAAAACCTAACAAAAATTTTTTCTTTGTTTGGTTTTTTTATATTATCTCTAACTATTCCAAATATTATAATGAAACCCAGAAAATTATACTTAGTATTTCCGATTCTTATTTTTATTACACTTTTATCATGCAATAATCAAAAAACAAAAGAACCGGAATTTAAAAGGTTAAACCGCTGGCTCGACTATTATGATTTATCCTTAAACCATTTTACTGATACACTTATTATTAACGACAATTACTCATTTAAAACAAAAACAGACACACTAAGCCCTCATTTCAAATTATTTAGTAATCTTTATATCTATTCCTCCCAAAAAGAATATGCTGTTGATTTAGATAGTTATTATTTGGTTTTGGAAAAAAATCATGATGGGAGATATGTTTGTTTAGGAACCGATGCTGACCAGGAAATTGCATTGATCAATCTTAAAAATCAGGAAAGACAACGTATCATTTTTTGTGGGACAGCATGCCGTGCTGAGGAAGCACAATGGATTGATAATAATAAAACTATATTGATTATGGGTTTTTCTCAGCCAACAAATACATGGATTCCTACAATATGGGTTTTTAATTTGGGAAACAAGTCTTTAAAAGTAATTAAAACATATAAAGTACAGATCAATAAAAAACCAAACAGCTACAATAAGGCTGTCCGCTTAAATGATATTGTGTTTAAATAAGAAGTTATGAAAAAAACTCGATCCCAATAATTGAAATATCGTCAAAAATGGCGGTACTACCTTCCAAAATTTTTTGTTTTTGAATAATGTCATTAATGTTTTGGTCAATTTCCCGTTCATTGGCTAAGCATTGTTCTATTTGTTCAGTTCCAAAACTAACTCCATCATCGCCAACTAACTCAACCAGCCCATCGGTATAACAAAAAAGCTTTGATTTTTGATCGATGGTTATAGTCCCTTCTTTGATGGTGGGTATTTCATTCAACATACCCATTCCAACACATCCGTCGCGTAAAAAAAGCAACTTCTGGTCTTCAATTTTGTAAAATAAAGGTGGATTATGGCCTGCATTGATATAATTCAGCCTTTTTGTTTTGTAGTTGTACCTGCCCAAAAAAATGGTAATAAACTTTTCGCCTTTGGCACTGGCCATTACCCTGTCATTAAGTTTAACAGCCATGTCAACGAGCGATGATTCGGTAGTAAAGAGCGCTCTGAGGTTTGCCTGAAAATTAGACATCAATAATGCTGCTGAAATTCCTTTACCGGAAACATCGGCTATACAGAAGCCAACTTCATTTTCATTCAATTGTATAAAATCATAGTAATCGCCACCCACCTCTAAATGCGGATGATAAAAAGTAGAAACAAAAATTTTATCATTGTGTGGTAAGACATCTCTTTCCGGAATCAGCATCGATTGCATTTTAGATGCCAGCTCCAACTCTTTTTTAAGGGCTTCTTGTTTTAATGTTTCGTTATATAAACGAATATTTTCAATGGCAACAATAATAATATTCGAAAGGGTTTGGATAAAATGCAGATGTTTTATGGTAGGGCTTACACCTTCTTTTTCTTCTTCAATATCACCAATTAAAACAAAAGCAACAGGTATATTATTATTAAAAACCGGAATAATATTATCAAAAACCCTTAACGAAGGGTTTGGAGATGCTGTAACAAATGAAATTTCTTTATGAGTTAATAAATCCTTTTCAACATCTATTTGATCAATAATATTTTGCGAACACCCCGAACTTAATATTAAGTTCCATCCCTTATCAAATTTAAAAATTAAAATCTTACCAATATTCAGGTCTTCACGTAAAATTTTTTCGTACCGCTGCAATAACTCTTCCGTAGAAAGATTGGCATTAATGGCTTTCGTTATTGTTAGCAATGTATTTAACTTAAATGTAGATAGCTTAAGCCTGTTAATAGATGCTTTACCTGTAATATCCATAAAGATTAAAATTCCTGATTCGCAAATTTCAATAAATATATAAAAAAACAGTGCAAAAAGAAAGTATTTTATTCTTTTACACGTTCATTATATGAACGGTCTCTGGTATCTACCTTAATTTTATCGCCGGTAGACACAAACAAAGGAACCATAATTTCTGCTCCGGTTTGTAATGTAGCAGGTTTTAAAGAAGTACTTGAGGAAGTATCGCCCTTTAAGCCCGGCTCGGTATATGTAACTTCCAAAACAACAAATGGTGGCAGTTCACAATATAGTGGTGTTTCGGTATCGGCATGATAAACTGTTTCTACACCCTGCCCCTCGACTAATAAATCAGGCTGATTAATTAATTCTTCCTGAAATGAAACCTGTTCAAAAGTTTCTGAATGCATAAAATGATACCCTAGATCATCTTTATATAAGTACTGGTAGGGCCTGCGTTCTATTCTTGCGGTGTTCACTTTTGCCCCTGCATTAAAAGTATTATCAATAACTTTTCCTGTTTTAAGGTTTTTTAATTTTGTCCTTACAAAAGCTCCTCCCTTGCCTGGTTTCACATGTTGAAACTGAACTATCGTGTAAAGCTCATTATTAAATTCGATACATAATCCGTTTTTAAAATCTGATGTGCTTGCCATAATAATTTATTTATTAATAATATGCTGCAAAAATAATTAAAACATTTAAAATACGAATGTATTTTTGCATTGAAGGCTATTCAATTTGTTTTAGAGGATATTTTAATCCGGAATATTCGGTTAAATCACATTTAATAGAGCCAATAATCAAGTCGATCCGGATTTGAAGTGGTACAAAATTTTTATCTTTTGATATCCAAATGGTTACATCGTCTTCTGAATCGAAAATGCGGCCCGGCTCAACCACGGGAGAAAATTTCATAGCTTCAAATTTACCCAACTGTGTTTTTATGGTTTCATCCCCGGCATATCGCATTTTTAAGGGAAAAATTTCATCGGCAAAATAGGTGTCAAAAACTATATCATCGCCAATATCATTAATATCATTCAGCATGGCTTCACGAAAAAAATAATACGCCCCTAACATATCAAGAATATTTTCAGGAACTTTATGTTCACCTGATTTTTGGCTAATCACAACATTCTTTTTGTGATCATAACGTACTTCATTATAGTATCGGTAGTTACCTTCGCTTATATTACGTATGGCTAAATAGGGAAGCCCCGTATAGTAATCAAAATAACTTTCATAAATATCTCTGACCTTGTAAATTTTATCTGCAATTCCGATTGTTTTTGCATGGGCTTTTGCATGAAAAACTTCTTCGCCTTCGTATCCTGTTTCATTTAACGTAAATCTAGCCTCGCCGGCGTGTATAAATCCAAAACGGGCTACATAAACAAGTTTTTCTCCACTTTTAAATGGTTTATCGTTATGATGAGGTGTTTGTGCATATAAAGTGATGGTAAGTAATAAAAAACCAAACAAAAATGATATTTGTAACTTGCGCTTCTTCATCATTTATAAATAAAAACAAATTTCATGCTACTTTTTACTTAAAAATATTTTTCTTAGGCTTGGTTGCAATAAAATCTTTCAGATAAAATGGCTCAAAATAAGCTACATCCTCAAACTTTTTGTTAAGATATAAACTATTTGATAGCTGCCCCATATAAATAGCAGAGGGAAAAAACCCTTTTAAAAAAAGGGCATTTTTGTGGTTAATGGTTTCTGTAATTTTCTCTGACCCATTACCGAAAAAAATCATTTGCTGCCTTTGCAGAATCTCTTGATATGATTCATTAACAATAATTTCGGCTTTTACTTCACGTATATACTCACTACCGGCATTAAAAAAAGCAGAATAAACTTCCATTCTTCGTGCATCAATCATTGGCACTAATAGTGATTGATTAAAATTTGGAATAGATATTTCTCCCTGATGAACCTTGTTTATTAATCCCTGAGCCATCGATTGCAGCGTATTAACAGCTATAAGTGGTAAATTTTTCGCATAACAAAGCCCCTTGGCTGTTGAAACACCGATCCTTAAGCCTGTGTAAGACCCAGGGCCTTTACTAACGGCAACTGCATCCAAATCACTAAAAGTTAATTTTAAGTCTCTTAATAAATCATCTATAAAAACAGTAAGGAATTTTGCATGTGATTTTTCATCGCTTGTTTCTTTAAATCCTATTATTTTATCGTTTTCTGAAACTGCAACAGAGCAAACCTGCGTAGATGTTTCAATATTTAAAATTAAAGCCATAAACAAAAAAAATACATTATTTATTAATCTTTATTGTCGAACAATTCTTCTTTTTTTACAACTTCCACCTTAATACCATCTTTTAATTTTCTTGAGATAGCACTATATGGTGCCGTTACAACGGCATCTTTCCCTGATAATCCATCCACTATTTCAATATACTGGTTATCTTGTATTCCTGTTTTTACGATTTTCATGTTTGCAGTATTTTCGGATACTACAAAAACGACTTCCATAAATTCATCAGTACCAACTTCGTTAGTAAATTCCGAGGTATCAGTACGAGTTGTAACAGCCTGAATTGGAATGGTTAAAATATTAGGTTTTGTATTGGTTTGGATATCGACAGAAGCCGACATTCCCGGCCTAAAAGGATTAGGATTGTTAGCTTTAATCAGATGGTTATATGAATCTTTAAGCAATAAAACTTTCACTTCAAAGCTGGTAACCTGATCTGTTGCCATACCCGAAACATTAGCCGAATTTGCCATTTCGGTAACAACACCTTTAAATTTTTCTCCCAAATAAGCATCAATTTCTATAATCGCAGTATCGTTTAGTTTTACCTTAACAATGTCATTTTCATTTACATCTACTTTTACTTCCATCCGGCTTAAATCTGCTACTCGTAACATCTCAGTACCAGCCATTTGCATAGTACCAACTACCCGCTCTCCAATTTCAACATTTAACATTGAAACAGTTCCGTCCATGGGAGCATATATCGTTGTTTTTCTGAGATTTTCTTTCGCCTCTGACAATGTTGCATCTGCACTTTGAACGGAGAACTTAGATGCCTCTAATGATTTTTGTGCAGCAGACAGTTCTGCTTCAACCATTTCGAACGAGGAAAGAGCTGATTCATAATCAGCCTGAGAGATTGTTTCCTGCTCCCAAAGTACTTTTGAGCGTTCAAAGGCATTTTTTGTTTGTTTATACTTAGCCTCTATTTGTTTTAAAAAGGCTTGTGCATTGGCATAATTTGCTTTTGCAGAATTTACAGAAGCTTCTGCACGGTCAACTGACGACAAATAAATATCGGGCTTAATCTTTAATAATAAATCACCCTTTTTTACTTTATCTCCCTCCTGAATTTTTAATTCAACAATCTCGCCCGAAACATCAGGAGAGATTTTTACTTCAGTTTCGGGTTGTATTTTCCCACTTGCAGTTACTACTTCAGTAATTGTCTTTATTTCAGGATTGTCGGTACTTACTTTTATCGTTAGTTCTCCGCCAAACCATCCGGATTTTTTGCCAACAATTGCAAAAACAATTAGAACAATAGCGACAATAAGCAAATATTTTAATAATCGGTTACTTTTCATCAAATTATTTATTATAAATTAAAACAATAATATTGCATTAAGCAGTAAAGTTAATCTTTTCACTCAAATAAAAGGCCAAAATTTTAAAATCTAAATTGATAAATTCATAAACTCTACAAAACTAATATCAATAAGATAGGAGATACTCCGTTTGTTATTCAAAATCTATCAAAGGTGAAGGCAGGTTTGAAGTACAGTATCAATTTTAAAAAATCTTTCGAATTAAAGGATTTTTTTTAAATTATTAAATTTTATTTTATTTCGGAAACCTTATTAAATTTGTTGAGTATAATAATTAATCAATAATTTTATTAATCGATTGATAAAAGTATGACTTTTCTCAAAGGATTCTTTAATTCAATAATTAAGCTTTTCGGACACAAACACAAAATTGTGAATCTTTTGCTTACCCAAACCATCATTGTAATTACAATAATTATTTTGACCATTGGTTATTTCTGGATATTTAAAGAATATTCGAGCTTTAAAAAAATTAATGAAAGAATCCATAAGAACCATATCGAAAAACACAAAGAGCTGGTTAAGAACGAAACACTAAAAGCAGTCGATTATATATATTTCAAAATAAAAGAAACCGAAGCCAAACAAAAAGAACGATTAAAAAGCCGGGTTTATATGGCCTTATCCATAGCCGAAAGCATTTACAATCAAAACAAAAACATCAAAAGTGAAAGTGAAATCAAACATATGATTAAGGAGGTTTTGCGCCCAATACGATTTGATAATGGAAAAGGCTTTGTTTTTATTGGCAATCTAGATGGTTACGATGTCCTTTTTCCGGTAGCCCCCAAATACGAAGGACAATATCTTTATGACCTGCAAGACGACATGGGAAACTATGTCATTCGTGATGAATTAAATGTTGTTAATAACCATGGCGAAGGTTTTGTTACAGGATACTGGAAACGTCCGGGAGATGATGATGGAATGACCCATAAAAAAATATCTTTTGTCAAGCTTTTTAAACCCTTAAACTGGTATTTTGGCACAGGCGAATATGTTGAAGATTTTGAAAAAGAAGTACAAAAAGAAGTGCTGGATAGGCTATCAAATATACGTTTTGGAAAAGAAGGATATATTTTTGTAAATACCTACGATGGCGATGCATTAATATCTGATGGCAAAATTGTAACGAAAGATATAAATCTTTGGGATTACAAAGACCCCAATGGAGTTAAGGTAATCCAGGAAGAGCGTAAAGTTTCTAAAAACCCCGAAGGGGGATTTATCTATTATTCATGGAAGAAGCTTACATCCGACGAAATCGTTCCTAAAATGTCTTTTGTAAAAGGAATTCCAGAATGGCAATGGATGATTGGCGCAGGAGTTTATTTTGAAGATATTAACCCAATACTGGCCGAGCAAAAAGCACAACTTAAACAAACAATACAAAAAAATATACTTACAATCGTTATAATTTTTGGGGCTGTATTTACTTTTTTGTTCGTTTTTACCTATTTCATGTCCAAAAAAGCAAAAGACAATGTAAATTCTTTTTTAAACTTTTTTAAAAATGCCTCTCAGAACCTGGAAAAAATTGATGAGTCAAAACTCGATTTTTATGAGTTTAAAACCATTGCACACTCGGCAAATAAAATGATTAACGAAATAAGAATCTCTCAAGAGAAAAAAAGAGAAGAAGAAGCTTTATTTGAAAGACTTTTTGAAAGTGCCCCCGAAGCCATTGTCCTTATTGGAAATGATAAAAAAATTGTTAAAGTAAATACTGCTTTTACTAAATTATTTGGCTATAGTAAAGAAGAGTTAATCAATCAAAACGTTGATGATTTCATTGTTCCTGAAGAATTAAAAGAACAAGCTAAAAATTATTATCAAAGAAGCATTAAAGGATTAGATATTGAAACCGAAGAAATAAGATTAAGAAAAGACCAATCGAAAGTTTTTGTTTCCATTCTTGCTACACCAGTCACTTTCAGTAAAGAACAATTAGGAGTGTATGTTATTTACAGAGATATAACCCAGCAAAAAGAAACCGAAAGAATATTACACGAAGCAAAAATAAAGGCTGAAGAATCGGATCGGTTAAAATCGGCATTCTTAACCAACATGTCGCATGAAATAAGAACACCCATGAATGCCATAACAGGTTTTTCAAACCTTATATTAAACCGCAAACTTTCAGAGAAAGAAAAAACTGATTACCTCAACATTATTAATAAAAGTAGCAACAACTTACTGGAAATAATTGATAATATTATTGATGTATCAAAACTCGAAGCCGAAAACTTAGTAGTAAATAAAGTAAAATGTAATATTAATACCATCCTTGATGAGTTATATATTGATTTTCATAAGCTCAAAAAAGAGCGCAATTTAGCTCAAATTGATTTAATATTAACAAAGGGTGTTAAAACCAATGGCTTCGAAGTAATTACTGACCCTAAACGATTTAAACAAATTTTTACAAATCTGTTAGATAATGCTTTTAAATTTACCGAAAAGGGTAAAATAGAATTTGGGTATACCATTGACAATAACAACCTTTTATGTTTTATTAAAGACGCCGGCATTGGCATTTCCCCGGAGTACAAAAAATACATTTTTGAACCATTCAGACAGGCAGACGATTCACCAACCCGCAGATACGGAGGTGCCGGAATAGGATTAACAATTACAAAAAAGTTGGTTGAATTACTGGGAGGAAAAATTCAAGTTGTATCAGAAAAAAACAAAGGTGCCAATTTCTATTTCAACATTCCATTCGAACTGCCAAAAAAAGAGGTTGCAACAAAAACCCAGATCTCACATAAAATAAACTGGAAAAATAAAAATATCTTAATTGCAGAAGATGTTGAAACCAATTATCAATTTTTAAAAACATTGCTGGAAAAAACACATGCTACTATATCTTGGGCAAAAGACGGAAAAGAGTTAATCGAAATGGTTGAAAAAAGTAATCATTACGACCTGATTTTAATGGATATTCAAATGCCCAAAATCAATGGGCATAAAGCATTAAAGCATCTACAAAATAAAGGTATTAAAATACCCGTAATCGCACAAACAGCCTATGCCATGGAAGATGAAATTAATGAAATTAAAAATATGGGGTATAACGATTTTATCACCAAACCCATTGAAATAAATAATTTATTCGAAAAAATGAACAGATATCTTGATTAATATGCCATGGCAGAAAAAATAATGTACGTTGAGGGTATTGGAGATGTAAAATTCCGCAAGAATAAAAGATCAAAGAATATCAGCATATCTATGCGCCCCGGAAGGGGCATTTTGGTTACTTTTCCCTTTTTTGTTAGTTATCATTCTGCAAAAAAAATAGCCGAACAAAAAAAAGAGTGGATAAATACCCAGTGGCCAAAAATTGAAGCGCTGGAAAATAAATCAACAGTTTTTACTGAAAATACAACATTTAAAACCAGAACACGGCAGCTCAAAATAAGTAAGCACAATAAAAATACTATTAAAACAACAGTTACCGATCATTTAATTGAGATTGAATATCCTGCTGTTGAAAACATTTATTCGCCACAATTTCAAGAAGCCATAAAAAAATCAATAATTAAAGCATTACGTTTTGAAGCGAAAGAATACCTGCCAAAAAGAGTAGAATTCCTGGCTAAAAAATATAATTTTAACTACCGTAACATCTATATTAAAAATAACAAAACCCTTTGGGGGAGCTGCTCTGGAATTAACAACATTAACTTAAATTTACATCTTGTTCGTTTACCCGACCACCTGATTGATTATATCATCATACACGAACTTTGCCATACAAGGGAAAAAAATCATGGTAAAAAATTTTGGAATTTAATGGACTCTATTCTGGGAAATGCCAGATTGTATTCCAAAGAACTAAAAAGATACTCCATCAATATCTATTAACATTAATTTGATTTTTTCTTAAAATAATGTAAGTTTAACGGTTGATTCCTAATCTATCTGCACAATGAAGATAAATGCTAAAATGTTGCTGTATATTTTATCAACCTCAATATTAATTTTTATTATTGTAATAGGGTATATTACCATTAAATCGCAAAAACTGGCTTTAACCGAAGCACAAAATGTTGCACAAACCACTGCAAAAGAATATGCCAATATTATCAAAAGTGAACTTTCATCCGATTTTAAAGCCGTAAAAACGCTGGCTCAGGCAGGACAGGCTTATAACACATTGCCCTGGAATGAGTGGAATGATGTTTTTCTTAAGCAACAACGAAATGTTATTGTTGAAAATTCACACTTTTTAGCTGTAGCAACCAGTTGGGAATTGCAATATATTAATCCCGAATGGGATAAGCCTTATGGCCGATACCTTAACGGATGGGTTAGAGAACAAAATGGAAATATTCAACAACTGGAAGCAGAACTGAATATTGACGGTGATGTATTTACAAGTAATTATTATAAAATGAAATCATCGGGTAAATCTATGATTATTGACCCCGAACTCTATAATTATTCTGATAATGAAGAAGACCAATACTTAAACTCCAACATTTCTGCACCCATAAAAATAGGCAGTTCATTTATTGGACTTGCAGGAGCTGACGTTGACTTACAGCGGTTTCAAAAAATCATTGATGATATTGAACCTTTCGAAAACAGTTATGCTTTTTTGCTTTCTAACAACTGTACCTTTGTTGCTCATCCTGACAAAACACTGATGGGCATGAAAATGGCAGATCATAATAAAGAATTTTTAAATAATTACAAAATTGCCGAAAGAGTTTCGGCTGGCGAATTCTTTTCATTTACAAACAAAAATGAACAAAAAGAAAAACATTTTTATGCTTTTGCACCAATCAAGGTTGAAGGTGTTGAAACTCCCTGGGCACTTGCTTTTGTGGTACCAAATAAGGTTATTACATCTAAGGCAAACAGCATTTTAATTAATGCCTTAATTGTCAGTTTTGTTGGCCTTCTTGTATTAACGTTAGTCGTTTGGCTAATCGCTCGTAACATTACCCATCCTATCAAAGAAGTTACAGATATACTTAAAAATCTCGCCCTGGGAAAAATTGATGAATCATTGGTAATAAACATATCAACCAAAGACGAAGTGGGTGAAATGACACTTGCATTAAATACATCTATCGAAGGATTAAACAAAAAAGCTGATTTTGCTAAAAAGATTGGTGCTGGCAACATTGATACTGAGCTAGCATTGCTAAGTAAAGAAGATAAACTTGGGCAGTCGCTATTAGAGATGCAAGATAGCCTGAAAAAAGCGCACGAAGAAGAGGCAAAGAGAAAAGAAGAAGATAGAAAACGCCGTTGGACAAACGAAGGGCTTGCAAAATTTGCCGATATTTTACGTCAAAATAATGATAACCTATCAATCCTGTCAATGAACATTATTAAAAATCTTGTTCGTTACCTTGATGTTAATCAGGGAGGATTATTTTTATTAAATGATCAGGACCGTTCAAACATAGTATTAGAACTTTCTGCTGCTTTTGCTTTCGACCGGGAAAAACATTTTACCAAACAGGTTGAGCTAGGTGAAGGATTGGTGGGAACATGCGCCCTTGAAAAACAAACCATTCATATTACAGAAATACCACAAAATTATGTACATATTGTATCCGGATTAGGAGGTTCCAATCCTAACAGTTTATTACTTGTGCCGCTAAAAATCGAAAATGATCTTCTTGGAGTCATAGAAATGGCATCATTTAAAAAGTTCAAAAAATACGAAATTGAATTTGCCGAATCTTTAGCAGAAAGTATAGCATCAACTTTAAGGTCGGTACAAATTAATATTAAAACCTCCGAGCTACTCGAAAAATCGCAACAACAAGCAGAAGAAATGGCTGCCCAGGAAGAAGAAATGCGACAAAATATGGAGGAGTTACAGGCTACCCAGGAAGAAGCAGTACGCCGTGAAAACGATTTAAATTCAATGATGCAAGCCATTGACACTTTTCTGCTAAAAGCAGAGTTAAGTCCCGAAGCAAAATTAATAAGTGTAAATGATTTATTCATTTCTACCTTCGGATATACTAAAAATGAGATTATTAATCAAAACATAGAGCTAATAATTCCCGATGATGAATTAGAAAGGTTCAGAAAAATCTGGGAAAAAATTGTCAATGGTAAGGCACACAACGAAATTTTTAAACTAAAATCGAAGAAGAATGAAACCTTATGGTTAATAACTTCATATACCCCAATATATGATGATGATGGTAATTTAATAAAAGTTCTATATCTGGCTATTGATAACACAAAATCAAGAAAAGAAAAAGAAGAACTAAAAAGAAAAGTAGCGAAGTATGAACAATCGAAATAATATTATTATACATTAATATTATATTTTAACCTGATTTTTTCATGTAATTTTTGAATGAATCAGGTTGGTTTAATTTAATTAGAAGTTTTACATTTGAAGAATTGATGATTTCTTTTGAATAAAATGTCATTTTACGCGTACCGATAACTATCGGTACATGTGACTTTAAAATATTAAAAAAAAATTATCACATGAAACCTTCATGTTTAAGGATAAAAAATTAATTGTTAGAAAGCTATTGCATGAAGGTTCGCCGGTGGGATTTGTGGGAAGCTTAAGCGGGA
>JBKHIH010000113.1:0-7361 GCA_046538755.1 Thiohalospira sp.
GTGTGTGAGTCCATTCCCCCACTTTTTGCGACTACTTGTCAGTAGTGAAAAAGTCGGGGAATGTAAGGTTGCTATTTATAAAGTTTTCGGTTTTCGGGGTGTGTGTTTTTAAGTTTTTCGGTGTGTTGGTGTTTTTTTGCGGTAGCGATTAATCCCGGTGCTGAAATAATTTTGCTTTTCTTAATAATATTTATATAGTCTTTTTATTCTTATTATATAAGAGGTAATTACAAAATGGAAAATGAAAAATTAAATGTAAAACATATTGAAAAATGCTATAAACTATTATCAAATGCTGAATTTGAGCTTAATCTAAGACTTACAGGCCATATATATACGGATAATGTTTTAATGCAAATAAAAAATAGTATACAAATTCAAAAAAAGCATCTTAGGTGTTTGTTGGTGGATTTAGAGTTAAAATGAGTGAAAAGGATTTTATTAAATGGGTTTTAGAAGTTGTTAATCAGGAGTATAATGGAGACATTAGAGTTTTTATGTCTAATTTAAAAAATGGGGTTTAATAAAAATGAAATTAAGTAGAGAACTAAAAGAAAAAATTAAATCAAAGGGTTATGATTTACATGACTATAGATTTGTTAGTTGGTGTATTATAAATCACGAATTTGCTCAAAATAAAGATATGCTTAATTATTATTTGAGTTTAAGTCCTAGTTTTGAAGATGTTAAATGTTTAATAAGGGATTGCGATTTTGCTCGTGATAATTTAGAAACAAACTTTAACGTAAAAAATAGTTAAAAGGTGGTTGATTATGATAAATGATAAATATGCTATGAAGTTTTTTGATTTAAAAGATAGATATAATGATTTAGAAGATGAATATTTAAAGCTTAAAAATAAGCATAAAGTTTTAAGAAGTGATTATAAAAAACTAAACCAAAAAATTAATGATTTAAAAGATAAATATGACAAATAAAAATAAAGAATTGTATAAATTAAATGTTTTTACTGAAAAAGTTTTAAGTTGTGCATATGACTATTATTTAGACTTAACTGATTATAGTGATGTTGCTTGGATAATAGTTCATTTTGATTTTGCTAAAAACAAAGATATGCTAAAATATTATAAAAGTTTAAATCCTAATAATGAAGATGTTAAATGGTTGTTAGATAATTGTGATTTCTCAGCAAGAAATTATAAAACAAAAATGTGAAAGAATATGGAAAATGAAAAATTAGATACACAAAAAGTAAGCAGTAAAGACAATGAAATAACAAAAGAAAGCTTAAAACCTAATGTTTACAGATACAGCAACATTAAGCTTGTTATATTCGAAAATGATAACGGCATAAGTAGCTATAAGTTTGAAAAATTCTACAAACAAAAAGAAACAGACGAATACAAAACAACAAACTACATAAATGAAGCTGACTTGTATAAAGTAAGAGTGCTTATTGACTTTTATTTAAACAAAAGTGTAAAAAAACAATAAAAAATGTTAAGCGATAACACGCTAAGAAGTATACATCTTATTTTTTTAATTTTAATTTTTGCACCAATTATTTTATTATTATATTATTTAAACATTAATAACATTTTAAAAATAGTTATAGCATTTTCTTATTTAGTTTTTTTATATATTTACGATACAACTCTTATACAAATATATAATAAAAAATTATAAAAAAATATTTATTTCTTTTTATTCTTCTTATTGGTTATAAAATTTAAAGCTTTATCCTTATTACGCTTTATATTAGCCTTAGTTTTCTCAGCAAGCTCCCTAAACTCCTCTGGCTTATTAAGCTCTCTATAAAGACGTTTTCTTTGATGACTAGCCCACTCCTCACTAATAACGCCTTTAAACTGATACTCAGATAATAAGTCCTCATAAGCATCAATAAATCCCTGTGGGTCTTTTAAAAACTTAAAACCTTTTTTAAACAATTTATTAGTATCCTTTTTAAAATTCTTATACTCTCTGTCAAATTCTTCTTGTGATGATACTTGCTTAAAAACCTTATTAGGTTTTTTCTTATCAATCTTTTTATCCTTATTTTTTAAATCTATCATTTTATGCTATTCTCTCCCTTGTATTAAATAAATCAAAAAGTGGCAAAGGATTATAAACTAAAACCTTACTAATCATAGGCGTTTCTGTATCTTCAACATTAACGCTCGTAAGGTCTGTATAAGTAACTTTTACCACATCAAACTTTTTATTATATCTAGGCTCTACTAGAATATCAGTGTTTTCCCTTAAACGCACATCAACTCTCTTTGTGAATTGGCTTGTATAAAGTAAGTGTATATTTCTTTTTCTAAGTTGCTGGACAAAATGACTGAATTTCTTGTTTTCTTTACTCATAAATTGACTGCTTTCAAATAAAATCTGGGCTTCATCTACTAATAAAACAGCGTTTTCAAGACTGCTTTTTTTATCAAGATTTAATATATCCTCGTTTGATATATAACTGCCTATTTTTGAATTTTCCATATTAGAGTAAACTCTCCAACCATTAATTTTAAATTTTAAAGCATCTTTTAACATCGTAATTGTTTTTCCTGTTCCTTGTCTTCCTGTGTAAAAAATTATCAAACCAAACCACCTTTTTTATACTATGTCTTTTTGCTCCAATATTTCTCTTTCTCTTGATTTGTTTATATTTACAAACTCTTGCCTGCTTTTTCTATCTAAGCTTATTTTAAGTTTCATATAATTAACCATAAAAGGTTTAAAAACAGGTTTTAATCCTTTACGCACAAGAAAATCATTGTTTATATGTAGCTTGTTCATTAATATAATTTCTGCCTGGCTTAGTTCTGTTTTTATGTTTACATCTTCATCACTTGCCTGAAATATTTGTTTACTAGCTTGCGCTTGGCTGTCCTTTTCAACCTCTAAAAAATATTCTTCTATGTGATTGCTTAGGTTTTTATCATCGTTAACCATTTATATGCCTCCTGTTGCTATTAAATAAATAATAGCTAAAACTCCTCCTATTATCATAATTAAAGTCTTTTGGTCTAAGTTGCTAAATAATCCTTTTCCTACGTTATTAACGTCATTTATTACTTTTGTATCAAATAATTGATTAAAATCATTAGCTTTTAACAATGGTTCTAATGCTTTGTCGTTTGACTTGAAGGGGCTTGGATTGTTTATATTATAAAGATAGTAAATCGTGGTTTTGTTAAGTAATTTATCAGTTATTGTTTCTTTTAAGTTTATTGTTGTAGCTCTTGGGTCTATTACGTATTTATATCCTTTATGCGTGAATGTTTCATTACCTGTGGGTATGTTTAAAATCCATTGTTGTTTGTGTTGGTTGAATATTATGGCTTTTTGTTTAATCTTACTTTTTTTAGGTTTATTGTTATTATTTAACATCTTTTTAATTCCTCAATAATATTTTTTATTAATATTTTTAACTTATTCTTTTTTTTAGTCTTTGAAAAAATCTATAAAAACCAAAGAACCTAATATAAAGGTTAGAAATGGATTAAAACCTATACTAAAAAGCAATACAACGCTAAAAAAGCCTAGTAAGTTAAAAACTTTTCTAAGATGATAAAGAGCTGATACATTGCTTAAAATAATGCTTAAAACTAGCAGTGTTAATAATATTGTAACATCTGCAAAGCCGTAAGAGTTACTTGTTATTAAAAAGCTATCTACTAATTCTTTGAAATAAGTTGTTTCATTACCTGTGACATTTGTTTCATTAACCATTTTTTAATTAACACCTCTTACAAATGCAAATCCTATAAAGCTAATCATTGTTATCAAAAGTCCGAAATAAAAAGTATTAAACCAATCTGGCATATTGCTTATACCATTTATGTAACTTCCAAAAAAGTTATCTCTGTTATTTTCCACTAAGTTTCCAAAAAAAGTTTTAGTGTAAACATTACTAAAAACAACTCCCTCGGAGTTTGAGTTATTAGTGTTTACTTGGTCTGTGTCAATTAATATTTCTTCAATATCATTTCCTACAAAATTACCCCTAACAGCAGTTAAAATAAAAGGTCTTAATTCTACGTTAAAATCATCTTCTATCGTCTCCCCTGTTTCATTAACAACGCCTATTAATTCGTAAATAAATGTTTCTGTGCTTCTTTGGTTTATAGCCCTAATCCTTAAACCATTATTTGTAAGGTCTAGCTCTTTAAAAAAGCCTTCGTCATTGTCAAAAAGCCTATTTTGATTTACAACGTCATTCGTGTTTATACTATCTATTAAATCCCCTTTTCCAAAACCTAAAAAGCCCCTTTCGTAAATGTTAAGTTCTACCTCGCTAAAATAATCTAAAACGTTTTCTTGATTGTTTGTTTGGTTAATAGTGTTAAAATCTTCATTTAAATCATCATTAACGTATGGAATTAAAATAGTAAGTGTTAAAAAAATAAAACTTATAACAAACACCCAATTATATATACCTGACATTTTCTTATTTTTATTGTGGAAATTTTAGGAAAGGTAGTGTTAAATATGTTATTGTTAAAATTATTATTAAAACCACTATCCAACCACTTATGTAACCTATACTTGCAAAGTATAAAAATATAAGCGTGTTAATAAATAGTAGCAGGTATAACACTCCGTTATTTATCCCTGTTGTTGTCGCTGTTGCAAATCCTATAACCGCTGTTATTACTAACATAAAGCTTAGCGTCCATAATATTTTTTCGCCTGTGCTTAGTTCATCGCTATCTGGAAATACGTTTTCTAATCTTTCAAGGTTTGATATTATAAATCCGTCATTTATTGCCCCACTTGTTAATCTAAATTCTTGTCTTTGGTTGTTTTCATCGTCATAACTTATATAAGCAAAATTATCATCGTCTTCTGTGTCAAATCCTCTCTCTGCTGTAAGTCTTAAAGTGGTGTTTGTAGCCCATTGTGCTGTTAAAAACTCGTTAGTTTCAGGTACGAAATCATTATTAGATATGTTTATAACTTCTTCATTACCTATTTTAAAGTTAAATCTAAATACATCCTGGTTTATTTCGTTTTCTTCGAAGTATTGTGTTAAATCTAATTCAAAAGCCTCGCTAATATTTAGGTTTATATCAGGTATGTTTTTTATAGGCACAATGTCGGGTCTTTTATAGTTTAATATTATGTCGAGCTTTTCATTATCTATCTCTGGGTTTGCTCTTATTGTAAATGTTTCGTTACTTGTTCTTATTAAATTAGTAGCATCTAAGTAAAAACCACTTTGGTTTTTATATATTCTTAATTCTCTTTCTTGGTTTTCGAATCTTTCTTCTTCGCCGTCTTCTTCTATTGTAAAGACATCATTATTAAATGTAAATCTTAAATCTTGTAGTTCACCTGTGTGTAAATCACTTATGTTTATTGTTTCTTTGTTGTTAAAGCTTATAGGATTAGTAACGTATTCAGAGTTTAACCATTGAAAACCTGTGGGTTCTACTTGTTCGTAAACATAAATTCCAAATCCTGTTTGGCTGGTTATTATGTCGTCTTCGTTAAATCCAATGTCTAGTATAGTGTTTGCAGGGACGAAATAGTTTTCTTCTTCATAATACTCTTTAAGTGTTAAAAGTCTTTGTTCGCTTAGTATAAAGTAGTTTGAGAATGCGTGAAGTAAATCATTATGTGGATTGTGATAAAGGTCTATTATCTGAGCTGTCCCTGGTAAAAATTCGTTTTCAACGTAAAAACTTTCTTGGTTAAATCTAGGGACTAGGTTTATAATGTTCATATTACTACCACTTCCTCCTAGTAACTCCCCTGTTTTCTTGTTTATCGTGGCTCTTTCTATTCTTTGAGCGTCGTAAACGCTTTTTGCATCATTGTAGGGTTCTTTGGTGTAGTAAACATCAAATAAATCACTAAAATAAAATCCATTATTAACCGGGTCGTATTCCGATATAAACACTTCGCCACTTATTGAAAAGTTGTTTAATAATTCAAGGTCTTGGTTATATATGCTTACTTCATCAGGTTTTGTTTGTGTTAATATATCCCCTGTCTGAGTGTTTACTGAAAGAGTTGTTTCAGTGTTAGTCCCTCCATAGTTGGTTGTTTCTATTATGTTAAAGTCGTAGTCGTATATTGTTAAATCTTTTTGGTTGTTTGTAGTTATTATTTTATCGTCGTATAATTCTACTTCTGTATAGTTAAAATTTCGTGATGATATGCTTTCTTTTTTGTTTAAATCTTCATCTAGTATTGCTATGTATCCGTTTGTGCTTATTATTATGTCTTTGGTTTCATTGTTCACTCTTAGTATTTCAAAAGTATTGTATCCGTCTAGTTCTGTAAGTCTTGATTTAGTGAAATACTCATTTATTATAGGATAGTCTTTTTCTAATCTGGCTATATTTGATAAATTATCTTGATTGTCTATGTTTATGTTATCTATGTATACGTTTCCATATATGTTTTGTTTGTTTAAAAAGTCAAATCTTGTGTTTCCTTGTTGGTTTTCTAGTGTAAATCTAAAATCATTTGTTTCTATGTCTTCCCTTGTGTTTCTGTCTTTTTCAACGTTTATAGTTTGGTTTAAAACGCTTAAAGTTGCATTGTTAAAATACCTGTTATAATAGTTTGTGTTTAAAAAATCTGTAAAGTTTAATTGGTATTCTGGGTTTAAATTAAAATTAGGTGTTGTTATTATTACATCTCCTTTTATAAGTTCTAGTGTGAAATTGTCGTCTATGCTTCCGTCATTATTTGATACTTCTATATTAAAGCTTCTTTGATGTTCTTCAAACTTTAATGGTTTGTATTCTAGCTTTGCATCGCCGTCTTCTAGGTATAGTCTTAGTTCGTATTTTGGTTCTTGATTTTCTATGTGAGTGTCTAGCGTGGCATCGCCTGGGTTACTTGGTATGTTCTCGTTTATTATTACGTTCTCGTCTTGGTCTTTTATCATTACTTGGTCGTAATTTTGAAAGTAGTTGTTTATGTTTAAGTTAAAGTTTTCTGTGGTTTTAATTTCTGGAAAGCTACTGCTTATGCTTCCGGTGGGTGGGTTTAAATCCTGGTTTGTTGTTATTGTTTTGGTGTTTGACGTTTGTATTGTTTCTCCGTCTGTTATTTCTATGTAACTCTCGTATGTTGTGTCATCGTCTAAACCTGTTATGGTTTCTGTGTATGAGCCACTTCCTAAGTTGTTATTTATTATTTCTTGATATGTATTGTCACTTTGTTTTTTATAATATATACGTGCTTCTACGTTTCCTTCGCTTCCTGTGCTTATTTGATAATCAACATCAAAGCTGTCAATGTCTTGGTTTGTTAGGTCAAAGCTATCAATAACGGGTGCTTCATATGCTTGCTCTGTCGTTATTGTTTTGGTGTTTGATGTTTCTATTGTTTCTCCGTCTGTTATTTCTATGTAACTCTCGTATGTTGTGTCATCGTCT
>JBKHIH010000046.1:0-28362 GCA_046538755.1 Thiohalospira sp.
AGAGCAGCTGATTTGTAATCAGCAGGTCGGGGGTTCGAATCCGTCCATCGGCTCAATGTATTGATAAATGTTGGGGAGATACCAAAGTGGCCAACTGGGGCAGACTGTAAATCTGCTGGCGCACGCCTTCGTAGGTTCGAATCCTGCTCTCCCCACTTTGTTCTTGAAGCTTTTGCGTAGTAGAACAAACTAAGCGAGGTAGAAAATGCTTGTACTCCTTCGCTGAAGCTTCGGTTTACAAGCGGGAGTAGCTCAGTTGGTAGAGCATTAGCCTTCCAAGCTAAGGGTCGCGGATTCGAGTTCCGTCTCCCGCTCAAATCCTTGCCGATGTAGCTCAGGGGTAGAGCGCTTCCTTGGTAAGGAAGAGGTCATGGGTTCAATTCCCATCATTGGCTCAAAAAAATAAATTGTTATTATTATAAATTATCTAATTATCTAATATTTGGAGTTATGGCTAAAGAAAAATTTGATAGGTCGAAAGAGCACGTTAATATTGGTACTATCGGACACGTCGATCACGGAAAAACTACCTTAACAGCAGCAATTACTAAGGTATTAGCTGAAAAAGGACTTTCTGAAATAAGAAGTTTTGATTCAATCGACAATGCACCTGAAGAAAAAGAAAGAGGTATTACTATTAACTCAGCTCACGTTGAGTATCAGACAGAAACACGTCACTATGCACACGTTGACTGTCCCGGTCACGCCGACTATGTTAAAAACATGGTAACTGGTGCTGCTCAAATGGACGGTGCAATTCTTGTTGTTGCTGGAACAGATGGTCCTATGCCACAAACAAGAGAGCATATCCTGTTAGCGCGTCAGGTTAATGTACCAAAAATTGTTACTTTCTTAAATAAAGTAGACTTGGTAGACGATCCTGAATTGTTAGAACTTGTTGAAATGGAAGTTCGTGAACTTCTTGATTTCTATGAATTTGACGGAGACAATGCTCCTGTTATTCATGGTTCTGCATTAGGTGCATTAAATGGTGAAGAAAAGTGGGTTGAGAAGGTTATGGAATTAATGAACGCAGTTGATTCATATATTCCTGTTCCTCCTCGTGATAAAGAAAAACCATTCTTAATGCCTGTTGAGGATGTATTCTCAATTACTGGACGTGGTACAGTTGCTACCGGAAGAATTGAAACTGGAGTTGTTAATACCGGTGATGAGCTTGCAATGATTGGTTTGGGTGCTGAAGCCAGAAAAACAGTTTGTACTGGTGTTGAAATGTTCCGTAAAATTCTTGATACAGGTGAAGCTGGTGATAACGTTGGTTTATTATTACGTGGTGTTGATAAAAAAGAAATCAAGAGAGGTATGGTTCTTGCTAAACCAGGATCTATTACTCCTCATACGAAGTTTAAAGCTGAGGTATATGTGTTGAAAAAAGAAGAAGGTGGACGTCACACCCCATTTCATAACAACTATCGTCCTCAGTTCTATTTAAGAACATTAGATATAACTGGTGAAATCCAGCTTCCAGAAGGAACAGAAATGGTAATGCCAGGTGATAACGTTTCAATTACTGTAAATTTGATTTATCCTGTTGCAATTAACCAGGGATTACGTTTTGCTATCCGAGAAGGTGGTAGAACAGTTGGAGCAGGACAGGTAACTGAAATTATTGAATAATTCATACTATTTAAAAGTGATTCGGTCATTACCGGATCACTTGATTATACGGGTGTAGCTCAGCTGGTAGAGCAGTGGTCTCCAAAACCAAAGGTCGTGAGTTCGAATCTTACCACCCGTGCAAAATTATTAACGTATAATCATGAAACTTAAATTATACTTTCAAGAAGCATTTAATGAGTTAATACATAAAGTATCCTGGCCTACATGGCCAGAATTGCAAAATAGTGCAATTGTAGTAATGGTTGCTTCCTTAATCATCGCACTTATTATATTTGTGATGGATTATAGTTTTCAAAATTTGATGGACTTAATTTACAGTATGTTTTATTAATCTGGAAAGGAATAATGACTGAAGTTGCTAAGAAGTGGTATGTTCTCCGTGCAATTGGTGGGAAAGAAAAAAAAGTGAAAGAATACATCGAGAGTGAAATTTCAAGACTCAATATGCAGGAGTATATTTCTCAGGTGTTAATTCCAACAGAAAAAGTATATCAAATCAGAAATGGGAAAAAAATTAGTAAAGAAAGAAATTTTTTCCCTGGTTACGTTCTGATTGAAGCTGCTTTAGTTGGAGAAATTCCACACCTCTTGAAAAATATACCTAATGTCATAGGCTTCCTTGAGTCTGAGGGTGATAACCCAACTCCACTTCGTCAGTCAGAAGTGAATCGTATACTTGGTAAAGTCGACGAACTTGCCGGGAGCGATGAAGAAATTAATGTTCCTTTTTATGTTGGTGAAACTGTAAAAGTCATAGATGGACCATTTAACAGTTTTAATGGTGTTATCGAAGAAGTGAATGAAGAGAAGAAAAAACTGAAGGTAATGGTGAAAATTTTTGGTAGAAAAACACCATTAGAATTAAGTTTTATGCAGGTCGAAAAAGAGTAAATTTTTAAGAAGAAAAACTAGATTATGGCTAAAGAAGTTGCTGGATTAATTAAATTACAGATCCGAGGTGGCGCAGCAAATCCATCTCCACCTGTAGGCCCCGCATTAGGTGCTAAAGGTGTGAATATTATGGAGTTTTGTAAACAGTTTAATGCAAGAACACAGGATCGTGCCGGTAAGGTTATACCTGTTATTATTACTGTTTATTCTGACAAGTCTTTCGATTTTGTAACTAAAACTCCACCCGTAGCAGTTCAACTGTTAGAAATGACTAAATTAAAATCCGGATCGCCCGAATCAAACAGAACAAAAGTTGCTTCTGTTACTTGGGATCAGGTAAAAACAATTGCCGAAGAAAAGATGAAGGATTTGAATGCATTTACGGTTGAATCAGCTATGAGAATGGTTGCTGGTACTGCCAGAAGTATGGGAATTACCGTTAAAGGGAAATTTCCTGGTAAAGAATAAACTATAATATTTCGAAAGAAGTTATGACAAAACTTACTAAAAATAAGAAGATTGCCCTTGAAAAGATCGAAATTGGTAAAAATTATACCCTTGACGAGGCGACAAAGCTTGTGAAAGAAATTTCAACCACAAAATTTGACGCTTCTGTTGATCTCAATGTGCGATTGGGTGTTGATCCACGAAAATCGAATCAAATGGTTAGAGGTGTTGTTACATTACCTCATGGTACAGGAAAAACACTACGAGTGTTAGCTCTTGTAACTCCCGATAAGGAAGAAGAAGCAAAAGCAGCTGGTGCCGACTATGTTGGATTAGATGAGTATGTGGATAAAATTAAAGGCGGATGGACTGATATCGATGTGGTGATAACAATGCCCCCAGTAATGGCTAAAGTTGGACAACTAGGCCGTATTCTTGGGCCACGTGGTTTAATGCCAAACCCCAAAACGGGTACAGTAACCATGGAAGTTGGAAAGGCTGTGGAAGAAGTGAAAAAAGGTAAAATTGACTTTAAGGTGGATAAATATGGTATTGTTCATTCACCTATTGGTAAAGTATCTTTTGAACCTAAGAAATTAGCTGAAAATGCACGTGAATTTATGGCTACTGTCAATAAATTAAAACCTGCTGCAGCTAAAGGTACTTATATATTGAGCCTTTACATTTCAAGCACGATGAGTCCCGGTATTAAAATTGATCCAAAATCTGTTTAAGTCCAATTTCGACAATTCAGAGTAAAAAATATTGATTATGAAACGCGAAGAGAAAGAGATTATTGTTAACAACCTGGTTGAGCAATTAAATAATTCAACTCATTTTTACTTAGCAGACGCCAGCGAATTAAATGCTGAGAATACAAGTTTGTTAAGAAGAAAGTGTTTTGAAAATAATATTCAAATGCTGGTTGTTAAGAATACCCTTCTTAAAAGAGCATTAGATAAATCTGAATTTCAAGTAGAAGAATTATATAATGTTTTGAAGGGGCCAACTGCAATAATGTTTACTGAAACCGGAAATGTTCCGGCTAAAATGATTAAAGAGTTTCGAAAGAAATTTGAAAAACCTTTGTTAAAAGCAGCTTTTGTTGAAGAGTCTGTTTACCTGGGTGATGATCAATTAGAAACACTAGTAAACATTAAATCTAAAGAAGAATTACTTGGTGATCTTGTTGGATTATTACAATCACCTATGAAAAATGTAATTTCACAATTAAAATCAGGAAATAACATCCTGACTGGTGTACTTGAAACACTATCAAATAAGAAAGAATAAAAAGTAGTAATATTAAATTTTAAAAATAAGTAAAAATGGCAGATTTAAAAGCGCTTGCAGAAGAGTTAGTTAACTTAACTGTAAAAGAAGTTAATGAGTTAGCAGACATATTAAAAGAAGAATATGGAATCGAACCTGCAGCTGCAGCTGTTGCTGTAGCAGGTCCTGCAGCTGGTGGAGAAGCTGGTGGAGAAGCTGAAAAAACTGAATTTGATGTAGTTTTAAATTCTCCAGGTGGTGCTAAATTACAAATTGTTAAATTAGTAAAAGAGTTAACCGGCTTAGGGCTTAAAGAAGCTAAGGAAGTAGTTGACAGCGCACCAAAAGCTATTAAAGAAGGTGTATCTAAAGAAGAAGCTGAATCTTTAAAACAACAATTAGAAGAAGCAGGAGCAGAAGTTGAACTTAAATAGGATTGACCTAACATACTAACTTGTAGGCTTTAGGATCCTCAGAGGGGGATTCTAAGCCTTTTTATTATATTAAGTGTTTGAGTTCAATTAATTTATTAAGTCAATGTCTTCAAATATCACAAACAAACGTATTAGTTTCGCTTCAACAAAAAATCAGCTGAAATACCCTGATTTTTTAGAAGTACAGTTAAAGTCATTTAAAGAATTTTTCCAATTAAATTCTACACCCGAAGAGAGAAAAAAAGAAGGGTTGAATCAGGTTTTTAATGAGAATTTTCCCATTACTGATACCCGGAATAACTTCGTGCTAGAGTTCCTGGATTATTATATTGATCCACCTAGATACAGCATAGAAGAGTGTATTGAACGTGGATTAACATTTAGTGTACCATTAAAGGCGAAACTTAAATTATACTGTACAGACCCCGAGCATGAGGATTTCGATACAGTTATTCAGGATGTATATCTTGGAACAGTGCCATACATGACCGAAAGAGGCTCTTTTGTTATCAATGGAGCTGAACGTGTGATTGTTTCACAATTGCACCGTTCTCCTGGAGTTTTCTTTGGTCAGAGTTTACACGCTAATGGAACAAAATTATATTCCGCAAGAATTATTCCTTTCCGAGGTTCTTGGATTGAATTTGCTACAGACATTAATAATGTGATGTATGCATATATCGATCGGAAAAAGAAATTACCTGTTACTACTTTATTAAGAGCAATAGGATATGAAAGTGATAAGGAAATTCTTGAAATCTTTAACCTGGCAGATGAGATTAAAGTTTCTAAAACAGGCCTAAAAAAATATGTAGGCCGGAAACTAGCCGCCCGGGTTCTTAAATCATGGGTCGAAGATTTTGTTGATGAGGATACCGGAGAAGTGGTTTCTATTGAACGTAATGAAGTAATTATTGATCGAGAAACAGTAATTGAAAATGAGCACGTTGATCAAATAGTTGATTCGGGTGCTAAAACAATATTGCTACATAAAGAAGATCAAAGTATTTCTGATTTTGCAATTATTTATAATACACTTCAGAAAGACCCATGTAACTCAGAAAAAGAAGCTGTACTCCATATTTACAGACAGCTACGTAATTCTGAACCACCTGACGAAGCCACAGCACGTGACGTGATCGAAAAGCTATTCTTTTCTGATAAACGTTACGACTTAGGAGATGTTGGGCGTTATAGGTTAAACAAAAAATTGAACATCGATACTCCGATTGAAACTAAAGTACTTACTAATGGAGATATCATACAAATTATAAAATATTTGATTGAGCTTATAAACTCAAAAACAGATGTTGATGATATTGACCACCTAAGTAATCGTAGGGTTCGTACAGTTGGAGAACAGTTGTCAAATCAGTTTGGCGTTGGGTTAGCCCGAATGGCCAGAACAATTAGGGAAAGAATGAATGTACGCGATAACGAAGTGTTTACCCCTATTGATCTGATCAATTCAAAAACACTATCGTCAGTTATTAATTCATTCTTTGGAACAAACCAGTTATCTCAATTTATGGACCAAACCAATCCATTGGGTGAGATGACACATAAAAGACGTATGTCGGCATTAGGGCCTGGTGGTTTATCGCGTGAGCGTGCCGGTTTCGAGGTTCGTGACGTACATTATACCCACTATGGACGTTTATGTCCGATTGAAACACCCGAAGGGCCTAACATTGGGCTGATTTCTTCGTTATGTGTTTATGCTAAAATTAATGATTTAGGATTTATTGAAACTCCGTATAGAAAAGTTACCGATGGAAAAGTTGATTTAAGCGGAAATGCAATTTTCCTAAGTGCAGAAGAAGAAGAAGGAATAACTATTGCTCAGGCAAATGCTCCTATCGACGAAGAAGGTAAGTTTATCAACCCAAGAGTTAAATCTAGGCTTGAAGCAGACTATCCATTAGCTACTCCAGAAGAATTAGAACTTATGGATGTTGCTCCAAATCAGATTGCCTCTATAGCGGCTTCATTAATTCCATTTCTGGAGCATGATGATGCAAACCGTGCGTTAATGGGTTCAAACATGATGCGCCAGGCAGTACCATTGTTACAGCCAGAAGCACCAATTGTGGGAACCGGCCTTGAAGAACACGTTGTTAGCGATGCAAGAATACAAATTGTTGCAGAAGGAGAAGGTGTAGTTGAATATGTCGATGCTGAAGAAATTGTTATTCGATATAACAGATCAGAAGAAGAAAAATTTGTTAGTTTCGATGACGATGTTAAAAGATATCGGTTACCTAAGTTTTCTAAAACAAATCAGAATACTTGTGTTAACTTAAAACCGATTGTTCGTAAAGGCCAAAAAGTTGTTGCCGGACAGGTACTAACTGATGGATATGGAACAGAAGACGGTGAATTAGCCCTTGGCCGTAACCTTAAAGTGGCATTTATGCCTTGGAAAGGATATAACTTTGAAGATGCAATCGTAATATCTGAAAATGTTGTAAAAAATGATGTCTTTACATCAATACACATAGATGAGTATTTACTCGAAGTGCGTGATACAAAACGCGGACTTGAGGAGTTAACGCCTGATATTCCTAATGTTAGCGAGGAAGCAACAAAAGACCTTGATGAAAATGGGTTAATCCGCATCGGTGCTCATATTAAACCTGGCGACATATTAATTGGTAAAATTACCCCAAAAGGTGAATCTGACCCCTCTCCTGAAGAAAAATTATTGCGTGCTATATTTGGTGATAAAGCAGGAGATGTTAAAGATGCTTCGTTAAAAGCTTCACCATCATTACAAGGTGTTGTAATTGACAAAAAGTTATTTACAAGAGCATTGAAAGATAAGAAATCTAAAAATGCTGATAAGATTGAACTTGAAGCCATAGACAAGGAATTTAGCCAAAAGGTTGAACAATTAACCAATAAATTAATTGACAAACTATTCATTCTTATTAATGGCAAAACATCCCAAGGTGTAAAAGATTATTATAATGTTGATGTTATTCCTAAAGGTACTAAGTTCACTATTAAGATGTTACAGGACATTGATTACATGAATATTAATCCTAACAAGTGGACAACCGATAAAAATAAGAATGAAATCATTAAAAAATTGTTACACAATTATATTATTAAGCGTAAAGAGATTGATTCTCAGTTAAAACGTAAGAAATATAATGTAACGATTGGCGATGAACTACCAACAGGTATTGTTCAGATGGCGAAAGTTTATATTGCCAAAAAGAGAAAAATAACAGTTGGTGATAAAATGGCCGGACGACATGGTAACAAAGGTATTGTAGCTAAAATAGTCCGTACCGAAGACATGCCGTTCTTAGAAGATGGAACACCGGTTGATATAGTTCTTAACCCACTGGGTGTACCATCAAGGATGAATCTTGGACAGATTTATGAATCTGTACTTGGCTGGGCTGGTAAGAAGCTGGGTGTAAAATTTGCAACACCTATTTTCGATGGTGCTACGCTCGAGCAAATAACTGAATATACCGATAAGGCCGGAGTACCTGCTTATGGTAAGTCATACCTATATGATGGTGGAACCGGCGAACGTTTCCATCAACCAGCAACGGTTGGTATCATTTATATGCTTAAATTAGGCCATATGGTTGAGGATAAAATGCACTCACGTTCAATTGGCCCATATTCACTTATTACACAGCAACCATTGGGTGGTAAAGCTCAATTTGGTGGACAACGTTTTGGTGAAATGGAAGTTTGGGCGCTTGAAGCATTTGGTGCATCCAACACATTGCAGGAAATCCTTACCGTGAAATCTGATGATGTTAACGGTAGAGCGAAAGCTTATGAAGCTATCGTTAAAGGAGAACCTATGCCTATGCCTGGTATTCCAGAATCACTCAATGTTTTATTGCATGAGTTAAGAGGATTAGGCTTAAGCGTAAATCTCGATTAGATATTAAATGAATGTTGGGGATATCCCAACATTCTTATGTTTTATTTTTTTTATACCATTTAATTTTCAATATATGTCATTCAGAAGAGATAATAAGGTAAAGAGTAATTTTACAAAAATCTCTATAGGTTTAGCTTCTCCGGAAGAAATACTTGAACGCTCAAGTGGTGAAGTTTTAAAACCTGAGACTATAAATTACAGGACTTACAAACCTGAACGCGATGGTTTATTTTGTGAAAGGATTTTTGGTCCTGTCAAAGATTATGAATGTCATTGTGGTAAATACAAACGGATCAGATACAAAGGGATTGTTTGTGACCGATGTGGTGTAGAAGTTACTGAGAAAAAAGTTAGAAGAGAGCGAATGGGACACATTTCTTTAGTTGTTCCGGTAGCTCATATTTGGTATTTTAAATCATTGCCAAATAAAATCGGATATCTTTTAGGGCTTCCTACCAAAAAACTCGATTCAATTATTTACTACGAAAGATATGTTGTTATAAATCCCGGTATTAAAGCCGAAGAAGGCGTTAAATACCTGGACTTTTTAACCGAAGAAGAATATCTTGATATATTAGAGACTTTACCAAAAGAAAATCAATATTTAGACGATTCTGATCCAAACAAGTTTATTGCTGATATGGGAGCTGAAGCTCTTTATAAATTGCTTGAACGTATCGATTTGGATGAGTTGTCTTATGATCTTCGCCATAAAGCAAATACCGAGACTTCACAACAACGTAAGAATGAAGCATTAAAAAGGCTTCAGGTTGTTGAAGCATTTCGTGCTTCTAAGGGTATTAACCGCCCGGAATGGATGGTGGTTAAAGTGGTGCCAGTAATTCCTCCTGAATTACGCCCATTGGTACCTTTGGACGGTGGACGTTTTGCTACATCCGACCTCAATGACCTTTACCGAAGAGTAATAATAAGAAATAATCGTTTAAAAAGATTAATTGAAATCAAAGCTCCTGAAGTAATATTACGTAACGAAAAACGTATGTTACAGGAAGCTGTTGATTCTTTATTCGATAATTCAAGAAAATCGAATGCTGTAAAAACAGATTCTAACAGAGCTTTAAAATCTTTAAGCGACAGTTTAAAAGGTAAACAAGGACGTTTTCGTCAGAACTTACTTGGTAAACGTGTTGACTATTCAGCCCGTTCGGTAATTGTTGTGGGGCCTGAGTTAAAATTGCATGAATGTGGATTGCCAAAAGATATGGCTGCCGAACTATACAAACCTTTTGTAATTCGTAAATTAATAGAACGAGGTATTGTAAAAACGGTAAAATCTGCAAAGAAAATTGTAGACCGTAAAGACCCTGTGGTTTGGGATATTCTGGAAAACGTTTTAAAGGGGCATCCTGTTATGTTGAACCGTGCTCCTACTTTGCACCGTTTAGGTATTCAGGCTTTCCAGCCTAAACTTATTGAGGGTAAAGCTATACAATTACACCCATTGGTTTGTACAGCATTTAATGCCGACTTCGATGGTGACCAAATGGCTGTTCATTTACCTTTAGGCAATGCAGCTATTTTAGAAGCACAAATGTTAATGTTAGCTTCACATAATATTTTAAATCCAGCTAATGGTGCACCAATTACTGTACCATCACAAGATATGGTGCTTGGATTATATTATATTACTAAACAGAGAGATGGCGTTAAAGGCGAAGGTTTAAAATTTTATTCGCCAGAAGAAGTAACAATCGCTTATAACGAAGGTGCGGTTGCTTTACATGCGAGTATTAAAGTAAAAGTAGATGATGTTGTTGATGGGAAACTTGTTAATCATATGATTGAAACAACTGTAGGGCGTGTTATTTTTAACCAATATGTGCCTAAAGAGGTTGGATTTATCAATGAATTGTTAACTAAAAAATCATTAAGAGATATTATCGGTACTGTACTGAAAAAAACAGGTACTGATGCAACATCAAGATTCCTGGATCATATTAAAGATATGGGTTATCAAATGGCCTTCAAAGGTGGATTGTCATTTAACCTGGATGATGTGATTATTCCTGATGAAAAGGAAATATTAGTTAACGATGGATATGAACAGGTAGAAGAGGTATTGAATAATTACAATATGGGATTTATTACAAATAATGAAAGATATAATCAAATTATTGATATCTGGACCCATATTAATGCTAAATTAACCCAGACATTGATGAAAAAGTTGTCTACCGATAACCAGGGATTCAATTCTGTATATATGATGCTCGACTCTGGGGCAAGAGGTTCTAAAGAACAAATTCGTCAGTTATCTGGTATGAGGGGACTGATGGCTAAACCTCAAAAATCGGGTACAACAGGTTCTGAAATTATAGAAAATCCTATTCTTTCAAACTTTAAAGAGGGGTTGTCAGTACTTGAGTACTTTATATCAACTCACGGTGCTCGTAAAGGTTTGGCCGATACGGCTCTTAAAACTGCCGATGCTGGTTATCTTACCCGCCGTTTGGTAGATGTTTCACAAGATGTTATTATTACTGAACAAGACTGTGGTACATTACGTGGGCTTGTGGCAACAGCCATTAAGAAAAACGAAGAGGTAGTTGAAACATTATATGAGAGAATTTTAGGTAGAACTACCGTTCATGATGTTTACCATCCGTTGTCAGGAGAATTGATTATTGGCGCCGGTGAAGAAGTTACCGAAGATATTGCAAAGAAAATTGATGATTCGCCGATAGAACAAATTGAAATTCGCTCGGTATTAACTTGCGAGTCTAAAAATGGTGTTTGTGGTAAATGTTATGGTAGAAACCTTGCAACCGGAAAAATGGTTCAGAAAGGTGAAGCTGTTGGTGTTATCGCTGCACAATCAATTGGTGAACCTGGTACACAGCTTACGTTAAGAACTTTCCACGTGGGTGGTACAGCTTCAAATATTGCCGCTGATTCCAGCGTAGTAGCAAAATATGATGGTGCTGTAGAAATTGACGAACTAAGAACTGTAGAAAAAAACGAAGATGGCAAAAAGATTGATATAGTAATTGGGCGATTAGCCGAAATGCGAATTATCGATAAAAATACCGGTATTGTTCTTTCAACTCACAATATTCCTTATGGTTCAAAGCTATATGTAAAAAATGGTGCCGAAGTTAAAAAAGGAACCATGATTTGTGAGTGGGATCCATACAATGCTTTGATTATTTCAGAAGCAACCGGAAAATTGTCTTTCGAGAATCTTATAGAAGGGATTACATTTAAAGAGGAATCGGATGAACAAACTGGTTTTAGAGAAAAAGTAATTATTGAAACCAGAGATAAAAAGAAAAATCCAACTGCCAAATTAATTGGTAATGATGGTGAAATTATTAAAACATACAATTTACCTGTTGGTGCGCATATTAATATCGATGACGGGCAGGAAGTAAAGTCAGGTGAGATATTAGCCAAATTACCAAGAGCCGTAGGAAAATCGGGGGATATTACTGGTGGTTTACCACGTGTAACAGAGCTGTTTGAAGCAAGAAACCCATCCAACCCTGCTGTTGTTTCTGAAATTGACGGTGAGGTTGCTTTTGGTAAAATTAAACGCGGTAATCGTGAGATTATTATTAAATCGAAAACTGGTGAGGTGAAAAAATATCTTGTACCATTGTCAAAACAAATTTTGGTTCAGGAAAACGATTATGTCCGTGCAGGTATTCCATTATCAGACGGAGCCATTACACCTTCTGATATTTTGGCTATTAAAGGGCCAACTATGGTTCAGGAGTATATTGTTAACGAGGTACAAGAAGTATATCGATTACAGGGTGTTAAGATAAATGATAAGCATTTCGAAGTTATCGTTCGCCAGATGATGCGTAAGGTAATTATTGAAGATCCTGGAGATACTAAATTCCTTGAAAAACAAGTGGTTGATAAATGGGAATTTATGGACGAGAACGATTGGATTTATGATAAAAAAGTGATAAACGATCCGGGAGATTCTCAAATTTTCAGGGCAGGGCAAATTGTTACTGCACGTAAATTAAGAGACGAAAATTCAATCCTTAAGCGTAAAGATCTTAAGCTTGTTGAAGCTAGAGATGCTGTTCCTGCAACATCGAGCCAGGTGTTACAAGGAATCACGAAAGCAGCGCTCCAAACAAAGAGCTTCATGTCTGCAGCATCGTTCCAGGAAACTACCAAAGTATTGAACGAAGCGGCTATTCATGGTAAAATAGATAAACTTGAAGGATTGAAAGAAAATGTAATTGTAGGGCATAAAATTCCTGCAGGTACAGGTTTACGTGAGTATGATAAAATAATTGTCGGCTCTAAAGAAGAATATGATAATCTGATGTCGGCTAAAGAACGCGAATAATACTTGCAACAAAATAAATATAATCATGGAAGACGAAAAAAAACAACGAAAAGGTCAAATAAACATTGATTTAAAAGAAGATGTTGCGCAGGGTGTTTATTCAAACTTAGCTGTTATTACTCATTCGAGTGCTGAATTTGTACTTGATTTTGTAAGAGTAATGCCTGGTGTGCCTAAAGCTGAAGTAAAATCAAGAATTATTCTCACTCCTGAACATGCTAAACGTTTTTTTCATGCATTAAAAGATAATCTTGAAAAATTCGAGAAAATGCATGGCCCAATTAAAAAATCTGATGGTGGAGGTCCTTCTATGCCAATGAATTTTGGTGGGCCTACTGCCCAGGCATAAAATTTTTATTAAAACAAAAAAACCATCTCTTTTTAGGGATGGTTTTTGTTTTATAGCACTGGAGAAAGCAACCTTACGATTGACTCTTTTAATTTAATTCGTAAAGGCCGATTTTCCCATTCATCAAAAGTAATTTGCTCGCTATCTTCCAAATCAGAAAAATATAGTTTTTTCATTAAAGCATTAAACGCTTTATCATATATAATAGCATTAGCCTCAAAGTTGTAATCGAAACTCCGGTAATCCATATTTGCCGAACCGACGATACTTAAATTATGGTCAATAATCATTGTTTTAGCATGCACAAATCCTTTTGTATACCTGTAAATTTTTACTCCTGAAGCTAATAAATCATAATAATAGGTATTTGACGCTGAATTTAAAAGCCATGAATCAGATTTTTTGGGAACTAACAGCCGTACATCTACCCCGCTCAGCGCTGCTTGTTTTAATGCTGTTATTATTCCATGGTTTGGAATAACGTAAGGCATGGATATAAAACACTCATTTTCGGCATCTACAATGGCTTTAAAATAAGCTGTCATTATAGTTTCTCTTAATAAATCAGGGCCACCTGAAATAATTTGAACCAATGTATTTGAGCTATTATTATCTAACTTTGGGAAAAAACGAGAATTGTATAATAATATTTGTTCTGAGGAAAATTGCCAATCGAGTAAAAAAATGTATTGTAAATAACGAACAGCAGGCCCCTCGATTTTTAAATGGGTATCACGCCAGTAACAAAAGTTTTTATTTGGGATGTCATTGGTATATTTATCACTTAGATTAATACCTCCCGTAAATCCTATTTTTCCATCAATTACCACAATTTTTCTATGATTTCGGTAATTAATACGGTTAGCCATAGATGGAAAATAAGTCTTATAAAATGGAAATATCTCAACTCCTGCCTTTTTTAGTTCTTTGATACTTTTGTTTTTTAGATGGCGTGAGCCAACATCATCATAAATGATTCGGACAAAAACTCCTTCATTTCTCTTTTTTATTAATATAGATTTTAACCGTTCAAATATAATTCCATTTTCTATGATAAAATACTCAATGTGGATGTGGTCTTTTGCATTTTCTAAAGAGTTAAATAAATCGGAGAATTTTTGTTCTCCATTGATAAGTATTTTTAATTCATTTCTATCAGTTAACCCAAAATAATTATCGTTTAAAAGCATTTTAGCTATAAGTGATTTATTACCCAGGATATCCTTATGTTTTTTGATTAATTCTTCTGAACTGTTTCTTATTTGCTCCTTTAGCTTGCGTATAAGATATATATCAGAATCTTTTTTAGCTTCAAACATTTTTTTGCTGCGGTAATTTCTACCCAAAAAGAAATAAACAATCAATCCAATTCCAGGCAGAGCAAAGAGTAATAGGATAAGTGCTGAAGCCCTTATCGGATTCCTATTTTCAAGTAAAATAACAAGGGAAACAATAATAGATATAACTATAATCGCGATAAAAAAAAGTTGGGAAATTAATTTAAAATTGGAATAAATAAACGTAAGCAGATGCATTAAGAATTGTATTTAATATTGAAAGTTAAATATATTTATTTTAGGCGATTTTTCAAATTTTATATGAGATAATGTAAGATCCTGCGAGAATTCGAAACCATCGTTGGGTTTTATTTACAAAATAAATAGTTTCCAAATTAAGTAATATATCCCAGTAGCTGTTAAAATCCCCAATCCAATCCAGGATAAGGTTTTTAGCCAACGTTTTGGTTTATGCTCTTCCGATACGTTTTTACCCATCACTACTTTAAAATTTAAATAGCCTAAAACCGGAGCAGTTAAAAATGATAATGTTGTAGCTAAATCAACCAAGAAACTCATTCCTTTTAAAAAGAATAAAAGAATAAGAATTGTACCTGAAAGCAGTATAATTAGCCACATCCAGGATAACCAATTCCAACTATCAGATTCATTCTTTCTTAATTGAGGAAATAAAAGTTCGGTAGCTGGTTTTAAAACTCTGGGATAAGCATCTAAACAGGCTAATGTGGTACTCGTCATGGTAGTTAATGCAGCAACAGCAATAAATACATAGGCCCAACTGCCTAAATTTGTTGTAAATAAATGGATTAACTGTCCTGCAAAAATATTTCCGTTTTCAGAAAAAGTTTTTCCTGAGCCATACATTACCAATGCTCCAAGTGATAAAAATCCTATGGATAATACTGCGGTGCCAATATATCCAACATTAAAGTCAAATAAAGATTCTTTTACCGAAGGAATATGTTTTCCTTGTTTGCTTTTTGCTACCGACCAAAAAGAATGCCACACTGAAATATCTATGGCTGAAGGCATCCAGCCGGCAAAAGCGATTAAAAGAGCAATATCACCAAAATCCCAGTTAAAAGTATTGATAAATTCAGGGTTGGGGTTAAATCCTTTAGTAAATGCTGAAACAACAGCTATAATAGTTGATAAAGCCAATAAAACAATGATAATTTTGATGATCTTATCTAGAAAAGAATATTTCCCAAAAGCTACAATAATGGTTGCAATAGCTAAAATTACTACCGCCCAGCTAACTGTGTTGAGTATATTTGGAAAAACAAATGAAAATAATCCGGCTGTAACCGCAGTTATAGCCGCTTGCAAAGTAAACATCGTAGCTATTGTTAATAAAAGGTATAATATTAATGCCCACTTACCCAGTCGTTTATAACCATGTAGCAAACTTTCGCCAGTAGCGGATGCATATCTTGGTGCAAATTCAAAAAAAGGATACTTAAATAAATTGATCAGCAAAATAATACCAACTAGCTGAAAACCGTATATAGCCCCGGCTCGAGTTGATTGAACTAAATGTGATACTCCAATAGCAGCACCTGCCCATAATAATCCCGGGCCAAGCGATTTTATAGAATTCTTAAAGCTCATTTTTTATGACTTAGTTCGAAGCGATACAAATTTAATGAGTATCAAATTTAATTAAGAAAATTTTATTGATATTTTATACGATTTCGAATCAAATTAAATATTATATACATATTTGCATAATTATTAGTAAGTTTGGATTCTTGTTTTCTAAGACACTTATTTTTATATTTGCCCACTTAAAATATTTAATTTTTTTAGACTATTTAATTGCTTGTAATCAAAAACAATATCATATCTTTTATTATAAGGTTGTTTTAAGTGCGATTAATAAAATGTTTTTTCGAATCAATTAAATAATCGAATTGTTAACTTAAATAATAATAAAACTTTAAACGAATGAAAATTCTAGTTTGCTTAAGTAATGTACCGGATACCACAACAAAAGCAAAGTTTGTAAACGATAATACAGCTTTTGATACCACCGGTGTACAATGGATTATTAATCCCTGGGATGAGCTTGCTTTGACCCGGGCTATTCAGCTAAAACAAGATGCTGCAAATTCAATCGATAATATTACGGTTATTACTGTTGGCGGAAAAGATGCCGAGCCAACCATTAGAAAAGCATTAGCCATTGGTGCCGACGATGCGGTACGTATCGATGCAGAACCAAAAGATGCTTATTTTGTTGCAGCTCAGATTGCCGAATATGTAAAAAATAATCCATACGATATCATTTTTGCAGGTATTGAATCAAGTGATTATAATGGATCTGCTGTTGGAGGTATGTTAGCAGAATTTTTAGATATTCCGTCTGTATCGGCAGTTTCTTCTGTTGATTTTGAAGATGGAGAACTTAACATTACTCGTGATATTGATGGTGGGCACGATAAAGTTGTTCCGGAATTGCCGGTTGTTGCCATTGTACAAAAAGGAATTGCAAAAGAGCCGATGATTGCAGCTATGCGTGGGATTATGATGGCCCGGAAAAAACCTTTAAATATTGTACAGCCAGTTGATGCTGATGCTTTAACCGAATTTGTAAAATTCGAGCTACCACAACCTAAACCTCCATGCAAAATGGTTGATCCCGAAAACGTAAAAGAGTTAGTAGATATGCTTCAAAACGAAGCTAAAGTACTATAAAAGGTATTAAATAATAATTTGTGAATTTAATAAAATTAAGATATGTCAGTATTAGTATTTACAGAAAATTGGGACGGGAAATTTAAGAAGTTATCCTTCGAATTGGTTTCCTATGCAAATAAAGTTGCAGAAATGCTAAATACCCAAACTGTTGCTCTGTCAATTGGTGATGTGCAAGATGATGAATTAAAAAAATTAAGCAATTACGGAGCCGATAAAGTGGTTTCTGTTAACAATGATAAATTTAAAGTGCTGGATAACCAGGCGTACACTTCGGTTATTGCACAAACTGCCGAAAAAGAAGGTGCAAAAGTTGTGGTTATTGCTCATAACAATATGGGTAAAGCATTAGCACCAAGATTATCGGTTAAATTAAAAGCCGGAGTTGGTTCTGCTGTAACTAAATTACCTTCAAGCGTTGAGCCGTTTACTATTTATAAAAAAGTTTTTTCTGGAAAAGCATTTGCTAACGTTGTGATTAAATCCGATGTTAAGATTCTTACCCTGGCACAAAACTCTTTCGAGATAATAGAAAAAGCCAAAGATGCTGTAATTGAACAATTCGATGCTCAGGTAGGTGATATCAAAACTAAAGTTAAAGATGTTCAGAAACAAACGGGTAAATTATTATTAACAGATGCAGAGATTGTTGTTTCTGGTGGACGCGGAATGAAATCTCCGGAAAATTGGGCCCCTGTTGAAGAACTTGCAAGCCTTCTTAACGGAGCAACTGCTTGTTCACGTCCGGTTTCTGACGAAGGTTGGAGGCCACATGAAGAGCATACCGGACAAACCGGAAAAATTATTGCCCCAAATCTTTATATCGCAATCGGTATTTCTGGTGCTATTCAACACCTGGCTGGTATTAGTGCCTCGAAATGTATTGTGGCTATCAATAACGATAAAGATGCACCGATTTTTGAAGCTGCCGATTATGGGATTGTAGGCGACGCTCAAAAAGTTTTGCCTGAATTGATTAAAGCAATTAAGGAATTATAACAACTGATTAATAACATTATGAATCAGCCACAAAGACAAAAGTTTTTTCATAAATCTTTTGTCTTTGTCTTTTTATTTATCAAAGAAGATGTCATTCATAATAAAATTTGATTTTTTAGGATTAATTTTTATTTTGGCACCTTATTTAAAATCAACTAAACTAACAAACATATGGTCAATAGTATAATCTTTATTTTATTGCTGATTGCAGCGGTAGCATTTTTTTCCAAAAATATTAAAAAGATATCGCGCAATATTAAACTTGGGAAAGATGTTGAAATAAAAGACAAGCCAAAAAAAAGATGGTGGCTTGTGTTAAAAGTGGCAATCGGGCAGTCGAAGATGTTTGGATTCCCTGTTGCTGCTATACTTCATATTTTTGTTTATGCAGGATTTATCCTGGTAAATATTGAAATGATAGAAATTTTTATCGATGGTATTTTCGGAACACATAGAGCCCTTTCTTTTTTAGGCGGATTTTATCCGGTAATTATTGCTTTCTTCGAATTTTTTGCCTTATTGGTTATTTTTGGTTGTTTAATTTTTCTTATTCGAAGAAATATTTTAAAAACCAATCGTTTTTGGAATCCAGAAATGAAAGGATGGCCCAGGTTAGACGCAAATATTATTCTTTTTACAGAAATTATTTTGATGTCTTCTATTTTCTTTATGAATGCTTCAGATGCTATTTTGCAAACCAGGGGCGTAGAGCATTACGATAAAGTAGGAGCATTCTTTTTTAGTTCTGTATTAATACCTGTACTAAATAATTTGTCTACCGATACTTTAATTTTAATTGAGAGATCATGCTGGTGGTTGCATATTGTAGGTGTATTAATATTCTTAAACTATATTCCTTATTCAAAACATTTTCATGTATTCTTATCATTTGTTAATGTTTATTATTCAAAACTTGACCCAACCGGTAAAATTGCTAATATGCCTTCAATAACTAAAGAGGTAAAAAGTATGTTATCTGGTGAAGAGCCTCCTGTTGAAGAAGGAGATGAAGAAATTTCTTTTGGAGCGCAAGATGTAAGACAACTTACCTGGAAACATTTAATGGATGCTTATACATGCACAGAATGTGGACGTTGTACAAGTGTTTGTCCAGCAAATATTACCGGTAAAAAGCTTTCGCCGCGTAAACTGGTAATGGATGTACGTGATAGATTAGAACTTTTGGGTAAAAATATCGATAAAAATGGTATTAATTATACCGACGATAAATCTTTATTCGACTATATTACTGCTGAAGAGATTTGGGCTTGTACAACTTGTAATGCATGTACTGTAGCTTGCCCGGTAAATATCGACCAGGTTTCATTAATTCTTGAATTAAGAAGATATATTGTTATGGAACAGGCTGCTTCACCCGGCGAATTAAATACTATTTTTAATAATATAGAAAATAACGGTGCTCCATGGCAATTCTCTCAGGAAGATAGAATGTTATGGGCTGAAGAACTTTATATAAATGAAAAATAGTTTAAGGTTTAAAGTTAAAAGTTTAAGTTCAATGAACATAAACTCGAGACTCGAGACTCAAAACTCAAAACTTAATAATTATGTCAGAATATAAACGTAAAATAGAAGTCCCTGTAATGGCCGATTTGTTTGCCAAAGGCGAAAAACCAGAATATCTATTATGGGTTGGCAGCGCAGGAGCATTCGACGATCGATATAAAAAAGTTACACGGTCATTTGTAAAGATATTAACTCACTTAAATATTAGTTTTGCTGTTTTAGGTGTTGAAGAATCCTCATCGGGAGATATTGCACGCCGTGCTGGTAACGAGATGTTATTCCAGATGCAAGCAATGATGAATATTGAACTTTTGAATTCGTACGAAGTAAAAAAAATTATTACTTGCGATCCTCATGCCTTTAACACTTTTAAAAATGAGTATCCCGATTATGGCGGTGAATATGAAGTAATTCATCATACCCAATTTTTAAATCAATTAATTAATGAGGGTAAATTATCAATAAATAGCAGCTTATTTAAAGATAAAATATTAACCTATCACGATCCTTGCTATTTAGGCCGTGCCAATGGAGAGTATGAGGCTCCCAGAAAAGTATTAGAAGCTATTCCTTCAAAAAAAGTTGAAATGAAAAGGAATAAAAGCTTTGCTTTATGTTGCGGCGCCGGAGGCGGACAAATGTTTAAAGAAGCCGAAAAGGGTGATAAGGAAGTGTTTATTGAACGTATTGAAGATGCACTTGAAACCAAAGCCGACATTGTAGTTACTGCATGCCCTTATTGTATGGTTATGATGACAGATGGGTTAAAATACAAAAACAAAGAAGAAGAAATCAAAAATTACGATATTGCTGAATTAATCGAATTATCATTAGAATTATAAACTTTATAAATATGGAAAAAGAATTGAAAATCAGAGGTGGCGAATTTCTTTTAAAAGAAATTGATGCCAACGATATTTTTATACCCGAAGAATTTGACGAAGAGCAACAAATGATTGCTCAAACCTGTGACGATTTTTTAGAAACCGAAGTCTTTCCGAACCTTGACCGCATAGACGCCCAGGAGCCCGGTTTGATGCGTGATATTTTACAAAAAGCAGGCGAGCTGGGATTGTTAGGTATATCCGTACCTGAAGAATACGAGGGTTTTGGACAAAATATTGTAACATCCATGCTTTCGGCCGATAAGTTAGGTGCAGGATACTCATTCTCTGTTGCCTTTTCTGCGCATACCGGAATTGGAACTCTCCCATTGGTATATTATGGTAATGAAGAGCAAAAGCAAAGATATTTGCCTAAACTGGCATCAGGTGAATTAATAGCATCATATTGTTTAACCGAGCCAAATGCCGGTTCTGATGCAAACTCAGGGACTACAAAAGCTGTTTTATCCGAAGATGGTAAACATTATATTCTGAACGGACAGAAAATGTGGATCACGAATGGTGGTTTTGCTGATGTTCAGACTGTTTTTGCAAAAATTGACAACGATAGAGTTCACTCTGCATTTATTGTAGAAAGAGCGTGGGATGGTGTTGTTATCAACCCGGAAGAAAAGAAAATGGGTATTAAAGGATCGTCAACTGTACAAATTTTTTATAATGATGTGAAAGTGCCCGTTGAGAACCTTTTAGGCCGGCGAGGCGAAGGTTTCAGAATTGCACTTAATATCCTGCATATGGGCCGGTTAAAACTTGGTGCTAATGTTATAGGATTAAGTAAGCGTGCTACTACCCAATCGGTAAATTATGCCAATGAGCGTAAGCAGTTTGGTATGTTTATATCAAGTTTTGGGTCAATAAAACACAAATTAGCCGAACAGGTTATTAAGGCTTTTACTAACGAATCTGCTGTTTACCGTGCCACCAAAGATGTAGATGTGGTTGCAGAAATAAATAAAGCTGCCGGAAAAGATTATGGTCCCGCTAATATGGAAGCTTTTGCCGAATTTGCTCCCGAAGCGGCTATTATGAAAGTTTACGGGTCTGAATCACTCGATTATATTGCCGATGAAACGGTTCAAATAATGGGAGGTATGGGCTTTTCTGCCGAAATGCCTGCAGACAGAGCATACAGAGATTCACGTATCAACCGGATTTTTGAAGGTACAAATGAGATAAACCGAATCCTTATTGCTGATACAATTATTAAAAGAGGACAAAAAGGAGTAATTAAACTGTTTGATAAAGCTAAAGAAGTTTTAGCCGGATTAGATAATGTATCTGATAATTATGAACCTAAAGGTTATTTCGAAGATAAATCATTCTTTATCGCTAACTTTAAAAAAGTGGCTTTAATGCTTATCGAAGCCTCTGTAAATAAATTCCAGCGTAAACTGGTGCATGAACAAGAAGTATTAAATAGTATCGCTGATATTATCATGAATACTTATGTTGCTGAATCTACCATGCTTCGCGTGAAAAAACTGGAATCAATTCAAACACCCGATTGTATGAGCTTATACAGAGATATTCTTGATGTTTTTGTTTTTGAAACGGCATCGGAAGTGTATAAACATGCCTTGGATGCTGTTTATTCTATCGACGATGAAGAGTTAACTGAAAAACTTATTAAGGGTATTCAGGTTTATACAAAAGTTCCGGGTGTTAACACCAAAGATGCACGCAGAAGAATCGCTGATAAACTAATCGAAGAAAATAAATATTGCTATTAATAATATTCTAATCTATAATTAAACTCCTTGTCGTACGATAAGGAGTTTTTTTTATGTTTTGATTGCTGAATAATTTCGATTAATTTTATGTTTTTAACCAGAGAAACATCCATGCACAAAAGTTCACAAAAATGGAATGAATAAAATATGGAGGTTGCACGAGGCCGATTAATTAACTAAAATATATCGTGAAACGAGCATGACAAGGTTTGTCACAAAAAGACATGAATAAAACTCAATCATGCGAGTTCCATAAGGCCAATAACTTAGATAAATTTTATACTGATAAAAATGAGTAATCAAATCATTTTTGAAAATGGAATTGTAATTATTGGTGCAGGCAATGTTGCTACTCATATTGCTTTGGCTTTTAAAAATACAGGATATTCCATACAATATATTTACAGCAAGACAAAAAAATCAGCCCAAACTCTTGCGGGCAAAATTGATTGCCCTTTTACAAATGAACTAGATTCTTTGCCTGATGATGCAGGCCTATACATTGTTTGTGTGAAAGATTCTGTAATTGAAGAAGTTGCAAAGGAATTGAAAGTTAAAAATGGATTAGTAGTCCATACAGCAGGTAGTATTTCAATAAATATTTTACAACCTTATTTCAAAGATTTTGGGGTATTTTATCCCTTGCAAACATTTACAAAAAACAGAAATATAGATTTTTCTGAAATTCCCCTTTGTATTGAAGCAAATAACAGAAAAAGTGAGAATAAACTATTAGTATTGGCCAAAAGTCTAAGTAAAAAAGCAGAGGTAATTAACTCCGATAAAAGGAAAATTTTACATTTAGCAGCAGTATTTACATGTAATTTTACAAACCATATGTATGGTATTGGTTCAGAGTTGTTAAAGTCAAAAAAGATTAATTTTGAGTTGTTGCATCCGTTAATTAATGAAACGGCAAAAAAAGCAAATGAGATGAATCCTATAGATGCACAAACCGGCCCGGCAGCTCGTAATGATAAAAAAATCATTGATATGCATCTTAAAATGCTCAAAGATTATCCTGAATTTGAAAAAATATATAGATTTGTGAGCGATAGTATTTTTAAATTAAAAAACAAAGACTGAAATTTTTTATAATGGCAAATTTTAAAGAAGATTTACGCAACATAAAAGCTTTTGTATTTGATGTGGATGGCGTTTTTACCGATGGGCAAATATATCTTGAACCGGGTGGTGAATTTATACGTGCTGTGAATATGAAAGATGGTTATGCAGTAAGCTATGCTATCAAGCAAGGATATATTATTGGAATTATTTCTGGAGGTGATTCTCAGGCTACAAAAAAACGGTTTCAATATCTGGGTATCACTGATATTTACATGGGATCAAGAGATAAAGTAAATGATTTTGAAGATTTCTATTTTAAATATGGGTTAAAACCTGAAGAAATACTTTATATGGGCGATGATTTGCCCGATTATGAGGTAATGCAAATTGCAGGGTTACCAACATGTCCTGCTGATGCTGCTGAAGAAATTAAATCCATTTCAAAATACATCTCCACTTTCCAGGGAGGAAGAGGATGTGTTCGAGATGTAATTGAGCAGGTTTTACGGTTACAAGGAAAATGGCGAAAATTTGAATAATATTTATGTTATGATGAACTTTTTAAGGCTTATAAGATATAAAAATTTGTTAATCATTATTTTAACGCAATACTTAATGCGGTGGAGTATTATTAAGCCTTTATTAAAAGTAAATCAATTTGAATTACAATTTTCAGAACTACATTTTTTCTTTTTAGTAATGGCAACAGTTTTAATTACTGCAGCAGGATATGTTATCAATGATTATTTCGATACCAAAACAGACTTACTTAATCGCCCTGAAACAGTTATTTTAGGGCGAAAATTAAATCGCCGGTGGGCCATACTGTTACATATTATTTTTAATACCATTGGCATTGGACTGGGAGCTTATATCTCATTTTATATCGGATTGCCTATTCTTACATTAGTCTTTATAATGATTACAGGAATACTATGGTTTTATTCTACTACTTATAAACGCCAGTTTTTAATAGGAAATGTAATTGTGGCTTTGTTAACAGCACTGGTTCCTTTAATGGTTTTATTATTTGAAATACCTCTTTTACGAAAAGAATATGGGCTTTTAATGCTTGAACTTAAAGCAAACTTTAATTATATCATACTTTGGGTAGCAGCTTTTTCTTTTTATGCTTTTATCTTAACATTTATTCGTGAAATTATTAAAGATATCGAAGATTTTGAAGGAGACCGCGCCTATGGCCATAATACATTGCCCATTGTGCTTGGTGTAACAAGTTCAAAAATCATTATTATTTCTTTTATCCTGTTAACTCAGTTTTCATTGATATATGTGTATTTTAGATTTCTTAAGGATACCTTTACACTTTTATATTTTAGTTTATTTTTAATTATTCCATTATTAATTTTATTTTTTAAAATTTTTGTAGCAAAAGAAAAAACAGATTACCATTTTGCCAGCAACCTGTCGAAAGCTATTATGCTTGCAGGGATACTTTATGCATTAGTAGCCAATTATTTAATTTTACAACACTTTTAATTTTCCGATTTCTATGTTTATTCCCGGAATAGAAAATTATCGAATTATATTAGCATCTGAATCACCCAGGCGGCATTACTTGCTAAAAGAAATTGGGCTCGATTTTGAAATCAAGAAAAAACAATTTATTGATGAATCTTATCCCGATAACCTTATTCGTGAGGAGATTCCATTGTTCATTGCCGAAAAAAAAGCCAGTGTTTTTGATGGTGAACTGGAAGATAACGAAATAGTAATTACTGCCGATACAATTGTATGGCTTAAAAATAAAGTATTACAAAAACCAGATAATTACGATGATGCCGTTAGAATTTTAAAAGAACTATCGGGAAAATGCCACCAGGTTTATACAGGTGTTTGTATCAAGTCAAAGTATAAAACACAATCATTTACAGCTTGTACTGATGTTTATTTCCGCAAATTAACTTATGCCGAAATAGATTATTATATAACGCATTATCAGCCATATGATAAAGCAGGCGCCTATGGTATTCAAGAGTGGATTGGTTATATTGGTGTAGAAAAAATTAAAGGCTCGTTTTTTAATGTAATGGGATTGCCCATTCAAAAATTATATACCCAACTGGATCAATTTATAGACATTAACGAATAAAATCATGAAATTAGCATAAGTAAAATAAACATTTATATATCAAACAGAATGATTGTTATACTTATGTGTACAGATAGTTATCAGTAAATTTAACCTTAAAACAATTAAAACAATAAGCACATGAAAAAAATTAAACTTTTATTTTTAACAGTACTTATATTAACCTTTAAATTTTCGACAGCTGACGAAGGGATGTGGATTCCCTTATTAATCGAAAAATACAATATTGAAGATATGCAATCTAAAGGATTTAAATTGACCGCTGAAGATATCTATAGTATTAATCAGGATTGTTTGAAAGATGCGATTATCATTTTTGGGCGTGGATGTACAGGAGAATTAATATCAGACAAGGGATTAATCCTTACAAACCACCATTGCGGATATAGAGCCATACAAAGTCACAGCTCTGTTGACCATGATTATTTAACCGATGGTTTTTGGGCTATGTCGCAAAAAGAAGAGTTGTCGAATCCCGGGCTTACAGCTACATTCCTTAAAAGGATGGAGGATGTTACTGATCAGGTTTTAAAGGGTGTGAATGATGAAATGAACGAAGATGAACGAAATAAAATAATCAATGAAAATATAAACAGGATTCGGGAGCAAGCCGAAGAAGATAATCATTACAATGCTTCGGTAAGGCCTTTTTATTATGGGAATCAGTATTTCCTGTTTGTATATGAAGTATATAAAGATGTCCGGTTGGTAGGAGCGCCTCCTTCATCAATTGGCAAGTTTGGTGGTGATACCGATAATTGGATGTGGCCAAGGCATACGGGCGATTTTTCTATTTTCAGAATTTATGCCGATAAAAATAACCAACCAGCCGAATATTCTGACGAAAATATTCCTTATAAACCTAAAAAACATCTTCCTGTTTCAATCAAAGGCATTGATGAAAGAGATTTTACTATGGTATTAGGTTATCCTGGTGGCACATCGCAATATGTTACATCTGATGAAATAAAATGGATAAAAGATATCAGCAACCCTAATAAAATTGAATTAAGAGATATCCGTTTGGAAGTAATGAATAAGTATATGGATAATAATGATACTATTCGTATAAAATATGCATCAAAAAATGCTGGTGTAAGTAATTCGTGGAAAAGATGGAAAGGTGAAATTATTGGATTAGACAGATTAGATGTTGTTGATAAAAAAGAACAACTTGAATCCCGTTTTAATAAATGGGCAAATACAAACAATTCAGAATATGAAGGTTTACTTGACGACCTTTCTAAAGTATATAATGATATTGAAAAGTACAATATTGCATATGATTACTATATAGAATCTGTTTTAGCCATTGAAATTGTTAGATTTGCTTCCAGTTTTAGTGATATTATTGAAATGATCAAATCAGAAGCCGATAATGAAAAATTGCAAAATGAACTGGATGATTTACAGCATCAGGTAGAAGGTTTTTTTAAGGATTATGAGCAAAAAATTGACCAAGAAATTTTTGCCAGGCTTTTGCCTCTTTATTTTTCAAATGTTTCTGATGAGTTTCATCCTGATTTAAGTACTTTGAATTTTTCAGACGATTACGAAAATTTTGTTGCCAGCTTATATAAAAAATCAGTATTTAACAAAAGTGAAGTTTTAAAAGAAATTTTAAAGGTAGATAATTTAGATCAGATCAGTAATCTTGAGAATGATGTAATTTTTGAATTTTATCAAAAATTTAATGATGTTTACAGAAAGGATATAAAGCCTGAGCGTGATTCCTTGCGAAATATTACTCAAATATTATACAGGGATTATATGAAAGGTTTGATTGAAATGGAAGAAGATAAAATTTTATTCCCTGATGCTAATTTTACCATGCGCGTATCTTATGGAGAGGTTAGTGGTTCTTATCCTCGTGATGGTATGAAATATATTTATTATACTACACTTGATGGAGTAATGGAAAAAGACAATCCGGAAATTTATGATTATGATGTACCCAAAAAATTAAAAAAAATATATAAGGATAAAGATTTTGGAAGGTATGAAGTAAACGGAACTGTTCCGGTATGTTTCATTGCCACAAATCATACCACAGGAGGTAATTCTGGAAGCCCGGTAATTGATGCTGAAGGTAATTTGATTGGTTTAAATTTTGACCGTGCATGGGAGGGAATTATGAGCGATATGGTTTTCGACCCCGAACAAAGCAGAAACATTTCTGTAGATATCCGTTATGTATTGTTTCTCATTGATAAATATGCCGGAGCAACTCATTTGCTTGATGAGATGACAATTATTGAATAAGAATTTCTAATATAATATCAATTTATAAAAGAGCCTGATTTTTACCAACAGGCTCTTTTTTATCGAAAATTTGTTTTGTTTTAACAATGTTTTTGTAACTTTATTCTCTAATAATCAAAGCTTTTAGGTTATGAGTCAGGTTCAATTACGAATTAATGGAAGAGGTAATGCCTGGCCGGTTATTCTAGGGCAGGAACACCCATTCTATAATCGCTCTGATTATCAAGATTTGGCAAATGCTTCCTGTTCAATTCTACAATATAAAGAAAATAATTCTGGGCAAAAATCCATTGAATGGGAACTGATTATAGATGTTGGACATGGTACCGTTCAATATTTATTACAGAATGAAAACCGAATTCCTGAAGCCATATTTCTTTCTCACTCTCACATCGATCATATTTTAGGAATTGACTGGATTGTTCAAAGTTATTATAAAACCTATCAAAAGCCTTATCCGGTTTATGCAACAATCTTGGCCTGGAA
>JBKHIH010000047.1:0-27947 GCA_046538755.1 Thiohalospira sp.
AACCGACGGCAGCATTGATATTACCGTAACCGGCGGGACCGTAGCAACCGATTACATTTATAGCTGGTCTACCGCCGATGGTTCAGGATTAGTAGCCGATGCAGAAGATCAAACCGGTTTAAGTGCCGGAACCTATGATTTAACCGTAACCGACGATAATGGCTGTGAAGAGGCTGCCAGTATTGTTATCATCGAACCTGAAGCTATTACTATTGTTTCAGATACTGCCATCAATACAACATCAGAATCGGCAACAGATGGTTCCATTGAGGTTGAAGCAACAGGAGGGACCGGAATATTAACATACCTGCTTACACCGGGAGATATTTCCAATGAAACAGGTATTTTTAATAATCTGGGGCCTGATGATTATACAGTATCAATTACAGATGAAAATGGTTGTGGCCCGGTTACAACAAGCCTTACTGTTAGTTTTCCTGATGCAATTCAATCGATCAGTAATGCTAAAAGTATTAAGCTATATCCTAATCCCACATCTGCAAAAATAACCCTGGAAATAGATGCTGACCGGCATGCAACTTATACCATTGAAATACTTAATATTGCTGGCCAGCGGTTGTATAAAGAAAATACCGAAACAAATGGTAACCTTAGAAAGGAAATTGATTTATCAGAATATGCCAAAGGAATTTATTTTATAAAAGTAATTACCGAAGGTTTTTACTACCAGGAAAAGGTAATTTTCCAATAAAGTGTTGATAGTTTGATTTTTAAGAGAGCTCCTGAATCAGGGGCTTTCTTTTTTTAAAAAGTGTTACAGAATAATAAATAAGATTTTATAAGTTTACACATAAATTTTTCCAAACAATAAAAAATGTTTTTATGAATATACTTCTTTTAGGATCAGGAGGAAGAGAGCATGCCCTTGCATGGAAAATCAGCCAGAGTAAGCTTTTAAAAAAACTTTATATTGCACCAGGCAATGCCGGAACTGCAAAAGTTGGCGAAAATCTGAATTTAGATATAAGTAATTTCATCGAAGTGAAAGAATTTGTTTTAAAAAACAATATTCAGATGGTTGTAGTTGGCCCGGAGCAGCCTTTGGTAGATGGTATCCATGATTTTTTCCTCTCAGATTCTGAGTTGAAACTTATTCCTGTTATAGGCCCGGTAAAGGCAGGAGCCATTCTTGAAGGTAGTAAAGATTTTGCGAAAGAGTTTATGAATAAATATGCTATTCCTACTGCCCGTTACAAATCTTTCACAAAAAATTCTTTAGCTGAGGGCAAGCAGTTTTTGGAAACTCTAAAACCGCCTTATGTTCTAAAAGCTGACGGATTAGCAGCAGGAAAAGGGGTGCTGATTTTAGAAGATATCGACGAGGCTAAGATGGCTCTGGAGAATATGCTACAAGGGCAATTCGGAGAAGCAAGCCAGACTGTCGTTATTGAAGAATTCCTATCGGGGATAGAGGTTTCTGTTTTTGTGCTTACTGACGGAAAAACGTATAAAATACTTCCTGAAGCCAAAGATTATAAACGAATTGGCGAAGGCGATACCGGGTTAAATACAGGGGGGATGGGTGCAGTTTCTCCCGTACCTTTTGCCGATAAGCAATTTATGAATAAGGTTGAAAATAAAATTATTAAACCCACACTTGATGGGCTTCAACAAGAAAATATTGATTATAAGGGATTTATCTTTTTTGGATTGATGAATGTTAATGGCGAACCCTTTGTTATTGAATACAATGTAAGAATGGGCGATCCTGAAGCCGAAGTTGTTATTCCACGCATAAAAACTGATTTGTTGGAACTATTTAAACACATATCAGAAGAAACTTTAGAGGTTGCAACTTTTGAAACTGAAGAAAAAGCTACAGCAACGGTAATGCTTGTATCAGGCGGTTATCCCGGGAAATATGAAAAAGGGAAGAAAATACATTCAATTCATTCTGTTGAAAATTCAATTTTATTTCATGCTGGAACCACAATAAAAAATGATACACTTGTTACTAATGGAGGCAGAGTTATTGCGATTACTTCATTTGGAAACACCATTTTTGATGCATTGGAACAGAGTTATCAAAATGCTGAAATAATTGAGTTTGAGAAAAAATATTATCGTAAGGATATCGGATTTGATTTAAAATAAATTTTATGGTAAATATCTTAAAAAGCAATCAGCCATTTGTAATATTTTTTATTATCCTGTCTGCTATTGGCTTGTGGGCCGCTAATTTTATAGATCCTGTTGTTGAAACTTTCAGTTTTGATGACAATCAGCTATTATTTTATAAATTTGTTGCAGGCCCCTTTAAATTTAGTTCCCCCGGTTCAATTTTGATTACATTGGTTTTGCTCATTTTACAGGCTTTTTTTCTTGTACAATTTAACCGTAAGTATATTTTAATCAGTTACCGTACATACCTTCCAGCCTTTTTTTATATTATTATTTCCGGAAGTTTTGTTGAGTTGCAACGTATCAATCCTGTAATCTTTGGTACAATTTTTATGTTTATTGCCACGCATTTTATTTATGACATTTACCGTAAAGATTATGCTTTAAACCGATTGTACATGGCTGGTTTTTTTATTGCTGTTGCCAGTCTTTTTTGGCCGCCCTTTGCAACATTATTTCTGGTTATTTGGATTGCTTTAACAATTTTAAGGCCATTTATCGGACGTGAATGGGTTGTAAGTTTATTGGGTTTTTTAACACCCTTTTTATTCGTTTTTACTTATTTCTATGTATTTGTTGATTTTGCATCCTTAGAAAAATTAGCAGCAGGTTATCTTGAATATTTCAATATATCAAGGGTTTTCTTAGCCATTCACTATTCGTATTACATCTTTTATGCTTTGCTTTTGTTCTTAATTTTGACAGCTAGTTTTACGATTGTTGGAAATTACCAAAAAAAGAAAATCAAAACCAGAAAATATTTTGAAATTAATTGGTGGATGTTTTTTATTGGTGTTTTGATTTTTATATTTTTAGAAAATGTTGGTTATGAAATCATCTATTTTATAGCCATTCCCATTTCTTTTTTACTAACAGAGTATTTTTATTCAGTGCGAACAGCCTGGTATTTAAATTTCTTATTGCTATTGCTGGTAAGTTCGCTTGTGTATATACAAATAATAGCCCATTACTAAACGGGCTATTGCTCAATCTGTATGTTTGGGGATTTATAATTTTTTCACAAATGAGAGCATGGCCACAGCCAGGCCTTGTTCACCTTCTTTAAATGTAACGAAAATATGATAAACACCAGTTGTAGTACATTTAAAATCAAAATATGGGTAGCTTTTTCCTGTTGCTACAACAAAGTTTGTTCCCAGCAATCTGTTGTTATCGAATAATTGAAGAATTCCCTGTCCAGAGTAATCTTTGGAATTACAAATAGTAAAACGGTATTGTGTGTTTTTGCTTAAAACAACTGAGAATCTGGCAGTTGGTGGTTCTTCACCAGGTTTTGCCGCATCAAGTTTAACCTGAAAATCTTTTAAATAGGTAACATCGTCTCCGGCAACCATACTGCAAATATCAACCAATTCCTGTCCTGACTGGGCATTAGCAGTTATAATATTTCCAAATAAAAAGATTGCAAATAGGGTTAATATAAAAGATATGTTTCTCATATTTACAATTGTATTATTTTATTACGTATTTCTTCAGTTTTATCGATAATTCTAAACATAGTTTCGTTTGATATTTCGATAAACTGTTGGTCATTTTGTTTGATTACCAGCATTCCGTCTTCTTCAATTGCCTCTGGTTCTCCTTTTTCGTATGTAATGGTTACGTCACTATAAATCTTTTGTATTTCTTCTAAATCTTGAATTAGCTCTTTAAATTTAGGGTCGTTCTCATAATTATTTAAAAGTAACATGAGGTTACTTAAAATAATTTTTTGTTCACCGATTTTTTCAGAAATTTCAGGGCTTGGTGATTCTTTTACCACACCACCCAAAAGATACATACTTTCGATCCAAACACCGGCAACAATTAAGGAACTTAAATTACCTCTGTTATTTTCTCTCAAATATCGGTCCATTTGGTTAAAATTCTGGACCGAAATATACATTAAAGAATCAAGGTTTTGCTGGTTGGTAACTAAACGTTTAAGGGTAGTGAAATCAAAAAATTGTCCAACATGGATTCCATCCGCAAGGGTTTTAATGGCTGAAATATAATCTAAAACAGAGCCTGTTTTGTTGTACATATTTTGATAGCCCAGGTCGGCACCAAAAATTCCAAGCCCAATAGCTTTTTTAAAACTTGTATTATAGTTATCGATGTAATCGGTAGTTGCTAAATAACTTTTTGAATAGGGTACACCTAAACTTTTAATTAGTGCAGCAATTTCAACTGGAGAAGAAATATTTTGTACGATTTCTTCCATTGCCTGTTCCGAAATTTCAAGGTTGCCGTCGTAAATCACCGAATCAGGGATCTCAAATTCTTGTGAAAAGTCACTTTCTTTTCGTTTATCAGAGCGGCAAGCTGAAAAAAGAATTAACGGTAATAGTATGTAAATCAAATATTTGCTCATAATCGATTTAGTTGATATTCTTTCTTATGCAAATTTAACACATCTTATAAAGATATAAAAATAATCTAAATCACGAAAAGATTATTTTTTAAACTTAATTTTTTCTGGTAATTCGAGCAATTTTTTTAATACATCATAGTATAAAGTAACGTAAAAAAAAGCTGTTAATACCCATATAAATACTAAATTAAACCAGTATGTATCGAAATATGTTCCTGCAAAATATTTGCGTGGAGCATAAAAATGTGACTGGAAGTTGAAAAAACCTTCAATATCGGGATCTTTAAATATAGGGTCTACTTGTTGAATCAACTCATGGTTATATTCAATGATTTTATTTTTTTCAAATACTTTTTTTACCTGATCAGAAACACTCTCGTTATGGTAAGCATTTCTTTTGTTTCTATATAAATCGGGGTTAGTATTTAAAAGGTAGCGGATAATATTTTCTTTTTCGTTATTAGCTTTCTGGAATTGCATACTATAGAATTTGTTTAGCTTTTCTAGAAATTCTTGTGTTTTGTCCAGAATAATTTCATTAACTAATGCAGTATCTAATTGATGAGTTGATCCAAAATCCATTCCGGTACGAACTTGTTCTTTGCTGATTTCATTTTTTAATAGTTTAAGGTTATCTGTAATTTTCTTTTTAACCTGAGGGTCATCATCAAACTTATACCAGTTGTCTTGAATATATTCCAGTCTTTTTTCTAATTCGGGTATATAATATACCTGTTTAAAATCGGCATTACTTTCACGTTTTTCAATTTCGTAAAAGTTTTTTTCAAATTCGTTGTCTTTAAATTGATTTACCATAAGTGCCTCGTACGACCATTTAGTTGGCATTATTTCAGCAATTAGAGGTACTTTCTTAACACTCCCAATACTTCTGTTTAGCTTATCGAAAGGAAACATGGCCCCGCTTAAAATCATCATTGGAATCATTAACAGCGGGATTAAAATATAAATTGTTACTGCCGAATTAAATGATGCCGATACATTTAATCCTAACATATTAGCAAATGCTGCAGTAGTAAACAGGGCAAACCAGTATTCGAATGTCATGTCTTTAATTCCCAAAATATTATTGGCAATAAGCACAAATAATATTGACTGAATAGCTGAGATAGAAAATAAAATAATAATTTTTGATATCAGGTAGCTTGATTTGCTAAGGTTTAAGAATGCTTCTCTTTTGAGGATTTTACGGTCGCGAAAAATTTCTTCGGCACTAACAGTAAGGCCAAGAAAAAGAGCAACAATTAATCCCATGAAAATGTAAATGGGGATATTCTCATTTTCGCGAAAGATATAAACATTGGAAGTTGGATCAGCAATATACCTGATGATATAGGATAAGATAAATCCTAAAACCGGAGCTTCCATTAAATTAAGTGCAATATATTGTTTGTTGCTTATTTTCGATAAAAAGTCACGGATGGTATAAATTTTAAGCTGTCTGAACCACGAAGGTATACTTAAAGTAGAAGGTGGTGGCACATTAACAGGTTCTACATCTTCAAGTTTAATATTTGCTTTAAAATTTTCTTCCCATTTGGGTGGTGATATCTTTCTTTTGGGTGTATAGCGTCCATATTCGTCAACTACCTTGGCTTCGATAATATTAAATATAAGTTCGGGATTTACATTACCACAGGTTGGGCATTCGCCCACATCGCTATTAATTTGTGCATCGAGCCGTTTAAAATACATAACACCTTCTACAGGGTTGCCATAATAAATCATATAGCCTCCTGTATCAAGAATCATCATATTGTCAAACATTTTGTAAATGTCTGACGATGGTTGGTGAATAACCACAAAAATAAGTTTCCCTTTTAAGGCCAATTCACGTAACAGGTCCATAACATTTTCGGAGTCGCGGGATGAAAGTCCTGAGGTAGGTTCGTCAACAAATAGTATGGAAGGTTCTCTGATTAACTCCAGGGCAATGTTTAGCCGTTTTCTTTGTCCGCCACTAATCATTTTATTTAATGGCGATCCAACTTTCAGGTCTTTACGGTCGTAAAGGCCCAGGTTGTTTAATGTTTTATTTACCAGCTCAACGATTTCTTCTTCGGATTTATCGTTAAAACATAGTTTTGCATTATAATAGAGATTTTGGAATACCGTTAATTCCTCAATCAATAAATCATCTTGTGGAATATAGCCAATAACGCCTTCGAGTTCTTCGCTTTCGGAATGTAAATCAATGCCATTAATTAAAATTTTGCCTGATGTTGGTTTATTAAGCCCGGCAAGAACATTTAGCAGGGTTGTTTTACCTGCTCCACTAGCACCCATTAAGCCAATTAGTTTTCCCTGGTCTTCGGAGAAATTTATATTTCGTAACCCTACATCTCCGGAAGGAAATACATAATCGATATTTTTTGCGGTATAAGATATTTTAACAGATGTACTATCGGCTAAAAAATGAGCCACAATGTCACTGTAATAAATGGGTTTGCCTTTTGGGAGTTTTATGGTTCCTCCATTGGCAAAAAGATAAATGCGTTTATTGTTTACAGGCAATCCATTCAGGAATATATCTTCTTGTCCGTTATAGCGCATAAAGTAAAGGTCTACACTTTTAACCTGCAGGATAAAAATATTTCCGTCGAGTGCTTCAACTTTTACATGTTTTGCATTTTTGCACTGATCCTCTTTATCGTTAATAATTAGGTTGCTTGAGTAATCTAATTCAGCAATATCGTTGTTAATAACAAAGCTTTCAATGCTAAGAAACTCTTCTTTGGTAAGTTTAAATACTTCGGCAACGGTATTGATGATTGCCATCCGTTGTTCGGAAAATTTTCTGTCGGCATTTACTAATTCGAAAAGTCGAACCAAAACAATTACTTTCTGTTTTTGGGTAAGAGTTTTGTTAATTTTTTTACAAATGCCTAAAATTCGAACCGAATCTTTTACCGATGTAAGTTTGACTTTGTCGTTTTCCGATTTTTCGGCTTTTTCGCCAGTAAAACCGGCTTTTTCATCGAATAGTTCAAGGTATTCGGGTACTGCTTCATCATTTAATTGCTGAGTAAGAAAGTTTTTTACATACTCTCGTTCATTAGATTCTACACCTTCGTCTTGTTTTGCAATTATTGCAAAAAGTTGCATCAGGGCTTTTAAAATCTCTTCACTCATAGTTTAATATTAAATGATGAAATCATTTCATTTATAATGTATAACTTACCTGTTCGAATGGTACATCTACAATGTCGGCATATTCTTCGCCGGCTTCTTCCATATCTTCATCATCTTCAGGGTAGTACCATTTGATTAACACTTCTTTTCCGTTTTCGTGCATTTCTTCCAGTTTCATCAAAATATCGAGAATAAGTTTTGATGATGCGGTATTGAAATATACTAATTTGAAGGCAAATACTGTTTTTGAATTTGCTTCTTCCTGATATTCGTCAAGCCAGTTAAGAATTGGCTCATAAAAGGTTGTTACATCTTCAGGAAGTGATCTGCCTGAAATTTCAAATATTCCATTTTCTTTATCAAGAATAATGTTCGGAGTATCGTCGGTACCTTTGATCTTTATTACTTCCATGGTTGTTATAATTTATTATGCGTTTCTTGAAATAGATGATGTTAAAAGGAAAAACGAACTTCCTTCGTCGATTGGTAAAAAGTGGAATTCTAACTTGTTGCCTGTTTTCCGTGCAATATCTATAAATCCAAGCCCTGCACCACCTTTTTCAGAGAGTCTTCCTTCTTTCATTTGGCTTTTATACAATTGTTTAAGCCCTTCTTTATCCAGACTGTTAATATGGTTAAGCATTTCGGTAAGTTCTTCGATTTTATCGTTTTCGATTACATTACCTGTAGTAACATGGTAATCGGTTTTTCCTTTACTTACCATAAAAATTCCTCTTCCTGCAAATAGAAAATCATCAGAACCAAAAGAATCGGCATGTTTACTAATATTTTGCAGGCACTCAACCATAACATGGAATACCTTCTTTTGCACTGAATTGGCTTCGGATTCTTTAGCCATGTTTGATTCAGTAAGAGAAGTGAATGCTTTGGTAATTTGGTGCGTTATTTCGCCCTCATATACCAAAGTAATTTCGTGTGCCTTCATAGACCTGTAAAAGTCGTAAACAAACTCCAGAAAGCCTTTAACATTACTTTTGTCCATAGTTTGTAAAATTAATATTTATTAAAATAATAAAAAACTAAAATTCAATTCCAATCAATAATACGTCATCAATTTGTTTGTTTTTTCCCATCCATTTTTTAAAGTCGGAAGAAAATAAATTAGCGTATTGTTGCATCGAAAGGTCTTTGTTTTCAAGTATATTTTCTCTAATTCGTTTCGGCATATATTTTCTGTTTTCTGGCCCACCAATCTGGTCGGGCATTCCATCAGAGAAAATAAAAATTTTATCTCCTTTCTTTATATCAATCAAATGATTTATAAAATCTTTTTCGGGTTTCTTTTTATGTGGAATTCCCCCAATTGCTTTTCTGTTCCCTTTGTATTCATGCAATTCACCATCGCGTAAAAGATATAAAGGCCTGTGTGCACCAGCATATTGTAATTCTTTCTTTTTAGGGTCAATACGGCATAAAGCGATATCCATTCCATCACGGGCGTCAGCGTCAATACGGTCTTGTTTTAAGGTGCTTCTTACACCATAATGCAATTTATCTAAAATTTGTCCCGCTTTGTAATTAACATCATGATCTACAATATTGTTTAGCTGAAAGTACCCTATAAATGATAACAATGCACCTGGAACTCCATGCCCTGTACAATCAACAGCGGCAATATACAAAATGTCCTCTTTTTTGAAAAACCATGGGAAATCGCCACTTACAACATCTCTTGGAACATAAAAGATAAATGATTTGGGTAAATATTCCTGAATAATTGCCGTATTGGGTAAGATAGATGATTGTATGCGTTGCGCGTAGTTTATACTTTCATTAATTTTTTTGTTTTTATCTTTTATTTCAAGCTCAATTTGTTTTGCTTCGGTAATATCGTGTCCTACAAAAAGGATGGTTTCCAGTTCGTTTTCGTTAAATTCCGGAATTGCATTGTAGCTCATAACCCTGTCGCCCAGTTTAGCTGTTGGGATGGTAATTTCCTGATTAAGTTTTTGGTTGGTTTTACGGATTTGTCGGATACTATCTTTAAAGAATGATACGAGCGTTTCTTCAATCTTCAGATCATCGAGCCGTGCATTAATCAAATCTTTGGCTTTTAAACCAATGTATTCTTCAACCATTGGATTAGCGTAGAAAAACTGTCCTTTTGTATTCATTCGTAAAATCAGGTCGGGGCTGTTTTCAGATAAAGATTGCATCTTACTCTTCATCCTTTCTTCTTTCTCGGCTCTTTTTCTTTCGGTAATATCCTGTGAGTTAAGTATAATGCCGTTTATAGCAGGATCATCGAGTAGATTGCGGCCTGTTGTTTCGATATGAATCTTTTTACCGTCTTTTTTAATATATGTATATTGTATTGTTCGTGAGGTGTGTGGGTCTTCGAGCAGCATTTCGAACATTTCTTTTATAGCTGCTTCGCCTTTTGCTGTTAAGCGGTCCATATCTTTTCCACTCATCATCTCTTCAGGGGTATAACCTAATATTTTGGTTACCGATGGACTCTGATATTTAAGTTTTAATTCTTTATCGTAAATTGAAATAACCTCTGATGCATTTTCAAGTAGAGAGTGTAATCGTTTTTGTGCATTCTCAACTTCCTTGATTTGCGTTTCAAGTTTTTTGTTTGAAATTTCCAGTTCTTCCTGGGTTGATCTCATCTCTTCGGCATTTTGTCGCAACTCTTCTTCATTTTCTTTCAGCTCTTCTGTCATTTGTTGCGACTCTTGTAATAAACGCTCGGTTTTCTGGTTCATCTTGAGATTATAGAGCGTTCGTGCAATAATTTCGCCGAGTTCTTTTAAAAAATCTATGGTAAGTTTAGGGAAATGGTCTTCAATGGAAGCAAATTCTATTACTCCCTGTAATTTTTCTTCGGTAATAAGGGGGACAATAAGGATACTCGAAGGCTTTTTGTCGCCAAGTATTCCGGAGGTTATGCTTGCATAATCTTCAGGTATCTCGGTACGATAAACAATATCCTGTTCGTAAGCACATTGGCCAATTAATCCATGCCCGATTTTAAACTCTTGATCTATAAATCGTTTCCGGTTGTATGCATAAGTTGCTGTATTAATCAATTTATCTTCCTCTTCATCGTATATGTAAAAAGCTCCTTGAGTTACATTAATATAATTGATTAGTTTTACAATTACATCGTACGCAAGCTGGTCGATGTTGTTGTGCATACGAAGAATAGCAGCAATAAGGTCTTTCCCTTCAGATATCCAGTTTTGTTCTTTTTCTTTTTTATTATTTGCCAACAGGTTATCGCGCATTACCAACAGCGACTTACCTAAAATATCATTTTCATCTTTAACCTCGTAATCAATATTATAATTCCCTTCTCCGATATTTTTGGCAAAGGTGGCATTACGGTTTATATCTTCGTTACGTTGTTCAATTATTTTTTTAAATGATTCTTTATCGCGTTCGCGTTTTTTTTGGAATAAATAAATTACAAACCCAACAATAAATGGTGTTAAATCAATGATCCAATGCAAAGGGTTGTTAATATGGATATGCTTAATGGTAGCAATTGAGATTTCGTTGTAATTGAGAGAAATGTCGATAATCCAGGCAATAATAGGTAGCAGGAGTGATACACCTACGCCAATAATAATATCATTGTATGAAATTTTGTTTAACTGGTTTTTATGTTTTTTTCCGATCATATATTAAACGATAAATTTAATACTTACTTAAAGATTTTCCAACATGTTCAGAAATTTCTGAAAACATATCTACAATTTCTTTTTTAAATTCTTTAAATGATGCCAGCTCAAGAACCGCAATCGTTTCTTCATTAAACATAATTGGAATAATGAGTAAATGGTTGGGTGAACTGGTACCCAGGCCAGAAAGGATTGTAATATAATTTTCTGGGATATCCGATAAATTTAATATGGTTTGATTTTTTGCCACCTGTCCGGATAAAGTTTCACCAAGCTTGAAATTTTTGGGATCTGTTTCTCCAAAATAAGCATACTTGCCAGCAATTGTAAATTCGTCTAATTCTTTGATGCGTTTAAATAATAATCCCTGAACAATATCAAGTTCTTTAGCAATATTACTAAGTAGTTTTTCCGAGTACTTTTCAAGATTTAGTTTAGTGTCATCTTTTGGTTGGATTTTATTTAAAAATGCATCAATATCAATTTTTTGTTCATGTATTTTGTCTTCTTGTTCTTTTCTTTTACTTTCTTTTTCTGAAGCTTCCACCAAAACTTTAGATTGATTTTCGGCATATAAATCTTCTGATTCTTTCTTATAGGTTAATATTATTGCCAGTGAAAATAAAAATGCAGATATTATAACGGCAATAATAAGTAAAATATAGGTTATGTTTTGTCCGCTGGTTATGTCGAATGTGGTTACCATATTTTTTATCATTGCAAAAAGGATAAAAATTACGACGATCTCAACAATTAGGGCAACCGAGGCTAATATTTTGTAAAATTTATAATTCATGAACAAATGTCATTTTATGTTTAACAAAAATTTAATGATTTGTTGAGTTGTAAATATATGATCTACTGATGTAAGTTTTAATGATGCTTCTGTCATCGTTTTTACCTGACATTCTTTTGGGTCTTGTACAATTGCTGTTCCTCCAAGTTGTTTAACTTTTTTAAGCCCGAACGCTCCATCTCTATTTGCTCCAGAGAGAATTATGCCGATCAGCTTATCGCGATAAGCTTGTGCTGCAGTTTCAAAAGTTAGATCAATTGAAGGCCTTGAATGATTAAAAGGTTCTTCGGTAGATAAAGCAACACGTTTGTTTAACTCAATGTACATATGATAATTTGAAGGTGCCAGATATCCTCGGCCGGGTTTTATGTTGTCTTTATCATAAGGTTCAACAATAGGGATCCCTGATTTTATTGATAAAGCTTCCACAAATCCTGATCTTACATGTTTTAATCTGTGCAAACATAATATAACGGGTAAAGGAAAATTTTTGGGTAATGACATTAATATCTTTGTTATTACCTGAAAACTCCCAGCCGATCCGCCTATTACTACTGCTTTATACATTTTTTAAATTATGTTAACTTCTTTTTATAAATACTTTCAGATTTACTCAATGTAATATAATCCTTGTCAGAATTCCAGTAGTCAATCTTTTCGTTGTTTCCAATAATAAGATGGCCTCCCGGGACCAGACAATTATGCATTATTTTTAAAAAGCGCTCCTGTAATATTTGATTATAATATATCATTTGATTACGGAACACAATTAGCTTTATCCCTTTAGGATAATCATCAAATATAATATTTTGTTTTATAAATTTCGTATTCTCTATTAAAGAAGTATCCCAAAAAGCTTTTTCATTATCCTGTTTGTAATATTCAGATAATTCTCCATCGCTAAAAATACGGCTATAATTTGCATCATTAACTTCAATCTTTTTGGAATCAAAATAACCGGATTTAATTTTTTCGATCTTTAATTCGCTAATGCTTGATGCAATGAATTGAACATTCTGAATAAGTTTTAATTTTTTTAAAATAATAGCCATTGAATAAAGCTCTTCGCCCGATGAAACTTCGGGGAACCATATTTTAAAGTTTGTAGCTCCAGGTATTATATTTAAAAGTAATTCTTCTTTTAATAATCGCCACATAGAAGGATCGCGGAACATTTCTGTAATGTCAACGGCAATAAATTCTAAAAAGGACTCAAAAAATTCTTTATCGTTTTCAATTCTTTGAATAAAAAGGTCGGCGTTTTTTAAATTATGAATTAGAATAAAATTTTCAACTCTGCGTTTAAAAAAAGTTAACGCATAATTTTTAAAATCATAGTCATAAACATCTTGTAAAGACTTAATGATGTTTCTTGTATCTACTATCCCTAATTCTAATTTATTCATTTTTAATTTTTAATCAATTATAACAGTTACACACTATTTTTTACGATAAGCCTGTCCTTTTTTCTCAAATTTTGAAGCTATTTCTCCCAACATTGTTTCGTGCATTCCTAAAACAAGATATCCATTAGTATACAAATGGTCGTAAAATAATTTGAATACTTTATTTTGTAAGCAATATTTAAAATAAATAATGACATTACGGCATAAAATCAGATCGAATTTAGCAAAATATAAATTACCACCTTTCACTAAATCATGTTGTCTGAAAATAGGTTTCTTTTTTAAGAAATCATGCATGGTAATTGTATCTGTCACTTTATCAATCTTAAAGTATTTAGTATATGGTACCTCGTTATATTCTTCGTAATTAAAAGGGTTTTCTTTTATTACCTTATCGAAATTATCCAGGTATCCTATATTAAATCGGTATTTATAAATTCCTTTCTTTGCAGCTTCAAGAGCGTCTGAATTGAGGTCACTAGCAAAAATCTTAGCTTTATCGAGCAGTCCCATTTCGTTAAGCAGAATCATCATAGAATATACTTCCTGTCCTGTTGAACATCCTGCATGCCAGATATTTATATTTTTGTTATTTTCAAATTTTGGGAGTATTCGATATCTTAAATTTTGCCAAATCTGAGGGTCTCGGAAAAGCTCTGTTGTATTTACCGTTATATCTTTTACCGTTTTTTCGAGGAAAATTTTATCATTTTTTAATTTGTTGATAACTCCAACCAAATCCAGATTATTATCAATAAGGATTTTTTGCAGGCGCCTTTTTAGTGATTTTTCCGAATATTCACTAAAATCGTAATTCGATGCGTTCTTTAGTGTATTTACAAAGAAGTGAACTTCCTGATCTGTTAGAGTCATTTGATACCTTTAGTTAAAAAAGTATATATTACTACGGTTAAAAAATAAATTTGTTTGTTTTAAATTGCCAAAAATAGTGAATAAACTAATACGGCAAAAAAAATGTTTATTTGTTATGATAAAAATAACTTTGTAATTGATTAAATAATATGATTCATTTAAAAAAAACAATGGCTACATTATCAATATATGGTATTAAAGATATAAAAAATAATGGATATCCTGCATTTGTCCACGATCATAATATTTCTTTTTTCAAAGATGGGAGATTGATTAAATATTTGCAATTAGAAAGACACACCCGCCAAAAGTACGATAATTCAATGGATATATCAATTTACAAGTTGCTTAAAGAATCAAAGTTGATAGATGAAGATTACGACCTTGTTTTTACCGATAATGTTATAGGGCGTGCTTTTATAGAAGGTAGGGGAGAAGCAAGGTTTGAAGCTCCTTTAAACGAATTATTACAAAACGGGGTTGAGCAGGGCAAAGCGTGGTGGTTTGGCAAAGAGAAAAGAGCTTATGTACTTAACCATGAGTTGGCTCATATTTATAGCTGTTTACCTTTTTTTGGCAACTTTAAAAATAATAGTTTATTAATACATTTCGACGGAGGTGCAAGCTTGAGCAATTTTTCAGCCTGGAAGTTTCAATATAATGTTTTGGAAAATATCGAATATCATTGGGATTTAAAATATTTATCGTCGTTTTTTAATGCCAATGCATTAGCTTTTGCTATTATTGGTGCAAAAGAATTTGACCAGCATTCGGTACCGGGTAAATTAATGGGATTTGCATCGTTTGGTAAATATAATCCACAAATTGAAACATGGCTAATAGAAAATAATTATTTTAGTGATATATGGGGTAAAAAATCAATATTTTTTGCCAAAGCAAGTTCAGACTTGAATATTGCTTTAAAAAGTTTTGATCAAAAGAACTCTTTTATACAGGATATTGCAGCCACTTTTCAACATATCTTTCAGCGCGATTTTCTTTACAAATTAAATGAACTTAAAGAAAAAACCAGAGCCGAATATCTCTATTATTCAGGAGGTTCGGCATTAAATATTTTAACCAATACTGAAATACTTCGCCAAAAAATTTTTAAAGATGTATTTATTCCGCCTTGTACTAATGATTCGGGATTGTCGATTGGTGCCGGAGCATTTTTGGAGCAAATGAAACATAAAAAAGTAGAATTGCATCACCCTTTTTTAAATAATTGGGGAATTGAGAATTATAAAGTATCAGATTTAAGTGATTTAGATAAGATAGCTGAATTATTGAATCAGGGCAAAGTAATTGGTGTTTGTAATGGTTTTGGCGAAGTTGGCCCACGGGCTTTAGGAAATAGGAGTATATTGGCTAAAGCCGATTCGGCAGTATTGGCTAAAAAAGTTAGTGAAGGACATAAGAGTCGTGAGTGGTATAGGCCCGTTGCACCAATTATGCTTGAAAAAAACGCTAAGTATTTTACCGGGCTTGATCAAATTCATCAATTAAGTAAATATATGTTGCTTGAGTTTAAAATTGAATCACACAAAAGAAAAGAAATTGAAGGAGTGGTACATGTTGATGGCACATCAAGAATACAAACCATTTTTAACCGCAGTGATAACCCATTTATGTATGATTTATTAAAACTATTAGATGAAAAACATGGCGTTAAAGCGCTTATTAACACATCATTTAATAAAAAAGGAGAGCCTATTGTTCATTCCGAAGATGATGCTTTACGTTCGGCAAAAGAGATGCAACTTAACGCAGTTGTTTTAAATGGTAAGCTTTATAAGCTAAAACCAAATATTATATAATATAAATTGTGCATTGGATTGGCTATCAACGATGCCTGGATTGGAATTTTTCTATTGTTAGGAAGCTCTAAATAGTTAATGGCCGTTAGGCCAGAGTTTACTAATCCAAATTTATTGCCATAATATCCTTTAAAAGCATTAAGGCCTACAAATAACTGGAGATCGGTTTGGTGTAGTTTTGTTTTATAGCCTAGTTCAAAATAAGTTGAATAATAATTGTTCTGGGTTTCGGGATTTAAATCATCTCCATAAACCATGGTCGCTACTAAAAACTGAAAAGGAAAATTTGAAGAACCATGGTAAGCAATATCTAATTCAATCGTATGTTTGGTTGTATATTCATTAAAATCGGAAAACTCATCATTACCAGAAAAGGAGGTTGGGCAATAATAATCGTAAACTGTGAATGAAAAATTATGGAAATTGTAATTAAAATAGATGTCCATTTCAGAATAACTGCCATCGATGCTTTGTGCAGCCCAAATACCCATGGTGTAGTTGTTCTTTGCAAACGTTACATAAGGTTCTAGCGATGGAGTAGTGCTGGTTGCAATACCTCTCCATACATGCATCGTCCTGAAATCAACACCAAAATTTATATCCGGACTATTATTGCTGGAAAATAATATTTTTGTAATATGCGCAAAAAAAAATGTAAATGCTAATATCCTGTATTTTGAAAAAAATTTCTGCATCCCCCTAAAATTTTTGAAGGGCAAAAGTAGTTAAAATACAGAAATTTTAGTCGATAATAAGTTAAATTTTAATTAAAGGCTATTTTGCTCACAACTGGTTGATGATCAGTGTTTTTAAACTCAAAATGATGTCCTTTAACATAAATTGGATTTATGTTTGGCGACATAAGATAAAAATCAATAATAGGCGTAATGGTTTTACCTTTTTCGTAAGGGGCATTTAAATACCTGTTGGTTGGAGTTTCCGGATCGTAAACCCAGTTCCAGTTATTGGGTAAATAATTCTTTTCAATTGAATTTAAAACAAACCGTTTTGTAGGTGATTCTTTTCTAATATCTGAATAATCAATATCTGGTGGGTTTTGGTTCCAGTCACCGCCTACAATGATATAATTGCCTTGTTGGAATTCGGCTAATAAAAACTCTTTTAAATATTCCATTTGTTGTTTTTTAAGCGAACCGTCATCGTAAGCTGAGTTGTGCGTGTTTATCACAATTAATTCTTTTTGGTCTGTGGTTGGGAATCTTTTTACTAAAAAGCAGCGGTCGAGCATAAATAAACTTACCGGCCACGAGAAGTTTCCCGGGAAAGAGTATCGAATAACACTTTTAGGTTGATATTTGGTAAAACTTGTTAACCCTGATTTAACTCTCCCCAAAGGGTTGGTAACAGGCGAAGGGACAAATTTTACATCATAGTTGGTTGCAAAAAAAGACAGATGCCTATTTAATAAATTTATTAAACTATCATATTGATTGATCCTGTAGCTTCTTCTTGAGTGGATATCCACTTCTTGCAAAAGAATAAAATCCAGTGTATCGTTTTGGCCCAGGAAATCTTTTATAAAATTAAAATTTTGCTGTGTTCTTTCTTTGGTAGTTCTTACTTGTTTGCCACCATCATAAAAGAAATCCATGTCATCGCCAAGTCCACTGTAGCCAATATTCCAGATCATAAACGATAAGCTTTTTGAAATGTCAATCGTATCAGGATTTTCCGATTGCAAAATTGTTTCTTTTATATCGGGTTTGAAATCCGATACCGACGCATAAATAAGAAATAATACAAATAGTACAATAAGCACTAATAAGGTTCTAATCAAGTATTTTAATATTTTCATAAAAATATTTTTTAATGACCCTTAAATATAATGAAATATTTTTAAGTGTCAATCTTAAATTTTTTATTTGTTGGTAATATGAAATAATTATATCTTTGAGCTGTTAACGATATCGTGTATGCTTATAGCATTCTGTTTTAAAGCACGATAGCTAAGGTCAATCTCAAAATAGAAATAAATGAAATTTGGAGTAGTTATCTTCCCCGGTTCAAATTGTGATCAAGATATGATTTATGTGCTTCGCCATATTATGGAGCACGAAGTTGTTGAACTATGGCATAAAAACACCGATTTACAAGGTGTTGATGCCATTATTCTACCGGGTGGTTTTTCCTATGGAGATTATCTTCGTTCGGGTGCTATTGCTCGTTATTCGCCGATAATGGAGAAAGTTATTGAATTTGCCAATAAAGGAGGTTTTGTATTTGGTGTTTGTAATGGATTCCAAATATTATGTGAGGCCGGATTATTGCCTGGTGCATTGCTACACAATGATAATCAAAAGTTTATTTGTAAAAATATTTATATTACGCCGGATAATAATGGCTCAGCAGCAACTGCGCAACTTGATAAACAAAAACCGTTAAAAATACCAATTGCTCACGGCGAAGGCCGCTATTACGCCAAAGAAGAAACGTTACAGGAGATGCGGCAAAACGGACAAATTTTATTCCGTTATTGCAATCAATATGGTGAAGTTACTTCTGCTGCAAATCCAAATGGGTCGGTTGAGAATATTGCCGGTGTTTGCAACAAAAAGAAAAATGTGATTGGTATGATGCCTCATCCGGAAAGAGCCGCCGACGATGAGCTCGGGAATACCGATGGGAAGCTGATCTTTGAATCGATTATAAACTCTTTAACAAGAAAATAAATTAACATAAAATTTTAGAGTAAAAAACCTGGGATAAAATTCCCGGGTTTTTTTATTTCAGGTAAAGCGTTCACATTTATTGCAATTTTGATGCTACCACCACTGATTTTTTGTACTGTTTTACATTTCCATCCAGATCGAAAAGTTCGATAAACACCACATAAACACCCATGGGTGCTTTTTGGTTTTTATCATCCAGTCCGTCCCAGGTAATTGTTTGGTTGATACCCAGTAACAGGTTATTTGCAAGATATTTTACCAAACGTCCGCGGGCATCAAAAATTTTGATATTGGCTACATAACCGGGCTCTTCGAAATTAAAACTAATGTTGGCTACATCGTTATAACCATCGTTATCGGGAGAAAAAATTTCAGGGTCGATGGTAATTTTTTCTTCCATCTCAATTTGAGGGTTAAACTGAGAGTTTTCGTAGGCAGGAGTAGCAAATCCAACCACTTCGGATGCTGAGTGCCAGTTTGTTTTGTCGTCTGTTGGCCTGTCAAAATTAATTCTTTCTAACGATACTCCTTTGTTTGATGCCAGCAGCGCGAAGTGCATATCTTCTGTATAAGCAAAATTATCAATCGTATTTTCATTTTTATCCATGATAATGGCTCGTCCTTTATCATTATTATAAGCAGGTAGCGAACTTACTTTTGCAAAACCGTCGGGATTTTGTGTATAATATTGTTCCGTTACAATATCAGGGTTTTCTGTAATTACCATATACTCTCCGGGAAAAATAAGATGCCCTTCGTCAGAGGCTTTGGCAACACTATTATAATCATTTTTATCATCATCGTAACTGGCAATTCGCAATTGGTTTAAGTCAAAAACTTTATCCGACCGGTTGTATATTTCCACAAAATCAACACACCTCCTGTAAAGGGGTTAAAGAGAATTTCGTTAATTACCAGGTCTAACTCATCAGGGTTTTGTGGAGCAGCAAATGTAGCTGTGGTTTTACCACTGATAATATTTCCTGCACAATCGGTAAGGTTGCCTGTAATTTCTACTTCGTAAATTGTGTTAGATTCAAAAGGCTGTACAAAACTTAATAAAACAGATTTGTTTTCGGGAGATATAATATCCACAGTATCGGGATTTCCGAAACCATGATCGATCAGGTAATTGTTTTTAATGATTGCTGTTTCGGGATGTAAGGATTCACTAAAAAACAGTTGTACTGTATTTTCGTCTGTAGGCGAAGCCCTGAACAGTTCAGGAGATTCTGTGTCGGGATTTTCTGCATCAATAGAGTTGATATGCCCGGGAGTTCCTCCCATTTCGTTTTTTGATGCTTCCCAGTTTTCTCCTTCACCACAAGGGTTAAACGGGTCAATTTGTTCTAACGACCAGCCCCCCTCGGCTTTATATTCGTTTTTGTACCATTGGTCCGAATAAGTTACACTCGATATGATTTTGCCATCACGGTTTTTAAGGATCAGAGTTTGCCCTGAATTGGTTAATGACGGAAAACTGGAAACGGCAACTGTTTGTCCAAATTCTTCGAGTTCAGCTGCAGCATCCTCGCTGCATAATATAATGTATTCATCTGCCTTAATAATAGCAGATGGAATTTCTCTTACCGTTGAACCTGCGGATATTGTCCAGCCGGTAATTCCAATGTCATAATCTGAAGTGTTATAAATTTCGATGTATTCATATTCGGGTAAATCAACAACCGGTTCAGGATCTGCCATGATTTCATTTATAACCACATCGAAAGGTTTTTCCACATAATAAGTGAAATCTATTTCGGTTGAGGAAATTATATTTTGACACCAGTCGGAGATATTTTCAATGGTTAAAGTTAATTCTGTTTCTTCAGGAAATGGATTTAAAAACAGAAGATCGATTTCCATTTCATTATCTTGTAAAATAACCGAGTATGGATTTCCGATTCCCTGATCAATTGTGTAATTATCAATATTGGTTGCCGAAGTATTTTCAATTGGCTCGTTAAAATATATCCGTAGCTGCTGAGATGCAACTATTTCGAGTTTTTCAATTTCCGGGGGCAAGGAGTCCTGGTTTGGGCCAAAAACAGAGTTTTCAAAACACGGAGTACCTCCATTGGTGTTTTCTGAAGCTTTCCAGTTGGTAATTCCGGAGCAAAAGTTTAACGGGTCAATTTTTTCCAATGACCAGCCACCGTCTTCTTTCTCTGGGTCTTGGTACCAATCGATTGTAAATGCTACCGAGTCAATTACAATACCTTCGTCGTTTATTATTTTTACGGTTGTGCCTGTATTAGTTATGGCAGGAAAAGATGGGAACCCAAGCACTTCACCAAAGTTTGCCAGTTCATCGGCAATACTTTCGGGGCAAAGCGTAAGGTAAGCATTGGCCTTTAGTGTATCAGCAGGGAACTCTTTTTCCGTAGTTCCTGAAATTAATTTCCACCCGCTCAAATCAATATCAAATTCAGTATTATTTAATATTTCGATATACTCATCATTGGGCAGATTAATTGATGGATCCGGGTCTGCCATTATTTCATTGATTATCACATCATGAGGCTTTCCTACAAAATAAATAAATTGAATGTCAGTTGAAGGTATTATATTGTTGCACCAGTCAGCAATATTTTCTATAGTAAGTGTTAATTCTGTTTCTTCAGGAAATGGATCTGAAAATGAAAGCTCGATTTCCATATCATTATTTTGTACCATGACTGAGTCTGGATTTCCGATTCCCTGATTAATGGTGTAATTTTCAATATTGGTTGCCAAAGCATTTTCAATTGGCTCGTTAAAATATATCCGTAGCTGCTGAGATGCAACTATTTCGAGTTTTTCAATTTCCGGGGGCAAGGAGTCCTGGTTTGGGCCAAAAACAGAGTTTTCAAAACACGGAGTACCTCCATTGGTGTTTTCTGAAGCTTTCCAGTTGGTAATTCCGGAGCAAAAGTTTAACGGGTCAATTTTTTCCAATGACCAGCCACCGTCTTCTTTCTCTGGGTCTTGGTACCAATCGATTGTAAATGCTACCGAGTCAATTACAATACCTTCGTCGTTTATTATTTTTACGGTTGTGCCTGTATTAGTTATGGCAGGAAAAGATGGGAACCCAAGCACTTCACCAAAGTTTGCCAGTTCATCGGCAATACTTTCGGGGCAAAGCGTAAGGTAAGCATTGGCCTTTAGTGTATCAGCAGGGAACTCTTTTTCCGTAGTTCCTGAAATTAATTTCCACCCGCTCAAATCAATATCAAATTCAGTATTATTTAATATTTCGATATACTCATCATTGGGCAGGTTGACTTCGGGGTATGGATCGGCCATAATTTCATTAATCACCACATGATGAGGTTGTATCATAAAATATAGGAACTGAATGGATGTGTCTGTCAACATATTTCCATTCAGGTCTTCAATATTTGTAATATCGATTTGATAATATGTTTCATTGATAAAATCTGTGCCGAAAAATAGTTCTACCGAGTTTTGTATTTCATTTATTGAAACAGAATCCGGATTTCCTATACCTTTATCAACAAAATAGTTGCCTGAATTTACAGCTATTAGCGAATCAACACTTTCGTTAAAATCTATTTTAAGTTTTGTTGAATCTATAATTTCAAGATTTGAAATTTGTGGAGGGTCTGTGTCAATAATCTCCTCACCAAAGTATATATCATCTACCCATAATTTCATGTCCTGGGCTGATGAATATTTATAAAAAACACCAAAATTGTCTGTAAAAGTATATTCAGAATCACTTCCTGTTCCAATGGTATAGACGTTGTCAAAATTACCTTCCGGATTAATTTTAAATTCCCAGTTGCCAGAGGTATCCCTTATTATTTCTATTGCAGGAGCTAAAGATTCACCAATATCTTCCTGCCAGTTAGTGCTTGTTGTAATCACTTCGGTGGCACTTCCGTTAGTTATTTTCCATAAACGCAACGTATCGTCTGAGCCGGTATAGTTAACGCCGACTGCATACCCGTTTACATTGCCTCCAGGATACATTTGGTTGGCATCTTCATCACTTAAAATAAATACACTCCAGTTATTTAATGATGATGGATTATAAGCGTGTCGAATTTTAAACCGCCAGCTTACATTTTGAGCTGTCATGTCTATGGATGGAAGTTCAATGGATATCTGGTCATTTCCTGCATCAGGATTATCAAAAATATGATGTAATGAATAACTGCCGCTTAATGGGGAAATATCTGAAGCATCCCATCTGCCATCTGTGCTTTGTGTCCAGCCGGAGATATCGGCATCTTCAAAATCTTCGGTAAACTGTGCAAATAAAAGCGAGGGGGAAATTATTAAAAGAAATAATAGGTTTCTAATCATGGGTTTTTCGATTAAATATTTAATTTTGAAAGATACAAAATATGCAAATTAGATTAATAAATCAAAAAGTTTTATCAATCAATAAATATCTAAAATAAAATGAAACATCCATGAGAATAGAGTTAACCCATACGAGCATGATTATTATGGATGTTTCATCTGACCATAAAAAACAAAATATAAACAGATGAAAATTGCCATAGTAGGAGCTACCGGATTGGTAGGAAGTGTAATGCTAAAAGTGCTGGAAGAGCGAAAGTTTCAGTGTAATATGATTATTCCTGTTGCATCAGAAAAATCGATTGGTAAAAAAGTAAAGTTTAACCAATCGGAAATTGAAGTGATAGGGATGAAGCAGGCTATTTCGTTAAAACCGGATATTGCTATTTTTTCTGCCGGAGGCGAGAGTTCGTTGAAGTGGGCGCCGGAATTTGCTAAAGTTGGTACCACAGTAATTGATAATTCATCGGCATGGCGGATGCATAAGGATAAAAAGCTGATTGTCCCTGAGATTAATGCACATTTACTTACAAAAAATGATAAAATAATTGCAAATCCCAATTGCTCAACCATACAAATGGTGGTTGCACTGGCACCATTACATAAAAAATATAAAATCCGAAGAGTTGTTGTGTCGACTTATCAATCGGTTACGGGCTCGGGTGTAAAAGCGGTTAATCAAATGGAAAACGAGCGCAAAGGAGTGGACGGAGAAATGGCTTATCCTCACAAAATTGATTTGAACTGCCTGCCTCATGGTGGTAATTTTGATGAATCAGGTTATACTTCCGAAGAGGTAAAACTGGTTAATGAAACCCGGAAAATTTTGGGTGACGATTCAATCAATGTTACTGCAACTGTTGTGCGCGTTCCGGTTTATGGCGGACATTCCGAAGCAGTAAATGTTGAATTCGAAAATGAGTTCGATCTGGATGAAGTAAAGTCTGTTCTTCGTAATTCTGAAGGAGTTGTTTTACAAGATGATCCGGAAAATAATATTTATCCAATGCCAAAAGATGCTGAGGGGAAAGATGATGTTTTTGTGGGAAGAATTCGCAGGGATTTTTCGCAGCCTAAAAGTTTAAACCTCTGGATTGTTTCCGACAACCTTCGAAAAGGAGCAGCAACCAATGCTGTTCAGATTGCTGAGTATTTGGTAAAAGAGAAACTGGTTTAGAAAAAGTTTGCATAAGCTTTTTAGTAATATATTAATGAATTATTTTGATTGATTTCTTAGTCAGCGGATGACTATCGAAAGAAATGAGCCTGCAACACTAATCGCTTGTAAAATTATCAATTAACAAAGTCATCCGTTGACTTTTGGAAATATCCCACATTCCACACTACTTACTATAAAATCACTTCGTTTTTAATGACAGACCTGGGATTAACAAATATCTTTAGTAATTAATCTAGCGGTTTGGAGCCTCAGATTAGCATTAATTTTTTTGCCGTTTGCTTTATATTACGATTCAAATGTGCGATTCCTCCGGAATCGTTGTTGTTTATCTTTGTCTTTTTTATAAACGTGGGATGCCTCTGGCATCCAATGCTATAAAAAGAGTAACGAAGAAGAAAACAAATCCAGAGAGTTTGAAAATTTATAAAACAACAAGTAACCGAAAGCTAGCTACTCCAGTCTGGACTGAGTTTATCAAAGTCAGGAGTAGGACATGTATCTTTAATCATAATAATATAACCGGATACCGGATTGGTATAATAATGAATTTTAATACAATAAATTATCATAAGGATAGCGCTGCACATGAATTTCTTTAACCTTGTCGTAGAGCATTTTCTTTAGCTCATCGATATTGGTTTTATTTTTGGCAGAGATGAAGATGCACGAATCGTGATTTTTAGCAAACCAGGTATTTTGCAATTCTTCTAACGAAAGATTTTCTTTTGTTTTGGGCGTTAAATCATCATCATCCTTTTTCTCAAAAGAGTACGCATCAATTTTGTTAAAAACCAAATATTTGGTGCTATCGGCAGTGCCAATTTCCTGCAAAGTTTCATCAACAACCTGAATTTGCTCTTCGAAGTTAGGATGTGAAATATCCACCACGTGCAACAGGATATCCGATTCTCGCACTTCGTCTAATGTTGATTTAAACGACTCTACCAGGCTGTGTGGCAGTTTACGAATAAATCCCACAGTATCGGAAAGTAAAAAAGGTAAATTATCGATAACTACTTTTCGCACAGTAGTATCGAGGGTTGCAAAAAGTTTATTTTCTGCAAAAATATCTGATTTACTAAGTAGGTTCATTAATGTTGATTTTCCGACATTGGTATATCCAACCAGTGCTACGCGAACCATTTTGCCACGGTTTTTACGTTGGGTAGCTTTTTGCTTGTCAATTTTTTTGAGTTGTTCTTTTAATCGCGAAATACGGTCGCGCACTATTCGGCGGTCGGTTTCAATCTCACGTTCACCCGGCCCTCTTAATCCAATACCACCACGCTGACGTTCGAGGTGAGTCCACATACCCGCCAACCTGGGTAATAAATATTCGTATTGGGCAAGCTCAACCTGTGTTTTGGCATGCGCTGTCTGGGCTCTTTTGGCAAAAATATCAAGGATTAAATTGGTTCGGTCAAGTAATTTGCATTTTAGGGTACGTTCAATATTCCTATGTTGTGTAGGCGTGAGGTCATCATCAAAAATGACTATGTCAATATCATTATCTTTCACATAGTAATCTATTTCGGCCAGTTTGCCTTCGCCAATAAATGTTTTTGGATTAGGAACATTGATTTGTTGTGTAAACTGTTTTACAGGAATAGCTCCGGCTGTTTCGGTTAAAAATGCCAACTCATCCAGGTATTCTTGTACCTGATTGGCATCCTGTTCCTGGTTAATTACTCCAACGAGTACCGCATGTTCCGGTTTTGGTGTAGTGTCAATATGTTTTGGCATTCAGTTTTCTTTTTTTATTGCAGCATGCAAAGGTAGTAAAATTAGTATGGATTTGTTATTTTTAAAAAATGATTTGTTTAAAGATTTTAAGTTTTATCTTTTGATGATAAGTAAGTTAAGAATTACTCGAATCCTTACTAACAAAAATGTAAATAGAAAATTTAAAATAAAAAATAAAATGAAAGCAGCGATAATTAATCAGTTTGGGTCTCCGGAAGTTTTTGAAGTTACTGATATCCCTGAACCAGAAATAAAAAGTAATCAATTGTTAATAAAAGTAGAGGCAGTTAGCATTAATCCAATTGATTGGAAACAACGCAATGGAAACCATAAATTTATTTTAGGCTCTCCTTTTCCCATTGTTTTGGGTTATGATGTTTGTGGCGAAGTGGTGGAAATAGGGAATGAAATCACAAAATTTAAAAAAGGAGACAAAGTTTTTGGTGTGTTGGATAATAAATATGGAGGTGCTTTGGCTGAATTTGCTGTAGGACATGAGAACTGTTTTGCCCACAAGCCTGAAAATATTTCTGATGAAGAGGCTGCGGCTTTTCCCATGGCATCATTAACAGCATTGCAAGCATTGCGTGATAAAGCCCGGCTAAAAAAAGGACAATCGGTTTTAATTCTAGGTGCATCGGGTGGAGTAGGGCATATGGCAGTTCAGATTGCAAAAATAATGGGGGCAAAAGTAATTGCTGTTGCCAGCGGAGCCAGCAAAGCATTTGTAGAACAGTTTCACCCCAATGAATTTATTGATTATAAAGAAAAAGAAATTTTAAAATTAAAACATCAGGTGGATGTGTTTTTTGATGTGGCCGGAATTTACAGTTTCCTAAAATGTAAACATTTACTTAATCCAGGAGGAGTATATATTAATACGTTGCCTCGCCCGAAAATATTAGCCCATAAAATATTGCAATGGTTTACCAAAGGCAAAAAAGTAAAAACATTGTTGATGAAGCACAATGAGCATGATTTGCAGCAAATAAAACAATGGATTGAAGAAAGAAAAATATCCGTTAAAATTGACCGTTCTTATCTTTTAGACAACATTTCAGAGGCACATGCTTATGCCCAACAAGGGCATAGTAAAGGGAAAAATGTTGTTTTAATAAACAACGATTGATAAATGAAGCAATCCGTAAAGAAAAAAGAAAATCGCTACCCCAAAAAAATTGTCATCAAAGGTTTTATTTCTTTGGTTATCCTGCTATTTATATTTGGAATGTTGTTTATTGGCGCAATAAGGTTAGGGTTATTTGGAGGATTTCCTTCCGATATAGCCTTAAAACAAATTCATCATAATACAGCTACCAATATTTATTCTGTTGATAATATATTATTGGGGCGGTATTATCTGCAAAACAGAACGAACGAATCTTTAGATGATATCCCTGAGCATTTTATTCATGCGCTTATTGCTACCGAAGATGTTCGGTTTTATATTCACAAAGGAATCGATTATAGAAGTTTGATGCGGGTGTTTGTAAAATCCATTCTGCTGGCTGACAAAGGTTCAGGTGGGGGTAGTACAATTACCCAGCAATTGGCAAAGAATTTATACCCCCGACAAGATTTTGGTATTTTAACCATCTCTGTGGCCAAAGTAAAGGAGCTGTTTATTGCCCATAAGTTGGAAGATTTTTATGGAAAAGATAAAATTTTAGAATTGTATTTAAATACGGTTTCTTTTGGCGAAAACACTTACGGACTCGAAACAGCAGCATTGGTATTTTTCAACAAAGAGACTTCTGATTTAAAAATTGAGGAATCGGCTATGCTGGTAGGTTTGTTAAAAGCCAACAG
>JBKHIH010000009.1:0-76027 GCA_046538755.1 Thiohalospira sp.
CAAAAAACTGTAATGCAGCCGGGTCTGATGCTGTTGCCGAAACAATAACCGTATAATCCATGGCACCATGCTTTTTTAACGTTTCGGCAATGTTAGCCACCGTAGAGCCTTTTTGCCCAATAGCTACATAAATACAAAATACCGGTTCGCCACGGTCGTAAAATTCTTTCTGGTTAATGATAGTGTCTATGGCAATGGCTGTTTTCCCTGTTTGGCGGTCGCCAATGATTAATTCACGCTGGCCTCTTCCAATGGGGATCATGGCATCAATGGCTTTAATTCCTGTTTGAATGGGTTCATTTACAGGTTGCCTGTATATAACTCCGGGCGCTTTTCTTTCAAGAGGCATTTCAAAAAGCTCTCCGGTAACAGGCCCTTTGCCATCTAAGGGTTCTCCTAATGTATTAATTACTCTACCTAACAAACTTTCACCTACTCGAATGGATGCAATTCGTTTGGTTCTTTTGGCTATATCGCCTTCCTTTATGTCTTCTGATGAACCAAGAAGCACAGCACCAACATTATCCTCTTCAAGGTTTAGCACAATCCCTTTCATTCCGTTTTCGAATTCAATCAATTCGTTGGCTTGCACATTTGATAATCCATAAATTCGTGCTATCCCATCACCTACCTGCAACACGCTACCAGTTTCTTGTAGCTCGCTATTCGTTGTAAAGCCTTCTAATTCTTTCTTTAAGATATCCGAAACTTCTCCGGGTTTTATTCCAGCCATAGGTTTTATTTTAAGTGGTTGTATTTCTTTAAATAATTTATTTCAAAATCCAAAAATTTTGTTTTCAGATTATCTAAATATTTTGCTACGCTTAAGTCTAATTGTTGATTGTCAATCTCAATAATTAAACCTCCAAGGATGTTTTCATCAACCTTTTCTTTTAACTCAACGTTTGCATTAAATTGTTGGCCAACAGCATCTATTATATCTTTTTTTTCTTTTTCAGAAAGCTTAATCGCTGTTGTTATTGTTGTTGTTTTAATACCTTTATACTCCCTGTATAAATCAATAAAGTACTTTAAGATGCCTTTAAGATGATTTTCACGCTTATTTTTTACAATCAACGCTAAAAAAGACAAAGTATACTGATTAACTTTTCCTTCAAACAAACGAATTAAAACAGCCTTTTTCCGGGATGTTTTTATAACCGGATGTTCTAACAATCCTAAAATATCAGGAATTTCATTAAGCGATTGGTAAATAAGGCCAATATCATTTTTTATTTCCTCTACCAGCTTTTTATCCCTGGCTAAAAGAAATAATGATTTTGCATACCTTACATTAATCTGGCTATGAAACATAAATTGTTTAATTTAACTCAATATTTTTGACAATCTGGCTGATCAACTGTTTTTGCTTTTTATCATCCGAAAGGTGTTCACGTAATAGTTTTTCAGCAATCCCTACCGATAATTCGGCAATTTGGTTTTTTATTTCATTAATAGCATCTTCTTTTTCTTTGAGAACACTTTTTCTGGCATCTTCAAGAATTTTTTGAGCTTCTTTTTTAGCGTTCTCTTTAGCTTCCTCAATAATTTTATTCTTAGCTTCTTTAGCTTCTTTTAAAATATTTTCGCGTTCAATTTTTGCCAGGGCGGTAATTTTCTCGTTGCCGAATTCAATTTTAGCCATTTCCTCTTTAGCCCTTTTTGCAGCCGCCAGGCTTTTAGCTATTGATTTTTCGCGCGCCTTTAATGCTTTCAAAATCGGTTTCCAGGCATATTTGATCAATATAAAAAGAACGATGCTGAATGATAATATCATCCAAAACAGCAAACCGATATCCGGTTTAATGAGTTCCATACAAACAGTTTTAAAATTTAACAAAGGTGCCCAAAAAGTTTATTAAAATTTTGACTGTATAATTTTTTTTTGGGCAACCGTTTCAGCTTATACAAAAAGTACAAGGAAACAAACCACGATGGCAAAAAATGCCACGCCCTCAATAAGCGCTGCCGAAACAATCATATTCGACCGGATATCACCAGCTGCTTCGGGCTGGCGGGCAATAGATTCTACAGCTGTACTACCAATTTTTGAAATACCATAAGCAGCAGCAATTACTGCAATTGCAGCGGCAAAAGCTGCACCAATTTTTGAAAAAACAGCTCCTTCGATGGCAAGTAAAATAAGACCTAATGTTGACATAATTTTCTAATTTTAATGGATAAATAATTATTTAATGATCTTCTGCTACGGCCATTCCAAAGTAGATAGCCGACAGAACTGTAAAAACATATGCTTGTATAAATGCAACCAATAATTCTAAAAATGACATAAAAACGGTAAAGGCAATAGAAATTGGTGATGCTAATATTCCCATTAAACTGCTAATATTACCAAATATAAATATTAGGCTAAAAAAACCCAAAATAATGATATGTCCCGCTGTAATATTAGCAAACAAACGAATCATTAAAACAAACGGTTTAATTATTACTCCAAACAATTCAATTACAGGAATTAATGGAAGAGGTGCTTTTAACCACCAGGGTATCCCCGGAGTATTAAAAATATGAGCCCAGTAATTTTTATTTCCGGTAAAGGTTGTAATTATAAAAGTACATAGAGCCAGCCCCATAGTTACAGTTATATTACCCGTTACATTAGCACCTCCGGGAAATAATGGAACCAAGCCCAAAAGATTGTTTAACAATATAAAAAAAAAGATGGTTAATAATGCTGGCGTAAATCTTTCATAATTTTTTTCACCAATACTGTCTTTGGCTATTTCGTCGCGAATAAATATTATCAATGGCTCAAATAAAGATTGTAGCCCTTTAGGAGGCTCATTGGGATTTTTTTGATACGCTTTAGCTATAGAAACAAAAACAGCAATCAGAATCATACAGCTTATGATAATCGCTACCGCATTTTTTGTCATGGAAATATCAAAGGGACGGGCCACAAATGCACCATTAATGTCAACTTCAATAATCTTTCCTTTAAAATCACCTTCTTCTGTAATTTTAAATCCTTTATACGTGTGATTGTGGGCTAATTTGTTAGAGAAAAAGAATACCCAGCCTTTATTTTTGCTATAAAGAATCACCGGTAATGGAATAGAAATATGGTGATGATTATAAGTGAACAGGTGCCAACTATAGTCGTCCTTTATGTGATCAAAAATAAATTTTTCTGTGTCAAAACCTTTATCTTCTTCGGTATGTTTTACTGAATGTACAGAATCAGTTTCGGAATCAAATTCAGCTGCTGTTATATGATGATGTATAAATAAGATGAAAAGCGAAGTAACAATTATATTTATGAGAAATCTATACATACTGAATAAATTGGCTTACTACAAATTTAATTAATAAATCATTAAAATGTTATTGAAATCAACATAAAAAAAGACAGTGCAAAATAGCACTGCCTTTTATTACGTAAAAAAAAATTTATAGTTTCTTATTTTTTTCTTAAAGTCCTGCACTAATTAAGAAAGTAGCTGCAAAGGCAATAATGGCATATAGTTCAGGGAATACGGCCAAAATAAGTGTATTACCAAATACATCGTTTCCGCCACCAATTGCTGCAATACCATTTGATGTTACTGTACCTTGCTTTATTGCTGAAAATAAAGCAACAAAACCTAAAAACAGCCCCATTGATAAAATAGCAATACCATTAAACAAAGACATCTCAGGCGTTACAAGATTAAATAACTTGTCGATTACGAAATAACCACCAAACCCGTAAAGTCCCTGTGTACCAGGCAGTGCTGCCAAAAGCATATAGTTACCAAATTTTTCCGGATCTTTTTTTAGGGCACCAATCGATGCGTTACCACCCATTGATACTCCTATAGCACTTCCTATTCCTGATAGTGCAATCATTAATGCTAATCCTGCATAAGCTAGATAAACTGCTGTGTTTGCGTCCATAAATTTATTCTCCTATTTTTTATTTATTTCTATTTTGAAAATGGTTTATATCTTTTTCCACCGCCTATAAAGCCGGCATTTTTATAAAATTCTACAAATGTTAAACGCAACGGATGAACAAAAGCTCCAAGGCTGGCAAGGAAAATATTCAAGCCGTGGCCAATAATCAATATAATAATAAAAGGAATGTAGCTAAAGAAACTGCCCCCTAAAAACTGAGCAGCAATCTGGTTAAACACTAATCCTAATATAGCACTGGAAATACCCAGGGCAAATAATCGGATGTATGATAACAAATCGCCGAATACTCCAGTTATCATATTGTAAACATCATATAACCCTGAGAATACACTTACAATCATATTCTTTTCGGGGTTAGCAAAAAGTAAAATTAATGCGATACTTACCCCTGCACCAATGTTTTTAATAACCGAAAACCCTTCAGTATTTACTCCAGCCTGATCAAGCCCAATAAAAGTTCCATATGTTGCAACCAACAATATCCATCCAATGGTTGATAATCCGTATTTGATGCTTCCGCCCTGTTTTATTTGGTTGGCAGCTTTTATAAACATACCATAAAATATTTGTAAACCACCAATAGCAATGGATAACCAGAAAAGATTCAGAGGTTCAAGAATGATTTCTTTCAATGGATAGTTTTCTACTTTAATCAGTTCAACCCCAAAAAAGGTTCCTGAGATCATTCCCATCAATATTGTTGCTCCTCCAAGAAAAGCAGCCAAAGTAAATACAGGTTTTAGTTCCTGCTTAACTTTTTGCCTGAATATCAATGTTCCGATTAAAATAAGCAATCCATAACCGCTATCGCCAACACAAAAACCAAAGAACAGCATAAAGAACGGCGCAAAGAACGGTGTTAAATCCATTTCTTTATAATTGGGTAAAGCAAATAAATCGCCAATGGGTTCAAAAAGCCTCGAAAACTTATTGTTTTTAAGTTTGATCGGAACCTGGTCTTCTTCGGAGGGTTTTGACGAAAAATAATATACATTTTGTTCGTCGAGGAATTTTTCCAAATCCTCTTGCTTCTCCCTTGGAATCCAACCCTCGAGCAGCATAACCTTTTCTTCAGCTTGTTTCTCAGTATGATTTATGGCTAGTTCAAAATCCGTTTGTTTTTGTAGTTCGTGTCTTTTTTCTCTTAATTGCTTTTGATATTTGGCTGCATACTCATCAAATGTATTTTCAATCTCTTCAATCCGTTTTTTATTTTCTTTTTGCTTTTCAATCAATTTCGATAGCGGATCTTCAGGCAATTTTACTTCTTCTGCTTCAATCTCTAACTCTTCGTCAGATTGCTGAAAAACTACAAAATAAACCTTTCCATGTTGCCGGTTAATAATCTCTAAGTAGTAATCTTCCTTCCACTGATTGTTAAAATTTTTTTCGCTACATTCGAAAAAACGTAGCCTAATATTCAATTTAGCCATTTTTTCTCTCATCTCGGGAGTAAAATCGCCCCATGGTTCGGCTTTTTGAATATCTTTGTTTAACGACGACAGCAATTGATCGATTTCATTCAACTCCTCTTGCAGTGCTTTAACATCTTCAACCACAGATACTTCTTCATTCTGCACTTTAACTTCTTGCTCCTCCTGGTTTCTTTTATTAAGAAATTTTAAAGTTTTATTGATCTCGCTAATCTGATGCAGCGATGATTTTATATGATCATCAATTTCTTTCTTTTTTTCAATGATATGAAGTACCCCAAGTTCTTGCAGGTTTTCAAGAAAAGGGATATATTCCTTGTGATAAATTAAGAAAGAATATTTTATCATGGGAGTAATCATTAGGCAGCCTCCTTATTTTCTTGTCTTTTTTTAACAATTTTTTGAGCCGATTTCGAAAGATTTTCCTCATCTTCAAGGAAACGCTTAATTTTCGATATCGCTTCTTCGTAACCAGGAATCTGGACCTTTTCATATAAGTTAACCTTTTGAGTGGTTTTTTTCCTGGCATAATCTAGAAGTTTCATTTTTCGTAAGAAAAAATCACTTTCGATAGATATTCGAACCAAGGATTCAATAATTTCAACTCCGCCTAAAAACCAGCTTGGTTTATTAAACAGGCTAAAATCCTTTATTTCAAAAATAACATCTTCTAAAATAGGTGTTTTTACACCAGCAATTTTCTTAAATGTCATTTTAACATCTTTAACAGATATCAGGTCTTCTTCAAATTCGCCCCAAAGCCTTACCATGTCATCGTATGCTTTCATCTGCTTTTCGAGCTTTCGAAGCAACTCTTCCGACTGATCTTTAGCACGCTTAACTTCCATACGTAGTGCAGCTTCTTTGCTTTGCAGCGTAGGAAGTGCCCTTAAACGCATTTTAAGCTGCTTGTTTAAGTGCTGTAATGATGTTTTATTATATTGAAACTTTATTGCCATAATTTTTCAATTTCAGATTTCAGATTTCATATTTCATATTTTATTTATACTTAATTCCATTAATTTCAGATTTCCTTAAGTAATTTATAAATCCACTTAGCATTTTGCTTATAGAACTTGCTTTATTATATAATTCTTCAAATTCTTCTTTAGAAATATAAATTTGATCTAGTGCTCTATAAGATTGTGATCTTACCTCGCCACATGAACCTTTTGATATGCTTAAAAACTGAATGAATTCTTTATTCCCGTCTCTTTCATATCCTTCAGCAATATTATCCATTATTGAACCAGAAGATTTTCGGATTTGACGAACTAACTCGAAATCTTTACAAAAAGGATCTTTTTTTGTTAAAGAGTAAACTATTTTACATAACTCTCTCGCTACCTGCCAAACTTCTAAGTCTTCAAATTTTTCAATTTTTGCCATAATATTAATCTGAAATATTAAACTTGAAATCTGAAATTAATTATCTTTTGGCCAGTATTTCTCTACAAAATCCTGTTTAATACCTACCTCGGCAGGTTTAAAGTGTTTGTTAAACAAGTTCCAGCTTGTAGACAACATTTCGTCAACCTCAATATTAACATCTATAGCTAAAAGTTTATCTGAATAATCTTTAGCAAATTCAAGTGCTCGCTCATCATAATCAGTAAGGTCGAACCCATTTTCAAGTTTTGTTTTTGCATTGGCAGCATCGGCGTATAATCGAACGGCAGCATTCATCACCTGCGGATGGTCTTCACGTGTTTTATTGCCAATTACCAACTGTTTTAATCGGGATAAACTCCTGAACGGATCGACAATTACTTTTCCAATATCAGTATCTTTACGCAAGAAAAGCTGTCCTTCGGTAATATAACCAGTATTATCAGGAATAGCATGCGTAATGTCACCACCCGATAATGTTGTTACTGCAATAATGGTAATAGACCCACCATCAGGAAACTGAACTGCTTTTTCGTAAATCTTAGCCAAATCACTGTAAAGTGAACCAGGCATACTATCTTTCGAAGGAATCTGATCCATTCGGTTAGAAACAATACTAAGTGCGTCGGCAAATAATGTCATATCGGTTAAAAGAACCAATACTTTTTGTTTTTTATCGACTGCAAAATATTCGGCTGCTGTTAAAGCCATGTCAGGCACCAACAAACGTTCTACCGGCGGGTCTTCTGTTGTATTTACAAAACTGATGATACGGTCGAGTGCACCAGCATTATCGAAAACATTTTTATAATATAAATAGTCATCGTTGGTTAATCCCATACCACCAAGGATAATTTTGTCGGCTTTAGCGCGAAGAGCCACCATGGACATTACCTGGTTAAAAGGTTGGTCAGGATCAGCAAAGAAAGGAATCTTTTGTCCAGTAACCAAAGCATTGTTAAGGTCAATACCTGCAATTCCTGTAGGTATAAATTCCGAGGGTTGTTTTCTTCGAACCGGATTCACCGATGGGCCACCAATTTGTCTTTCTTCTCCTTCAATTTCAGGGCCACCGTCAATTGGGTCTCCATAAGCATTGAAAAAGCGGCCTGAAAGTTCTTCGCTTACCTTAAGGGTAGCCGGGCGTCCAAAAAATACTACTTCTGCATTGGTAGGAATACCTTCTGTACCACCAAAAACCTGAAGCGTAATTTCATCACCGATAATTTTTACTACCTGGGCCAAACGGCCATTAACTACAGCAATTTCTTCGTAACCAACATCTGTGGCTTTTAACGAACAAGTTGCTTTTGTAATCTGGGTAATTTTAGTATAGATTTTTTGAAATGCTTTTGTTTCCATTATGCAACTTTCCTTTCTTCAATTATGGTATTTAGTTCTTTCTCGTTTTGTTTGAACTTATCTGACTCAAACTCCGAATAGTTCATTTGTTTCATTTGATTGATAATACGCTTAAAATAATCAGCTACTTCATCAAATGATTCGAAAGAGAATTTAGTATGATAGATCTCGAGTACCTTATTCAACATATACTTTTGCCGTTCGAGCGATGTTGAACAGTCGATTTTATCGAAAGCATCCTGTTGAAGAATAACAAAGTCGATTACTTCGGCTTTCCAGAATGTTTGGTGATAATCAACCGGCACGCCATCATCACCAAGAATATTAATTTGTTCTGCTACTTCTCGTCCACGAATAAGTATATTTCTAGCCAGACTCAATTTTTGAGGCCACTCGGGGTCGATATGCTCTTTAAAATATTCTTCTACCTCAGGATATTCCGCATATTTCGAATAACTATCTAATGGGTCGATAGCTGGATATCTCTTACTATCGGCACGTTGTTGCGATAAAGCATAAAAACAACGTGCTGCTTTTTTGGTTGATTCGGTAACCGGTTCTTTAAGGTTACCACCGGCAGGAGATACCGTTCCGATAAAAGTAATAGAGCCTGTTTTATCGTTATTTAAATAAACAAAGCCAGCTCTTGAGTAGAAATTAGAAATAATGGCAGGAAGGTCCATAGGGAATGCATCCGGGCCAGGTAATTCTTCCATCCGGTTCGACATCTCACGCAAAGCTTGTGCCCAACGAGAAGTAGAGTCTGCCAGCAATAATACTTTCAATCCCATAGCCCTGTAATACTCGGCTATTGTCATGGCGGTATAAACAGAGGCTTCACGGGCAGCAACCGGCATATTTGAAGTATTTGCAATAATTGTTGTCCGTTCCATTAATTTTCGGCCTGACCGTGGGTCATCCAATTCAGGAAATTCGGTAAAAATTTCTACCACCTCGTTTGCACGCTCTCCACAGGCTGCCATAATAATCATATCTGCTTCGGCTTGTTTTGATAGCGCATGCTGCAACACCGTTTTTCCTGTACCAAAAGGCCCAGGAATAAAACCGGTACCGCCTTCGGCAATTGGATTCAAAGTATCGATAACCCTTACGCCGGTTTCAAGTAGTTTGAACGGACGTGGTTTTTCTTTGTATGCTTTGATAGCCAGTTTAACAGGCCATTTCTGGGTCATGGTTAACTCTATCTCTTTGCCTTCCTGGTCGGTAACCACCGCAATAATATCTTTAATGGTGTATTCTCCTTCTTTGGCTACACTTTTAACAGTGTATTTTCCTTTGAATTTAAAAGGAACCATAATTTTATGTGGCATCCAGTTTTCGGTTACTTCACCTAACCAGCCACCGGCTTCAAGAATATCGCCTTTTTTAGCAATGGGTTTAAATTCCCATTTCTTATCATCTTCTAAGGGGTTGGTTTGTTCTCCTCGTTGTAGAAAAACCCCCTCCATTTTGTCCAGGTCGTTTTGTAGCCCGTCAAAATTTTTAGAAAGAATTCCAGGCCCTAATGTTACTTCTAATAAATGGCCTGTAAATTCAACTTTGTTGTGCATTTTAAGTCCACGTGTACTTTCAAATACCTGAACATAAGCTTTATTACCGAGTACTTTAATTACTTCGGCCATCAATTTAGTACCTTCTAAATCGATATAGCATATTTCATTTTGCTGAACAGGGCCGTCAACCTCAACATAAACAAGGTTGGCTATAATTCCTGATACTTTTCCTGTTGTCATTTTATTTGTTTTTTCCATTTATTGCAAATTCTTTGGGAAATTCATAACTAGATTTTAAATTATCGATAATTTTTCTGAACATTTCGCGGCCGGTTTCTTCATCGAGCCCAAGCCAGCGATAAGCAATATCGAGCTTAATGATATAAGCTAAAACGACTTCTATAGAAAAATAATCGAACAAAGTAAGTTCTTCAACTTTATCCCATTTTAATTGATCAAGCCCTTTTTCGCGAGCTAAAAAATTATCTTTTTCAGCCAGAGTAATTACATCAACCGAATAAGGCAGATCGATAGATAAACCAAAATCTTTGGCGTTACTTTTAGCGATCTGTTCTACCACCCAGTTGTTTCCAATCAATTGCTTTTCAACATCCAAATCATATTTCCTGCAGTTTAATCCGGTTAAGATATTTTTTATATGTTGATTAAATTCAAACCATTGTTGTAAAAACTGGTTTTTGGTTTTGGAAACATGGCTGTAATACATGCTTGTTAGTATATTCTCCCAACTTTGATCAAAATCTATAGCTTCTTCTTCGTTTTTATACAAGTTTACAAATTCGTACATGTATGGAGGAAGAATATTCCTGGGGTCATCAGAAAATTCTACTTCAAAATCTTGTAAAGAATAATTGCCAAGTTTGTTAAAGTTCTGATATTCTCCCTGAAGAAAAAGCAAAAGGTTTTCATTGTCGTAAGGTAAAAACAATAGTTGGGCAAGCCGGTAATCATCTGGAAAGAGTTCTTCATTTAACACTTGTTTAAAATCAAACATAGAGAAGTTAATATCTTCCTCATCGAGATAGATTTCCGGCAATCCTGCTATAAAATAATGGTAATAATTACGAAACATGCTTATTCTCCCTGAAATAACATTTCAACCGTTTTTGGACGTAAGTAGCCTTTGAAGAAATTAATAAAATCCTCCTCGGTAAAGCTAATTTTATATGAATTGTCAGCAGGGCCAATTTTAAAGCCTCCTTTTACAGCATCGCTAAAACTTAGCTCAAGGCTAGCATTTAATTCTTTTCCTGTTTTGGCTTTAAAATATTTTTCGAATTCTTTTTCCAGCTTTTCAGGAAGTAAAACAGACAGGTCTATAGAATCATTTTTCCCTGGATCCCAGTTTTTAATGATGGTTTCGATAATTTCTTTAACGAATTTTTCATCGTCAAAAGCTTTTTTAACGGGCTCATCAATCACCTTGCTGGTTATAAGTTCAGTAATTTGCTGTTTTACAGCTCTCACCGTTTGTTTTGAAGCCAATTCCAATTCAGCATGAACATTTTTTTTGATTTCTTCTGACTTTTGTTCAGCATCCTCTATAATCTCTTTGGCTTCCTTTTGAGCACTTTTCTTAAGCTTTTCTGCTTCGGCTTTAGCTTCTGCGATTATCTTATCAGCTTCTTCATTAGCTTTTTCGACACCTTCGTTGTAAAGCTTTTGTGTTAATTCCTGTAGTTTATTTTCCATTGTACAAAGGTCTATAATGTTAAAAAAAAAATTGAAATACAAATCTAATAACTTAATTTCATTTTTCAACAAATATTTACTTTATTAGATATTTAAATTTATAAAAAAACAACAAACTAAACTTTATTTAGTTACTGTTTATTAGCCAATTAAAAAATTGACACTTTATTAATTATTCGTTGCGGACAAATGTAAATGAGTAGAAATGATTTTCCAAATTTTTCTGTTATTTTTTTAACAGTGTTATTGGAATAACAGTATGTTATATAACAACCTGGTTATTTATTAAAAAACTTAATGGTTAAAAAAACCTCAAAAAATGTGTAGATAAAATAAAGGATAAGAAAAGTAATAAGAAAAAACTTGGCGTGATCGGTATTAAAAAGCGCATATACTAAAATAAACACAAGATAGGCCATCATTTTAACCCCGGAAATCATCATAAAACGGGAAGAAAACCGGTTATACCCTTCTTCACTAACTTTTAAAACAGAAAAATGTAAAACCCCAGTTAAAATAGCTATAATGAAAAGATTTAACCAAAATACCGGATGATAGTATGTTTTTAAAACAGTTTGAAATAAAGTAAGTGCAATCAATCCTAAAGATACGGTTAAAATCGCTTCTTTAATTATAAATTTCTTAAAGGCTTTCATTAATAATTTCTGGTTTTATAAAAATCCTTAATGATATAATAAAAAAACCGAAATGGATAACAATATCTGCTATCCATTAACCGGATTTATACTTTTAACATTCCTATCATAAATCGTAATCATTAAAAATGTGCAAAGGTAAATATACCATGCTTAATCATTACGCGCTTTTTTGTTCTTTGTTTTTGAACTTGTTATCATCTGTGTTTACATTTGAACGCAATTCATCGCTCATATTACAGTTTCCGGTAAATCTGGACCCGGGCTCTATAGCCAGTCTTTTAGTAACAATATCGCCATTTATTTTAGCTGTTGCTTTAAGGGATAGTAATTCGCCAACCTTAATTTTCCCGTTTATTTCACCTAAAACTTCTGAGTTTTTACAAATAATTTCACCCTTAACTTTCCCTGTTTCGCCAACAACAACTTTACCAGTCGTATTCAGGTTACCATTTAATGCTCCATCAATACGAATATCTCCATTTGATGTAATATCCCCTGTGATTTCTGTGCCTGCAGCAATTAGATTAATTGCTGTTGTGATTTCTGGTTCGTTATTTTTTGCCATCTTTATATTATTTTTTTGTTTTGAAAAAAAATTCATCTTTATTTTTGCTCGACAAATATATTATTTTTTTAAGCAAGGTGTTTTATTTTTAAACAAATATAAACACATAATAGTTTATAACACTAAATTTTTGGTTTTATTGCTTAAGTAGCCTTTTTAAAACTGATAAAAATCGATACCAAATATCAATTCAGCAAAAACATTACTACGCCCGGGAATATAACCTATTCGAACACCAGAATTTAATGGAAACATGGTTCGTAACAAATGATAGTCAAAAGTAAATTCAATCCCGAAACTGGATAAGTAATCTTTTTGTGTATGTACAACTGCTGAGTTTTGGCCATAATAACTGTATTGATTGATAGCTAAATCGTAAAACAAAGAACTTCTAATGCGTTTAAAATATGCCAGAGGGCCTAAACTCCAATCTGGATAAGCCAAAGGAAAAACATAATCGCCATAAATTTTGAATAATTTTTCTGTCCTGGAACGCTCAATACCTCTGGGGAAAGTAAATCTGGATGAGTATAAATACAACTGAGGGCTTTGATATTGATAGCCTACATCAAGTTTAAACCCGTGATTTTTATAAAACCCTGGTAAAAAAATACGTGAATCAATAGTTGATATATAACCAAAAAAATCATGATCAAAAGGAGTATTGTATAAATTATAATCAATGATCAATCCAGCCCTAGGCTGAATGTCCCGATGAGCTTTACGCGTATAATAGTACAAATAGGCCTGAAAATTCATAAACTCCAACCCCCGCTGATAATAGTTTTCCAGGTAATGATGATAGTACCTATTACTATATTCAAGGCTTATGCCGGGATAAAATCCTGCATGGTATTTCCCGCGGCTCAGGTTAAAAGGGATATAGGTTTCAATGGAAAAGTTGCTATTATCATAATTTAATGAAGGCACCCAATCAGCATCAGAAGCAGCAAAATATTGATGCTTATCACCATAGTCTGCAGTAATTTTTATGTACGGATACCACCCTTTATAAATTAACGAAGAGGAAACAAAATGATGATTATTTTTATAAGCATATCCTATTACAGACTCCATGGTACTTAATTTATTTTGCGAAAGAATCATTAATCCTGGATAAATGATATCATTAATATAGTAGGGTTCTGCAAAAATATCCTGAAAATCAAATTCTTCATAATCTATATAAAAAGGTGCCCAGCTGTGGAAATAAAATAAATTTGCCAGCCTGGAATAAGAATTTACTGTATATTCTTTTTTCGGAATATCTGCAAACTCAACTTTCTCAGATTCTTGAGATGTTAATTTTTCGGCTAAATAATTTTTTGTATAATCTTTCATCTCTTTTTTATGCCACAAAGCCCTTTCTACAGGTATTTTTGAAATATCAAATCCTTGCGAATTGTATTCGCTTGCAAAAATATACTGCCCGTTCGCACTCAGGCAAAAGTCAGTTATTCCGTATTTCGAATTTGTTAGCTGGTAAAATAACTTGTTTGCAAAACTGAACGCATAAATATTATCTACTCCATTGTAGGTGGAATGAAAGAAAATATAATCTTTGTCTGGATATATACGCTGAATATCAACACCTGGTATAGCAAAAATAGTTTCCCATTGCTCTTCAACTAAATCATAACGGCTAACCTGTTTTTGATTTCCGTTTATCTCAACAACATAAATATATCTTTCGTCGTAAGCCCATTTAGGCCGCTGAATAAAATTTCCGTTTGGCGAAGCAATTTTTTGAGCGACAAATCCATTATATGAACTAATAATATTTAAAAAGTATTTATTGGCTGGTGTTACTTCAATTACGGCTATTTTATTGGCATTGGCCGAAAGATCCGGACTAAAATACCGCACCTTATCAACTACTAACCTTTCTTCTTGTGTTTCGATATTAAACATCTTAACCGCTGTGAATTCTCTGTTATGCCAACGGGCATCTGGCCTGTATTCGGCCCAAACAATAAATTTACCGGACACCGAAAAATCTTCAGAAATTAATGGTCCCGGCTCTAATAAAACTTTTTCTTTCCCTTTGCTAATTTCTACAAAGCGAGGAATATGAGAAAACCCTTTTTTAAATGCAACGATCCGGTTATCATCCAAAATTTGCGGATTCAAATAATGTGTATAATCTGTTTTATCAGGGCTAACAATATTGGTTGGCGTATTCTTTGTATTTTGGCTTTCGGCTTTCCATAAACTGTCTAAAAAAGAAAAGCTTGTATGATATAGTTTTTTATGGGAAAGGCCGGTATGTTTTTTTAAGCCTTGATTAAAAGCCAAGTTGGTTGGCAAAAGGGTGTATGAATTTTTTGCAACATGATTAACAACTTTACTCCAGGTCTCAGCTCCGTATTTACTTCTTACATAGGCTGTAAACTGATATCCATATTCATAATAATCAGGAACATAATCTTTATATGATCCAAACAATATTTTGTCGAATGAAAATTCTTTTTTCTCATCCATTAGAATAGTGCGTATCCCTCTTTGAAAATAGGGTAGCCGCCCACGTCCAAACGAGGAAAGCACAGTTTCTGTGGCTACAGCATCTCCTTCGTAAAACCACATAGGCATTTGTCCGGCAACCAGCCCTGTGGCCTGCTGTCCAAAAATCAGCGATAATATTTTTGTAACTCCCTGATTTAATTTATCGATTTGTACTACATGTCTCAATTCATGTATACATAAGTGATTTAGCCAATCGCCTGGATACATATTTTGCGCAGGTGTTGTAAACAATTCCATACGTTTGGGAGCCCATGAGACATATCCGTTCGAACGTATAGACTGTGAGTGAATAATTACTGAGATTTTCTCAGGTTCATGGTTAAGTGTATTGCTTACTTTTTTATAATTAAATTCTAAAATATTGGCTACTTTTTGAGCTGTAAATTCGTTCTCTTCAGGAAAAATAATTTGAAAATTCTCAGATCTTATCTGCTTCCATTTAATTGATGCAGGGCTCTGCCCTGTGGAATAAAACTGAGCATAAGACACTGAAATACAAAAATAAAAAAACAATAACAATCCGCTTATTCGTGTTACATTTTGCATACACTTACTTTTGAATAACTACTTTTTGCGAATGAACAAAATCTTTTTCTCCTGTAAATTTAAAAAAATAAATGCCATTTTTTATATTTTGCAAATGAACTTCGTAGCTTGAATTTGACGTAAAAGTAATAGCCTTTTGCATACAAACCTCTCCGGCAGAAGAAATCAATTCAATAATTCCTTTTTGCTCTAAAATATTGCCAGTTGAAAACTGAAGCATTTCTTGCACAGGATTTTTAACAATTAAATCTCTTTTATAATTTTCTAAATTTTTAACATCTGTAGAGGAAGAAACTGTATAAAAATATTCATCACTGGAAATTATTTCTTCATCTGTATCATCAAGGCCTGTAACTTTGAAAAATATTTCAGTGCCTGCTTCGTGTTTTGGGATAATCCCTGCAAAGGAATAACCCGAAGGATTCATTAAAATACTTTGCTCATAATTTTCTGACGAATATCCGTATTTTATGCTAAGTTCATTCACCTGCCCATTTTTATCTGTTAAGTCAGCAAAAACAGTAACATCGTTACCACTTCCCGGTTTTTCTGGTTGAAAATTAACATTTGAAATAAGAAGTTCTGCTGCATCCTGACCTACTTCAAGTTCCAAATAAACAGGTAAATGATCGGACATTTTATATAATGCCTGAGCTACATCATTGGGTACGCTTGAATTTGATGTTGTATTTAAAGCTACATCGAATGAACTTCCGTCCTGTCCTATTGTAGTATATGACCCATCAATATATTTTAAATTTTTATTACCTGTTATAATATCATTCGAGGCTAAAATAAAATCGAAACGGTCATCCATTCCGCCGGAAGAATAACAACCATTGCTGCTGGTATGTGTAGATTGGGTATGATAATATCGATATTCATAATTCTTATGCCACTCTCCAATCTGGTTGGCAGGATCATTAAATGCATATTCGGTATAATCGGGGTTTATCAGGTTTTGAAAAGCCTCTTCGGAGGGAGTATATACATTCAAATCTCCCAACAAAAGGATATTCCCAGGTTCTTCAGAATTTTCAAGGTAATTCATTATTATTTCGGTTTCAATAGCCCTCAAATTATCGGAGCTATTTCCTGCTTTTAAATGAGCTACAATGCAAGTTACAAAAACGGTATCATTTGTTTCAGCTAAGTCATCAGCATTAAAATAAAATTGATATACATTAAAAACCTTGTTGTTTAATCCTGGATAATAAAAACTTAAGGGATAGTGCCTTTTTAAGGTCAATTTTTCATAGTTGTAAAAAACGGTATTTGCCAAAAAAATTTCTGGAAACTCTGTACGTCTGTACCTTGTAAAACCATCAACATTTAGTGCATTATCTAATAAATAGGGAGCATCTTCTTCAATGGGATAACTCCCTTCGCCATCCAGTTCATTTACAGTAAAAATATCAGGGTTAACATGTTGAATAATTGTTTTCAGATATTCATTTTTATCATCAATATCATTGGTATTGTCATCGCAATCATTATAATTTTTCCCATAGTAAAGCAGGTTATAATGCATAATTTTAAGTGTGTCTCCGGCATTACTAATTTGGGCAAATAAAACAAATGCAAAAACAAATATTATTTTTTTCATTGTATAGTCTTTTTCCTTAAATCGCTAAATAAAAACTTAGGTTAAATTTTTTTGGCTTTATACCCCTCCTGGGTTAATATTTGTGTGATTTTTTCTCTGAAATCTCCCTGTATTAATATTTCTCCATTTTTAACAGAACCACCAACTGCACATTTTGTTTTTAACATTTTAGCCAAATCTTTTAAATCTTCTTCGGTTCCGATAAAACCATTTATCAACGTTGCTTGTTTACCGCGCTTTTTGGCTTTATTATCGAGATAAATTTTTAAGTTTTGTTGATTAGGAGGAAGAGTTTCCTGCTGCTCATCAACATTCGAATATTCATACTCAAAATCAGGGTTAGTTGAATAAACAATATTTTTCCTGCTTTTCTTATTATTTTTTGCCATCACACAATGGTTTTTTTTATTATCAAATCAAATAAATGTTTCAGAATTTGGCTAAATTACGTAATTTCGAAGCAAAATCTTTGAGCATTTAATATTTTTTGGTTTTACTGCACAATAATTAACGTTTTAAACCATTAATTATCAAGAATTGAATTAGATTTGAAACAAAATATAAAATTTTAACAAAACGATGAGTAGCTTTAAAATTATTAATCGAATCAGTGGATGGATTATTTTTCTAATTGCCGCAACGGTATATCTTTTAACCATTGAGCCAACTACAAGTTTTTGGGACTGTGGAGAATTTATAGCATCAGCTTATAAGCTTCAAGTCGGGCACCCTCCAGGAGCGCCTTTATTTATGATTATTTCCCGTTTTTTTACACTTTTTACAAGTGATGTTACGAATGTAGCAAAAATGGTAAATTCTATGTCGGCATTAGCGAGCGCCTTTACTATATTATTCTTGTTTTGGTCAATTACTCACCTGGCTAAAAAAATGTTTGCTAATTCCCAAAACCTTTCGCTTGCACAACTTATTGCAATCATTGGGAGTGGAGCTGTAGGTGCACTGGCATATACTTTCTCCGATACATTCTGGTTTTCTGCAGTTGAAGGCGAGGTTTATGCTATGTCTTCTTTATTTACTGCTTTTGTTTTTTGGGCAATCCTTAAATGGGAAAATATTGCCGATGAAAAATATTCAAACCGATGGCTTATTCTAATTGCCTATCTAATGGGACTGTCCATTGGTGTTCATTTGCTTAATTTACTTGCAATACCTGCTATTGTTTTTGTTTTCTATTTTAAAAAATACAAAATAACACGAGCCGGGATACTCAAGGCTTTTGTAGTTTCAATGGTTATTCTGGGAGCAATAATGTATGTAATTATACCAGGCCTGGTAAAAGTAGCATCGTGGTTCGAACTTTTGTTTGTAAACGGTTTTGGGCTTCCATTTAAATCCGGAGCTATTTTCTATATTGCTTTACTTTTGGCCTTAATCATTTGGAGTTTATATTATACTTCAAAAAAGAAAAAGGTTATTCTGAATACTATTCTTTTGGTTATTACCGTAATCATTATAGGATATTCAAGTTTTGCTATGATTGTTATCCGTTCGTTAGCAAACCCACCAATGGACGAAAACAACCCAGAAACCGTATTTAATCTTTTGCATTACATAAACCGTGAGCAATATGGAAGCAGGCCTTTATTTAAAGGACAATATTATAATGCTCCCATTGTTGATAGTGAAACGCCTCATACATACAGACAAAAAGATGGAAAGTACGTAAAATCTTACAGTTTAAATGACAAATATGAATATGATGAACGATTTACAACCTTCTTTCCACGAATGTACAGTCCACAACCAGAGCATATTGATGAATATAAAAAATGGGCTAATATCAAAGGGAGAAAAGTAACGATCACAAATTATCAGGGCGAACAAGAAATTAAGCATGTACCAACTTTCGGAGAAAACTTGAAATTCTTTTTCCGTTATCAGCTTGGCCACATGTACTGGCGTTATTTTATGTGGAATTTTTCGGGCAGGCAGAATGATATTCAAGGACATGGAGAACTTTTAAATGGAAATTGGATTACAGGCATCAATTTTATTGACAATAAATTAATTGGCCCACAAGACAATTTGCCCGATAGTATTAAAAATCATAAAGCACGCAACACATATTATATGCTTCCTTTGCTACTCGGGCTTATTGGTTTCTTTTTCCATTTAAGGCGCCATTTTAATGATTTTATTGTCGTCATGTTATTATTTGTGTTTACAGGGATTGCAATTGTAGTATACCTTAACCAATACCCTTTACAGCCACGTGAAAGGGATTATGCTTATGCCGGATCATTTTATGCTTTTTCTATTTGGATAGGATTAGGAGTGCTTGGTATTTATAACTTTTTCAGGAAAAGGGCTAATGCAGTTTTTAGTGCAATATTAGCAACCATTCTTTCATTAGTTTTAGTCCCCGGTATCATGGCTAAAGAAAACTGGGACGACCACGACCGGTCGAACCGTTATATAGCTAGAGATTTTGCTTATAACTATCTAAACTCATGTGAACCTAATGCTATTTTATTTACGCATGGAGATAATGATACATTCCCACTGTGGTATGCCCAGGATGTTGAGGGTATTAGAACAGATGTCAGGGTTGTCAATCTTTCGTTGCTTAACACCGACTGGTATATCGATCAAATGAAACGTAAAGCATACAAATCAGAACCTGTGCCTTTCGGCATGACCCATGAAGAATATCTTAATGGTGTCCGCGATGTTATTTATATCAATGATAGAATTAATGATTATGTTGATGCTAAACGTGTTGTAGACTTTCTGAAGAGTGATGACAGAAGAACAAAATTACAAGTGGCAGCCAACGAATGGGTTGATTACCTGCCAACAAACAAAATTATTGTCCCCGTAGATTCGGCAAAAGTTATTGCCAATGGAACGGTTAAACCCGAAGATGCAGACAAAATTGTTCCTGAAATCAGATTTGAAATCAATAAACAAAGAATTGTGAAAAGCGAGATGATGATTTTGGATTTGCTGGCTAACAACAACTGGGAAAGGCCTGTTTATTTTGTTTCTACATCTGGCGATGGAAATATTGGCCTCGATGATTATCTACAAAAAGAAGGTTTTGCTTACAGGCTGGTGCCTATTAAAACAACATCCATAGGATATCTTGAAACAGGGCGTATCGATTCCGATATCATGTATAAAAAACTAATGGAAGAATTTAAGTGGGGTAATATGAACGATCCGGATATTTGGATGGACCATACAACAACCAGAACCATTTCAGTGATTAAAATAAGAAATCTTTTTACACGCCTGGCTAAACAACTAACCCGTGATAACAAAAGAGATTCTGCTTTAGCGGCCTTAAACAAAGGCCTTGAATTAACACCAAAGAGCAATGTGCCCTATGATTTATTTACCCTTGATATGATTGAAGCATTATACCTGGCTGGAGGGCAAGAAGAAGCTGATTCTCTGGTTCGTGATTTTGCAGCAATAACCAATGAGGAATTAAATTATTATTTCTCGCTACCTTCTAAGTTTGCACAATCGCTCGATTACGAACAGCGTGTTAGTATTCATTACCTGCAACGTATGGGCGAATATGCTAAACGCTATGGAGACCCTGAGTTGGCATCTGAAATTGAAGAAGATTTAAACAATTCTTTCAGTATTTTTTCCGCTAAGCAGCCATAAAAAAACAAGGCCAAAATAACAAAACATCCGGAGGAGTATAACCTTCGGATGTTTTTTTATCAATCATCTTTTTTTATAAATTTATCATTTTAATATCACAAAAAGGTATACCTTTGCTCGCTTAAATTTTAGGGAAAATGCAAAATATCAAAAACATTGCAATTATAGCACATGTCGATCATGGAAAAACAACCCTGGTTGATAAAATGCTATTGCTCGGCAAGCTTTTCAGGGAGAATGAAAATCCTGGCGATCTAATATTGGACAGTAATGACCTGGAGCGTGAACGAGGAATTACTATTTTATCGAAAAATGTTTCAGTAACATACAAAAACCATAAAATAAATATTATTGATACGCCAGGACACGCCGATTTTGGAGGAGAGGTGGAAAGGGTGCTAAACATGGCAGATGGCGTTTTATTGCTGGTAGACGCTTTTGAAGGAACCATGCCACAAACCCGTTTTGTACTACAGAAAGCTTTAAGCCTTGGATTAAAACCCATTGTTGTTATTAATAAAGTTGATAAACCAAACTGCCGCCCTGAAGAGGTGCAAGAGCAGGTTTTCGACCTGATGTTTAACCTTGATGCTACTGAAGAGCAGTTAGATTTTCCAACGATTTACGGTTCGGCTAAAGAAGGATGGATGTCTGACGACTGGAAAAAACCAACTAAGAATATCATCCCTTTAATGGATTGTATCATAGAAAACATTCCCTACCCAAAAACATACGAAGGGACACCACAGCTACTTATTACATCATTGGATTATTCGCCTTATGTAGGAAGAATTGCCATTGGAAAACTTTTAAGAGGAACCCTAAAACAAGGGATGCATATATCGCTGGTCAAAAGAGATCAATCTATTAAAAGAACAAAAATTAAAGAACTCCTTACTTACGAAGGGTTAGGCAAAAAGAAAACCGAAAAGGTTGAAACCGGTGATATCTGTGCTTTAGTTGGAATCGAAGACTTTCAAATAGGCGATACTGTTGCTGATTACGAAACTCCCGAAGGACTGGACCCGATAGCAATAGACGAACCTACAATGAGCATGCTTTTTACCATTAACGACTCTCCGTTTTTTGGTAAAGATGGAAAATTTGTTACCTCACGACACCTTAAAGAACGACTGGAAAGAGAACTGGAAAAAAATCTGGCATTAAGGGTTGAACCCACAGGTTCGGCTGATGCGTTTAATGTTTACGGGCGTGGTGTTTTACACCTATCAGTTCTTATAGAAACGATGAGACGCGAAGGCTACGAGTTGCAAGTTGGACAGCCCAAAGTAATCATTAAAGAAATTGACGGAGAAAAACATGAACCGGTTGAATATTTAACAGTAGACCTGCCGGAAGATTTTTCGGGCAAAGCGATTGAAATTATTCAGCAACGAAAAGGAGAGATGATGAATATGGAACGTAAAACCGACCGTGTTTTACTAGAGTTCATAATCCCTTCAAGAGGGATCATTGGTTTAAAAAATATAATGATGACAGCAACTGCCGGAGAAGCGGTGATATCGCACCGTTTTAAAGCGTTTGAGCCTTATAAAGGCGATTTTGAAAAACGACAGGCGGGTTCATTAATTGCCATAGAAACAGGTACCGCTATTGCATATGCCCTGGATAAGCTTCAAGATAGAGGGCGGTTTTTTGTTTCACCACAGGAAGAAATCTACGAAGGGCAGGTGGTTGGCGAAAACGCCAAAGCAGGAGACCTGGGTGTAAATATTACCAAAACAAAAAAGCTTACCAATGTCAGGGCTTCAGGATCAGACGAAAAAGTAAAACTCCCTCCGCCTATTAAATTTTCTCTCGAAGAAGCTTTGGAATATATTCAAGAGGACGAATATGTCGAGATTACACCCAAAGCGATCCGTTTACGAAAAATATTTTTAAAAGAGCACGAACGTAAACGAATGCAAAAATAATTTAATATTTTAGCAAAAAAATCATAATCATTTATCAGGCTTGAAAAAAGGGCTTGTCATAAAATCTACAGGAAGCTGGTATTCTGTTAAAGATACACAGACCGGAGAAGTTATTTCATGTGCCATAAGAGGTAAATTACGTATTGAAGGAATTAAAAGTACTAATCCTGTGGCTGTTGGCGATTATGTAAAATATGACCTTCCGGTCAAATCTGATACAGGAATTATACATCAAGTACTTGACCGGAAAAATTATATTGTTCGCAAATCAACCAACCTATCGAAGCAAACCCATATTTTAGCTGCAAATATCGATCAGGCAATATTAATGGTAACTTTAAAAAATCCGGTTACTTATTCAATTTTTATCGACCGCTTTTTAATTACAGCCGAAGCTTACGAAATACCTGCCAAACTTATTTTTAATAAAATAGATTTATATAATGATGAGGAGGCCCAACAACTAAATGATTTTATAAAAGCTTACAAAATAGCAGGATATGATTGCATTCAAACTTCGGTAACCCAAAAAATTAACATTGATAAAACTGAGCAACTTTTAAAAAATAAGGTTACTTTAATTGCTGGAAACTCTGGCGTTGGAAAATCCTCTTTAATTAATTTAATTGACCCTGCACTCAATTTAAAAACCAGCGAAATTTCCAACTACCATAAATCAGGCAAACATACAACTACCTTTGCAGAGATGATTGATCTTTGTATTGGCGGAAGTATTATAGACACTCCCGGCATAAGAGGTTTTGGGCTTCATGACATTGAAAAAGAAGAGCTGTTTCATTATTTCCCAGAAATTTTTAAAGCTTCGGCAGACTGCAAATTCTACAACTGCACACATGTTCACGAACCAGGCTGTGCGGTAAAAAAAGCAATTGAAGAAGAAAAAATTCATCCCATGCGATATAATAACTATCTAAACATTCTTTTCGATGAAAATTCTAAACATCGTTTATAAACATTAATAAGACTTTCAAATTCAAATCATACCCTTTTATCATAATTCTTTTATTCCTCTTAATTTTTTTATTAACTTGTACACTTAAATTAAATTGAGTTGTTGTTTTGTATATTAGATGAAAAAGTTTATTTATTTATTTTTCTTATCTGTTTTACTCATCAACCTTTCTTGTAAAAACAATGAAGGCACTGATTTAAATATAAAGCACCTCAACCAGGTAGCAAAAAACATTAATGCCGATTTGCAAAATACTTCCAGGGATCTCGAAAACCTGGCTTTTTTCCTAAAACACAAAGTCCCCTTTGATAATGCCGTAAGTTGGAATAATACAAATTATCATAAAAAAAACCATCTATTCTATTTTGCATCTTATAAAGAAAACGGATCTGCTATATATCTGCCTGGTAACATAAAATTAACCGAAGAAATAAAAAAAAGGATTATAAACAGCGAAATACTTGATTCGTTGTTTATAAAATTTATCAACGACAATGTTTTTGTCCATCAGATTTATTTTTTAGACAACAACTCGTTTTTACGCATATACCCCTATATTGATATTGCAAGGTATTTCACCGATCCTGTTAACCTAAAAGAATTTCTGCCCTACCAAAAAGTTAAACAAAAACCATTATTGGAGGATCATTCATATTGGGTAGAAACTCCATATGCCGACCCTTATGGACGTGGATGGATTTTCTCATGTATTGAACCGGTTTATTATCGCGACGAATTTATTGGTATGATAGCAGCTGATATCCCGTTAAAAATTCTTTTACAGGAGTATTTTAAAAATCATTCAGAAAATTTTATTTTAACAGATCATAAAGGAAACGTAATTTGCAATACCAGGAAAGGGTCAAAATTATTTAATATTCCAGGGTTTAAAGAGTTTCATTACTATAAACCAGTAACAAAAAATATATTAATTTATAACTCTCCTCCGCTTGCCGAACACCAGAATAAAAGTGTAAGAAAAGCAATAAAAAAATTACTGGGCGGAGATATAAAATCACATTTTTATTTAAATAATAAAAAATACACCATTTATAAAGCAGAGATTAAAGAAACAAATTGGTTATTGCTAAAAATTATTTAATGTATTAAGGGATTTTGATTATGAAAAAGTTCTATTATTTAGTTGCCGCCGTAATAATCATTGTCCTAGTAGCTAATATCTATTATGGACTTCACATTTACAAGCAACAATTAGACTTCCACACAAATATGCTGTTAAACCAGACAGAAATTTGTGGTTGGGAAATTGAACAGTCGGGCTATGAGTTCGAAAACGAAATCAATTATATTGTTTTTTCTTCTGATTTAGCTCATTTTTTCGAGGATGAAGAAAACAGAGAAATGAAGATTAAAAAGCTTGAACTTTTTTATTTTAAATTTCAAAAATTAATTAAAAATATTAAACTCGTTGATAACAATAAAAATGTATTTAGCCTTTTTAAAGATAAAACGAACCACTTTATAAGTGATTACTACATCTCACAAAAGCAAACTGAACTAAGAGACCGTGAAGGTATTTTTAAAAATAATGATGAAACTTACACTTATCTGCTACCCGTTTTTTTCGAAAATAATACAGTACTAAATATTCTTATTAAGGTAGATATTGACCATTATATTAATTCGGTATTTGAAAATTATTACATGGAGAAAACCCTTTGGCAAGGGCTTATTGATATGAATGGCGATATCATTTCAAATAATTTATCCCGTGATACAATTAAGATTGAAAAGCTGGAACATATAATTAATGAGCTTAATAATGGATTTAACGGGTCAATAAGGCAAAAAGTAACTGCAAACAACCAAACAGGCGAATATTTATCAACCTATTATCCCATAAGAATTTTAGGTAATGATTTGGGTATTATTTTTTCGCTCGAAACCAAAATTATTATCGATTCGGTTATAAAGAATTCATTCATTATTTCATTCTCTACTTTTTTTGTCCTGATATTTATTATTATACTGTTTATTATTTTTATTAAACGAAAAAATCTTGAACAATCAAAAATAAAGCAATCGGAAGAGGCGATGAAACAGATGCTGGAATCATTGCCAATCGGAATAATGACCCTAGACGATGAAAGAGTGGTTAAATCGGTGAATAATACTGCCATGAAAATCTTCGGATTACAAAAAGCCGACGAGTTAACAGGCAAAAAGCTTACAGACCAGTTTTTGGTTTCAAGAAATTTTCAAGACAGTGAATCATTTTCATATAGCGAAAATCTAAACCAATATGTTTATTACGACGACAATGATAATGAAGTAATTATTTATAAAAAAGAAATTCCTTTAACTGTTGATGGAGAAAAATTATCCCTTGAAGCCTTTATTGATATTACTCCTATTGAAATAGCAAGAAAAAGAGAAGTTGCTGCCAATAAAGCAAAATCAGAGTTTCTAGCAAAAATGAGCCACGAAATAAGAACGCCCTTAAACGGGATTATTGGAATGGCCAATACGCTTGAAAAATTAAATTTAGATGACAAGCAGGCTGATGCAGTAAATATCATCCTGAAATCAGCAGATTTATTGCTTTCAATTATAAACGATATCCTTGATTTTTCGAAAATCGAGGCCGGAAAAATGATTATTGAAGAAACTCCATATAAAGTTAGAGAAGAGATTGAAGCCACAATTTCCCTTTTCAAACCAAAGGCTGAAGAAAAAAATATTGAACTTTTAGCAAATATTAACTCAAATGTGCCCAATAATGTTATCGGCGACCCTTTCAGGTTAAAACAAGTAATATCAAATCTTATTGGCAATGCTATTAAATTTACTTACGAAGGGAAAATTATTCTCTCTGCCAAGTTGGAAAAAAAGCATAACGGATATATCACCCTTTTATTTTCAATTGAAGATACCGGCATTGGTATCCCAAAAGAAAAACTAAAAGATATTTTTGCATCTTTTTCTCAGGCCGATGGTTCTACAACAAGAAAGTTTGGTGGGACAGGGCTCGGTATTACAATATCAAAGCAACTAGTTGAGTTAATGGGAGGTGAAATTTGGGTTGAAAGCCCATCATCAATATCATATGACCCACAATACAGTGGCTCTAAATTTTCTTTTACCATTCAGGTATATTCTAATGAAAAATTAAAAAAAGAAATAGACTTTTCTTCCATAAAAGATTATAATGACATCAATGTTTTAATCATTAATAATAAACCAGACGAAGAAAGAAACTTAATTCAATCTTTTGAAAGTTTCGGCACAACCAATGAGGTTATTACGCCAAAAGAGGATCCGATAGGTAAGATAGAAGCCGGATTAAAAGACAAGGGTAAAAGATATCATCTTGTAATGATAAAAGATAATGCCGACTTTAGTGGAATTCAATTTTCCCGAAAATTATTTGAAAAAGGAATTTCAGATAAAAGTATTTTAGCTGTAGTAAGTTCAAACGATCAACCGGGTAATTATGTAAAATGTAAAATGAATGGTGTAGATTATTACTTAATAAAACCCTACGAAGCATCGGAAGTTTTTGAAATTCTACAAGATAACTTTCCGGCACTCAAATTTGAAGGTAAAGTTCTTCCCGAATTAAATAAGTTAAAAAAAGATATCAATATACTTTTAGCAGAAGATAATATCATTAATCAACGCGTAGCACAAACCATTTTTAAAAATCTGGGGTATGAGATAACCATTGCCCAAAATGGGAAAGATTGTGTTGAAAAAGTGAAAGAAAATAAATTCGATATTATTTTTATGGACATAATGATGCCTGAAAAAGACGGGCTTGAAGCAACAGCCGAAATAAGAAGTATGGGATACCAAATACCTATCATTGCGATGACAGCAAATGCCCGTGAAGAAGACAAAACCCAGGCATTTGATAGCGGAATGAACTATTACCTGGCAAAACCGGTTCGAATCGAAGAAATTAAAGAGGTTTTAATCCAGTGGTTTTCGGAACAAAGTTATTAACAAATCCAATAAGTTAACTTAAAAGCTAAAAACATTTAAATAGATATAATGAATTCACACGAAATTGATTATAAGATTATTGGAGACGATATCCAACTGGTAGAGGTTGAGCTTGATCCGGGCGAAACAGTTATTGCAGAAGCTGGAGCAATGACTTATATGCAGGATGGCATTTCATTCGAAACTAAATTAGGCGATGGTTCAACTCCCAATCAGGGATTTATGGATAAATTATTTTCTGTCGGAAGCCGTTTGCTTACTGGAGAATCAATTTTTATGACACACTTCACTAATCGTGGATTAGGGAAGAAAAAAGTTTCATTTGCAGCGCCTTATCCCGGAAAAATTATTCCTGTTGATTTAAAAGAAAGCGGAGGGCAAATTATTGTACAAAAAGACGGCTTTTTGTGTGCTGCAATGGGTACCAATATTTCTATTCACCTTAATCGAAAGCTGGGTGCAGGACTCGTTGGTGGAGAAGGTTTTATCTTACAAAAGTTAACTGGTGACGGGAAAGCTTTTATTCATGCCGGAGGAACAGTAATTGAAAAATCATTAAATAACGAAACCTTAAGAATAGATACAGGTTGTATCGTAGCTTATGAACCACAAATAAATTTTAATATTGAAAGCGCCGGAAGTTTGAAATCAATGGTTTTTGGTGGCGAAGGGCTTTTCCTTGCTACACTTCAGGGAACAGGTAAGGTTTGGTTACAATCCATGCCTATACGCAAACTTATCCAAAGAATTTCTCCTATGGGCAAAAATACCCGTAAAGGAAACCAATCTATCCTTGGTAATTTTCTGGAAGGGTAAAGTAAAACGGAAATTCCTGCCCGTTATTAGCTGCCTGACCATAACTTAAAAACATTTCTGGATTTTGTTTTATCTATAATTCAAAGAATGACTCGGTGCCATCCTATGAATACACATTGATATCAGTGCTTTAAGAATCCAACAGTAAAATCAATTATTTGTAGCTTTTTTTGTGTAATTTCGCATGAAACTCCCTTGCCCTGTCATACAAAAAAGGAGATGAGCAAACAATGAGGGTTCCACGTTAATAGAAACGAAAATGCAAAACCTGGCAATATATAAGATTAAAAATCAAATATTTAACTTAAATTTGTACGAGTAAAATACTCCACCATCAATGGCTATAAAAATCAACATTCAAGATTTTACAGAAAAAACGAAAACAACGCCGGTAATAGATGTCCGTTCTCCCAAAGAATTTGAAACCGGACATATTCCCGGAGCTGTTAATATCCCTATCTTTAATGATGAGGAAAGAGCTGTTGTTGGGACTGTATACAAACAGCAAGGAAAAGAAACAGCCATTTTTAAAGGGCTTGAAATTGTAGGAACAAAACTGCGTACTTTTGCCGAACAGGCAAGAGAAATAGCAAAAAACAACAAATTACTGATATATTGCTGGCGCGGTGGGATGCGAAGCGCTTCAATGGCCTGGCTGTTCGAAACCGTGGGCTTAACATGTTCTGTCCTCAATGGAGGATACAAAGCTTATCGAAAATATGGAAAAAACCAACTTACAAAAAGTGATCGGATAGTTATTTTAGGTGGATATACCGGAAGTGGAAAAACTGAACTACTTAGAAAAATAAAAGAGCAGGGCCAACAGGTTTTAGACCTGGAAAGGTTAGCCAATCACAAAGGTTCTGCATTTGGTGCGTTAGGGCAGGAAAAACAACCTGTCAACGAGCAGTTTGAAAATTTACTTATTCACGAATGGCTCACTTTCGACCTGTCTAAACCTGTATGGGTTGAAGATGAAAGCCACTCTATTGGTTCCAATTGGATTCCCAGGGAATTATTTGATAACATGCGTAAAGCTCCTGTAATAAAAATTGAATTAGATAAAAATATTCGGGTACACAGATTAGTAAAAGAGTATGCTCTTTTCGACACGAAACAGCTTGAAAATTGTATTTTAAAAATAAGCAAACGACTTGGAGGGCAACATGCAAAAAAAGCTTTAGAATCGCTTAATAATGGTGAATTTACCAAAGCCGCAGAAATAACACTTAATTATTATGATAAAAGCTACAATTTCGGACTTAATAAACGAGATAAGAATTCTGTATATAATGTAAATTTAAAAACAGATAATCCTGAGAAAAATGCCGAGATTATAATTGAATTTGCCCGAAAAAATATTTTCAAGGCTAACTTTTCCAATGTATGAAACTTTAGAAAAGTTATTATAATCTATCTTTATTTTGAAAACCGTCTAAAAATTGGTGATCTAAAAAAAACAGCCGGAGTTTTTATAGTCTCCGGCTGTTTTAAATTATTTTACATAATCAATTTATTTTTTCACATCTTTTCCGTCATATCCCCACTTAACATACATGGAGCCCCAGGTAAATCCGGCACCAAAAGTGGCCAGAATAATGTTATCTCCTTTTTTCAGTTGGTCTTCCCATTCCCATAAGCATAATGGTAAAGTAGCAGCAGTGGTATTTCCATATCGCTGGATATTAATCATTACCTGTTCACGCTTAATTCCCATACGTTTAGCTGTAGCTTCAATAATACGCATATTGGCCTGATGGGGCACCAGCCAGTTTAAATCTTCAGGAGCTATACCATGTCTTTTCATCATTTCAACCGAAACATCGGCCATTTTAGAAACAGCCCATTTAAAAACAGGTTGCCCTTCCTGGTAAATAAAGTGTTGGCGTGCATCAATAGTTTCGTGCGATGCAGGAGCAACAGAGCCTCCGGCTTTTTGGTGTAAATGAATCCTGCCAACACCATCCGATTGAACAATAGCATCAACAATGCCAATATCTTCGGTAGTAGGTTCTAACATTACTGCACCTGCACCATCACCAAATATCGGACAAGTTGCCCTGTCTTGATAGTCAACTATGGAAGACATTTTTTCTGCACCAACAACAACTACTTTTTTATGGGTTCCTGATTCTACAAATTTCGATGCCACATTTAAAGCATAAAGAAATCCTGAACATCCGGCATTTAAATCAAAACTAAAAGCATTTCTGATACCTGCTTTATCGCTAATAATATTAGCTGTTGCAGGAAATTGATGGTCGGGAGTTACCGTGGCACAAATAACCAGGTCAACCTCTTCGGGCGAAGTGTTCGTTTTTTCTAGCAACTGATTAACAGCTTTAGTACCCACAAACGAAGAACCTTCTCCTTTTTCTTTAATTATCCTTCGTTCTTTAATACCTATTCTGGTCATGATCCACTCATCGGAAGTGTCGACCATTTTACTTAGCTCATCATTTGTTAAAATATAATCAGGAACATATGCTCCAATACCGGTAATCGTTGCTCTTTTTTTTGTCATTTAAATGCCTCCTTAATTTTATCAGAAAGTTTAGCTTCAACCACTTCCTTCGTGTGGAGAATCATATTTTTCATAGCCACTTCACGTGATATTCCATGGCCGATTACAATATTTTTATTTACTCCCAATATTGGAGTCCCTCCATAGTTTTCGAAATTAAATTTATCAAAAAACTTATCTTCAATTTTTCTTTTCTTTATCAATGTATAAAAGGCTTCGGCCTCTTTAAGTATAACATTTCCAACAAACCCGTCACAAACAATAACATCAACCTTGTCATCGCTAAATAATTCATTAGCTTCTACATTGCCAATAAAATTAAAATCCGATGTGTCTTTCATTAGTTCATGTGCCGATTTGGTAACCAGATTCCCTTTTTCTTCTTCCGACCCAATATTCATTAATCCTACTTTTGGGTTAGTGATGTTATATACATGATTTGCATATAATGATCCTAAAATGCCATATTGATATAATACATCAGGTTTTGTGTCGGGATTAATACCTACATCCAGAATCAGGGAGTAATTACCGTCGGGTTTTGGTATTGCAGCAGTAATTACCGGACGAATAACTCCTGGAATTACTTTTACTGCATACATTGCACCAACGAGCATTGCGCCTGTGCTTCCGGCACTGGCAAAACCGTCAATTTCGCCCATTGCCAGGAGCTTATACCCTTTTGCTATGCTTGAATCGGGCTTTTTGTCAAAAGCTTTTGCCGGATGATCGCTCATTTCAATTACTTGCGACGAATGAACAATATCAAAGTTTTCGAAATCTACTTTTTCTCTAAGTAAAATTTCTTTGATTTTACCTTCATCGCCGATTAAAACCAGCCGATCGTCGTATGACAACTCTTTATGAGCTAAAATTGCTCCTAAAACAGCCGCTTCAGGAGCAAAATCACCACCCATAATATCTATTCCAATTCTCATACGGATGTATTACAATTAAGCTTTAACTTCTTTCTCAACAGCTAATTGTCCTTTATAGTATCCACATTCAGGACATACTCTGTGATACTCATGTGTAGCACCGCAATTGGAACATGCAGCTATAGTTGGAGCCGTAGCTTTGTAATGCGTTCTTCTCTTGTCTCTTCTCTGTTTCGATGTTTTTCTTTTTGGATGTGCCATTTTCTTTTATATTACATTAATTTTCTTTTAGTTTAATTAAATCGTTCCACCTAGGATCTATTAAGTCTTTGGCAGATCTATCTGATTTTAAATTTTCAATTCGTTGCAACATTTCAGGGTCGCAAGTGCTATTGCCGTGCTCATCGTCAGGGTGAACACATTTGATCGGCAAACTAATCTTAATACTTTCGTAAATATAATGTGCAAGATTTACCTCATAATCGCCGGGAAGCAGGTAAATAACCTCATCGGTATAGCCTTTTTCCGTTTCCGAGAATTTAACAAACATCTGCCCTTCAAAATTAACCGGCATTTTAAGTTCATCAAGGCAACGATCACAAATTATATTTACAAATCCCTCAATTTTTAAATCCAATTCAAGCAACTGAGGTTTTTTATTCAACGTAACATAAGCCTTTAGTGTACCATTTTTGATGTCGGAATACTCAATATTGTCAAAAAAAAGCTGATCCACATCAAATATAAAATCGTGTACACCATCACTTAACCCCTGAAATTCAATTCTATATTTGCTAAAATAATCCACCTCACAAAATTTTACATCGTGCAAAAGTATAAATTTATATTTGAATAAAAAAAGAAAAAATATGAAAGGTTACCGATTTGCCGACCTCCTTTACAATTTAATGTTTTCTAAGGACAATACGAATAGTTGTGCCTTTATTAATTTCAGAGTGATATACAAAAATTTTTCCATTGTGGTACGATTCAATGATTCGTTTAGAAAGGGACAACCCCAGCCCCCAACCTCTTTTTTTGGTGGTGAAGCCCGGCTGAAAAATAGTGTTGTGTTTCGATTTCGGAATTCCTTTGCCTTCGTCTTTAACATCAATAAACAAAAACTGAATCCTGTCGTCAATACTTATTGTTATATTGCCTGATCCCTCCATAGAATCAATGGCATTTTTACATAAATTTTCAATTACCCATTCAAAAAGCGGAGCATTAAAAGGCAATAGAATACGGTCGTTTTCAGAAAAATTAAAATGAAAGTTAATTTTTTCGGATGACCTTGCTTTAATATAATTAACTGCATTTACAAGAATTGGAATTACATCCTGTTTTTCGAGTTTTGGAGCAGATCCAATTTTAGAAAAACGATCGGTAATTTTTTTCCAAACGGTTTATATCTTTTTCAAATTCTAAAACGATCTCCTCATCAACATTTTTTAGCCTTAATAATTCGAGGTTAGCCAGTAACGACGAAGTGGGCGTTCCCAACTGATGCGCTGTTTCTTTCGACATACCAACCCAAACCTGGTTTTGCTCTGCTTTTCGCGATGTGCTGAAAGCAATATAAGCTACCAGCAAAAAAATTATCATTACAAAAAACTGGATAATAGGAAAATAAAAGAGCCGGGTTAATAAAATGGATTCTTTATAATAAATAAAATTTTTATTGCCATCGAGTAAAATAATTTCAATAGGCTCGTTTTCTTTTTCCATTTTCTCTAGCTGCCGATCCAGGTACTCCGGGTCATTTTCCTTGTCAGGGTCAAGATTACGCGTAGAAACGACATTGCCGTTTTTATCGGTTAAAATTACCGGTACGGTTTCATTGTTTTTAATCACTTCCAGAATAAAAGTATAATCTTTCTCATCACTATCCAGCCCTGAAAGTTGGCGCATACCCAGCGCCCACAATTCAACTTTTTTTCGCTCTTCTTTTGATAATTGCTTTACCAGGCTATTAGTGGTAAATATGGATGCAACTGCAATTATAATAGCAACAAATAAAAGAAGTAGTTTCCACTTTTGTTTTTTGGTATAAATGCTCAAATCAATCCGTTTTTTATAAATAAGGTTAATAATTATATGTTACGAAAACTTAAAAATATATAGTGTTTAAAACTCAACAACCCTTAATCGGCTAATATAAATCTTTTTTCTAAACTTTTATTGAATTGTATCTTCTTCCCACTCAATTGTAAATTTTTGCTCTTCAATGCTTATTGTTTCTTCTTCCTCTTTTTTTAGATTCTTATTTTCGTCCCACTCAATTTCAAAAATTTCTTTTTGGTGATTTTCTTTTTCTATTGATGTGTCATTTTTTCCCCATCCAAATTCTTCTTTGAAAATATTTTTTAATACTGATCTTTCTTTCTGGAGATTATTTTTTAATTCTTCCCTGGCAGCTTTACGGTCGTATTTAACCCTGTAGTCCACTGGATTGCCTTCAATTAACAGAAATAGTGCAGTACGTCCTAATCCGTCATCTTCAACATTTTCATATTCGCTTCGTCTTTTTACCGATCTTTTTAACCTTCCGGCGATAACATCGGACAATAGCATTTTAATATGATAAGAAAAATTATTGTCGAACCCATGAATTCCGGATGCCGCAATATTAATCGCCGAAGACTCAATGTCCATTTGCGGAATATATACCTTCTCATCTTTAATGGTGATCTGATTTGTTAACGTTGAAAATTTAATATGTTCCAACTCCTTAACATCAATAAATTTTGATAAACCAAGCAAAGGTTCAAACCCGATAATTTCTCCATTATCAATATTAATATTATTTTCAGCATGTATAGCATTTTTAATTATCTCCAGCCTGTCTGTCCATTCTGATGTAAAAAACACTTCACCAGAAAGATTTCCATTCAAATTTTTATCAGAAATAAAATCCTGCCCAAAGTTGTTAAATGAATAAAACAGTTTGTTTATATTGATTTGATCGAGCCTGCTTTGTGTCCTTACCAAAAAATTATTGTCGAATTTTTGTGTAATAACGCCGCCGGCTTTTACAAATCCATCCATTGAATAAAAAGAAATTTCGTGCAACGAAAACATCCTGGGTTTATAATTTAAATTACCACGTACATTGTTTGCTGAAAACTTACCCACTTCGAAATTTTTAATGTTAAGTTTTAATGTCAGTGCTAACTTTTCGGGCAAACGGTAAACCGGGTCTTTTTTATCTTTTTTATCTTCTTTAAACAATAACGACAATTGATTAAGGTCTATGTGGCTGGCATCCAGGTTAGCATTTACATTAAAAACTTTTTTATGCTCGAAATACTCGAAAAGTTGAGAAATATATCCGTTGATCAAAAAATCATTATCCTGAATTTTAAAAAATAAATTTTCGGCTTTTAGATTTTTGTTGAGTTTAATAGTCCCTGAAACATCCTCCAGTTTTACAGGATTATCTTTTAGCTGGAATGCGCCCTGTAAAAAACTTAAATCGACCGAGTAGTTGGTAGTAAATAAATCGGCAAATTGTAAGTTCTGTAACGAATTATATTTGCCCCGGTATGTAACATTTGCCTCAGCAAACCCTTCCAGTAATGCAATCGTATCTGTTTCTAGATATTCATGCATCTCATTTAAATTCATGGTTGTAAAAAAAGCAATGTCAAGCGTTGGATCATACAGGTTTTCTAAAAAAAACCGCCCGTCGATGGTGCTGTTTTTCAATGCTGCGCTAAACTTATCAAATACAATTTGAGTAGATGCAGGATCATTATTTTTTCCATTAGAATATTTCCCGGTTATTGAAATATTATGGATAGCTAATTTCCTTTTTTCGTCAAATATCTGGGCATTTTTAACATGAAAATCAGTCTCAATATGCGGACGTCGGGTTTTAATATCATCCCCTTTAATTTTCATAGCTAAAGTAACATGGCCTTTTTCTCCTTGAATAAGAGGAAACTCATTCAACAGCGAGGGAGGTAAATTTTTCATTGCCGATTTTAGCGGCAACTCAGTCCCTGCAATATTTAAATCAATTTTTTTTGTCTTTCTATTTTCTATTGTTCCAGCTACATCGAAAGCTAAATTTTCAATGGTAAGCAAGCCATTTTCAATTTGGTTGATCTGGTCGTAAATATTTAAGGTTAGGTTTGTTTTTACTTTTTGTTCTTGCAGGTACTGAATCTTTTCAACTTCGAGTTGATGGACCAATAGGTCTGAATGTATTTGCATCAAATAATTATCCCTTGAAAAATTCCCTTCAAAATCTATTCTGTCGACAGTTGATATTAGTGTTGTTTTGGTTACATTATTACAATAGATAACATTAGCATTTGTTATTTTCACACCCTTTAAATCAAGGGTAAACTCTGATTTCTCCTGATCTGTTTTTTGTTCCCAAAAAATATAATTTGCATCGCCCAAATGATCAACAAATAATCGAATATCTCCCCGGTTAAAATGAATATCGGTTATGTGGTATTTATTATTTAGCAAGTCAGCCAGGTTAAATTGCACAAAAATACTTTGTGCAACAAATAGGGTGTCAGTATTATAATTTTGAATCTTTTTAAAATAACCTTCGGGCGAATAGGCAACCACATTTTCTAATTCTACCGATGCTTTAGGAAATTTTTTTAACACAGAGAATTTAACCTTATCCACTTCAATTTTAGTCGAAATATGGCTGTTTAGTTCTTCAACAAGGTAAAGGCTTACCTCATCTTCATAAAAATAAGTAATTAACCCTGATATCAAAAACAAAATCAGCGTTCCCAGAATTAATCCTACTAATATTGATTTTACCGTTTGTTTCACTTACTTCCAGACTTTTTTCAGACAGCAAAAATACAAATTCCTTAAATAGAAACTCAAATACTTTGCCGTAAGTATTCTGGAAGTTAAATTTTTTTAAGTCTTTTTTACAGCTTTTTCCGAATCTCATCAAGATACTTATTACGTATCATTTTAAACCGGTCAAGCCCTGCTTCGTAATCATATATTCGGATAACATCAACTATGCCTTTTTTTCTAAAGAACACACCCTGGGCAACATCAAAGTTGTTATTTACAATGTTATTTTTTACAAAAAAAGTAAAATCTTTAAAAACATTCCACGATAATGCAACAGGAAGCTCAATGTAATATTTAACCTCTTCATCCAAATCGGAATAAAAGCCTTCTTCTATTTCCTGAATATAAAAATGTTTGTGAATAACTATTAATCCACTTTCATTTACTTCTCTTTTTTTCAAAAATTTAACTTGATGATTCTTTAAAAGATTTTGTAATTCGGGGACAAATGTAAAACTACTAAGATACTTAATACGAATACATGAATAGGCTGCATTTTTTAGATAAATATTCCCATGGGAAATATTAAAATCGTATTTAAATTCTTGTTTGATTCTATTTTCAATCCGGGCAATTTCTTCCCAGGTATATTCTTTTTCTACAATAAAAAATAAAGACCTTGGACAAGATTTTTCGGGTAGGTTTTGTCCATGATATCCTGGAAAAGGATGTAAGCTTTCGAGCACAAAAGTATTAGGGATTATATTACTTTCAACAGTAGTAAGATTTACCTGCTTTTTAATATAACCCATAGTTTCGATAAAGATACTGTCCTTGCACATAATTCTGGATTTTTAAGGGTTTGTTAATATATTAAATTTAACCATGAAAGTCAAATAGCTAATATGCCCTTTTGCTGTAGCTATTTTTAATAAACAATAAGCAGGGTAATATGGTTCATATCATATCCGATTATCATTTTATTGAATTAAATTTGCAGCATTAAATATTTTTATTTGCGATGGAAAGAAAAGATTTTGAAATAATGGCTCCTGTTGGTTCTTACGAATCGCTTATGGCAGCCATACAGGGTGGAGCAGACTCGGTGTATTTCGGGATAGAAAAAATGAATATGCGCGCTCATTCTTCCAATAATTTCACTTTTAACGATTTAAAAAAAATAGTTGAGATATGCGAAGAACATGGGTTAAAATCATACTTAACAGTAAATACCGTAATTTATAATAATGAAATTGCCTTGATGCAGGAAATTGTTAAAGCTGCCAAAAAAAATAATGTAACAGCTATAATTGCATCCGACATGGCAGTAATTAATTACGCCCGGAAAAAAGGAGTAGAAGTACACATTTCTACACAGTTAAATATAAGCAACATAGAAAGCCTGCGCTTTTATGCACAATTTGCAGATGTTGTTGTATTGGCAAGAGAACTGGACCTCGGCCAGGTATCAGAAATTTCAAAATTAATAAAGAATGAAAATATTACCGGCCCGTCGGGAAAGCCTATAAAAATTGAATTGTTTGTACATGGTGCTTTATGCATGGCCATATCAGGGAAATGTTATTTAAGCTTACACGAAAAAAATTATTCGGCAAACCGCGGTGCCTGCCTGCAAACCTGCCGAAAAGCTTATATTGTAACAGAAAAAGAATCGGGCAACGAGATTGAAATTGATAACGAATATATTATGTCGCCTAAAGATTTAAGCACTATAAAATTCTTAAACAAAGTGCTTGATGCAGGTGTTACGGTGTTAAAAATAGAAGGCCGTGCAAGGCCTCCCGAATATGTTAAAACAGTTTCCGAATGTTATAACGAAGCCATTGAAGCTTATTTAGACGGAAGTTTTAACCCTACAAAAATTAAAAACTGGGAAGAACGCTTATCTACTGTTTTTAACCGTGGATTTTGGGATGGTTACTACCTGGGGCAAAGGCTTGGAGAATGGAGCCACAAATACGGTTCCCGGGCTACCAAACGCAAAATTTACATTGGAAAAGGCACCAACTACTTTACAAATATTAAAGTAGCAGAGTTTCTTATCGAAACCAATGAAATTTCAGTAGGCGACGAGATTTTAATAACCGGCCCTACTACAGGAATTGTGCAAACCACGGTAAAAGAAATTAGAGTTGACCTCAAAAATACAGAAACTGCTATTAAAGGCGAAAAGTGTTCAATCCCTGTTGATCAAATCATTAGAAGATCGGATAAATTATACAAAGTTGTTGATGCAAAATTTGTAAAGCAACAATAATTGATTTACCTATAAAAAACTAATTAGTCACTGCAACTACTAATTAATAAGCAAAGCTTTTAAACCATTCAATGGCTTCTTCTTCGCTATTAAATAATTTTAAGGGTAATCCGAATTTATTCGATACTTTAATGATCATATTTAAATAATACTTTTTAAAAATATTCCCGTCGAAAATGGTTGCTGCTCTTTTTAGCCCTGCCTCTATAGCTTTAGGTAGCATATCATTTTCAAACCATTTCCGGTTTTCAGGCGATACAATTCCCTGCTTCCTGATATCAGACAAGAAATTATCGATAGGATGTTTTTTGCTATACTCTAATAGGGTAATAAAGGCGTACTGATACTCTTCGGTGGTGGTTTTTCTTTTCCATACAATCTTTCCCATTTTCAATTCCGAATCGTACGTAATTTCAGCATAATCGGTATTAACTATGATCGTTTTCATAATGTTGGGTTTAGGTTTCAAATTAGATGATCTTTAATGTAACAAAAATAAAAAAAATCAGTTATAATTGCCAGTTAGTAAAAAATGATCAAACATGATTTTAACTTATTTTTTATACAAAAATTTTTTGATAAATAAAAAAATTTTTAACTTGCAAATTGAAACAAAAACCTTATTGAGCGTAATTTTATACTTCAAAATACAGAAATATAGGTAAAATCCTTCAAAAAAATTAATCATTTTAATTAAATTATATTATTGTTAAATTTTAACTAACATTCGTGTATAAATGAAATCAAACAAAAATTTTCAGAAATCGAAGAAGAACAAATCATTTGAAAGTGAGCGAGAAATGAAAGTTAAAAAGGTTAATGGTTCCAAAAAGAAGAAATATTTTAAAAAAGAAATATTTGATGAGATAGAAGAATTTGAGGACCTTGACTTATTCGGTAAAAATGATGATTTTCTCGACAATGAAGAAGATGACAACTAAGTGAAATAAGTTATTTGCTTATTTTTTTATAAAACAAAAGGGCTGTTAATATTTCAGCCCTTTTTCAATTCTTCATTAATCGTTCCAGCGAACAATCTTTCCTCCAATGGATGTTTTCAAAACTTCTTGTTTTGCATTTCCGTAAACGGTCAACGATGCGCCGGTATTTACTTTGGCATCGATTTTTTTAGTGGCAAAAACATCAGCATTTCCTCCGGTATTCATTTTTATAAACACCTCATTGCATTCCAATTTTGTGGCCGATAAAACGCCGCCGGTATTTACATACGATTCTTGTAGCTTCGATTTTCCGGTAATATCAATGTGTCCCCCTTGGTAAACTTTAAGTTCTACAGCATTTAAATCAGCTTGTAGCTTTATTCTTCCTCCACTGGTAGCTGTTGCAATAATTTTATCTGCTTTAATTTTATTTTTCACATTTATCTCAGCTGCTGCATTGGATGATATTTCTCTTAATTCATCATAATTCAAGTATACATTAACCGTAACATCATCAAAAAGATTTGATTTCATTTTAATCTTCAAAAGTTTGTCTTTAATTTCGGTAACTACCTCAGATGGGTCAACATCTTTTGAATCAATTTTAACGGTTCCCACCTCTCCTTTCGTTAAAAACACCTGGATGTTTCCAAAAACTTCGATTTTATCGAAAGAATCAATTTTTCTTTCTTCAATTTTCTGAGCATATCCGGTAAATACTGAAAAGGCAAATAATAAGATGATAAAAAATTTTGTTTTCATGGCTTAAATTTTTAGTAATATCTCGATTTTTTTTCTGCAAATATATTTATTTCAAAAATAAAGGGACAAGCATTATTGTCCCTTTAAAAACTAATAAATTATAAAATTTATTATAAAATCTTATGAATATTTTCGGTAACAATATGTCCATCGAACAGTTGAATAATCCGGTGTGCATATTCGGCATCAGATGGCGAGTGCGTAACCATAACAATGGTTGTTCCCTCTTTATTCAATTCGGTAAGTAATTTCATTACTTCTTCGCCGTTTGCCGAGTCAAGATTACCTGTAGGCTCATCGGCAAGAATTAATTTCGGATTGGCTACTACAGCTCTAGCTATTGCAACTCTTTGCTGCTGGCCACCGGAAAGTTGCTGCGGAAAATGCTTACGTCGGTGTGCAATTTTCATTCTATCCAAAACAGCCTCAACTTTTTCTTTTCGTTCTTTTGCAGAAACTTTTAAATACAACAAAGGAAGTTCTACATTTTCATAAACGGTAAGTTCATCAATCAAATTAAAACTTTGAAAAACAAAGCCAATATTTGATTTTCTTAATTCTGTCCGTTGTCTCTCTTTAAATCTCGAAACTTCAGTGCCATCGAACCAAAGTTCTCCGCTTGTTGGATTATCCAAAAGGCCAATAATATTTAAAAGTGTTGATTTCCCGCAACCTGACGGGCCCATAACCGCAACAAATTCTCCTTTCTGAACCTCAAGGTCAACTTTGTTTAAAGCTGTTGTTTCAATCTCGTCGGTTCGAAATACTTTTACCAGTTGTTTTGTTTTTATCATAACCATTTTACTTTAATATTTAATTCTTTTTACTACTTATCTGACGATTAACATTTTAATTTGTTACAAGTTATAAAATTTTTCAATGTTATTAGAATGTTTTAAATTTTTTTAACATCATTTTTAGTGTTTTAAACATTTTAAAAGACGGATTTATATTTCTTGTGTTGCATCATATTATTCATAGCGTAAAGTTTCTGCTGGATTTTTAAATGCAGCTTTCATTGCCTGATATATTACAACCAACAGAGAAACAAGCATGGTTAGAACAGGAATTACGATAAACATTACATAATGAATATCAACTCTGTAAGAGAAATCCTGCAACCAGTTATTCATTACCCAGTAAGCAATAGGCCACGATATGATGGTTGCAATTAAGATTAATTTTATAATATCATTACAAATAATGATTACAATGTTTAGCGAAGTAGAACCAAAAGTTTTTCGTATACCAATTTCTTTTTTACGCTGTTCGGTAATAAATGAAATTAAACCCAGTAATCCAAAAAATGCAATCACAACAGATAAAAGTGAGAAAATTACAAAAATACTGCTGGTCCGTTTTTCAGCTTTATACAACTCTTTAATATGTTCGTCGAAAAAGAAATACTCGAAAGGATATTGAGAAGTAAAACTTTCCCAGATGTTTTGAATCGCAGAGACTGTTTTACTAGTATTTTCGGGTGATAATTTAATACAAACCACGCCTTCCCAGTTACCTGGCAAAATGGTAAAAGCAGCAGGTTCTATGGCTGTATGTAACGATTTAAAATGAAAATCTTTTACCACACCAATAATCTTTAGCGTTTCAAATTGGTTTTCTCCCGATGGCATCAACAAGTTTTCCCCTACGGGGTCTTCCATTCCTAGTGATTTAACTGCCGATTCGTTAATGACTATTGCATTAGAGTCGGTGGGAAAATCTTTAGAAAAAAAGCGCCCTTCAAGCATTTTAAAACCAAATGTTTTTTCATAATCGTAACTTACACGAGCCTGGTTTAATAAATAAGTATTGCCCGGTTCGCCTTCTTTTAAAAATCCGTTATTGGAAAAATTAATTCCGGGATAATTCTGAGCATTGGTAATATGGATAACTCCCGGTAAATTTTTAACTTCCGATTTAAAAGATTCTAATTGATTTCTTAGTCCGTCAGACCTGCGAATCATTAAAACATGGTCCTTTTCGAAACCAAGATTTTTGTTGAGCATATAATTTAGCTGATCTGATACCGTATAGGTGGATAACAGAATAAATATGGAAACCACAAACTGCACGATTACAAGCGAAGATCTTAGCATCCCGCTTTTGGCTCCAAGCTTTAGCTTCCCTTTTAAAACATCAACCGGCCTGAAAGATGCAAGGAAAAAGGCAGGATAACTTCCGGCCATAAAACTTACCATTACAATTAATAAAAATAAAGCCGGCAAAATATACCATGCTCCAAAATAATCAATATCCATCGCAATCTGGGTAATATTATTCAGGTAAGGCATTGCAACTTCAATAGCAACAACTGCTAATGCCAGGGATATAAGTGTTATTAAAAACGATTCGGTTAAAAACTGGGCAACCAGTTGTTTTTTCATAGCCCCCAAAACTTTTCTTACACCCACTTCTTTGGTGCGGTTGGCGGCCCTTGCTGTAGCCAGATTTGTAAAATTTATGCTGGCAATAATTAATATAAAAATAGCCACAGAGATAAAGATATAAACATACAATATATTTCCGTTTGCTTCTATTTCGTATTGTAAATCAGACCGTAAATGAATATCGGTAAGCGGTTGTATAAAATAACCGAATGAATTTCCCGACTCTTCGAACTCCTGCAGGGTAATACCCAAAGCCTGTTCTATTTGAGGGCCCACATACTTTTCAACCATATTTTGCATTTTATCTTCAAAAGCTTTGGGATCGGTTCCCTCGCTTAATAAAATATAAGTATAGTAATTGTGCGATATCCAGAAAGTATTTTGGCTTCTGCGTAAGGTTGACATAGACCCCAGCATATCGAAGGTAAAATGAGCATTTTCAGGAACATCTTCCATTAGCCCGGTAACTTGATATAAAACCGTATCATTTTCAACTTTTATAGTTTTACCTACAGGATCTTCATTGCCAAAATATTTTTTTGCTGTTGATTCTGTAAAAACAATACTGCGTGGTTCGTTTAGTACTGTTTTAGGATCTCCTTTAAGCAGCTTAAATGAAAAAACATTGAAAAAAGTAGAGTCGGCAAAAATGAAATTCCGTTCGTTAAATTTTTTATCATCATAAGTCATTAACCAGTCGCCGGAAGTAGTAAGCCTGCAGGCACTAACTATTTCGGGATAATCGTTACGCATGGCTTCGGCCATGGGAGCGGCAGTAATGGCCTGGTTAATTTCGCTGTTCATAAGCATACCCTTTACACCCACACGATAAATGCGGTTGTGGTTTTCATGCATTTTATCGTAGCTAAGCTCAAAACTTACAAATAAAAAAATATAGATAACCGCTGCAAGCCCAATGGTTAATCCCAATATGTTTATTAACGAATATAACCAGTTTTTGGTCAAATTTCGGAAAGCTGTAAGAAAGAAGTTTTTAATCATTTTTATACGAATTATGTTTTTAATATTTTTAAGATACGACGCTTTGGTTATTGAAAAAGTTACAAGGTCATTTCCTGTTAAAGACGAATAATCAGAGGAGTTGCTACAAAAAAAGGTTTGTTATCTAAATAAAAATAAAACCAGGATGCGAAACAGTTGGATTAATTCTTTTAAGCTAATAAAAAAGTGTTTATAAAAATTTGATAAAGAGTCATGCTGTGATCATTTTTAACTATAATGATTTTTGTATTTTTGATTAAAAATAATAAAAGATGAAAGTTGAAGAGCCAATAGAAGAGTTTGTAAAAGAATTGTATCAGTCTGAATATGAAATTATTCATGGAGATACTCTTACTCATCTTAAAACAGTTAAAGATAATAAGTTTGATCTTATAATAACTTCACCGCCATATAATGTTGGGAAAGAATATGAAACTAAAGTTTCTATTGAAAAGTATCTTGAAACCCAAGAAGAAGTGATAAAGCAATTAATTCGAGTTTTATCAGAAAAAGGGAGTATATGTTGGCAGGTGGGGAATTATGTAGAAAAAGGTGAAATATTTCCTCTTGACATCTTTTATTACCAAATTTTTAAAAAACATGGATTAAAACTACGAAATAGAATTGTTTGGCACTTTGGACATGGATTACATGCTTCAAAAAGATTTTCAGGTAGGTATGAGACAATTTTATGGTTTACAAAATCAAATGACTATATTTTTAATCTTGATGATGTAAGAATACCTTCAAAATATCCTGGTAAAAAACATTTTAAAGGTCCTAATAAAGGTAGGTTATCTGGTAATCCAAAAGGGAAAAATCCTACTGACATTTGGGAAATAGTTATAAGAGATTGGGAACAGGAGTTATGGAATATTCCAAATGTTAAATCAAATCATCCCGAAAAAACAGAACATCCATGTCAATATCCAATTGAATTAGTGGAGCGTTGTATTTTAGCTTTAACAAATAAAGACAGTTGGATACTAGACCCTTATGCAGGAGTTGGTTCTACTTTGCTTGCATCAATAATAAACAATAGAAATACAGTTGCAATTGAGAAAGAACAGAAATATATTGAAATTGCTGAACAAAGAATAAGAGACTTAAAGGAAGGAAACTTGAAAATAAGACCAATAAATAAGCCAATTCATCAACCAAAATCAACAGACAAACTTGCTCAGGTTCCAAAAGAGTGGGAAACAACAAATAGTTATAAACTAAATTTTACCAAATAAAATATGAAAATTGCTCAAAAATATTCACACTTAAATGGAGAAGAATATTTATTAGTTCATCATAAAAAACTTTATACTGAAATTAAAAAAGTAATTGAGAGTATTGATGCTAACCAATTTTTGACCAAAGAAAGTAAAGAAAAAACTATGAAAGGCAGAATGCTTTATAGTCCCGTAGATTTAAATAAAGCATTTGCAGAATCTTTTAATAAATTGAATTGGAATGAAAGCAGATATCAATATTATATCACTACAAATCAGAAATATTTAGAGCAAATAGTAAACCTCCCATTTGAAGAACAAAAGGAGTTTTTAATAAAAAAGGGAATTAAAAAACCAATTAAATCATATAAACAAACAGACTTTGTTAAAGACCAGGTAGCTATTGAAGTTCAGTTTGGTAAATATGCTTTTGTAGCTTTTGATTTGTTTGTAAAACATTTGTTGTTTTATTCTGGTGGTGTAATAAATTTAGGTGTTGAAGTCTTACCAACGAAGAAAATGCAATGTCAAATGTCAAGTGGAGTTGCATATTATGAAGGAGAAGTTTATAATGTTTTAAGACACGGAAGAAACAATCCTCCTGTTCCGCTTCTTATATTAGGTATTGAACCTTAAATGGACTAGTAGTTTATCCTTGACTGTTTAGCAAAAGGATATGAATCCCCAAACTAAAAAATACCTGCAGTCAAAATTAGAACTATACTCAAAAATTACCCATAATTAATAAGTAACTCTAATAATAAAATTCATGGGTTACAAAAATATCAAAAGTGAAGGTACTACAACTTTTAAATCCTGTCTTAAAACAGTACTATAATTAAACATGAATCGATCTACCGTTTTATTAGCGTTTCCATGGGTTCTTACGATTTTAAGTGGATACTAATTAAAAGAATTGATATTATAAGGGTGCCCAGTTTATATTACCTGTGCCCCGGTAACTATGATTATGGCCTGGATAGCATTTGGTAATATACTCCTAATAATGGGTATTATTAGATTCATGGTAGTGTTGATAGGAGTGTTACTAACACATCTCAAATTTAAAAAAGCTGCCTTCGCAAAAAAGACAGCCTTTATCATTTAAAAACAATATCATCTATTCAAACAAAAAGTCAAAATCGTCGTCAGGGCCTAGCTCTCGAGGTTCTTCGCCGTATTTAAATATCCGGGCTTTTCGCGGCCCAATCAACTGAGCTTTTGCATTATCAATTTTTAACATGGTCCCTTCGCGTAAACCTACGACATAAATATATGGATTCGCTACCAAATACTCATTAATTCGCTGTTCTCTGGTTTCACCTGCGTGTCCGTCAGGGTTGGCATCCAAATAATGTGGATTAATCTGGAAACGTACAAGATTGATAGCATGGAAACTTTCCGGCTCAACAATAGGCATATCGTTTGTTGTGCAAATGGTTGGGCAGGTAACATTGGAACCGGCACTCCATCCTACATAAGGTTTACCTTTCAGGCATTCGTAACGGATAGTCTCTAACAAATCCTGCTGTTGCATAAGCTTAGTAAGATGAAATGTATTTCCGCCACCAACAACAATGGCTTCAGCATCTTTTAATGCTTGTTTCTTTTTATCAAAATCGTAATGATGAATAGAGTCTACCTCATAGCCAATTTCAGAAAAACGGTCTTGTACTTTTTTCTGGTATTCATCGAAAGAAAAAGTTACAGCTGCATAAGGAATAAACAATACTTTTTTCACCTTATCGCCCAAAAATTTCTTGATTTCATGTTTTGGATAATCAAGATAGGCTTCACCGGCATTGGTCGAATTACTTATTAAAAGAAGTCTCATAATGGTCTGTTTTTATCATTTATAATTAAAAATTTGGCTAAATATAATAAATCTTATCGTGATGTGTCAAATTAAATTTTAAAACCAAATACTAAAACATCATCAATTTGCTCCTGATCGCCTTTCCAGGTTTTAAATTCTGTTTCAAGTATTTGTTGCTGTAAGTTAACGGGTTTTTGATGAATTGAAAATAATAGCTCTTTAAAGGGTGCGATACGATATTTTCTTTTATCCTTGCCGCCGAACTGATCAATAAATCCATCGGTAAACATATAAAGCATGTCCCCTGGTTGAACATTTATTTCATGGTTGGTAAATGTTTTTTTCTCTTTCATATAAATCCCAATAGGCATCCTGTCACCTTTAATCATTGAAGTTTTATTTTCGCTTATAATAATGAGCGAATTATAGGCTCCGGCAAATTGTAATAAGCTGTTCGCTTTATCTATTACACACAATGATATGTCCATTCCGTCTTTTGTTTCGTCATCTTTGCCTGTTTGGTGAAGAGATTTTTTTATTTGATTTCTCAATTGATTCAAGATACTATCTGCTCTCAACTCCGGCTCGGTATTTACTATTTCGTTTAAAAAAGCAGTTCCCAGCATACTCATAAATGCTCCGGGAACTCCATGACCGGTACAATCAACAACAGCTACTACAATTATTCCGTTTTTCTCGGTAATCCAATAAAAATCTCCACTAACAATATCACGTGGCTGATAAAAAATAAAATACTCGGGAATTAGCTGGGCAATATAATCATAAGGTGGCAAAATAGCTTTTTGTATCCGACTGGCATACTCGATACTATCGGTAATTTGCTTTTTCTGGTAGGCCAGCAATCTATTAGCCATCCGAATTTTTTTATTCCTGTTAAATAAAATAATCAAAAATCCTGTAATAAAAAGCAATCCCAATGCAATTGAATATAGAACAAATTGCTGTCTTTTTATTCTGAGTTCACGGATAATTTTTTCGTTTTCCAGATTTTTAATCCTTTGTTCTTTTTTGCGGGTTTCATATTGGGTCTCAATTTCTTGAATTTGCTTTGATTTCTCAATGTTAAATAAACTATCGTTATATGTGTGGTAATGTTGAAAATAATCAAGGGCTCTTTTAAAATTATTTTCCAGAACTGCTATTTCTGATAGTTGTAAATAGGCTTCAGAGATTTCTTTATAACTTCTAACCTCTTCTGCAACATTTAAAGCCATTAAAGTATATTCTTTGGCTAAAGAGATTTCATTTCTGGATAAATATAAGTCTCCAATTAAGAAATATGTTTTGCAAACTTCTCCTTTTTGTCCAAGTTCTTTTTCCAGTTCAAGAACTTTATAATAATTCTCAAGTGCTTTATCCTTTTGACCAATAATATTATAAATCTCTGCCAGGTTAGACAACGCCATAACCTGATTTCTCCTGTTTCCCATATCTACATATATTTCGTAGGCTTTTTGAAAGTAACTTCTTACACTATCATAGTTTTCGGTATAATAATTAACAATGGCAATGTTATTATAGAGCAAAGCAATTCCTTCCTTGTCATTTAATATTTGCCTTAATTTCAACGACTTATTATAAAAATCAAGGCTTTTATCATACTCTTGCTGTCGAAAATACAGTAAGCCCAGATTCAGATAGGTTTTAGCAATGCTTAAAGAATCTTTGAACGATTCATAAATATCTAATGCTTTAATTAAGTTAAACATGGCTTGGTCATATTTGCCCATATTTTCGTAAGTTGCCCCAAGGTTATTGTAAACAGTCCCAAGAGCTTTATTTTTTCCCTGATCTATAAAAATATTTTTTGCACTCAGATAATACTCAACTGCTTTTTCATATTCTCCGGTTATTTTATAATAGTCACCAAACTTTAATAAAACATTTCCCTTCCACCATAAATTGTCGCATCCTTCCGCAATTTCCAATGCTTTATCCAGGCACTCTTTACCATCAAGAACAAGTCCACGCCGATATTTTGCAAAATATTCTTCAAGAAGTAAATGTATTTTTACAGTATCATGTTTTTCATTATGTGCTAAAAGAAAACTATCTAGCGCATTATTTTGTGCCCGGGAGAATATAAACGTTACAGAAAATAAAAACAGAAGTAAAATACTTTTTCTTTTCATTAAGTAAAACTTATTATTGTTATGGAAAGATACGATAAAGTTCATTAAAAATGAAAATTATTTTAATTCTTTAAAAATAGTGATATTTTTTAAATCAATTTTTAGTTAATATACAATAATTTCCTTTATAATAATATACTAATATTTTTTATATAAATTATTTTATAATTAATAATATATAAAATAAAATAAGCCAACATTTTATGATGACTTATTTAATATATATAATACTTTTTTATTCAACTTTTTTATTCAAAGGATAGCGCTAAGCCTACTGAAATTGGATACAATTCCGGCCCTTTATCTTTTTCAAATAGTGGTGAAATATAATATGTTCCATAAACCAACCAGTCACCCACGCCTAAACGGGCTGTTACTCCATACCTAAAAGGATTTAGACTGTAATCATTTCTTACTTTGTCTTTTTTCCTATCACTATTTTCTTTATAAACCACTTTGGTGTTAGAACCCAATTTAGCGCCACCAATTACACCAGCAGCAAAAACAATTCCTTTATGCTGACTGGATGAAGTATGCACCTCAATAAGTATGGGCAGTGTAGCATATGTTGTTGAAAGTTTTGATTTTTCAACATTCCAGGTTACTGGTAAATCCTGATTTACAATAACGCCATCTATATCTTTTTGAATGGAATTATCTCTGTCGAAACGATAATAATTAAATTCAAGGCCTAAACCGGTTACCAGTCCGAATTGATTATTTGCCAAATTAATGCTGTACTGGGCAAAATTGATATTCATGTTCCACGATTTTCCGGTATTTAAGTCCATAAATTCATTGTCGCCGGAACGACTGATTGAAAAATATTTATCAACAAAATTACTTAATCCCATAGAAAAACCTGACCAGGAACCTTTAAATCGGCCTGAATCATCCCAAAAATATTCCCAATCTTCTTTATGGTGTTTTTTTACATAAATTTTGGTTTCGCCCTCATCATCGTCTTCAATAATTTTAACTGTTTTTCGTTTCAGACGGATATTGGTGGTGTCATTTTTTTTCTCTTTTAATTCTTTTTTCATCGTATCTACCTCGGTATTGTTTTCCTGCGCAACAACACCTAATGTGAATATTAAGATAACGAATAATAATACACTTTTTTTCATAATATTATTTTTTAACTGTTTTTACTTATTGGTTGTTTGACCGTATGACGGACAAGCATGATGATTTGTTACAGGTTTTTTTTATTTTTCTTTTATGGGAGTAGAAAAAGCAACCAGCCTGGAGTTGAAGGTAATTTTTTCGGCTTCGCCTAATTTATTATATTCTTTTTCAAGCGACAAGTTTAAGCCTGTTAAACGATTTATCCCATTAACACTCCACCGGGCAACATCAAATAACTCAAACTTTTTATCATTTTTTTCAGGCGATTTGATAATTTTATCACTAATCGTTTCGGCTAAAAACGCAGTAATATTTTTATATTCTATTTCAGAATTATACTCATTCTGAAAATAATTTACCGTTTTATTGCTTATTTTTTTCTCAAACTTTGCCATCTGTATATCTATAGAACTTTTATTTATCGGTTTAAATGGAACGGGGTCGATAGCACTAATATCAAAAGTTTCTCTTGTAACGGCCTCCTCTATAGGATTAGAATGAGCAAATAATTTTTCATCAGGAACTTTGGGTTTCGTCTTAGCAGATGTAGCCTGAGTATTTAGAACTTTAACTTCTGTTTTTTCCTTAGTTTCTTTAATGGTTGTTTCTCTTTCTTTAACAACTGGTTCAGTTTCAGCTAACTTTTCCTGATAAAACTCTCCGTTTGATTTTGGAACCAGAAAATACAAAGCAATTAACAACAATGCCGATGCAGCTACGGCCAATATTGGATAATGTTTTCTTAAAGAGATGGTTAAGCCTGTTTTTTTCAATATATCCTTTTCGGGATAAACAATCTTTAGATCAGCTTTAAGCCGGGTATTTTGGTAAATTTTTAAAATTTTTGATTTTTCAGGATCATTCTTTATCGAAGTTTCAAATAAAACTTTCCCTTTTAGGCTTAAATCTTCTTCTAAATAAGCAATACAAAGCTCATCAAAATTGGATGATGATTCATTGTTTAGCAAAGCCGTTTTTTTTAAGCCTTCCTTTTCGCCAAATAGATGGTTTTCCTTAGGAATAGCCACTGGTTCAAATTCATCGAGCTCTTGTTTTAAGTCAGGGTTTTCTTTTAAAAATGACCATAAAAGCTTTTCCTGTGACGGACTTAAATTGCCATCCAGATAATCTATAAAAAAAGCTTCGTAATTATGTCGGTTAATTTCATTCATTTTTAAATCCCTTACTTATATTAAAACTTCCATGCTGCCTATATATTTTTTTAATGCCAAACGCCCCCGGTAAATATAAACTTTCACTTGCGACTCTGATAATCCGGTAATTTCTGCTATTTCCTGGTATGCATAACCTTCATAATCTCTTAACAGAATAACCGATCGTTGAATATCCGGTATTTTTTTAATAGCCTTATTTAATACTTCGCTTAAATCATTGTAATGCTCATCATGTAAAGGGCCTATGCTGTCATACTCATCAACAGATGATATCCGTTTGTTTTTTCTGATTTTATCGATCATTGTGTGGTATGCCGTAGAAAACAAATAGGATTTTACTTTTTCAAAAGAAACATCGGCTGCTTTTACCCACAACTTTTCATAAGTATCCTGCACAATATCTTTTGCTTCATCGGCCTGATTTAAATTTTTTAAAATAAACCGATATACAGCATCAGAATACAAGTCTACACTTTTATTGTATTGCTCAACAGTCATTCCAATTTAACTCTAATCCGAACGTATGACGTTTAAGTATTAAAAAAGTTACAGAGAAAATAATTTTATTGTAAATATTTGTTTAGCAGTTCGATTAATGTTTCTTTCTTAAACGGCTTTGCAATATAATCGTCGCAACCTTCTTTTAGGCTGTATTCTTTTTCGCCTGAAAGGGCATAAGCAGTTTGTGCAATCACAGGAACATTTTTATTATGCGCTTTTATTAATTTTGTTACTTCGTAACCATTGATTCCGGGAAGCTGAATATCCATTAATACCAAATCAAAATGGCCGGTGTCTTTAAATATTTCAATGGCTTCTTTTCCTGATTTTGCCCAGATAATTTGAACATTAGTAGGTTTTAAATAATTTTCCAAAAGCAAAAAGTTAGAGGCCGTATCTTCAACCACTAAAATTAACTTGTTTTTCCAGTTTACATCCTGTTTTTTTTCGGTTTCGGGCAAAAAAGCTTTTTCCTTACTATCAAGGAGTTTATAAGGTAATGTAAAATAAAACACCGAGCCTTTATCAATTTCAGATTCAACTCCAATCTCTCCACCCAACATATTAACAAGTTTTTTAGAGATAGCTAGGCCTAATCCTGTACCCTTGTAATTTTTTTTGCGCTCATCGTCGAGTTTGCTGAAACGATTAAAAATATATTCCTGGCTTTCTTCCGGGATGCCTATCCCTGTATCTTTAACAAAAAACTTAAGTAATTTTCTGCTTCCTGAAGAAATTCTTTGATAACCAAAAACAATTTCGCCCTGATCGGTAAATTTTATGGCATTGGTTATTAAGTTATGCATTACCTGCTTAAAGCGAGCTTTATCTGTATAAATCGCTATTTTATCTCCTTGGGATTTTTTTTCTATTTCTAACCTTAAATCTACCTTGTCTTTATGCAGGTAATTCAGGTCTTTTAAATAATAATCATAGATTTCCTTGAGAATGGTATCAACATAATGCAACGATTTATCCACTGTTAATTCATCTGCTTCAATCTTAGAAATATCAATAATATCATTGATAATATTTAAAAGGTCGTTACTGCTCGAACGTGCCAGTTCGGTAATTTTCAGCCGCTGCTTTTCTTTAATATCAGGGTCTCCTAACAAACTTAAAAATCCATTGATAGCATTCATAGGATTACGTATTTCATGCGACATGTTAGCCAAAAATGCCGACTTTAAATGATCTGATTTTTCAGCCCTTTCTTTGGCTTTCTTCAATTTTTCTTCGGCTATTTTACGCTCGGTAATATTCCGGCTAAATGTAAAATTATATTCAACACCTTCGAATTCTCTGAAATTGAATGCAACTTCAACAGGGATTTCATTGCCCATTTTTGTTTGATAATATAATTGAATAACAAATGAGTGTTTCTTTTTCAGTTGCTCCCAGTATTCGTTCCATATATCGCTGGAAAATTCAGGAATAATATCAAAAATAGTCAAATTCTCGAGTTCAATTTTATTATAAGCCAGCATTTTACATGCCGATTGGTTAACATAAATAATTTGTCCCACCCTGTTCATCCAAATGATTGCATCAAAAGCCAGGTCAATTGAAAAGCGTGCAATCCTTAATTCAGAAGTTTTTTGTTGTACACGCAAATCAAGCTCCCTGTTAATTTTCTGAATTTTCTTACTTTTTTTCAGAATGGCCTTGTTTTGTCGATATAAAAGCAATAAAAATACAATCAGTGTAATCAAAAATATTATTATAATAATTATCTGAAACCGCTGTTTTAAAATTTTTCGTTCATGATCAATTATCTCATTTTCAGCCCTTAATTTTTCATAACGAGTTATATATTCAGAAATTCTCTGATTAGTTAAATTTTCATATAAAGAATCTTTACTTATGTTATATTCTTTAAAATAATGTAACGCTTTGTTTAAGTTCCCCGATTTTTCATAAGCCTTTGATAAAAGAAAGCAGTTATCTATTAACCTTTGTTTAAGTTTATTTTGGTGGGCTATTTTGTTGCCATCTAATAATACATCTATCGCCTTATTGTTATTTCCCATTTTAAGATAAACATCGCCAAGGTAATTATATGCTTCGGAAATACCATTTAGATTATTCAGTTCAATCCATTTTTCAAGCATCTGCGTATAATAATCAATTGCTTTATCATAATCCCCTGCCGAAGCATAAACATGTCCGATATTTCCCAGGGTATTCGCAATTCCCGGCTGGTCATTTAATGAGTTTTTAATCTCTAAAGATTTTTCAAGATATTCAAGAGCTAAAGAATAATTATTTTTAAGCCTGAAAACCATGCCTATGTTATTTAAACATTGGGCAATCCCTCTGTTATTGTTAAGTTCTCTATATAATAATAATGCTTTTTGATATTGTTCCAGTGCTGCGTTTTCATTTCCTAAATAAAAATAAATAACTCCCATATCTTTTATGGCAGTGGCAATATCGATTTTATCTCCATAATCTTCATAACAAAATAATGCCTCTTGAATCAGGGTTATCGCTTTATTATAATTGTTAAAACGCATGTAGGTTAACCCTTGTGCATGTTTTATTTCAGCAATGGCTTTTTTGTCTAATTCATTGCCGTAATGATCTAATAAATTTTGAAAAATTTCTTCAGCATCATAAAAATCACCATTGGCATATTTTAACCTTCCTTTTAAAAACAATGCTCTCACTATCTGCTTCTCATTATTTTCACTTTTGGCGTATTGGTGGGCTAACTGAATTAATTGACTGGACCGTTTGTAATTTACTGTTAAAAGCTTATCAGCCGAATCGAGCAAAAAATCTATTTTCTTTTCTATTGATTGATGAGAAATGCTATCTGGAAAATTAAAATCAGGCTGGTTATCATCTTGATTTCCAAACAGAAATCCACTATTAAAAAATAAAAAAATAAAAAAAATTATTGTCTTATTTAAAATACCCATGAATACCTTTATTTAATCTATTGTAAATTAATGAATTATTTCTTCGCAAAAAAATAAAGTTAAAAAAAATACCTTAAAAATTTGTTTTGTAAGTTCAAAATATTTTATCTTTGACCAACCGTTCATTCAAAATGGTTTTTTAAAGCAGGTTTTTATGACTAAACATTCAACCATAACATTATGTCACCAAGAACATCAGAACAATTCGAGAAAATAAGGGAATCGAAAAAAAAGCTGATCATGGAAACTGCGCTGGAGTTGTTTGCAAATGAGGGATTTCATACAACATCAATCAGCAAAATCGCAACTAAGGCGAATATATCCAAAGGCCTTATTTACAATTATTTTAAAAGCAAAGAAGACCTTCTTTCGCAGATTTTCCATGATATCATAGACAGGACTTTGGATATGCTGGACCCAAATCATGATGAAATAATAACCACAGAAGAAGCAGAAGGCTTTTTCGACCGCTTTTTTGATATACTCTCCTCCAACCCACAAGAATGGAAATTGTTTTACCAGTTATCGGTACAGCAGGATGTAATGAAATTTTTAATGGGAGAAAATATAAATAGCCGAACACAGGCAAATCAAAAGCTCATGCTCAATTATTTTAGCCAACAAAACTTTAAAGACCCGGAATTAGCCATCTTCATGTTTTCTTCAATTTTAAAAGGTTTTACTTTTATGTATGCCTTTGCACCGGAAATGTTTCCAGATAAGTTATTAAAAAAGATCAAAGCCAAATTAAAAGAAATGTTCATTAATAAAGATCAACAGAATAAAAGCAAGGAAATTAAGCTCGACGAAAGGCTTGGTTATTTTTTGCTTTAAATAATTAAAACTTTTAAAATCTGAAAAAATGAAAAAAACAATTTTTATATCCTTATTATTAATGATATCGGTACCTGCTTTTACTCAAAATGCAACAGAAATTGTAAAAAAAGCCGATGAAAAATGGAATGGCGAGAAATCCAGCCAAAGCCAAATGACTATGAAAATTATTCGCCCAACATGGGAAAGAACCATTGAATTTAAGAACTGGACAATGGGTAGTGATTATGCGCTTACCCTGATAACCTCACCTGCAAAAGAAAAGGGACAAACCTTTTTAAAGCGTGAAACAGAAATGTGGAACTGGATGCCAGCCATAAACCGGATGATTAAACTCCCTCCATCGATGATGGCAGATGGTTGGATGGGTTCGGATTATACCAACGACGACATTTTAAAAGAGTCTTCAATGGTTGTGGATTTTACCCACAAAATTGCCGGTTCGGAAAATATTGACGGTTGGGATTGCTGGGAAATTGAAATGACACCGAAAGAAAATGCTGTCGTGGTTTGGGGAAAAATAATCCGATGGATAAGTAAAGATGAGAACATGATGATGAAAGCTGAGTATTACGATGAAGATGAATACTTAGTAAAAACAGAATTTGCTTCGGATGTTAAAACAATGGATAACAGGAATATACCAACAAGAATTGAAACCATCCCTGCAGATAAAGACAATCAAAAAACGGTTGTAATCATAAACGATATAAAATTCAATATCGACATCAACGATTCATTTTTTTCGCAGCAAAACATGAAAAGGGTACGTTAAAATTCAATTATAAAATAAAATCATATGAACAAAATAAAAATAGCATGGCGAAACCTTTGGAGAAACAAGCGAAGGACATTAATTACGGTAGCTTCGATATTTTTTGGTGTGCTCATTTCTACCGTAATGAGTTCTCTCCAGGACGGAACCTATGGCAATATGATTGATATGATGGTAAAACTCTCATCTGGTTATTTACAGGTACAGCATCCTGAATACCAGGAAAACAAATCAATCAACAATGCTTTTTCGCCTACAAATAATGTGCTGGAAGAAATTCGCTCAACTGATAAAGTAACCAGCGTTTCGCAGCGGCTCGAATCATTCGCACTTATGTCGTCGGGGCCAAACACACGTGGTGGTGCGGTAATTGGTTTCGAACCGGAAAAAGACAAACAAACATCAAATCTTCAAAACTGGATTCATAAAGGCCATTTTTTAGAAAAAGGAGACAACGGTATTTTACTATCATACAATATAGCCAAACACCTTGGAATGGAAGTGAACGATACGCTTGTTTTAATCAGCCAGGGCTACCATGGAGTTACCGCTGCAGGAATTTATCCTGTGAAAGGGATCCTTAAATTTGCAACGCCACAACTTAATAACATTGGTGTTTTTATGGATATTTCTGCTGCGCAGGAGTTTTATTCGGCGTACGGCATGGTTACTTCGCTTATGATCATGGTCGACGGTTATACTGATGTAAGCCGTGCTGAGAAAAAGCTGGAAGAAATAACAAACGGCCAGTTTTCTGTTTTAAACTGGCAGGAATTAAACCCAGAGATGGTGCAGTTCCTTGAAAGCGACAAAGCCGGAGCCATAGTTATGAAAGCCATTCTTTACATCGTGATTGGCTTCGGAATTTTCGGTACCATTATTATGATGGTTGCAGAACGCAGAAGAGAGCTAGGCGTAATGATAGCTGTAGGAATGCAAAAAATAAAATTATCACTTATTCTCTTTTACGAAACAATTCTTATTGGAATAACCGGCGTACTTACCGGATTTATAGCCAGCATTCCGGTTATTTTGATATTGGTTGAAAAACCAATTCCGTTACCCAATGAGCTTGCCGACGCTTACCTGCAATATGGTTTTGAACCATATATCTTTTTCGGCACTGCACCACAGGTATTTATCAACCAGGTATTAACAGTTTTTTTCCTTACACTGATAATATCATTATATCCGATTTTTAAAGTAAAAAACCTTAAAGTAACGAAAGCTTTAAGAGCATAAATTTTTAATTTTTAAATAAAATAATAGAATTATGATTTGGTCTGTATCATGGCGCAATGTTTGGCGAAATAAAACCCGAAGTACGGTTATTATTTCAGCCATTGCACTGGGAGTTTTTGCCGGTGTTTATACCATTGCATTTATGTTTGGATGGGTTAATCAACGCATAAATGCTGTAATCAACACCGAAATATCACATATTCAGGTTCATCATCCCGAATATATAGAAACGAATGATGTACATGATTATATCCCTGATATAAAAACAATACAATCGACAGCAGAAAATAAAACTCAGGTTAAAGCTGTTTCTGCCCGGATATTATCTACCTGTATGATTTCATCGGCAGAAACCGGATCAGGAGTCCAACTTGTTGGCATCGATCCGGAAAAGGAACAACAAGTTACCAACCTGCACGAAAAAATAATTGAAGGAGATTACTTCGAAGAAACAAAGAAAAATCAGATTGTTATTGGCAAAAAACTAGCCGATAAGCTGAAAGTAAAACTACGCTCAAAAGTAATAATTACACTTACAGAAATGGACGGAACGCTTACCGGCGGAGCTTTTAGGGTAACCGGTATATACCAGACAGCCAATTCGGCATACGACGAGATGAAAGCTTTTGTAAGGGCTCCTGAACTAAAAAGGCTAATAAAAATAGACAATCAGGCAGGACACGAGCTGGCTATACTTTTAAATGAAAACAACCAGGTGGAACAGGTTACCAGCGAACTAAAATCAGAATTAACTGAATTAGAGGTCATGTCGTGGCTGGAAATAATGCCCGATATGAAAATGATGAACGAAAGCATGAATTTAATGATGTATATTTTTGTCGTTATCATATTACTTGCTTTAGGGTTTGGAATAGTAAACACCATGTTGATGGTGATCCTGGAAAGAATTAAAGAAATCGGAATGTTAATGGCTATTGGAATGAACAGGTTACGTGTATTTTTCATGATCGTACTTGAAACAGTATACCTGTCGTTAACCGGAGGTGTAATTGGAATTGCTCTTGCTTTGGCATTAACAGCAATTACCGCTAATACAGGCCTCGACCTCTCGTTGTGGGCAGAAGGGTTAAATTCACTCGGATTTGATGCCATAATCTATCCCGGAATAGGATTTGATTCGGTGGTTGTGGTTACGCTGCTTGTGATTTTAACGGGTGTTTTAGCAGCCATTTATCCCGCAAGGAAAGCTATTAAACTTAATCCTGCTGATGCTTTAAGAATAGAAATGTAAAAATCAAATGATTCATTAATTTTAAACAGATTAGCCATGAAAATAATAGAAATAAAAAACCTGATAAAAATATACAACGATTCAGAAATAAAAGTTAAAGCAGTAAACAATATCAACCTATCTTTCGAAGAAGGCGAGTTTGCAGCTATTGTTGGCCCTTCGGGTTCAGGAAAAACAACCTTGCTTAATTTAATTGGCGGGTTGGATACGCCTACTGAAGGAGAAATCATTGTAAATGGAACGAATATTGGAAACCTAAGTTCGTCTGAGTTAATTAATTTCAGGCTACAAAATATCGGTTTTGTTTTCCAGGCCTATAATCTGATACCGGTATTAACAGCCAAAGAAAATGTAGAATTTATCATGGAGCTTCAAGGTAAAAAACGAAAAGAAAGAGACGAGCGTTCCATAGAATTGTTATCGGCAGTTGGGTTGGGAGAGCGTGTAAACAGCCGCCCTTCGAAACTTTCCGGTGGGCAGCAACAACGTGTTGCTGTTGCAAGAGCATTAGCCTCAAAACCAAAGTTTGTTTTAGCCGATGAGCCAACCGCAAACCTCGATTCTAAATCAACAGAAACATTGCTTGATATCATGGAACAATTAAATAAGGAAGAAAACATCACATTTATTTTTTCGACCCACGACCAGCGAGTAGTAAAAAAAGCCCACAGGGTAATTACTGTGGAAGACGGACAAGTAGTGTCTGATGAGAAAAGGAAATAGAACAAGATGCAGGATTCAAGATACAGGTATAAGACATCAGAATATAATATCTAAACATTTAATCTAGAAACATCTTGAGCTATAAAGTTCTGGAAATTTATAAATTAGCATTTAAATTGGCAATTGAAGTCCATAATATGACCATGACTTTACGAAAACTTGAACTTTATGAGGAAGGAAGTCAAATACGGAGGTCGTCAAAAAGCGTGCCTTCAAATATTGTAGAAGGTTATGGCAAACAAAAATACAAAAATGACTTATTACGGTCCTTAACTATTGCTCATACAGAATGTGATGAAACGCTAAACCACCTGGATTTAATCTGGGAATCAAAATCATTAACAAATAAAGATTTATATAACTATTTAAATACTGAATATATAAAACTAAGCAAAATGATAAACAGCTTTACTCAAACCGTTTTAAAAAATCACATTTCAAACAAATAATTTTTATTCGGGATATATCCTGAAACATGTATCCTGGATCTTGTTTCTAAATAATGATGCTTATGAAAAAAATACTATCCGTCATATTATTATTGATTATTTCAAGTGTTTTAAAAGGACAAGAAAAAGAATCTGTTTTTAAAAACATGGAGTTAAATGGTTATGTAAAATATATGAATACGGTATTATATAATGATGTTGATTCTATTTGGCTTGTGGATAACCTGATACATAACCGGCTAAATTTTAAATGGTACATGAACGAGAATCTAACATTAGCAATTGAAGCCCGTAACAGGTTTATGTATGGCGATTTAAACAAAATGATTCCGGGATATACAAATATGATTGAAAGTGATGATGGATTCCTTGATTTTCTAACTACAAATATTATAGAAGGAAAGTCATACCTGCTGAACACATCCGTTGACAGAGCTTATTTTGAGTATAGTAAAAACAACTTTACGGCAACAATTGGCCGCCAACGAATTAATTGGGGCCAATCGTTTGCATGGAACCCAAATGATATTTTCAATGTTTATTCTTTTTTCGATTTTGATTATGAAGAACGTCCCGGTAGCGATGCCTTACGTTTACAATATTATACCGGTTTTACATCAGTTGCCGAGATCGCTGTAAAAATGGACAACAACAATAACCTTACTGCTGCTGGATTATATCGTTTTAATAAGTGGGGTTACGACTTCCAGTTTTTGGGTGGTGTTTTAGACTCAACAGATTATGTGTTAGGTAGCGGCTGGTCGGGGAGTATTGAAAACGTCGGATTTAATGGTGAAATCAGTTATTTTCATCCACAAAATAATTTTTCAGATACATCAGGAATTATATTATTAACTGCCAGTGCAAATTATATGTTCGATAATTCGTTATCCCTGCAACTGGAAGGAATATATAATAGTTATTTCGACCAGTTGAGTATCAATAGTTTTAATGATTTATATTTTATGCCCATGTCTGTAAAAACCATATCGTACAGCAAGTTTTCGTGGTTCGGGCAGGCAAGCTATCCTATTCATCCTTTAGTTAATGCTACGTTAGCAGCGATGTATTTTCCGTCGTTAGGAAATGGCTATTTCTTAATGCCATCATTATCTTACTCTGCCAGTGATAATTTTGAATGTTCGCTATACGGCCAGCGATTTGAAGGAAAATTTGGCGGACAGTACGATAAAATGACCTTACTCTTTTTACGATTTAGATATAGTTTCTAGTAATTTTGCATACACCTTTTCCGAAGTTTAAAACTTAGGATAAGATATTCCTAAGGAATTTCCATAAATTGCTAAAATAATTCTCTTATCCTTTTAGCAATATAATCATCATCCAAATCCAAAATACATTTAAAATGTTTTTTTGGGCATTTGGTAAAACCAATTTTAGTACACGGGCGGCATTTTAACCCTTTTACTTCCATGATTTCAGATTTAGGATGAGGCAGATAAGGATACATCCCAAACTCCGGTATCGTGTTACCCCAAACAGAAACAATTTTTTTCTTAAAAGCACTGGCTATATGCATTAAACCTGTATCGGGGGTTAAAATTACATTCGCTTGCTTAACGATAGAAGCAGATTGATTAATATTAAACTTGCCACAAGCGTTATATATATTGGCGCCAACAGCACTTTTTATCTTTTCAGCTTCATCATGGTCATCCGGCCCACCTAGCAAAACAATGGGCTTGTCGATTTTTCGGCATATGGATATTATTTTTTCCGGAGGAAGTTTTTTGGTATTATGATAAGCTCCTACCACAAATCCTACAAATCCACTTTTTAATTCATTCGAAATGATTTTTAAATCTATCTGGTCTTCATTCGGAATAAAATAATCCAGCCCCTGACGGTCATTCTGAACATCGAAAACAGAAAGATTTTCTAAATAACGGTCTACAATATGATTATCGGGCAATTTATTCTTTTTAAAATTTACCATCAACCATTTTTCTTTATTAAGCTTATTAAAAGAAAAAGAGATGATTCTTAACCTGTTTTTCACCCTGAAAGAGCGTAGGTTTTTATGCAAATCGATGATATAGTCAAAATGCTCATATTTCAGTTCATGTATAGTATCAGCAAAAGATTTTTTTAAAACATGCACTTTATCAATATAGGGGTTTCCTTCAAGAATTTTTGAAAATTGTGGTTTTGTTAAATAATGTATTTCAGCATCTTCAACCTGATTTTTTAAACATCTAACTACAGGGGTTGTCAATACAATATCGCCAATAGAACTGAAACGAATTATTAAAAAACGGACTTTCTGCATCTTATATTAACGTATTTTACTGAAAAACATGGTTAAAGCAAGCCAATACTCTTTACTTGTGGGATTATTATTCCATAATGACTTGGAGCCATGCTCTCCAGAACCTTTTTCAGGTGCAAATATCGTTTTATTTGTGGAAGGAACAAAACTAAACATCTCTTTTATGTATGGTTCTTCCCTTTTTGAGCCAGTAATAAAAACCGGTTTTTCCAAATCTTTTATTTCCGATTTAATGATAATTTCCGGTTCGAAAAACTCTCCCGGGCTAAATGCAATTACAGCTTTAATATCAGGGTTGTCTTTTGCAATTAATAAGCTTAATGATGCAGAAAAGGAACTGCCAAAAAGAATAACAGGCTTATCACTTTGTTGCTTCACCCATTTTATGGCTGCCTTTATATCCTTTTTTGAACTTAAATAATCGGTTGAATATCCTTTTTGTACGGCTTCCAGGGCGGTTTGATTTTGGATGTAATTTACTTCTCCACCCGATCGTAAATCGACAGCCAGACAGTTATAGCCAAACTTAACAATTTTGCGGGCGGTACTTTTGTATTCACCTCGGCTATAACCTGCCTGGTGAAGAAGAATAACATATGGTTTAGATTGGTTTATTTGGTATAGGTCGGCTGTAACCTGCAATCCATCATCTGCCAGGAAAGAAACTTTTTTCTGAGCACTCAAAAAGTTATAACAAAAAACAATAAAAACAATCAACAGAAAGTTCTTCATAAATAACTTACTCTTTGATGGATTCTGCCAAAATAATCACCTGATTATTTTTTACTTCAATTATGCCGCCATCAATATAAAAAAATGATTCTGCAGAACCCTCTAATATTTTAACTCTCCCTTTTTCCAGTGTTGAAATTATAGGGGCATGATACTCAAGCACCTCAAACAATCCTTTTGTTCCGGGAACTTGTACTAAATTTACTTTCCCAGAAAACACTTTTTTATCAGGCGTAATAATTTCTAATTGCATAACGTCCAATTATTTCTAAATGTAAGTTATTCTTTTTTCTTTGTTTGTGCAAGCATTTTTTCACCTTTTTCAATCGCTTGTTCGATTGTACCAACGAGTTGAAAAGCTGCTTCAGGGTATTTATCAACCTCTCCGTTAAGAATCATGTTAAACCCTTTAATGGTATCTTCAATATTTACAAATTCACCTTTTAATCCGGTAAAAGCTTCAGCTACATGAAAAGGTTGTGATAAAAACCGCTGTATCCTCCTTGCCCTGTGGACAACAATTTTATCCTCTTCGGATAGCTCATCCATTCCTAAAATAGCAATAATATCCTGCAGCTCTTTATAGCGTTGTAATATTTCTTTAACTTTTTGGGCTGTTTGATAGTGGTTATCTCCAATTACTTCGGGTGTTAAAATCCGGGACGTGGAGTCTAACGGATCTACAGCCGGATAAATACCCAGTTCGGCAATTTTACGGCTTAATACTGTTGTGGCATCGAGGTGTGAGAAGGTAGTTGCCGGAGCCGGATCGGTAAGGTCATCGGCTGGAACATATACTGCCTGTACCGAAGTAATAGAACCATGTTTTGTAGATGTAATCCGTTCTTGCATAACTCCCATTTCAGTTGCCAATGTGGGCTGATAACCTACAGCCGATGGCATGCGGCCTAACAACGCCGAAACTTCGGAACCTGCCTGTGTAAACCGGAAAATATTATCAATAAAAAACAGAATATCATTTCCTTTACCTGATTTTTTATCTCCATCACGAAAAGATTCTGCCAGGGTTAACCCTGTTAAAGCAACCGTAGCCCTTGCTCCAGGAGGCTCGTTCATTTGTCCGAATACAAGGCTTGCTTGTGAATTCTTAAGCTCTTCGTAATCGATTTTTGTCAAATCCCAGCTACCGGCTTTCATGCTTTCTTCAAATTCTTTCCCGTATTTTATAACGCCCGATTCAATCATCTCTCGGAGTAAATCATTTCCTTCACGGGTTCGTTCTCCAACACCAGCAAAAACAGTAGTCCCCGAATATTTTTTTGCAATGTTATTGATCATCTCCATAATCAATACTGTTTTTCCAACACCGGCACCACCAAACAAGCCAATTTTTCCACCTTTAGAATAGGGTTCAATTAAATCAATAACTTTAATTCCTGTAAATAATACTTCTTCTTCTGTTGTTAAATCTACATATTGTGGTGGTTTATTATGAATCTGATATCCTCCGCTTTTATCCAGTTTACTTATTCCATCGATTGGTTCTCCGATAACATTAATTAGCCGACCACGAACCTGTTCGCCAACAGGAATTCTTATGGAAGCTCCGGTGCCCTTAACGTCCAACCCTCGCTGTAAACCGTCGGTTGAGTCCATGGCAATACACCGAACCGTATTTTCACCAATATGTTGCTGGCATTCAATAATTAAAACAGAACCGTCTTCTCTTTTGATTTCTAGGGCATCGTGGATATTTGGAAGATCAGAACCGGTATTTTCGAAACTAACATCAACAACAGGGCCTATAACCTGTATAATTCGACCTGAAAGATTTGACATATTCTGATTTTTTTTGAAGTAAATAAATACAATTTTCTACAAATTTATCTTTTTTATACGATTATTTTTGGTTTTAGATACATCGATACGAACTTTTTCATAATTTCGCTGTAAGTATTGCATAGATTTTGATAGGTGATGTATTATTTTTAATCATTAAAACATAAAGTTATGAAAAAGTTATTTATATTTTTATTAGCGGCATCATTATTTACTGTTGCATTTACAATTAAATCCAACGCCCAGGAAATAAAGTTAGGTGGCGGATTAGCTCTTGAAGGAGAAAGGCCTCCTTTAGGGTTGCAATTTAAAGGAACTTACGGACTCGATATGTTGCTGGAAAATTTATCGGGTTCTGTTGAATTTAGCTTGTTTATCCCAACATCAACTAATTTATACAAATATAACCGATGGGGAATTGACGTTGATGGCAACTGGGTATTCTGGAATACCGGAGATTTTGATTTTTATGCCATTGGCGGGTTAAATATTTCTCATTATTCTGTAAAATACACCGGCACATTTGGTGTAGCCGATGCTATTGGGACAAAACCCGGATTAAATGTGGGTGGTGGTGTTAATTTTGGTTTCAGCTCCAGCATGAGTGCTTATGGCGAAGTAAAATACATTTTAAGCAATTACGATGTTGCTGTTATTAATTTAGGTGTTTTATTTACGCTTTAATATTTTAAATTTAATTTTTTTTAATGAAATTTGTGGGATATTCAATAAAGGATATCCCTTTTTTATAAAAAAATGAAATACAAAACTTTATTTTTTTTAACAATCTTATTTACCATTTGGCTTACCAGCAAATCATTCGCTCAATTTAACAAAGTTGGCGGAGGTATAATTCTTGCCACAGGAAATGATTACGTTTATGAAGGTATTTCTTATTACAACAAATCTGTTGGAATCAATATAAGAACCAATTACCACTTAAATAAAAAGCTGGAAATAAAGCCCGGTTTAAATATTTTTTTACCAAATAAAGAAACTTTTGCTGATGGGGGAGAATCATCAACTACTGTTTACGCCCTAAACATCGATGCACATTTGATTTTAAATCACAACACAAGAAATAATTTTTATTTTTATATTATTGGCGGGGTTCATGCCAGCGGCTGGCAAATAAAAGATGACCACCGTTCGGTTTTATTGGGCAGAACCTATAAATACAATGAGTTTTTTCTCATTCCAGGTGTTAACTTAGGTAGTGGGTTACAATTTAAAATTGGACAAAATATTGATTTTTTTACAGAAGTAAAATATACGATTTCAAAAACACATCAACTTGTATTTAACCCGGGGATTATTTATCAATTATAATCTAAAAGTTCCTGTTGATCAGTTTCCCAGCCAGGTTCTTTAATTCAATTTTTTTATCATTTTCAACATTTACCTGATCAAGCAAATCGAGGGCTTTTTGGGTTAACCTTAGAATTTTTTCCTGCGTAATTTCTTTAAGATTTAATGCATTGTAAATCTCGGTAACAGCATCAACCTTTTCATTTTTATTTTCAGGTTTCATCTGAAACCATGAATTTAAAGCATTTAAAATGTCATTATCAGCCAATTCTTTAGCTTTGATCAATAAAAAAGTTTTTTTATTTGCAACAATATCACCCCCTATTTGCTTACCAAATACTTTTTCATCGCCATAAACATCAAGCAGGTCATCTTGTAACTGAAATGCCATTCCAATATTTCTTCCATAATCATACAACAAATTTGCATCTTTTATGTCTGCATCACCAAGCAAAGCACCAATTTTAAGTGCTCCCGCCAATAAAACAGATGTCTTTAGTTCAATCATCCGGAGGTATTCGTTTTCGGTAACATCATCCCTGTTTTCAAACTCCATGTCATATTGTTGGCCTTCGCAAACTTCAAGCGCTGTTTGATTAAATACCTGTAAAATTTCTCTGAATCTTGGTGAGTCAATATCAAAAAAATAATCATAAGCTTTTATTAACATTGCATCTCCAGAAAGTATGGCTGTATTTTCGTTCCATTTTTTATGAACAGCAGGAACACCTCGTCGAATTTCTGCTTTATCCATAATATCGTCATGTAATAGTGTGAAGTTATGAAAAATCTCCAAGCCGATAGCCGGCCTAATCGCCTTTTTGATATCATCAGAAAATAAATTACATGCTAAAAGCACTAAGGCCGGACGAATTCGTTTGCCACCCGATTTAAGTGTATAGTTAATAGGATCGTATAATTCCTGAGGTTCTTTTTCAATTTGTTCGTTAGTAATAGAATCATTAATCAACTTTTGAAATTCTACAAGTGTATACATGAATTATTTTTTTAGCCCAAATTTAGGATTATAATCGATAATATTCTTTATAAGAGGTTTCTTTTTTGATTTTTATAAATATATTATTAATAATGATTTTTATTTCTGAAAACTAAAAGCTGGCCGATTATATAATTAATATTTCTGAAGCGATTGAAGAAATAAACGAAGATTAAACCCTGATTCCCATTACAATCATATCGTCGAGCTGAGAATAATCGCCCTGCCAATTTTCAATATAACTTTCGAGTTTTTTAAGCTGGTAAACCATGTTTTTATCTGAGATTTCCAACAATAGCTCTTTAAAAGGTTTCATTTTTAATTTCATGCCGTCTTTCCCACCAAACTGATCGACATATCCATCGGAAAAAAGATAAATCATATCATTTTTTTGAAGTTGAAACTGATGGTTGCTAAATTCTTTGTCGACTTTAACGGCATGAATGCCAATCGGCATTTTATCGCCTTTCAATTCATTCAACTCGCTATTGCGAATAATAAAAACCGGATTATAAGCTCCGGCATATTCCAATTTTAATGTTTTTTTATCGATTGAAATTAATGCCATATCCATGCCATCTTTTGAGCCTGAATAACCGTATTCCTGATGTAACGATTCGATAATATAGTCTCGTAACCGATTAAGAATCAGGCCTGGGCTGGTTTTTGTGCTATTATTAACTATCTCGTTTAAAAAGGCTACCCCAAGCATACTCATGAATGCACCGGGAACACCATGCCCTGTACAATCGGCTACAGCAACAATAATTTTACCCTGCTTTTCGGTAACCCAGAAAAAATCACCGCTGACAATATTTTTGGGTTTCATGAACACAAAATGTTCTGGTAATAATGTATCTAAATAACTCTCCTGAGGAAGTAATGCGCTTTGTATTCTTTTAGCATATTCAATACTGTCGGTAATAATCTCGTTCTGATGAGCAATCTGGTCGCGTTGTTTGGTTACAAAATCCCGTTGGGCTTCAATTTCATCTTTTTGTTGTTCAATTTCCTTTTTCTGTTGAGTAAGAATAATATTGGTCCGTTTTTTACGCTGGTAGCTTTTATAAATAAATACAGAAAAAATAAATACAAATATAAATCCTGCAACAAACACCCAGGTAAATATTTTCTGTTTTTGCAACCGGGCCTCTTGTTCAGCATCTTTTTGTTTTTGCTCAAATTCTATTTGCCGCTGCACTTTATCAAACTCATACTGCAGCTCTAACTCGCTTATTTTCTGGTTATTGAGACTGTCTTTTAATCCTGTATAAAGTTTATAATATTCGAGTGCTTTGGGATTATTCCCTGTATTTTCATAGAGTTCCGACAAAGCCAGATAGGCTTCTTTAACATCCTCTTTTAAATTCTGATTAATGGCAAATTCAAGGCTGTTTTTTAGGTCTTGGGTTGCCTGAGACACATTTCCTTTAATTAAGTTAATTTTACCAAGATATCTCAAAATAGAAGTGATTTCGGTATGGTCGTTTAACGAATCTTTTAATGATTTTGCCCGCTTTAAAAAAGAAGTTGCCTTTTGGTATTCGCCGGCATCGAAATATATCTTACCAAGCATACTTAACGAATTAGCAACACCCAAATTATTACCCGATTGCTTATTCATATCAAGTACCCTGTTGATATATTCAATTGCTTTATCGAAATCTCCCATTTCAGAATAAACATCACCAAACTCTTTAAGACAAAGAGTTACGCCAACACGCACCCGGTTATCTTCTTCTATTTTCCGGTAAATTTTCAGCGATTGATTAATATACTCGATACTTTTATCATAATTTTTCATCATTTTAAATAACCGCGCAATATTTAAGGCCGACCATGCTATTCCTTCGTTATTTTGAAGCTCTTCGTATATTTTTAAAGCTTCAAGATGCTGATTAATTGCCTGTTCATAATTACCAAACATCCGGAAAATACTTCCCAGGTTAGTAAGATTACGCGCAATTTCCTGATTATTATCAATTTCTTTATTAATGATTAAAGCCTGCTGGTAAAATTTTAAAGCCTGTTCGTATTGTCCCATTAACTGATAGGTATTACCCATCCGGTTAAGTGCAGCCGCTTTCCCTTCTGCAAAATCTTGTGTTTCGCTTATTTCCAGCGATTTTTCAAAATGTACGATGGCTTCAGAAAAATCGTTTTGAATATAGTGTGCGAAGCCTGCTAAATATTCTGCTTTAATCCATAATTCGTAATTGTTGGTTTCTTTACTTATTTTAATCGCTGACAAGGCATAAGACAAGGCTTTATCCGGATTTTTACTTCTATTTGTTTCGGAAAGTTCTAATAATTCTAAAATATTTTGTCTGGCTTCTGCTTCGCTGTCATAATGATTTAAAGTATCATTTTGGATGTTTGCAGAAACGGCAAAAGTAGCTATAAGTATAAATATTACAGATAAACGAAATCGCTTCATTTTTTAAGGGTATTTATTCACTATAAAAGTAAAATACTTTTGGCAAGTTAGCAATCAATTCTACAAGGAAAATAAAACAACCTATGTATTCATAAAACGTCGGTCTAATATATAGTTGAATACTGAGAATGTATTTTTAACCGCTAAGACGCCAAGGCGCTAAGATTATTATAATTCTGTTCGATTTATCTTTGCATTTTTGTGCCTTTGCGATTAATCCTTTTTACTAAAACCACCAACAGGAATGCAGGGAGAAAAATATTAAAAATTAAATATCCAACCAAAAAGGCACAGGTTTTGATTTTGGTTTGCGGCCATAAAACAAATCATCCATCCATAAGGCGAAACGCCTGAAAAGGTATGAATTCTTAATTCCCCAACGAATGGTATTATGCATCAAATTATTGGGATGGGCATAGGGACAAACGGCAATACACCGGCCACAATCGGTACCAATAGTTGCCCAGTATGTAAAACAGCTTTCGGAATTAATTTTCCAGCGTAATACACCATCGATATCTTTTCTGCTATTGTAAGAAATTGAATTAGAAGGACAGGCTTCGGCACATTTTTTACAAATGTTACAAAAATCAATAACCGATGAAAAGTCTCTTTTTTTATCTATTATCAGAGGTAAATCAGTTGTTACAACTGCTATTCTTACGCGCGGGCCTAGTTTGGGGGCCATCAAAAGCCCCATTCGGCCTATTTCTCCTAATCCTGAATCACGGGCTACCAAAGGGCAAATCACTTCATAATTTCCATCGATATGCGCACGGGCAGTATATCCCAATTTACGAATAAAAGATGCCAGTTGAACAGCCATTGTTCCCGAATTAAGATATTGCTGGCTGGATTCCATAACTACAGGGCCTTTTGGAGCCGTTTGTATCATTTCATGGTCCATTTCAACAGTCAGCGCAATAGCATATTCGTGATTATTTTGTATTTTTTTGCCATACAGTTCGCCACGCCCTTTGTACGAATATAAATGATAGTTTTTCAGTTCTGTGATACCCACTGAATGCGCTCCTATCTTTTTGGCCCATTGTTTAACAAAACGACTTATTTTTTGCAAGTCAACTTTCTGTTTTTCTTCTGAAACCATGCCATTGACCGCAGGTTTTAGAAACTCAATCGTATCGAATGTAGCATCTGCCGCAGCAAAAGTATAAGGATGGTATAAGGCGGAATCATGGGAAAGGAGTCCGGGTTTTTCCCTAAACTTGTCATCCCAAATTTTTTTGTCGGGATTTTGGCCGTAATATTGATTAAATAATGTTGTTCCGGGTTTCAGTTCATTTCTTGAAAACATAACATCCCGCTCATCGTGCTTTTGTTTAGGAGCGGGAAATGGCTCATTAACTTTAGGGTTTACCGGCAATAATATCAAAATGATAAATAAATAAACTGCTGCCAGTAAACAGATAGACACCGTTTCCTTAAACGGGAAATCATATAAATAAATCAACAAAAAAGGAATAAGCCAAATAACCGACGACAAAACCGAAACCCTGAAAGCCCTAAATTCTATTTCTTTGAGCGATACAAAAGCAACATAGAAAAGTAAAAGGGAGCCAGCCAGTCCGGTAAATAAAATCAGAAAATCAACCATATAGTATAAATTATAAATTATTAATAGCAAATATAAAATGATTTAACAAAGTGCCGGCTTGATTCTTTTATAATTAAATATCTTTAACCATAATCCAGGCCGAAGAACCATCGGTATAATATCCTGCCCTTGTTTTTACTACTCTATACCCCTGTTTTTTATAGAGATTGATAGCTGCAATATTTTTTTCGCTAACTTCAAGGGTTATTTTCTGAATTTTATTTTTTCGGGCTAATTGCTCTGTATATTCCAACAGTTTTTTACCAATTCCCATTCCTCGGGCTTCAGGAGCAATTGCTATAGAATAAATTCGATATTTCAGGCTGTTTTTTCGAATTTGAATGATTAAGTAGCCAATTATTTTATCATGCTTGCGTACAACGACAAACTCACTTTTTGATTTATTAATGAAATAATAAAACTGATGCCGGAAAAAAGCATCACTAAAAAAACATTGTTTTTCCAGTTCAATAATTTTGTTTAAGTCGGCAAGTTGTGCCTTTTCAATTTTCAGGTCTCCAATTTTAGTCATTGTGAATGCTTTTGTTCCAGCCGAATAACAAATTCACGCAATATCCGTCCATACAATTCATCACCTAAAATAGCATCTTCAACACCATAATCAATATTGGGATTATCGTTAATTTCAATTACTACACATTTGTCGTTTACCTGTTTTAAATCAACACCATACAACCCTTTCCCAATTAATGATGTTGCTTTAACAGCGGTTCTGATAATTATTTTAGGAACTTTATAAATCGGGATGGTTTCATAATTACCAGAACTTGACTTCCCAGATGTTTTATGATTAAAAATTTGCCAGTGCCCTTTAGCCATAAAATACTTGCAAGCAAAAATTGGCTCTTTATTCAATATCCCGATTCGCCAGTCGAACTCGGTTGGAATATACTCCTGTGCCAATAAAATGGCTGATTGTTGGAATAATATTTCCTGTGTTTTTTCAAATTCATCCTTACTGTTTACCTTTTTTACTCCATGAGAGAAAGAACCATCGGGTATTTTAATAACAACAGGTAATCCAAGCTGTTTTACAACCTGTTTGAATGAACTTTTTTTTGACCTAAATAAAAGTATTGAGTTGGGTGTTGGAACCGTTTCTTTTTCAAGCAATTCTTTTAAATACACTTTATTGGTACAACGGATAATGGATACCGGATCATCAATAACTACTAAATCGGCTTGAGCCGCTTTTTGTGCCATTTGATAAGTAATATGATTAAGCTCGGTTGTTTGTCTGATAAAAAGTGCATCAAATTCCATTAACCGGTTACTTTCTTCAGCAGTAATCATTTCGGCATTGATATTCATTTTTTTAGCAATATCAATAAATTTATTTAATGCTTTACGGTCGCTAGGAGGAAATTGTTCTGATGGATCGTATAGGATTGCCAAATCGTAGCGGTAAGGTTTTTTAGCACGAGGCTCTCGCCACACTTTTTTACTAAAATTATCCAAAGCTTCGGCAAAGTAATCCTGCTGCTTATCGTTCAGCTCTGAAATGGGTACTGGTTTAATGGTTTCAATTTGATTTTTTTCATTTGTGTTCATTGTTACACGGAGAACCGGGCAATGAAACTGTTCAAAAATATAACGAGCAACTTTTTCAAGCCCTTCCTCTTTACAAGTTCCAAAATAGATATCAAAATACCATAGCCCATTTTCAAGGTTATTTTTTTTTATGTATTGATAACAACTTTTTTGTAATGGCCTTTCCAGTCGAATTAAAGCCTCCGAATTCAAACGGTTAATGGTTTCTACATCTGGAATTACTTTATGCCCGCGTGCTTTAGCTAATAACGAGCAGTAGTATCCTTCGGTATTATAACTAAAATCATTACTCAGATTAATAACCAGGTGTGATTGATTGCTCAGATATTCGTTTTGAAGGTAGTGTTTTGCAGTTATGATGCTTTGGGTATCATAAAACGGAGTCCACTCATCGAGGGAGTCCAAAATAATTAATAATGAATGCATATATGCTTTTTAAAAAACATCACAAAGTTAAAGAATAAATTGATTTCAAACCTTTTTTGATATTTTTTTATGGTACACATCCAGAGCTACTAACATAGCCATAAACCCCCACACCGGAACCGAGGCTTTATCGGTATCAAGGAAATTATTTAAAAACCCATGAATAAAATAGGTTGATAATCCCAGAATAATATACAGGGACAGCTCTTTAATTTCTTCAGATTGGGTTTGATGATATACCCGGTATCCTGTCCGGAAAGCTATAAAAACAATGAGCATTATGGATAACATACCAATAACTCCTGATTCGGCCAATGACCCCAAGTATTCGCTGTGAGCATTGCCAAGATCACCAAAATTGGTACTGATAATGGTGCGGTCGTATGAAAACTGAAATGGAGCATATTGAAACATATAAGTTCCCGGCCCCCAACCCCAAAAAGGTTTTTCTTTAAACATCCTAACAGCACATTTCCAGCGGTTTAGCCGTTCCATGTTAGATGCATCGGAAGTAATATTAACCATGGATTGCACATGCTCTGAAAATTGCCCTGATGATTCGGCTTCGTTCTTTTCCAGTTGCCACAAAATTTTTTGTTGAAGCACAAAAAATAACCCTACAACTACTAATCCGGCAATGATTACCGTTCGTATTTTAATTCGCAATTTAATTATAAACCACAACCCTATGGCAGCAAACAAACTCAACCAGGCGGCACGGGTATATGAAAGTATAATACCAAAAATAAAAATAAGAAATACAAATGCTGTTAAAGATTTTTTTAATAGGCCATCGTTTTTTCGTTTTAGAAAATAGAATAACGGAAAAATAAACATCACCAACATTGCGCCATATGAAGTATGATCGCTAAAAAAAGGCCACACCACCCAGTTCGAAGCTTTTTGATTGTCGAGCCCATATCCCGAAAGGCGGTAATTGGTATAAAAAATCACAATAACCAAAGCAGAAATATAAAGCCAGTGAAACTTTTCGATATTTTTCGGGTTTTTAAAAAGTTGGGTAGCCAAAAAATACATGGGAATAACAAACCATACGCGCGACAAAAAAAACTTAAAAGATACTCCAGGCATGGTGCTGGTAAAGCTGGTAATCAAAATCCAAAACAGGTTGATGTAAATAGCAATCGATAATGGGTGAAACAAAATCTTTTTATCAAAATATCCATCGAGTAAAAGTTTACAAATAAATAAAAACAAAATACCAATTAACAATGGTTCTGTGGGTAAATAAAGGTTCACAGGCATGGAAGGAAAAATATCATCTAATCTTACCGATAATGGCGTAAAAAATACTACGGCCAGTAAAACTTTATCCAGAGAAATGAAACTGGCAAAAATAAACAATAAGATAACCGGTAAAAAAGCGATATAATAAATATCAAAAGCTATAAAAAAGAGATTTACAGCAATAAACAGAGTTGAAATCGAATAAAATAAAATCTTATTATTATTCTGTAGCAAGATACCGGTTATTTAAATTTCAATAAATCTTTGTACCGCTCAATAAATAACATGAGTAAGACAGCAAATAAAAATGCTGAAATGGTAGAAACAGCGCAAATAACCCATCGTACAGGATAAGATTTTTTCTCTGCCGGATACGCTTTGGTTACCATAAATTTGCGTGGCAATTGTTGGTTTGCATTTACCCTGGCTTCGGCTAGTTTTGATTTTAACCCGCTTAAACGGTCGTTTTCGTTCTCTAGCTGTTGCGATAAAGAAGCATACTCCGGACTTGTGATGTGTACTTTTTTTAAGGATGCCTCAAGCTGCTCAATTTCAGACTGTAAAATGTTGTATTCTTTTTGAACCACTTTAAATATTTCAACTGCCACATCGTTTTGCATTTTATTTAACATCGAATCTAATAGTGCAGCTATTTCATTAGCAATATCGGCTGCCATTTGCGGGTCGGTATCCATGACTTCAACCTCAACAGCCATATACTCCGTACGTTTAAACCGGATATTTTTCGAATATTCTTCGTGAAGATTTGTCATCGGGTATTCGCCATCTTTATCAATATTATAATGATTCATTAAATCAAATTGATCAATTATTTTAAAGCGAATATCTTCGGAATAAAGCGTTTGGATCAATTGCTCGGTAGCTTCCTCATCGCCAAAATTAAGAATATGGTCATCAGGATCAATAAGTTCGCTGGTAGATAAAGCATGCGAAACAGCAACCTGCGTTTTTGGATAAAAAATAACCGCCGATTTAAACTTGGGCGTGATTACCAATGAAACAACTACCGATGCAACGGCAGCAATTACCGTAATGGTAATAATGGGCCACTTGTGCCTAAAAATAAAACGAATAATATCCATGGAGTTAAAGTTATATGATTGATTTGTTTTGTCCATTTATTTATAATTCTTTGATTTCGAGGTATTTTTTTCTGCCAAAAGTTAAATAATAAAGATAAACCACAAATAAAGGTATCACAATATAAACCAGCTCGTCAATGGTTTTGTCCCATAAAATTTTTGCCAGAAAGAAAAGTGCCAATACTAAATAAAAAACAGGA
>JBKHIH010000114.1:0-7049 GCA_046538755.1 Thiohalospira sp.
ATTACAAAATATTTTTCAAATAACTACCAACTATTTTTCAGTACATTACCTTTATAAATCTACTAAATAATAAGCATTGCATCGCCATACGTACCAAAACGGTACTTTTCTTTTACCGCTTCTTTATAGGCTTTTATTACTACATCATATCCACCAAATGCGCAAACCATCATTAATAAAGTTGAATATGGCAAATGAAAGTTTGAAACCATCATATTGGGAACCTTTACCTCATATGGTGGAAAAATAAATTTATTGGTCCATCCTTCGTAAGGTTTAAGATGCCCTATTGTTGAAACAGATGATTCTAAAGTTCTTAATACGGTTGTTCCAACAGCAATTATATTTTTCTTTTTGTCTTTTGCATTATTTACTTTTTTAACGGCTTCTTCGGTAATGAGAATTTTTTCAGAATCCATTTTATGTTTTGTAAGGTCTTCAACATCCACGGTCCTGAAATTACCGAGGCCTACATGAAGAGTAATCTCAGCAAAATCAACACCTTTAATTTCAAGCCTTTTCAACAATTCGCGACTAAAATGCATGCCTGCAGTAGGTGCAGCAACTGCTCCTTCGTGTTTTGCATAAATGGTTTGATATCTTTCACGGTCTTCGGGTAAAACTTCACGGTTAATAAATTTTGGCAATGGCGTTTCACCTAAATCAAATAATGTCTTTTTAAACTCTTCGTATGAGCCATCAAAAAGGAAACGTAAAGTTCTTCCCCTGGAAGTTGTGTTGTCAATTACTTCAGCAACCAATGTGTCGTCTTCGCCAAAATATAATTTATTGCCAATACGAATTTTTCGGGCAGGGTCTACTAATACATCCCACAATCGTTGCTCCCTGTTTAACTCACGAAGCAAAAAAACTTCAATTTTTGCTCCTGTTTTTTCTTTATTACCGTATAAACGAGCAGGGAATACTTTGGTATTGTTGAAAACCATCACATCCTGATCATTTACATAATCTACAATATCTTTAAACACTTTATGCTCAATTTTTCCTGTTTCCCTGTTTACTACCATTAATCGGGATTCGTCTCTGTTTTCTGCCGGAAATTTTGCAATAAGGTCTTTTGGGAGATTAAACTTAAACTGAGATAGCTTCATCAATTCAACTGATTTATTGGTTATACTTAAGTGCCCTGCTTATACGCACCATTTAAAAAAGGATTACAAAATTACTAAAAATTTTTCAAATTCCTGCAATGTGATCGAAGATTCTATTTTATAATCTCCTATACGAGTTCTGATAAGCCTGGTTAGATGAGCTCCACTTGATAATTTTTCTCCAATATCTCTGGCCAATGAACGAATATACGTTCCTTTGCTGCAAACCACACGAAATGTAATATGTGGTATGTTGTAATCTAACAATTCAATGGCCGAAATGTTAATTAAATTAGATTTCATTTCTACATTTTGGCCTTTGCGTGCATATTCATAAGCTCTTTTACCATTAATATTTTTTGCAGAAAATACCGGGGGTGTTTGCTGCTGTTCGCCAATAAAACCCTGAAGCACTGCTTTCACCATTTCTTCATTTATATGCTCTGTTGAGAAAGTCTGATCGTAATCAGTTTCCAGGTCAAACGAAGGCGTTGTTTTACCCAGCATAATTGTAGCGATATATTCTTTTTCGGCAATCATTAATTCATTAATTTTTTTGGTTGCTTTTCCGGTACAAACTAAAACCAAACCTTCGGCTAATGGGTCTAAAGTACCAGCATGCCCAACCTTAAAATTTTTCAACCTTATATTAAGCGATTGCCTTAGTTTCTTAGAAACCTGATTTTTAATTTTCTTAACCACATCAAATGAAGTCCATTCATAAGGTTTATTAATAGGAATAATAATCCCTTTTTGAAAATCTTCAATGTTGTTTATTTTAAATTCCATTTAATTATAAAAATGATGAGATAATAGCAATTGAGCCAACAACAAAGCAGTAAATGGCAAAATAAATCAATTTTCCTTGCTTAACAATTTTAATCATCCATTTACAGGCAATTAATCCCGAAATAAAAGCAGCTAAAAACCCAACCAGCAAAGGTGTTGTTTCTACAGATGAAGCAAAAGAAATATTTGAGTCCATCAAGTCTTTTACATTTGCACCGATAATAGGAATCAAAACCATCAGAAATGAGAATTTTGTTACATATTCTTTTTTATTTCCAAGATATAATCCGGTGGCTATGGTTGTTCCAGAGCGTGAAATTCCGGGCAGCACGGCTAACATTTGAGCAATACCAATAATAAAAGAATCTTTATAGGAAATATTTTTTTGCCGTTCTTTCGCATAATAAGTAAATGCCAATAGCAAAGCTGTAACAAGCAACATGGTACCTACAAAAAGAATATCTCCGGTAAAAAAACCTTCAATTTGTTCTTTAAAAAACAATCCTGCAATCAGAACTGGTATCATGGAAATAAATATTTTCATTATATATTTTGTAGAATCATTCCACTGGAATTTAAAAAAATCCCGAATCAGTTCTAATAACGTTTTCCAAAAAATTATAATCGTACTTAATACTGTAGCACCATGAACTACCACAGTAAATGTAAGGGTTTCTTTAAATTCAACTCCTAAAATATGCTTTCCCAACTCTAAATGCCCACTACTACTAACAGGCAAAAATTCAGTAAGTCCTTGAATAATGCCAAGGATTAAAGCCTCTAGCCAACTCATAAATAAACTTTTAAATTGAAATTATTTTTCTGGCGAATCTGATTCTTTGGGTTTTTTCATGATCGCATAAATCTCGAAAATAAAACCTATAAGAACAATAACTGGAGCTAAAGTAATACGCCTAAAACTAAAAATTTCTTCGCTAAACACTTCCGGGCTTTCAGCTTTTCCACCAATCATTAAAATAAAGCCCAGTATAATAATTCCAAAACCAATGGCTAAAAGTTTGTAGTTCTCTTTTCCTAATGCAAACTCAATTTTTTTATCTTCCGGTTTATTTTTTTTAGACATCGTTCAAATTTTTTAATTAATAGTATAATTTATCGACGTTCATTCTTAAATATTTACTTACAGCAAAAAATGTAGAAATCCAGTTAATGATAATTCCAATAATCAAAACACCTAAAAATAAGACACCAATAATTTCAACATCTTGAAAATTAATTACTTCTTTAAATTCTTTTTGTACAAAATAAAGCACCCCTGATAATAATCCAATGGCCAATAAAGCGGCTACTATTCCCTGCCAAACACTACGATATAAAAATGGGCGGCGAATAAATCCGCGTGTTGCGCCAACCAATTGCATTGTATTAATGATAAATCGTTTTGAATAAACTGACAAACGAATGGTATTGTTTATGAGTGCTATGGCAATTAAAAACAATAACCCGCTAAACAACAGGATTATAAAACTTATTTTACGAATATTTTCATTAACTAAGCTTACCAGCGATTTTTGATAAAAAACCTCTTTAATTTGTTCGTGCTGTAGAAAGTTTTTTTCAATCACACGAATACTATCCGGATTAGCATAACCGGCGTATAAATGAACTTCTATTGAAGCTAACAAAGGGTTATAACCCAAAAATTCAATGAAATTTTCGCCTAGATCTTGCTGCAATTCCTGGGCAGCCTGTTCTTTGGTAATATATTTTGTTGATTTCACATATTTTGCAGCATCCAGGCTTTTTTGTAAAAGAATAACATCTACTTCTTTCACATTTTCTTTAAGGATAATAGAAAATCCAATGTTTTCTTTTACATATTCAGAAAGCCGTTGGGCATTAAGAATAAGAAGCCCCAGCAAACCCAGCATAAACAGTACCAGCGTAATACTGATAATTGATGTTACATATGAACTTCGTAATCTACGTTTTGTTACTGCTGCTTCTTTCTTTGCCATTATATTTAAAAAATAATCGTGCTAATATACAAATAAATAAAGCAAATTATATGATTAAACGTCTATTCCTCCTGTTTAATTTTATTGAGGTATAAAAATAATTCTTTACTTAGAATTGCTAAAAACAATATCAATAAAATTACAGAACTTGCTAAAGAAATCTTATTTCCTGTATAATATGATTTCGGTTCGAATTTAAATTCTATGGTATGATTTCCTTCAGGGATTACCATTGCACGTAAAACATAATTTACCCTGAAATGATCAGCTGGTTCATTGTCAATAAAAGCATTCCATCCTTTCGGATAATAAATCTCGGAAAAAACAGCCAATTTTTCATCTGTACACTTTGCCTCATAAACCAAATGGTTTGGTTTATAATTTACCAGCTGGATAGATGTGCTTTTATTTATTGTAAATTCCCTTCCTTCCACATGATGCGCAAACCGTTTATCTACAATTGCTTCTTTTTCAGGATTAAAATCGGATAGGGCATCTATCTCTGCATCGGCATCAGGCACGATCCTGTAATTTTCTACAAACCAGGCATTTCCAAGTGCTTCAGGATTGCGCTGGGCAACCGGTTGTTGTTTATCCTTTCCTTGTACTATAAAATATTTTGTATTTAGCATGTTTAAAACATCCATGTTATTTTGCGATATCTGATAGTCAATTAAATCCTGGTAACGTTGCATTTTTGCACCATGATAACCTCCAATGGATTTATGAAAGTAGGAAGTGCTGGCATCATTAAATGTATTTACAGCTACATTTAATACTCTGAAATTCGGATCTTTATCCTGTAGAATTTGTTTGTCGGCACTGGTCATTTGGAACGGTTGTTTGGCTTCGCGCTTACTTACAAAATTATTATCGTTCAGGTAGCGTTTATCAACCGCCCACATATCAACCAAAATAAGCACACCCAGTGCAAGCAGGGTATATTTTGTTTTTAATTTACCTGCAATATAAGCCCAAATAACTCCGGCAGCCAGTAAAATAAAAATTAAGGACCGGAATGCATCACGCTGCAAAAACGCTTTGCGGTCTTCACGAATAGCATCAACCAATGCCTGTCCTCCCTGAGCGATTATTTGCTGGTCTGATTCGGCAGAGAAATCGAAAAACAAACCCGGTAAAAGTGCAAAAAATAATGCAATACCACCAACAATGTAAAACGAATTTTTAAACGCTTTCATTAGTTTTTGTTTTTCTACCGTACCATCTATAACCTTTTTTAATGCAAGCATGGCCATGAGTGGAATGGTAAATTGAGCAATGACCAGGGTCATAGATACGGCGCGAAACTTATTGTAACCAGGAACATAATCCAAAAAGAAATTGGTAACCAACGGAAAGTTTTTTCCCCAAGCTAATACTATAGATAAAACTGTTGCTGCGATAAGCCACCACTTTATTTTCGGATCGAGAAGATAAATACCCAGCACAAAAAGAAAAATAATAATAGCACCCACATAAACCGGGCCGGAAGTAAAAGGCTGTGCTCCCCAATATAGATAAGGGAAATGCTGTACTACCTGAGCAGCATAACGGTGTCCTTGGGCATTTTCAAAAAACTCGTACACCGCAGAATTTTTACCTAAATTTATATCGCTTCCGCTACCTTTAAAGTTTGGGATCAATAAAGTCATTGTTTCGTCTATTCCATAACTCCAGGCGGTAGCATAATCTTTATCCAGCCCGGATGTTTTATTCGCTTCATCTTTGGTTAGCTCTGTTTCGCCGCGCATTGAGTATTTCCCATATTCGTAGGTAGTCCATATAGAACTAAAATTGCTGCCTACGGCAAGGATAGCTGCAATAATTAGTATTCCTGTAGCTTTTAGAAATTGTTGATAGCTTTTATCTTTGATGGTAAAAATTAATTCAACAATTCCATATATCACAACAATAATAAGAGTATAGTATGTAATTTGCAGGTGATTGGCCAATAATTGTAATGTCAGAAAAATAGCCGTAATAGCTGCACCCAGCAGTACTCTTCCGCGATATGAAAGATAGATCCCTGCAATGATGGGCGACATATAGGCGATGGCAAAGACTTTGGAATTATGTCCGGCAGCAATTACAATAAAATAATACGACGAAAAAGCAAAAGCGATTGCCCCAACAGTACTTAGCCAGGGCTTAGCGCCAAAAATCAATAAAGAAATGTAAAATCCTAATAAACAAATAAAAAGTTGATTCGCAGGGCGTCCCATAAATTTAAGCAACCGGTCGATATACTTAACCAGGTTATATTTATATTTAACCGATATTAAATAAGCCGGCATTCCGCCAAACATGCTGTTGGTCCAAAGTGCCTCTTCACCTGTTTCATCACGAAAATCACGAACCTCCTTCGACATGCCCAGGTAGGTTGTTTTATCGCCTTGTTGTATCTCTCTACCTTCTATTTGAGGCGAAAAGTAGGTATATGAAATAGCTATAAAAAGAATAATAGAAACTAAATGTGGGTAAAATTTTTTAAAGGGTATATTTTTCATAGGTCTAAAGTTTTTAACATTGCATTCTAATGATTATACAACTGTAATTAACCAAAAAAATTTTACAATTAAAGCAATAAAATTAACATATTAAAACAAATTTAATAAAACAAAAAGTTTTAAAAATTTATTTATACTGCATAAATCTTTATTTTCTTCGTATTTTTGGATCAATTCTTTAAATAAATTCTAATGAGAATTGGAGTAATTGTTGATAATGAATTTAATCATGACGCAAGGGTAAAAAATGAATGTAAGATTCTGGCCCAAGCCGGGCATAAGGTAATTGTTTTGTGCTTTAATTTTGGTCAATATAAAACGTTTGAAAAATTTGATAATATTAATGTATATCGAATAAGCATTAAACAAAAAATCAGAAATATCCTTTTTGCTTTTAATAACAGTATTGAGTTATATAACATTTTCTGGAGCAATAACATCAAAAAGTTTATCCAAAAAAATAACATTCAGGCATTGCATGTGCATGATCTCTACATGGCAAAAGCCGCCCATTATGCGACAAAAAATACCACGATAAATTTCACGCTTGACTTACATGAAAATTATCCTGCAGCGGTAAAGGGATACCAATGGATGTATCAGTTTACTTTTACTTATTTGATAAGGCCCCAAAAGTGGGAAAGGTTAGAAAAAAAATATTT
>JBKHIH010000048.1:0-27623 GCA_046538755.1 Thiohalospira sp.
AAAAAAGTCAGTGGATGGCTAATGAATTAACAACACCATAAGTTTAAGCATAGTAGTTATCAATTAGCAAGCCATCCGCTGACGAATATAAGTTATAAGATTTTTGTTAAAATATTATTCCACTAACTCCAGTCCCATATCCAAACCTTTATCCACAGCAGGTATTCCTTCTTCCATCCATTTGGGCATAGGTTTGCCTTTCAGGTAATGATCGAAGAACTGCGCCATGCGGATTTGAAAATCATACTTATCGCGCACTTTGGTCGGCCAGTGGTCGGCATCGTTATAATTTAGCAACCAGGCTTCTTTTCCTAATCTGCGTAAAGCGATAAAAAACTCTATTCCCTGACTGAATGGAACGGCACCGTCATCTTCGTTATGCATGATTAACAATGGTGTTTGAATTTTATCGGCAGTAAACAATGGTGAATTTTCAAGATAACGTAGCGGCGATTCCCAAATCGACTTTCCGATTCGGCTTTGGGTATGCTCATACTGGAACGAACGGTTATGTCCTGACCAGTTACGAATACCCCCATAAGCGCTAAACATATTTACTACCGGAGCACCTGATTCGATAGCAGCAAAAAGGTTGGTACGTGTAGCCAAATAGGCTACCTGGTAACCACCCCAGCTATGGCCTTGCGCTGCAATGGCATTTTCATCCACAAAACCTTCCGAAATAAGTTGTGTAACACCCGGCATAACACAATTAAAAGCATCTTCGCCCGGATAACCTTCTTTGTAATAAACATCGGGGTTAAAAATAATATAACCGTTACTCGAGTAATAATGATAATCAACCGTAGATCGATGTGCTTCGGGAATATGATGATTGTATAAACTTTGTGATGATTTCTCGTAAAAATTGACAATCATCGGGTATTTTTTATTCGGGTCGAAATTGGCTGGTTTAATTAATAATCCTTCCAGTTTTTTTCCATCCAGCGAGGTCCAGCTGTAAAGTTCTTTGGTACCCCATAAAAACTCATCTTGCTGCGGATTGACATCGCTTATTTTTACCGGATTTTTGAAATTTTTACCTGCTGCAACCAGGTTTGGAAACTCCTCGAAAGTTTCTCGTGTAAAAACAAAAACATCGTTATTTTTGGCTTTTACAGGCCGATTTAATTGATATTTGCCATAAATCAGTTGTTGTGGTTCTTTTTTTCCTTTCCAGTTAGTTTTGAAATAACCGTCTTCCCTGGTAATTTCATTATGCGCAGACAGGTAAACCGGATCAGATAGGTCTATTCCTTTTTCTGCAGTTTCTTTCCGGTCAAAATCAATATAACGGTAATTTATCTTTTGTTTTCTACCATTTAGCGTCAGGTTCTGTGGATTACTCCTGTTTTCAGGATCAACTTTCCAGATATCATAACGGTCGTAAACCAATAATGCTTCATCGTTCTCTAACCATCCGGCAGTTCCATAAGGCGAAGGCGGATTGGGAATATCATTTATTTCATCAGCGCATTGGATGGTATTAGGTGATGTAATTTGATACTCTTTACCAGTAGAAATTTTATAAGTATTCCATGTAGTATCCATAAAATTATACCAGTAAACATAGTTAACATCGGGAGAAACATTCGGGTAAGCACGAATATCTTTCTTTATCATTTTAGCATCGCCGGTTTTTATATCAATCAAATAAATATCGTTATGATAAGGATACCCTTCCCACATGGTTTGAACGGAATAAGGTAAGTTAGACCATACTAAAACCTTATCAGCATCACCATTACTAATTAATTCAACACCTGTATATTTTTCATTTTCAAGCTGAACCATTTTATTATCATCCAGATGATAAACTGCCAAGTATGATTTTTTAATATCACGTTCTTTATTATGTAATTGTTCTGATTGTAAAACTGGTTCGTTCCAGTGCCAAACATCAAGTGGAGGAATCTCTTCGTCTAACTTAGTAGTATCTTTTTCGGGCCTTTCAGGAGCTGTTCCGAAGAAAATCCGGGTTGATTTTTCAGCAAAACGAATGCTTCCATTTTCACTTATTTCCCAATTATCAGCGATCGCAGTATTATCATTGGAAACAATCTTACGAGCATCGCCGTTATTATTCCAATAATAAAGCGAAAAGTTATTTTTGTGGGATTTCGATTCGGAAAAATCTGCCAGGAAGGCTATTTTTTGTCCGGTTTTATCAATGGAAAGTTGTTTGTAAATACCTTTAGCTTTAATTATTTCTGTATGATTTTGTTCAGCCATGTTGTAACGATAAACACCGGCATCAAAAGCATCTTTGTTTCCTGTGCTTACAAAAGCAATAAATTCACTTTCTTCTGCTAATTGGTAATCTGTTACAAAAGGATATTCAGTTTCTAATGAAGTTTGTAAATCTCTTAATACCAGTTTATATCCATTTTTCGCTGATTCTTTTTTCGGTTTATTATCATTTTCTGTTGCAGAAGTATCTTCTTTATCTTCACTTTCAACCTGATAAGCAAGCCAACCATCCCATTTTTCCGGAATTTGATATGATTTAAAATTGCAAATCGTATCAATCGTGTTATCTTCTAAATGATAGATTCCCAGCTTTTTTTGGGGCATATCTTCTTTTTTGGTTTTTGCCAGTTTTAATTGGCGAATGGTATCTTCGGCAGGCACAATGGTAAAAATTACAAACTCAGAATTGTTTGTTATTTGAGCATTGGTTGCACAAGGTAAAGAAGCAATTTCTCTGCCGTTTTTTTCTGTAATTTTTATGGTTGCATCTCCTTTCCATGGTTCTGATTTATAAACAATCGTATTTCCATCGTTGGAAATTAATTTTTCTGTAATACGGTTCCATTTCAAAATATCGTCAAAGGTTAATGGTTTTTTGTTTTGCTGGGCAATAACCATCAAACTAAAAATCATTAAGGCCACTAAAATTGTAAGTTTTTTCATTCGAATATATTTTAGTTAAACAATTGTTTTTTTTGTGATTTACAACTACAAATTTCAATAATCTTTTTTGTTGCCGGTGTCTCCCGCTTAAGCTTCCCACAAATCCCTCCGGCGAACCTTCATGCAATAACTTTCTAACATGTAATTTTTTTAGATAGAATAAATAGTAATTCGTTTAATTGATAGCTCCTAAAAATACGCATGTCTTCTGGAAGTTGCAAAATGTATCACAAAGTTACACTAAGTTTGGTAAACTTGACATTATAATGAAAAAAAGTCATTGAATAGCTGCTGAATTAACAACACCATAAGTTTAAGCATAGTAGTTATCAATTAGCAAGCCACCCGATGACGAACCAGCAAAATGCGACGAGAATAATACTAAATACTACAAAACCAACGGGTTAACCCGTTGGTTAAAATATTACCGGCAATCCTGTAAAAATACAAAATACAAAATCGCTGCCAGGGCATAAAGCCGCTGGCAGGATTAAGAAGTAATAAAAACCCTGTCAGCAGTTACAAACCCTGACAGTGGTTTTGGAAAAAAAGTCAGTGGATGGCTAATGAATTAACAACACCATAAGTTTAAGCATAGTAGTTATCAATTAGCAAGCCATCCGCTGACGAACAAGTAAAGCACACGCCGGGAATAATACTAAAAACTACAAAACCAACGGGTTAACCCGTTGGTTGATATATTGCCGGCAGTCCCGTGTAGCTATCGCGAGCCGGCGATTATAAAAAACGTTGGCAGGATAATAGAAGATAATGGATCACCGGCTTCAAGCCGGTTTTAAATGTGTTAGAATAAAAACCCTTACAGCGGTTACAAACCCTGACAGTAGTTTTGGGAAAAAAGTCAGTGGATGGCTACTGAATTAACAGCATTAAAATCAACGGACAAGAAAGCCGGTAAAACAAAAAAGCGGACCGTTTTAGTCCGCTTAACATCATCATATTGTATTTTAGTTAGCGCTAACACTAAATTTAAATGTTTTCTTTTCAGGATCACTAGCTGTATTTAATGATATGCCATAACTTACATCTATATTTTTATCCTTGGGAGGATACATTATAATTTCGTTAAAAACAGCTCCAAACATTTTTTCATTATCTCTTACAACTACTTTTTTCCAACCAGCGTTTTCTAATTCTTGAATTTGATTCACATACCATTCATCTAATTTGGTAGTTGTTTCATCATCTACATCCTCGGTAATAAAATGGATATAATAAGAATCAGATCTTTTCTCAACGGTATCGTATTTTAACACATCAGGAACTTTAATATCAGCGGCATTTAAAACTTCCATCATTCCTTCTTTGGTGCTTTGTGATAGTTTTTTGGTTTCTTTTTTAGTTTCTTCTTGTTTTGCATCATCTTTTTGCTCAGGCGAACCACCACATGCAAATAAAAACATGAATAATACGGTTGATAAAACAAGGGTTAATTTTTTCATAATCAGATTAATTTTAATTAAAGTTTCAGGTAAATCATTTATTGAATAAAAATACAAAAAAATTAGGGTTTAGTCTATGATATCTTAAAAAATTTTACAAACATAATTGGTATAAAACAAATTACTTAAAGTTGATGTTAATCTCCATAATCTCCGAACGGCTTCCTGTTTTTACCTGAGGGCCCCACCCTTGCGCTCCACAAGTGACAAAAAAATGAGTATCATCAATTTTTTTATAACCCCAACTCAATTCATAAATCATTTCCGTAATATAATTTAGCGGGAATAACTGTCCGTGATGCGTATGCCCTGAAAACTGAATATCAATATTATTTTCGTATGCATTTTCTAAATGGTACGGCTGATGATCGAGCAAAAAATGAGGCAATGTATCGTTTGTAAACAGCATTAACTCCTTAACAGAATTTCTGTGCCTGTGGTGCTTGTCTTTACGCCCCACAAGCTGAAAAGAGCTGTCGATAGTTATTACTGTATCGCGTAGTAATTTGATTTGAGCATTTTGGATAAAGTCATAACTATGATTTCTACGGTAGATATCATGATTTCCCTCTACAGCATATACACCATATTTAGAATCTATTTTTTGCATTTGTTTTTCAAAATATTGCATTTTTGAGCTTGGGCGATCCGACTCAACAATATCTCCAATAAACAAAACAATATCAGGCTGAATGGAGTTTATTTTCTCGATAAACTGATGCATAAAATATTTATGTGTAACATCGCTTAAATGAAAATCGGCAGCCATGGCAATTTTTAGCTGATTAAGATTACTACTTTTTTTATCTATCTCAATGTTATAAGATCGGATAATTGAATTGTTAAAATTATAAATTCCTTTTATCAAAATGATCGTTACCAATACCATGATAACCCCGAAAACAATCATTCTTAATTTATAAGATGCCAGCAATTTCAGCGAAATTATTTTAAATTTTTTAAGGATAAAAAGCCCTGCATCAATCAAAAGATAAAATAAAAACAGATAGAGCATTACCGGAAGGTAATATTCACTAAACGTCACTAAGTATTTAAAAAAGGAACTGTCAACATACCGGTGTAGCATATTTGCCAAAGGATACAGTGCTACTATGGCAATAAAAATGCTTTTGAATAGTATACTGTTTCGTTTTTGTACAAAAACATGCTTTAAGCGATGATACAGATAAATATTAGGCAACGCATAAATAACAAAAATCATGAAATGAAAGGTTCCGGAAAACATAAAGTAAGCCGTAATAATCAATCCCAAAAGGAGAAATGGAAGTACTAAAGAAAAAGAATAAATATTTACAGGATGAAAGGAAGAATCTTTAATTAAATTTTTATTGATTTGCTTAATCTTAAAAGAAAATAAAAGCGTAACAAGCGACTGTAAAACAACAATAGTAAAAAAAGCACCTCCCACACCCAACCATATGTTTACTTGTAAATGACTGTAACGTGCGATAAATTTATTATCCAGGAAAATAAATCCAATATAAAGTAAAAGGGCAAAAAAGTAACCTAAAAAATTTACAAAACGGGCTGCCGCTTTTTTATTCTGTTGTAATAAGTTTTTTGCCAGCAGATATGATGCCGGCATAGGGCCTGCAATGCATGATGTTAAAATAATTTGACGGGTTGAAAAGATTTGCATATTTAAGAATTTATTGAATACTGATTAATTACACATTTATAGAAAGCCAAATATATACGAATAAGATCAATGATCATCATATTGGTTTAAAAACAGGTTAAATCTGTTTTTGTTTTATTAAAAAAAATTAAAAAAAAGTAGGGTAAAATGAATCTTATGCGGTATGGTAATAAACAACATTTATAAACCATTAAAATTAAAAATTATGAAAAGAGCAATTTATTTAACAGCCGCATTAACAGCAGTAACATTATTAAGCTGTGAAGAAGATTTAACAAACAAAACCGATCTTACGGAGCAGGAAGAAGCCGTAATTATGGATGATGCAGCTTCTGATAATGTAATTGAAGCCACTGATTATGAAGTGGATTTTTATAGCAGTTCAGAAGAAACCATTGATGAAATTAACGACGAGAAAAAAAGCACCTGGTGGCATAACGGAAGATATGTTGATGGTGAAGGCCCTGCAGTAACCGTAGATCCCATCGGTACAGCTTATCCAAAAACAATTACTATTGATTACGGTGATGGAATCGAGTTGGTTTTTGGAGGAATTATTAGTGGAAAAATAATTATTGAAGTTTCTGCACGTCCACTTACCGACGGAGCAACCCGTGAAATTACCTATGAAAATTTTTATGTTGATTCTATTAACATTGAAGGTAGTACTTTTCGAACATTTACAGGAACAAACAGTACTGAAAGGATTTTTACCAGTGAAAGCAATCTAATTCTAACTTTCCCTGATGGAACAATTTTAAATCGTACAGCCAATAAAACCAGAACCCTTGTTGAAGGATTTGAAACTCCATTTGTTTATTCAGATGACAAAATTCTCATTGATGGTATTGTAAATTATGAAGCCTCAGATGGTACAACATTCTCAAAAACTACTATAAACCCACTTATTAAAACAGGTGCATGCCGGTTTATCATTGAGGGAGTAGTTTCTTTCACCCTAAATAACGAAGAATTTGCTGTACTTGACTATGGCGATGGAACATGTGATGACATAGCTACAATTACAAAAGATGGAGAGACAAAACAAATAACAATAGGCCGTCGAATCAGGAGATTCTGGTTAAGATAAAAACAGTTTCCATCCGAATCATTAATGTGTTTCACGCTTGAGTTAAATTTTTTAAAATTATCATCCCCACTCTGCGTGAACACATTAACAGTTTCTTGCTAAATAGACTATAATAATGGTTGTCGCATTAAAGGGAAAGATATAAAACGATTGGATGACTCAAAAACAAAAAAGTCTTTTTCAATATTAGAAAAATGTTTAAATTTGTCCTAACCAAAAAACCAGCTTTTTGTGAATCAGCAAGCATTTCAGCAATTGTTTGACCAGTACTTTGAGATAGTAAGAAATTACATTTTTTATCGTTGTGGAGACCCTGAGTTGGCTACTGATATTACACAGGACACATTTATGAGGATATGGGAAAAAAAGCTAAATCCTGAAAAGGGAAAAGAAAAAGCCTTGCTTTTTAAAATTGCTGGAGATATATTTATTAGCGACTATAGGAAAAAAAAGACAGCCTTAAAATTTGCAGAAATAGCACAAGAAAAAGAAAACAGTCCATCAACAGATTATCAAATCAATTACAATGAGCTTAAAGCCAAATATGAGCAAGCACTGTCTGTTATGAATGAAAAGCAAAGGGTCGTATTTCTTATGAGCAGATATGACGGACTAAAATACAGGGAAATAGCCGAACACTTGGATATAAGCATTAAAGCAGTAGAAAAAAGAATGCACGAAGCCCTGGGATACTTAAAAGTTCAATTAAATGATGAATAATAATCTTCCACATAACGACAAACACAGCCGTTTTTTTGAAAAAACGACGATCCCCTATTCACGGAGTAAGGAAGATGTTTGGAACGATATGATGGCCAGGATTAATGAAGGAAAAAAGAAACCTGCTGCTAAGACAAGGAAAATTATTATTAATTGGACTGCTGCTGCAGCTATAACTCTTTTTATTAGTCTTTCAGCATTTGTACGTTTTTATTCTAAAACTTTGTATGCTCCTCCAGGGCAACATCTTACACAAACTTTACCAGAAAAAAGCATAGTACAACTAAATGCTGGTACTAAATTGAAATATTATCCTTATTGGTGGAGGTTTTCCCGAATTTCTAAGTTGGAAGGAGAAGCTTATTTTCATGTTGAGGAAGGAAAACCATTTATTGTAAAATCATCTCAAGGAGAAACCAAAGTTTTAGGTACTCAGTTTAATATCTTTGCAAGAAATACTGATTACAAGGTATATTGTATTAATGGTAAAGTTCAGGTTAAATCTACAACTGGAAAAAAGAAAATACTAAATACTAACCAGGCAGTTAGAGTTACCGATAAAGGAAAAATGGAATATCAAACAGATATTAAAGTTCATCAATCTATCGCATGGACAAAAAACCAATTTGTTTACACTGCAGCTCCATTGAAAGAAGTTTTAAAAGAAATGGAAAGACAGTTTGATATAACTATTGAATTGGATTCAAGTATTAATGGTGAATATACAGGGAATTTTCAACGTGGAAGCTCTCCTGAAACTATCTTGAATTTGATTGTTCGTCCTTTTGGACTAGAGGTAAAACAAATACACAAAACTAAATATCGAATTACAAAAGAAGAAAATTGATAAAAAAATACATATTATTATTTTGTTTGCTGATTTTCATGAATGCTACATCTTTGGCTCAAAAAATCAGCATTTCAGTGAATAATAAACCGCTGAGTGAAGTTTTGGTTCAACTCAGGGATATAAATAATTTGGCTTTTTCTTTCAATGACACTGAACTTCGGCAATATTATGTTACAGTTGACAGACAATTTGAAAGCACAGAAGAAATGCTTTCTTTTTTATTAGAAGACTTACCTTTAAGTTGGGAAAAATCAGGAGATATTTTTGTTATATACACTAAAAAGAAACAAACCCATAAAAAAAATATAACACATACATTAATTGGACGTATTGTAGATCGTAACACTCTTGAGCCCTTACCTTATTCTTCTGTAGCAATAAATAAATCTGGAACAATTACAGACGAAGATGGTTATTTCAGTCATCGTTCTACAGATAGTATTTTCAATGTTCAGGTTTCTTACCTGGGATATTATATAATTGATACCACACTTTCGCCGGAAAAAAAACACTTAATAAAGATGACTGCTTCCTCAGAACAACTTAAGGAAGTTGTAATTCATGACCGGCTTATAGAAAGTTTTCTATATTCAGAAGACCTTCCAGGCATGATACGTTTGAATCACAAAATCACCAAATTTTTGCCTGGAAGTAGTAACAATTCCATTTTCAATCTTCTCCGTTTACAAACAGGAATATCAGCCACTGCCGAATCCTCAGGGAACCTTATAATATGGGGTTCATACGAAGGGCAAAGCCGCATTCTTTTCGATGATATACTATTGTTCGGAATGAAAAACTTTAACGACAATATTGGAATTGTAAATCCTCTGGTAGTTAAAGATGTTAAACTTTTGAAAGCTTCATTTGGAGCTAGTTATGGAGATTGTGTTGGAGGTATTGCAGATATTACAGGAAAAGATGGCAATAGAAAAAAATTTTCTATGAGCATGAGTGTAGATAATTTCACAATTAACAGTATGCTGGAAACCCCTGTGAGTGATAATTCTTCTTTATTATTAGCATTTAGACAAACTTATCGTAACCTTTATAATCCAAAAGAATTGCAATTGGCACCAAATAAAAAAGATAGAATAGAGGCGGATATAACAATAATGCCAGATTATACTTTTCGCGATATGAATCTGAAATATACTTTTCGAAATGAAAAAGATATTCATGTTAAATTTAGTTTTCTTACAGCACAGGATAAATTTTCGTACAAAGTGGACGATATGCTAACAGATTGGTTGCAATTGATTAGAAATACACAGGAAGCAAGTTTACAAAAAGGTGCTTCGCTTGTTATTGGCAAAGATAGTAAAAAAGGTATGAGTGCCCGTTTACATATGTCTTTTTCTTCTTTGGAGAATAAATTTGATAATCAAAATAGCACTATCAACATATTCAATTACAATACCAGGAATTATGCCAGAAGGGAAACGCTAAATAGCACTGAAGAGTTAAGTTTGAAACTTGAGTCAAAATGGGCTGTAAATGATATTCACCAGATAGAAGCCGGCCTCTCCTGGATAAGTAATAGTTCATCATGGCATGAAGATACTTCAAAAATAAATATGTTCGACCAAAATATAAAGGGTACTCATATTACTTTTATGGCTGAAGATTATATAACATTCAAAAATTTTAAACTAAATACAGGTATTAGGCTAACCCGAGTACCATATCTTCAAAAAACTTTTTTTGAACCACGCATTTCCGCATCGTTTAGTCTTAGTAAATCAATAAACTTAAATCTGGCAGGTGGATTATACCGCCAATTTCTAACTAAAAATTCTGTTGAAGATGGATATGGCAACTACCGATATATGTGGATATTAGCCAATGAAACCGATTACCCTGTTTTACGAGCTAAACATGCATCTGCTTCACTTACTTTGGAGCAAAATAATACTCAGGCCAGCATTACTCCATTTTATAAATATACAGACGGCCTTACACGTTATCTCAATTTCAGTCTAAGAGATATTGAGACACTTTCTAATGGCCATAGCCGTAGCTACGGACTGGATTTTTACCTGAAACAGAATTTTAAAGGACATACAGCATGGATATCATACACATTAAGCCAAACAGAGGAACTTTTCGAACATTTTCCTGACCATGAATACCTTTATGCACCACAAGACCAGCGTCATGAGCTGAAACTTGCAACCTTATTAAATTTTGATCCCATCTATTTTTCGGCTAATTATGTTTATGGCTCTGGGTTCCCTCTGATAAAAATTAGCTCGAATGAAGTAACTTATGATAGGATACCTTATAAACGGCTTGACTTAGCTTTGACATATAAATTTAATATTAAAAAAATTTTTGGAGAAGCCGGACTTTCAATTCTTAATCTGTTGGATCATGAAAATTTCCTTTATAACAACCTTGAACGAGTCCCCACAAGCCAAATAAGCAGTATCAATATCTATCAACAATCCATTCCATTCACACCCACAATTTATTTAAAAATAAGTTTTTAATATTGATGAAAATTGATCTTAAAATAAAACAACGTAAACATTGGCCTGTTATTTCTGGCCAACACCCATTCGAACATGGAACCGGAATGGATAAGTATTATAGAAACCGCTTACGAAATGGCACAAGAACTGGATATAAAAGCAGTTTTCCCAATGCCGGATTGCAAAATGGGAGAATATTTTTACCAGGAACGTCAGCGAAAAGGTGATGGCGAGGATGTATATTTTGCCACGAATCCGGGCGATAGTTTTTATTTTACTCATGGAAAAATAAAACAATAATTATTATTCAGGCTTCAATCAAAAAGTGCAGTGTAGAAAAGAAACACTGCGTTTTTTTTTATTTATTAAAAGCTTTCAGGTATTTATCAATATAAAATTGCTTGTTCTTTAACTTATATTGCATGATATACCGTGGATGTTCAAGCGATACAATTTTATGGAAAAACTTATACTTCTTGTTGAGTTCTTGCAAAAATTTTAGGTTTTTACCGGCACCAAAGCTATATACGATATTCCGGTCAACGCCAAAATCTATTTGTTTTTGTAAACTATCGATCATAAAAGGAGTAACAATATTCTGCAATGCTTTGCTGTCGTAATAATTAAAGTTTACCTCCTTTCCTTTATTATTGGTTTTTACAAAACCCAACGGAGAAATTGAGTTGATATAAAACTGGCTGTAAAATATATCCACGCCTCCATATTGCTCAATCACATCATACACAAATACCGAAGATGTTTCGTGGGTGGTTATATTGTTGAGTTTTATTCCACATTTTTCTTCCAGCCGTTTGGTATCGGTAAATGGAATTCCGGTAACACCGGCACCGAAACGTCCGGGATTAATTCCCAGAATTAACCTACGTTGGTTACAATCGTTAAAAAATTTTTGATAAAATTTTGATGATATTTCCAGCGCAACATTATTTTCTTTAAAAGGATTCATTACCCTGATATTTTCCGGTAATGTTACTGTTAAATCAAGATTTCTATTAAATTGTATTACTTTTTCGGCAAAGGTCATATGCTTATTTTTTATGCATGCATTCAGAACTTATTCCAAAAGCTTTTTTCTTGCAGTCATTCTGAACTCCTGCCTGCCGGTTTACATGCCGTATGGCATGCAGGCAGGAGTTCAGCATAACTGCTACTAATTATTTTCACTACTTTCCGATACAGAAATTCTTAAAGATATTCCCAAGCACTTCATCTGTAGTTATTTCGCCTGTAATTTCGCCGAGATGATGGAGTGTTTCGCGGATGTCCATGGCTAAAAAGTCGCCGGTAATGCCTGAGTTTAATCCGTCGATGGCGCGTTGCAGTGCTACCGATGCTTTCTCCAGTGCCTCGTAATGGCGGGCATTGGTGACAATCACTTCGTTTTGGCTTAATGCAGATAAATTAACAACTGATAATAGCTCCTCAATAAGCTTCTCTACATTTTCGCCGGTTTTGGCGGATATTTTTATGCGTACATCACTTTCATCTAGCAGATTATTCAGTGACTGGTCAATTTCCTGCTCAACCTTCGAATCGTTTAAACGGTCGATCTTATTTACAATTACGATCAGCTTTTTACCGGTAGCGCCGATTTTTTCTTTTACTTTTTTTACAGCCTGCGCTATTTCATCAATTTTCTCGGTAGCGTCAACCAACAGCAGTACAATCGATGATTTGGCAATACGATCGTAGGTACGTTCAATGCCAATGGTTTCAATAGTATCTGTCGTATCACGTATTCCGGCTGTATCGATAAACCTGAATGTTACGCCTTCGATATTAATCACATCTTCGATTACATCGCGCGTGGTTCCGGCAATTTCGGAAACAATGGCTTTTTCTTCGTTCAATATTTTATTCAATAATGTTGATTTTCCAACATTGGTATGTCCTACAATAGCCACAGGAACACCATTTTTGATTACATTTCCCAGATCGAATGATTTAAGCAATTTTTTAATCAGTTGCTGTATAGTATTGAGTAAATCATTTAATTGTTTACGGTCGGCAAACTCCACATCTTCTTCGCTAAAATCGAGTTCCAGTTCCAGCAATGAAATAAAATTGAGTAACCGGTCGCGAAGGTTTGCAATTTCGCTCGAAAAACCGCCACGCATTTGCTGGATAGCCACTTTGTGCGATGTAGTAGATGATGAAGCGATTAGATCGGCAACCGCTTCGGCCTGCGATAAATCCATTTTGCCGTTTATAAAAGCTCGTAAAGTGAACTCACCAGGTTTAGCCAGCCTTGCTCCTTTTCTGGTCAATAACTGAAGAATTTGTTGCTGAATATATATCGAACCGTGGCACGAAATCTCTACTACATCTTCGCCGGTGTAAGATCGCGGAGCTTTAAAAAGTGAAACAACAACCTCGTCAATAATTTTATCACCATCACGCAAAGTACCAAAATGAATCGTATTGGCCGGCTGATCAATTAATTTTTTAATTCCCGCAGATTGAAAAACTTGATCGGTAAGGGCAATGGACTCATCGCCACTTAAACGTATAACCGCAATGGCTCCGTTTCCTTGCGGAGTAGATATGGCACATATAATATCGTTATTCATCATAATTTATTAAATAGAACACAATCCCGAAAGCTTTCGGGAACACGAATCTACAAATGTAGAACGCGGATTTGTGCTGATTTTTATTGTAAAACTTCCTTATATCGAAAACAACTTACCAGGTGATCGTTCACCATTCCTGCTGCCTGCATAAATGCATAACATATGGTTGATCCCACAAACTTAAATCCTCGTTTTTTCAGGTCTTTGCTCATAGCATCCGATTCTTTGGATGTGGCAGGGACTTCTATCATCTCTTTCCATTGGTTGACGATGGTTTTTCCATCTGTAAACGTCCAAATATACTGGCCAAATGAACCAAACCCTTCCTGCACTTTCAAAAATGCTTTAGCATTGCTAATGGCTGCATTTATTTTCAGTTTATTTCTGATAATCCCGGCATCCTGCAAAAGCATATCAATCTTTTTTTGATCGTACCGGGCTATTTTCTGATAATCGAACTGATCGAAAGCTTTTCTGAAATTTTCACGTTTAGCAAGGATCGTCGACCAGCTTAAGCCGGCCTGAAAAGCATCCAAAACCAAAAACTCAAATAATTTTTGGTCATCATGCACCGGAACGCCCCACTCATTATCATGATATTCAATATCCAAAGGCTTTTTCGCCCATCCACATCTAATTTTATCCATATATTAATTCCAATGATGCCCGCGTTCCTGAACAGTTTCCAAAAATTTACTTATTGACCTGTCGTATGTTCTTTCCACATTATTTGGAAAATAACAGGCAGGTAGCTGTCCCATTTCTCTATGATATGAAATACAATCGCAACAAACACCTTTTCTATTGCAAGGGTATGAGCAATTACAATTTTCTTTATTCTGATTTTTCTTACATTCCATAACACAAAACTTATTTGTTTATAAAGACAAAATTAAACGAAATAAGCCTTGAGTACAAAAAGTTGGATAAGTTATCGAACATAAACTATCCAAAAACACCCATAATTGAGCCACCTGCCACAGAAATGGTTTGTCCGGTAACAAATTTTGAAGATGGCGATAATAACCAAACAGCAAGAGATGCTAAATCGTCTGGATCGCCCATAAATCCAACTTTTGTATTTTTCTCAAACATTGTTTTAGCCTCTTGGTAAGAAATACCTGCAGTTTCAGTTTTTTTGTTGATTAAACGTTCAATAGCCTTTGTATTATGCGAACCAGGAGCCAGTATATTAACCGTTACACCTTTATCTGCAATTTCCTGCGATAGCGTTTTAGCCATTCCAACTACCGACATGCGCAATGATGTGCTAAGGACAAGGTTTTCGATGGGTTGTTTCACCGATCCACTTTCTAAAAAAACGATCCGTCCATAGTTTTGATCAATCAGCCGTGGGACAATTTTTTTTACCAAATCAACCTTCCAGCGTAACAATTTTTTATAAGCATCGTCCCAGTCGATGATTTCAGTTTCAAGAAATGATTTAGCAGGTGGCCCGCCAGCATTAACAAAAATGCCTGATATTCTAGTTACTCCTGCTTTTTCTATCAACTGATCTACGACACCTTCTTTTGTAATATCAACTGCCAGGTATTCAAACCTTGAATCATAAGTATATTTCATCTCACTGAGCAATTCTTTTCGGCGGGCAACGCCGATTACATTGGCTCCTTCTTCAAGTAACCGCTCGGCAACCGATCTGCCAAATCCGCTGGAAACACCGGTTACTATAAAAGTTTGATTTTTGATTTGTAAATCCATAATGATATTTTTTTGAGTACAACAAGAAATATAACAACTTTGTTTGAACAAAAAATCCATCAAAGAAAATTTTCAATGATGGATTTTCTGTTATAAATCGCAAACAATTCTTAAAGGCCTAACTTTTTAGCAATTTTCTTAGGAACAACATTCTTATGAATCATTATATCAGTTGCTTTATATTTAATAAATGTTTCTGACATATAAATATATCCATCATAAGGATTATTGGTATCCCAACTATTTTTTACGATATAAAATTTATTGCCTGTTTGATCTTTGGCTACACCAACAATATGCATTCCGTGGTCATCGGTCGTTTTGTAATTGTCAAACTCCTTTTGACGCATTTCCGGAGTAATTTCCATCTCTTTTACCGGCTGTTGAAATGAATAAAATCTTTCTTCGGTTGAAAGGCCTGTTAAACGTTCTTTATCTGTTCCACTGGTTTCTTCGTACTCTATATCAGGTACAATGGCTATTCCATGTTTCCACGAAAAACCTTTTTCGCTCACATCACCTGCCCATGCTACGGTGTAACCCATTTCCAGTGAGTTATCAATTATCTCGATAAAATCATCCATCGTTACATTATAAACCTCATCATAAGACCAGTTATCGGGTACCTCAAGAATAAATTTTGAATAATATGGGTGATGGGTAAATGAAGTAACTTCAATATAATCATCAGGATTAATTCCGGTAAAATCAGCAGCAAAAGTTTTGGGTGTATATTCTTTACCTTTATATGTAAACGTTTCTACTTTCTCGCCTAAATAAGCATCCAGGATACCTTCTAATCCATTATACCAGGCTGTGGAAAGTTCACGATTTTTATTTTTAATTACCTGATCCATATATCCCTTTAATACAGCATCAAATTCACCATGTACAAATTTTTCTGTACCATAATTAAGACCCGAATAAATATCCTCGGGTACAATACCATACTTTTTAATAGCATTGGTTACATCATGAAATGCGCCCCCTCCGGCAAAATTCAAATGTCCATGCCATCTTACATAACGCTTGGCTTTTTCTGAATAAGAATGTCGAATAATCCATGCCTCAGATAAATCAATTTCAGGTTTTCCTTCTCTTAACATTTCCGACTCAAGAAAAGATAATGCAGAAAAACTCCAGCAGGTGCCAGAACGAAATTGATTCTTAACAGGAGTGTTTTTCAGCTCTTTAATAACTTCAAATTCATAACCATTTACTTTTTCTGTTTCATCCTGACTAAATGCAGACAGCATAGAAACAAATAAAAATACAGTTGTTAATTGTAATACTTTTTTAATCATAAGAAATAATTTAAGTTAATTGTTAATTCAATCTTTAGATGTTAATTATAATTATACGTTTAATAAATATTTAATGAATAAAAAGAAAAACCATAAATACAGTCAACAAAGTGCAATATATCAACATCTTATATTTACAAACATAAAAAATATTTTTATCGTTTTTTAATAAATCATATCAAATAAAACTAACTGAATCAGTTAAAACTTACTTTCTGTGGGTAGAAAGTTGTTGTTTGTCGATACATCAATTTGTGTAAAAATTATTATTATATATTACGGCTCTAAACTACGAAAACTTAATTATTTTTTAACCTAAACTTAATTTATTTATGAAAAATTTTTTACTAATGTTGATTTTTGCAATTAGCACAACAGTTGCTTTTTCGCAAATTAATGTGATTAAAGGCGAAAGGCCTCCTATTAAGCTGGAAGAAGTATCGCCTGATGCTTATGAAGCAGGCAAAATTCAAATCAAATTTAAACCCGGAATGGAAAAAGCAATTCCGGATGTAGTTCACCAATCCGAAAAAAACGGGTTTGTTGTAACAGGTATCAAATCAATTGATGGCCTAAACCAGAAGTTTGGAGCACATAAGTATACTCCATTATTAAGCGGATTATATGAAAAATCTCCAAAATCGGTTGATAACCGTGAAAAACATAAAGCCTGGGGATTTCACTTATGGTTTAATGTTGAAGTAGACACTAAAGCCGATGTGATTGAAATGGTTAAGATGTACTCATCATTAGATGAAGTAGAAATTGCAGAACCCGTTTACAAAAAGAGGTTAATTAGTAATGTAGCTCCAAAAGAAGAAAAAACTATTGATACTAAAGAATCTAAATGGACACCCAACGACCCACGTTATGATGAACAATGGCATTATCATAATACAGGACAGGAAGGCGGAACTGTAGATAAAGATATTGATTTACCAGAAGCATGGGAAATAGAAAAAGGACTTTCATCAGTAATCGTTGCTGTTATCGATGGTGGTATTCAAACCAACCATCCTGACCTTGCAGGAAATATGTGGCCTGAGCTAGGTTACAATTTTGTAACAAACTCTACCAATATTTCTGCCGAAGATCATGGAACTCACGTTGCTGGTACAGTAGCAGGTGTTAACAATAACGGAACAGGTGTGTCGGGTGTTGCCGGAGGATCAGGTTCTGACGATGGCGTTCGATTAATGTCATGCCAGGTATTTACCAGCAACAGTTCTGGCGGATTCGACGAGGCACAAATTTATGCTGCCGATAATGGCGCTGCTATTTCTCAAAACAGTTGGGGTTATACCAGCGAAGGCGTTTATGACCAGGCTACACTTGATGCTATTGATTATTTTAATGCCAATGGTGGTGGTGATGTTTTAGACGGCGGTATTACAATCTTTGCAGCAGGAAACGACAATGCAACAGGCGATTGGTACCCAGGTTGCTACTCAGGAGCTTTTGCTGTTGCTGCAACAAACAATAAAGATGTTAAAAGTTACTACTCAAATTATGGTGAATGGGTTGATATTTCAGCACCAGGTGGAGAACAAAACTCTTCAAACGATCCAAAAGGAATTTTAAGTACACTTTCAGGTAGCAGCTATGGTTTTTACCAGGGAACATCCATGGCATGTCCACATGTATCAGGTGTTGCTGCGTTACTTATTTCAAATGCAGTTCGTAATGATGTTACATTAACCAATACGCAAGTTGCTGAATTATTAAAAAATAATGTTGATGACCATTACTCATTAAACCCAGATTATAACGGAAAACTAGGTTCTGGCAGATTAAATGCAGATCTAGCGCTTCAGGCGTTGCAAGGCATGTTCACAACCGAACCGCCATCAACACCAACCGGATTAAATACAACAAATATTACTGACAATAGTGCTACACTTAGCTGGAGTTCTGCAACCGGAGCTACATCTTATGATGTACAACTTCGCGAACAAGGTGGATCATGGTCAACCTATAATGTAAGTAGCACAAGTTACAATGCAACTAACCTTTCTGAAGAAACTACTTATGAATGGCAGGTTAGAGCAAAAAATTCTTATGGAACAAGCTCTTACTCTGCAATAGAAACATTTACAACTACAGAGTTTGTTGTTAGCTATTGCGAATCGAAAGGTAGCAATTCAAGTTATGAATGGATTGCCGGAGTAGAAATTGGCTCTTTTAACAATACATCAGATGCTGCTGGTTATACTGACTTTACAAATCTTACCATTGAAATGGAACCTGGAACAGACTATGATGTTTCGTTAACTCCAGGATTTGCCAGTACAACCTACAACGAATACTGGAAAATTTGGATTGACCTCAATGGTGATGGAGATTTTGATGATGCCAACGAATTGGTTTTCGATGCAGGATCATTGAGTAAATCTACAGTTACAGGTACAATGAATATTCCTGAGGGAACAGAAGCTATTACAACACGCATGCGAGTTTCTATGAAATATAACGGAGCACAAACAGCTTGTGAAACATTTGATTATGGCGAAGTAGAAGATTATACAGTTAATATTACAGAATCTAGTGAAGATACTGAAGATCCTACGGCTCCTACTAATCTATCAGCATCGAACATAACAGAAAATTCATTTACTTTAAGCTGGAATGCTTCTACTGATAATGTTGGCGTTACCGGATATGATATCTATCAAGACGGTTCATTCCTTGCTTCAACATCTTCTACAAGTTACGATGTTACAGGATTAAGTGCTTCAACAACCTACGAATATTATGTAAAAGCAAAAGATGCAGCAGGAAATGAATCTGTAGCAAGTAACACTTTAGAAGTTACTACAGATACACCACCCGATACTGAAGCGCCTACGGCTCCTTCAAACTTATCATCATCGAATGTTACAGAAAATTCGGTTGATTTAAGCTGGACAGCTTCTACAGATAATGTTGGTGTTACAGGATACGATATTTATAAAGATGGTTCATACCTTGCAAATACATCATCGACAAACTATACTGTTACAGGATTAAGCGCATCTACAACTTACGAATTTTATGTAAAAGCCAAAGATGCTGCAGGAAATGTTTCAACAGCAAGTAATACAATTTCGGTTACAACTGATGATGTAGTTGCAGAATATTGCGAGTCTAAAGGTAATAACTCATCGTACGAATGGATTGCCGAAGTTAATATTGGTACTTACAGTAACTCATCAGGAGCTGCAGGTTATACTGATTTTACAAGCGAAGTGATCACGCTTGAAGCAGGAACTTCAGTTGATATTTCATTAGTTCCCGGTTTTAGTGGTTCTACTTACAACGAGTACTGGAAAATATGGATCGATTATAATAACGATAAAGAATTTACCAGCGATGAGTTAGCATTTGATGCCGGTTCGTTAAGTAAATCAACAGTTAACGGAACTATCGAAATTCCATCAACAGCAAGCGGAACAACACGCATGCGGGTATCGATGAAATACAATGCTGCTCAAACAGCCTGTGAAACATTCAGCTATGGCGAAGTTGAAGATTATACTGTAAGTTTCGAAGAATCAGTTCCTGATACTGAAGCGCCAACTGCTCCAACAGGACTAGCATCTTCAAGCGTTACAAATAACTCGTTTACATTAAACTGGAATGCTTCATCCGACAATGTTGGTGTAACAGAATATGATATTTACCAGGATGGTTCTTATTTAGCATCAACTGAAAATACATCATATAATGTAACAGGCCTTAGTGCAGCTACAACTTATTCATACTATGTTAAAGCTAAAGATGCAGCCGGAAATGTTTCTGCAGCAAGCAGCACATTAAATGTTACTACCAATGATGAGCAGTTAACTTATTGCAGTTCAAAAGGCAATAACGTAAATTATGAATGGATTGACCTTGTTGAATTAAACGAAATGAGTAATGCAACAGGTAAGAACAATGGTTATGCAGATTTTACTAACTTAACTGCTACTGTAAATCGTGGTGAAGAGCAAACGATATATTTTAGCTGTGGATTCAGAAACAGTAGTTACACTGAATACTGGCATGTATGGATCGACTGGAACCAAAACGGTGCATTCGAATCGGATGAACGTATGGTTTACGGATCTTCAAGTAGTGCTGGTAAACTATCCGCTACATTCACTGTGCCTTCTGATGCTAAGCTTGGAACAACACGAATGAGAGTTACTATGAAGTACAATTCTGAAGCAGATCCTTGCGAAACATTTAGCTATGGTGAAGTTGAAGATTATACTGTGAATGTATTAGAAGCTGGTTCTAGTTCATTTGCATCTTACTCATTCGGTTCAGAAGAATTAGGAAACGAAATGCCAACTGGTATTGATGTATATCCAAACCCAGCTATTGATAATATTACAGTAGCTGTAGAAAACGGTACAAGAGTAGGAACCATAAGTGTTTACAACATGCTAGGCTCTCTTGTTAAAGTAGTTGAAATTAATGGTAACGAAAAAGAAATTGATATTTCTGAATTGCCATCTGGTTCTTACATCATTTCTGTTGAAGATGAAAAAGAGCCATTAACAAAACAAATTATTAAAAAGTAATCTATAAAAACGAGAGCTGCACTAGCGGCTTTCGTTTTTTCAATTACCATCTATGCAAACCATTTAACTCACTCTGGTTTATATTTGCCTAATTTTTGCATAGATAAAAAAAGTCCGGCCAAAAACCGGACTTACTTTTTTACAATTTTTATGTTATTATTACACCATTTTTCTCATTTCGGCTGTTTTGGCTATTAGTTGTACTACCTCTTCGGAACTAATCTTTTTGCAATTAAAAATTAAATCATAATCAACATCAGAAATTCTTTTTCCTGCAAAATCTTTTCTTAACATAGCTCTTTTTTTATCCATATCAAGTGTAAGTTTTTTTGCCTCATTATGTGATATTTTATGCCTGCGGCTAACACCTTCAATTCTATATTCGAGTGGAGCAATAAGTTTTATATGCAATGCGTTCCGGATATCCTGTAAAATAGTAGCTCCTGCCCTTCCCACAATAATAACCCTGCCTCGTTCACCAAATGAATGGATTACTTCACTAATGGTTTTTCGTATTTTTCGTTCGCTTTTGTAATATTTGCTAGAGAAAGCTTCTAAAATTTCATCAATTGCAGTTCTTTTCTCAAATTTAAAAATATATTCAATTTTTTCAGGAGTTAATCCCAGTTCTTTAGCTGCTTCATCTAATATTTCTTTACTAATTACTCTCCAGGGATCATTATCGGCTCCTTCCATTTTGGTTAATAACTCAGCAAGGTCGGTAGCACATAAATTAGCAGGGCACCCAAAATCACGAGAAATCGTAATTACAGGGCCTACACTTTTGGGTTTTTCAACTTTTTGAGTGCTTTTATGTCGTTCTTCCAAATACTTAAGTAGAATATTCGTCATAAATAAAGGTTTATGTATTAATACTATAATTTTACCCAAACAAGATATCAAATAATATTGATTTTATCAACAAGAATATAAAAAATACATCTCAGTTTTAATACAATTATTATCCTTATTTTTTTTTGATTTAAGATATTTTTATATTTTTGCATCGCTGTTTACCAATGTGGTACTTAGCTTATTTAATAAGAAGTTCTTTAAATATAAAATGGTCTCGTAGCTCAGTTGGATAGAGCAACAGCCTTCTAAGCTGTGGGTCCCAGGTTCGAATCCTGGCGGGATCACAAAAGCCACTTCAATTAAGTGGCTTTTACTATTTTAATTACAATAAATCGATACGTTTAATAATCTCCTCCCTGCAAATAAATCTCCATTTGGTGATCCGAAAAAGGATTAATCTTTGTTGTTCTGTTGTTTCGTAAATTTGTAATAATACCTTTAATAAAATTTATACGTATTTTGTCCCAATTTTCTAATCTTAAATTATCCAAATCAACATAGGTCATTACAGGGAATCCTGCTTTAATAGCTTGATTTTCATAAGTTTCACAAAAAGATTTCGCAATTATGGCTTGTATTCCCAATGAAACAAAACAATCAATAGCATGTTGATCAAAAGTGCCACAACCAAAACTTTCTCCGGTAATTAAAATATCTCCAGGAAATACAAGTTGTGCAATTTTTTCATAACCTTTTAAATCATTAAAAGTATACTGCCCAATTTCATTAAAATCATTAATAGCAAGGTATTTTTCAGGATAAATTAAAGTTGTATCGATATGATCTTTAATCATGAGCCAGGCCCGGCCTTCAATAATTTTGGGCCTATCAAAAATATCTTTTTTCATTTTTAAAAATAAAATTGTTTCAATTGAGTAACAAATTTAATATAAATACAACATAGTTTGTTATTTTGTTTCTTTAGATTTTTTGTTTTAAAAAAAATGAAGTAAATAATCATCTATTAAATTTTGTAATCAATAATATGCCTTTATTTTTGCATTTTTTAAATAAATTCACATGCAGCATAAATTAAAAAACAATGTATTTAAATTATATATCATTAAAATTGCTAAATGGTTTATGCTGTTTATGCCCATTGTTGTGCTTTTTTATGAGGATAACGGGCTTGAAATGCGGCATGTTTTCGTATTGCAGGCCATTTATTCCGTATCAATTGTTGTTTTAGAAATTCCCTCGGGTTATTTTGCTGATGCTTTAGGTAGAAAATATACGCTAGTTATAGGAACCATTATGGGTTTTTTAGGGTTCCTAACCTACAGTTTTTCTTATGGATTTGCCGGATTTTTAATTGCAGAAATTGTATTAGGCATTGGTCAGAGTTTAATTTCGGGAGCCGATTCTGCCATGCTTTATGATACTCTTCAAGAGTCGGAAAAAAAAGGCCAATACATCAAATATGAAGGCAGAATGATTTCAATAGGAAATTTCGCCGAAGCCATTGCAGGTGTTTTAGGAGGTTTATTGGCTGGTTTAAGCTTACGCTACCCATATTATGCACAAACTTTGGTTGCTTTTATTGGAATTCCGGCAGCCATTTTACTCATTGAGCCTCAAAAACACAGGGAAGTTATCAAACTTAAATTTAAAGACATTTTAAATATTGTTAAATATGCGCTACACGATCATAAGGAACTAAAGTGGAATATTATATTTTCATCGTTAATAGGAGCTTCTACATTAACCATGGCCTGGTTTGTACAACCCTATTTCGAAATGGTAGCGCTGCCTGTGGCCCTTTTTGGCATATTCTGGACCATGCTAAATTTAACCGTTGGTGTAAGTGCTATATTTGCTCATAAAATAGAATATAAATTAAAACAAACCAAAACCATGTTATGGATTACGATATTAATACCTGCAGGATACATTGCTGTTAGTAGGATTCATGCACTATGGGGAATAGGAGTTTTATTTATTTTTTATTTTGTACGCGGAGTAGCTACACCGGTATTAAAAGATTATATTAATAAATTATGCGATTCAAATATCCGTGCTACTGTATTATCTGTAAGAAACTTTGTGATCCGGATATTTTTTGCCATTATTGGCCCGTTTGTTGGCTGGTATACCGATACTTTTAGTTTACAAGCTGCTTTGCTGCTATCAGGTATCATCTTTTTTATCCTGGCGGCATTTATCCTTGGTATCTATTTTAAAAACAGCATTAAGCCGAAGAAGAGGTAGCGGCTAAAAATGCGGATGTTGTGGCCACTAAAACAGCTCTTTGTATCTCATTTAATGTTTTGCGTACAGCATCACTTATTTCTACATCTTTGGAAAGTTCTTTGATGCGCTTATTAGCTGCCAAAAATTCTTTTTTATTGGAAAAAAGTGTACGGCTTAATTTACAGCTATTTAGTAAGCTTAGCAATAATAAACTTTCTAAATCAGCATCCTTTTTATCTATCGCAATACCTAACAAATGATTTGCAATATCATCTTTATATTTGCGGTCTGAAAGCGGATAAGAATAAAAGTTAAAAAGGCCAAAAAAGTAAGATTTTTTGTTTATAACCAGAATATTCTTATTAGATAAATCCCTTAAAATCTGTTTTTTATATCTTGAAGCGCTATTGCCAATTTTATTTACCCAATATTTAGCTGTTCTTTTTCTTTTCGTTTTTTTAATAACTTTTATCGAATCATTAATAACATCATCATCAGTAAATTTATCATCAATTAATTCCAACCGTTTATTATTAATATCAATTTTATTCATTTCTGATAGTTCAAGCAAAATAGCTCCTGCAAGGCCATAATTTAATGATAAACTATCAATAATAAATTTTCCCTTTTTGGCATCTAATGCTATAATTAAAAATTTTTCTATAAGGTTTAGTTGCATGATATTTTTCATTTTAGATAAAAGTAAGAAATATGCCATATATTTTAAAATAATTAAGTTAAAAAGTTTAATAAAAGGGTAATATCTGGATAAATAAAAACAATTATTTAATATTTCTTAGTCTTCAAATATCATTCTATAATTTTCCGCAAACGTTTTAAACAGGTAAAAACGGAGAAATAAAGATTAAATATTTTTTTTAACATATTTTTTAATTCATAAATCCTTGAATCTTTTAGGGATTTATTGGAAATTTATTTTTTATTTAGTAGTTCATTATAGAATTATAAAAACAATGTTAATATGAAACTTTCCGTAAAAGATGCCATGCGATGTGTTGGTTGCCAGAGTTGTATGTTTGCATGTTCGAGGCGTAGCGGTAATGCCGGACTTTCAAACACCTGTATTGGCGTTCGGTCTACTGGTGGAATTTCCAGAGGATATACAGTAATTGTTTGCCGTTCGTGCAACAATCCTCCTTGTGCAAGCGTTTGCCCGACAGGGGCTTTAGTCCCACAAAAAAATGGTGGTGTACGTTTAAAATCATCTATATGTATAGGTTGTGGATTGTGTAAAGAGGCCTGCATTATCGATGCCGTTTTTTGGAACGAAGAGCAAAATAAACCTGTTATTTGTATTCAATGTGGGCATTGTGCTGATTACTGCCCTTACGACGTTTTAGAATTAATCAAAGATGAAAAGGAAGTTAGCCATGAATAAAAATGATACTTTATCAAATGTACTATATATTGATCTTACTAAAAAGAAGTTTTGGGTCGAAGACCGAAGAGAACTTTTTGAAAAATATTTGGGTGGAACAGGAGTAGCCACTCAACTATTAATGGAAGAATGCCCTGAAGGAATTGATCCACTGGATCCTGAAAACCCTATTATTTTTGCTGTAGGGCCTTTAACCGGTGTATTTCCTTTAGCCTCAAAAACCTGTGCTATGTTTAAATCTCCTCACACAGGTGATCTGGGAGAAAGCCATGCAGGTGGTAGAAGTGCTATTGCTATTAGAATGGCCGGATATGGTGCTATTGTAATTAAAGGTGCCAGCGAAATACCTGTTTATCTTTCCATTAGCGAAGGCAAAGTTTTTTTTAAGAATGCCGAAACATTATGGGGGATGAAAGACGGATCGATACCTGCACGCGTAATAAGACAAAATGAAAAAGGTGAAGGGTTAAGAGCTATTTTCCGTATAGGCCAGGCTGGTGAAAATTTGGTAACTTACTCTAATGTAACAACTGAGACTTACCGTCATTTCGGAAGGCTGGGGTTAGGTGCCGTTTTTGGCAGTAAAAAATTAAAAGGCCTTATTGTTTCAGGCAAACGGATGATTGAAGTAAACAATAAAAAAGAATACAGAAAATTATATAATGATATTTATAAAGCAGCTACGGATTCGCCAGTTATGAAAAAGTACCATGACCTGGGTACACCAGCCAATATAAAAACATTAAACGCACTAAAAGGCCTGCCTGTAAAAAATTTTCAAGAAAGTCATACAGAGTCGATAGAGCTGATAACAGGTGAAGCAATGGCTAAAAATCATCTTGCCCGAAGAGTTGCTTGCGCACATTGTCCTGTAGCATGTATACATTTAGCCTATTTGCGCGAACCATACGAAGATGACCCTTATTTTTTCAAAACTACTCCCGTGGGATATGATTATGAATTAATATACTCATTAGGTACTTTGGTTGGAATATATGATCCGCCGGAAATGCTAAAATTAATTGATAAGGTAGAAGAGACTGGAGTTGATGCCATGAGTATGGGTGTTATCCTGGCCTGGATTACTGAAATGTATGAACGCAATAAAATTTCAGGAGCCGATATAGAAGAGGTGGCAGTAAAATGGGGTGATGCAGATGCATATATCCAATTAGTGGACAAAATTACTCATCCAAAAACTGCTTTTCTTAAAGCCTGTGCAAAAGGTGTAGATTTTGCTGCCAGCAAATATGGAGGAAAAGAATTTGCTATGCAGTTTGGCAAAAATGAAGCACCGGGCTATCATACCGGGCCGGCAGCATATTTAGGATTTTTACTGGGAGCAAGACACAGCCATTTAGATAATGCAGGCTATTCTATTGATCAAAAAGAATTACTCGATAGTACGCTGGCTCCTGAAAAAGTTGTAGATAAATTATTGGATGAAGAAGCTATAAGACAAATTCTTTCCAGTATTGCAGTATGCTTTTTTGCAAGAGGTATTTATGATTTAAATTTAATAAGCCAGGGACTTAAACTGGTAGGTTATGATCTGGATGATAAACAATTGCATGAACTGGGAAGACAAATTCATCTAAGTAAATATAAATTTAAAGTTCGGGAAGGTTTTAAATTCGAAAATCTAAATATACCAGAACGAATTTATGAAACAGAAGACCCAACAGGCCAAATCACCAAAGAGTTTATTCACAGTGGACTAAAATATGCACAGGATCTAATTATTAAGTAGATTTAAATAGCAGGTTAAAACCAGTTAGGAGATTTTACACGGCATAATACTGAAAAATAGTTGGTAAAATCTTCTAAAATATAGACTATAACTAA
>JBKHIH010000049.1:0-26771 GCA_046538755.1 Thiohalospira sp.
AAAAGTACAGATTTTAATCTATATTTCTGTCCGATGATTTAAGGGGCTAATACACGGTGTCTCCCGCTTAAGCTTCCCACAAATCCCTCGGCGAACTCATAAACACGTTTCATGTCCTTGCATGCCTGACTTTAGTTGCGTGGCTTAATGCATGAGTGTATCATGTTATGATTTTATTAACCAACTACCAATATTATAAATATTTTTGATTTAAACTTTACTTGCTTTTGATTATTTCGTAATTTAATTGCTTCGTTTAAATGACAAAAAATCAAAATTATGGCGGCAAAAAGTAAAAAATCAAAAGGGAAAATTGGTATTTTAACCGGTGGAGGCGATGTTCCGGGATTAAATCCTGCCATCAGAGCGGTTACAATAAGAGCTTTACGCGAAGGTTATGAAGTGATAGGAATTCGCCGTGGATGGATGGGACTGGTTGATATGTTAAGAGATAAAAATGCCGATAATTCAGAATGCATTGAAGTTTTAACCGAAACAAGAGTAAACAGGGCTGCCCGAACGGGGGGCACTTTTTTGCACTCGTCGAGAACAAACCCTAGCCGTGTTGCCCGCTGGAACGTTCCTGAGCATTTAAAAGATAAATATAACGAACCTGTAAACGACCTGACAAAAGAGGTGCTCAAAAATCTCGATTTTTTGGGTATTGAATATCTTATTCCCATTGGTGGTGATGATACGCTGAGTTATGCCGTAAGGCTTTACCGTGAAGGCTTTAAGGTTGTTGCCATCCCTAAAACCATGGATAATGATGTTCCGGGTACCGATTATTGCATCGGGTTTAGTACCTGTGTTACACGCACCATACAAATGACCAATAATTTACGAACCAGCGCCGGTTCGCACGAACGCTTTATGGTGCTCGAAGTTTTTGGCCGCTATGCCGGTTTTACGGCCATGCTTCCTACAATGGCAGGAGCAGCCAACCGATGCGTAATTCCTGAATATAAATTTAATATTGAAAAACTTACCGAATTGCTTATCGAAGACAGGAACAATAACCCTAGTAAATATTCTGTAGTGCTGGTTTCAGAAGGAGCCGTGTTTGAAGGTGGTGAGATGGTTTTTGAAGATGAATCTAAAGATGCTTACGGACATGCAAAATTAGGAGGAATTGGAGATTTGGTTTCTGCAAAACTGAAAGAATACTCGGCCTATTGCTTTAAGGGAAGGCCAGTTGGCGTAATAAACCAAAAACTGGGTTATTTAGTACGCGGAGGCGACCCTGATGCCATTGACTCGATTGTGCCCATGGCTTATGGGAATTTAGCGCTGGATTTAGTTTTAGAGGGAATCCATGGCAGACTGGTTGCCTTAAAAAACGGCAGATACGATAATCTCCCGATTGAAGTCGTGGTGGGCTCCAAAAAACTGGTTAATGTAAGCAAACATTACAACACCGAACGATTAAGGCCTTTTTATAAAAGTTTCGAAATGCAGCCGTTGTTTATTATGACCAGTGAGTAAAAGAGTGAATCTGTTTTTTTGGTATAAGCTGCAACCTAATGCTGCTGGTTACTTCAGCTTTTTTATTTTCACCGCCAAGTTGCCAAGACACAAAGGACTTTTGTGTATTTGTAAATTCGTTATTGATCCTATTCTGCTTACTTTGATCTCCGAAGCTTCAACGCGTTCGCTATAAGCTTTAGCGCTTACGCTAAAGCTTCAGACGCTTGCGCTAAAGCTTCAGCGGCAGCGTGCGGCAGCGTGCGGTTGCAAAGCGCAGGAAAACTGGTTACTGCTGCTGCCTCCTGCCGCTAGTTTTCGCCGCTTCTTAAATTATCATCATCTTTTCACATACTGCTCATCGTAATATTTCTCGTAATCGCCACTTAACACATGCATTAGCCACTCTTCATTTTCAAGATACCAGCCAACTGTTTTTTCTAATCCTTCCTCAAACTGAAGCGAGGGGTTCCATCCCAACTCGTTTTGTATTTTTGATGAGTCTATGGCATACCGTAAATCATGGCCAGCACGGTCTTTTACAAAAGTGATAAGCTTTTCAGAATCACCTTCTCTCCTTCCTAATTTTTTATCCATAATTTTGCAAAGCGTACGAATCAATTCAATATTTTGCCATTCGTTGTTCCCGCCAATATTATAAGTTTCGCCAACAGTTCCCTGATGAAAAACCAAATCGATAGCTTTAGCATGGTCTTCTACATACAACCAGTCGCGAACATTTTCTCCTTTCCCGTAAATGGGTATTGATTTTTTATTTTTAATATTATTGATGGCTAAAGGAATTAATTTTTCAGGAAACTGATTAGGCCCATAATTATTCGAACAATTGGTTATTACAACCGGTAATCCAAAGGTATGATAGTAAGCCCTCACCAGATGGTCGGAGCTTGCTTTGGATGCAGAATAAGGGCTTCGTGGATCATAGGATGTTTCTTCGGTAAACAACCCTTCATCGCCTAACGAACCGTACACTTCGTCGGTTGAGATGTGATAAAAAAGTTTCCCGTTCGTATCCTGCCAGTTTGCTCTTGCTGCATTTAGCAAGTTTAGTGTGCCTAAAATATTCGTTTTAATAAATTCATTAGGATTTGCAATGGACCGGTCTACATGCGACTCGGCAGCCAGGTGGATAACGCCGTCGAATTGATATTTTTCAAATAAATCAAAAACGAAATTATCATCTACGATGTCGCCTTTTACAAATTTATAATTGGGAGCTTTTTCTATATCTTTTAAATTTTCGAGGTTTCCGGCATACGTTAATTTATCCAAATTAACAATTTTATAATCCGGATACTTATTTACAAACAGCCGCACTACATGTGAACCAATAAACCCGGCTCCGCCGGTTATTAATATAGATTTAATCATTATCTCTGTTTTTTTTATTTCGAATATATTTTTCCCAATTCCATGCGGACAACAAGGTTTCTTCTAACCCAACCTCGGTTTTCCAGCCCAATTCACTATTCGCCAGGGATGTATCGGCATAAACCGATTCAACATCACCAGCCCGCCTGCCAACAATTTTATAATTTAATTTTTCGCCTGTAGCTTTTTCAAAGGCTTTTATAATTTCCATTACCGAAGAACCTTTGCCAGTTCCCAGATTAAAGATTTCAAAATTCTTTTTATTTTTCTGATTGATCAATCGATTTATGGCTACAACATGGGCTTTTGCAAGATCAACTACATTAATATAATCGCGGATAGCGGTTCCATCGGGCGTGTTGTAATTGTCGCCAAAAACTTTTAACTCTTCGCGGATACCAATTGCTGTTTGAGTAATAAAAGGCACAAGGTTATCGGGCACACCCAACGGCAACTCTCCAATAAGCGCTGAAGAATGCGCTCCTATAGGATTAAAATATCGTAACGAAATAGCATTCATCTCTTCATTAACATTCATCACATCCTGAATAATTTCTTCCGCAATTTGCTTTGTATTTCCATAAGGTGAAGTTGCTTTTTTGATGGGAGCATTCTCATCGGCAGGCAATGTATCCGGTTGTCCGTAAACAGTAGCAGAAGATGAAAATACTAAATTGGGAATATTAAATGTAGACATCCCTTCCAGCAAATTCATCAATGAAACCAGGTTGTTTTGATAATATTTTAATGGTTTTTCAACCGATTCGCCCACCGCTTTATGGGCTGCAAAATGAATAACCGCTTCAAGTTTTTTATAGATTGAAAAGAAATTGTTAATCTTCTTTTTATCACAAATATCAAATTGTTCAAAAAAAGGCCTTCGCCCTGTAATCTCTGCTATACCGTCCAATACAGATTTATCAGAATTAGAAAGGTTATCAATAATTACTACATCATAACCTTCGTTCATCAATTCTACTACAGTGTGTGAGCCAATATAACCGGTACCTCCGGTTACTAATACAAGTTTGTTCATTTTTTATAATCGCTATAATTTCTAACAAAATTAAGCATAATAAAGTAAATCATTTATAATTATTTTTTTTTAAATGATAAAAGAAAACATAAAAAGTAAGGTTTGTAGAGTGATTCAGGAATAACAACTCTTGCCTTTACAAGAATTTTGAATATATTTGTTTCTGTTAAAAAAAAGTTTGTTGGACATTAAAAAGTATATAAAACAACTCCTTATTGAGAACCAGGGTGTAATAATACCTGGTTTGGGAGGTTTTACTGCCGAATATGAGCCTGCTGCATTCGATGTTTCGGAAAACAAATTTTTACCTCCCACAAAAAAAATTCTTTTTAATCCCAAATACTCTTTTAGCGATACTAAGCTCATTGATTTTATCGCTCAGCAAGAAAATATAGATAAGGAAAAAATCAAAGTTCAAATAAAAGAATTTGTTAAAAATATCAAAAACCAGTTAAAGGCTGGTGAAAATGTTGATTTTCCAGCAATAGGAACCCTTCATCAAAATGCTAAAGGAGAAATTCTTTTTACCTGGGACAAACAATCGAATTTACTAGCAGATGCCTTCGGATTAAAAGTCTTAAAAACGAAACCCATTGAGCAACAAACTAAGCCAACGGTTGCAATTCATCAAAAATCCAAACCCGGCAAAAAAATTTTTATAACCATTACCTCGGCTGCAGCCATTCTTTTACTTATTGCTTTAAGCTGGTATTTTACCGATGGATATAAAAACCTGGGGTTTCTATCATCAAACAAATCCATCCCTAAAGAAAAAATAACGGCAAAAAAACCTAAAACAAAAGCCTACCTTGACAGCATTGCCAGAGCAGACAGCATAAAAGCAATTATTAACCAAACCATCGACGTAACAACCAACAAAAAGGAAGCGCTTTTTTATCAAGAACCTGAAACAAAACCTGATGAAAAAAAACAGCAGTATACTCAATTCCATTTAATTGCCGGGAGCTTTAAAAAAATAGAAAATGCAGAGAAATTCTGCAACGATTTAAAAGCAATGGGCTACGAACCCGAGATTATTGAATCGGGCGAAAATCTTTTCAGAATATCCATATATTCATATTCTGATGAAATTTCTGCTTTAAAAAAACTATATAAATTACGTGAAACCTCAGAAATAAAATCTGTATGGGTTTTAAAATCGCTTTAATTTTTTTGTAATATCGTCTCCTTTATCAACATCTAACCATAAAGTTTTTAATCCCAATAGATTTGCTGTTTCAATATTTTCGGCAGAATCGTCAACAAATAATGTTTCAAGAGGTTTTAAATTACTATCCTTTATTACATATTCAAAAATTTCCATGTCGGGTTTTCGCATACCCAAATCGAATGAGTAATAAGCTTTTTCGAACAAACTGCTTAATTCAAATCCATATTGGTTTATTAAATCATTATTATATTTTTGATAATGGATAACATTGGTATTACTTAAAAGAAATAAACGATATTTCGATTTTAACTTTTGAATCAATTCAATTCTTTTTTTAGGAAAATCGAGCAACATGGCGTTCCATGCCTCATCAATCATTACTGATGAAATATGATTATTAAAGTGAATTTTTAATTCAGAATGAAACTTTTCGGGTGTAATTAGCCCTTTTTCAAGCCAGTTAAAAAGATCAGACTGACGAAGCAATGTATAACTTTCCTGGAAATCTTTAAATCCCAGCTTCTTCATTGCATCCACTGTTTTATCACCATTAATATTAATGATCACATTGCCTAAATCAAAAATGATATTTTTTATTTCTTCCATCGTTAAATTTTTGCATTGGTGTAACAAAAATAGAAAAGTTTTAAATAATCAATGTTCTTTTCCTATTTTTATACAAAATCTGTAAAAATGAAAATCCACAATACACATTATCATACCATTTGGGTAAGTAAAAATGATCCGCAGATTATTCAAATTATTGACCAGCGGTTTTTACCTTTTCAATTTATGATCCAGGATTTAAAAACCACCGAAGATATTTATACGGCAATTAAAGAAATGTGGGTTCGTGGTGCTCCATTAATCGGAGTAACTGCAGCCTATGGAATGTATCTCGGTTTATTGGAAATGAAAAATAAACAAAAATCAAACAAAAAAATAAATGTGTTAGCCGATTACCTTAAATCTGCCCGTCCTACCGCTGTAAATTTGCAATATGCAGTTGATTTAATCCTTAACGGGATACAATCATTAAAGAGTATTGACGAAAAAATTAAAAAAGCGTTACAATTGGCCAATGCTTTTAAGGATCAAGAGATAGAAAATTGCCGTTTGATTGGAACGTATGGACTGCCACTAATTGAAGAAATCAGCCAAAAGAAAAAAGGAGAAACGGTAAATATTTTAACGCATTGCAATGCCGGATGGCTGGCCTGTATTGATTACGGAACGGCAACAGCTCCTATTTATCTGGCACATCAAAAAAGAATAAAAGTACACGTTTGGGTGGATGAAACACGCCCCAGAAACCAGGGAGCCCGATTAACTGCTTTTGAATTGGAAGAGGAAGGTGTTCCACACACTGTAATTGCCGATAACACAGGAGGACTGTTAATGCAAAAAGGAATGGTAGATATGGTAATCGTAGGCAGCGACCGCACCACCGCCAGTGGTGATGTGGCCAATAAAATTGGCACTTATCTGAAAGCACTTGCTGCTTTTGATAATCATATTCCATTTTATGTGGCACTACCTCTTTCAACCATCGACTGGGAAATTGATGACGGACTAAAAGAAATTACCATTGAAGAAAGAGGCCGGGAAGAAATAAATTTTGTAGAAGGCTGGCAGGAAAATAAAATCACCAAAATAAGAATTACACCCGAAAAAAGTAAAGCTGCAAATTATGGTTTTGATATTACACCTGCCAAATATGTAACTGCTTTAATCACTGAGAAAGGAATTTGCAAAGCAAATAAGCAAGACCTGGAAAAACTGAAAAAATGAAACACGAAGAGGGTTACATAAAATTTAATATTGAGTGGGAAAAACAACCTTTTGATTTTCCTAAGCAACTTTTTCTTTCAATGATTTTATGGAGGCAAAAGTTGTATGAAATGGAATTGATTGGTTCTTTTGCTAATGGTGTCGGATTTGGAAATATCAGTATCCGATATCACAACAATCAGTTTTTTATTACCGGCTCGGCAACCGGAAATATTCAAAAACTTACCCAAAAGCATTATGCTTTGGTTAAAGATTTTGATTTGGAAAATAATTACGTCCATTGTACAGGCCTGACAAAAGCCTCATCTGAATCGTTAAGCCATGCCGCTGTTTATGAAAGCAATAAAAAAGTCAATGCAGTCATACATATTCATCACCAAAATTTTTGGGAAAAATATATTCATCATTTACCAACAACAAACAAAAGTGCAGCTTTCGGCACACCCGAAATAGCCCGTGAAATTTCTAAATTAACCACACAAGAAAAAGGAATCATTATCATGGGCGGGCATCCCGAAGGTATTATTTCATATGGAAAATCATTGGATGATGCAGGAAATCTTTTATTAAAATACTATCAAAACTTATAATGTTATGACAAAAGTTGCAATTATTGGCGGTTCAGGATTAGAAGATCCCGATATTTTAAAATCACCAAAAACAATTGAAGTGGGAACACCTTATGGTGCACCTTCGTCGGAGTTAACTACCGGAACAATTGAAGGAGTAGATGTTGTCATCTTATCAAGACATGGAAAAAAGCATACCATCCCACCCACAGAAGTGAATAACCGGGCCAATATCCGGGCATTAAAAGAACAAGGTTGTGATTTTATCCTGGCAACAACAGCTTGCGGCAGTTTACGCGACGAAATTGACCGTGGCGACCTTGTGATTTTAGACCAGTTTATTGATTTTACTAAATACCGGCAAACCACTTTTTTCAAAGAATTTGAACCTGGAGAAATGAAACATACAGTTTTGGCAGATCCTTTTGATGCCAGTCTCAGGAAATTATTAACCCAGTCGGCAGAAGAATTAAAACTTAATTATCATAAAAAGGGAACGGTTGTAACCATTGAAGGCCCAAGATTTTCGACCAGGGCAGAATCCAACATGTTCCGTATGTGGGGTGCAGATGTAATTAACATGTCTACAGCTCCTGAGGCTATTTTAGCCAATGAGTTGGGAATTCCGTATGCTGCCATTGCCATGAGCACTGATTACGATTGCTGGAAAACCGACGAAGAACCTGTAAGCTGGAAAGAGATTATCGAAATTTTCAATCAGAACGTACACAATGTAATTAACCTGCTTTTGGCAACATTGAAAAGGCTTGAATAAAAAATCCCGGTTTTTTTAAAAAAAGTATTGCTTAATTGGCAACAAATCGTTAATATTGCACTCCGAAATTTTAATGAGATTTAATTTCGGGCCCATAGCTCAGCTGGTTAGAGCACCTGACTCATAATCAGGGGGTCCCTGGTTCGAGCCCAGGTGGGCCCACTTAAATGGAAAGGGGCTGTCTCAAAAGTAAAATTTGGGACAGTTCTTTTTTATCCCTATAATGAAGATAAAATGAGCATTTATCTTTTTTAACTGATAATTATATTAATCTTAAAAATATTGGTCAGAATTTGGCCATTTGACAAAAAATAAAACAATTTCCTTCCTATTTATGCAGTCATTTTAGCAATATTGTGAGCAATAAGCAACAAGCCTGCTTCAATTTCTACATTTTCAAGACCTCTTAACAGAAATCGTTTAAAACCTTTGTTATGTTTGAGTATTGCAAAAGTACCTTCAACATCCCAGGCTCTTTGTTTTCGACGTTGTATTCCTTCCTCACTCGTAAGAAGTTCTCGTATTTTCTGTTTGTGGCGATTTAAATTATGATTTACTGAGATAATCCGGTTCCCTTTTGCTTTATGGCATTGCCCTCTTAACGGACAGCTATTGCAATTAATTGCCTGATAATGATGTATATGCTGCACAATAACCGGTTAAATAACTATTATATGAAACGGATAATGACTCTTTTAATTTCATCTAACAGAGAGCTGCGATTTTTTCTGTTAGTATAGATTTTGCATTACTTATAAGTGATAAATGATGAATCAAAATTTTATACATCATTTTAACGACCGGACAACATGTCGCTCGAGCAGTGCCGAAAAATATGAAATCAGAAATTTTAACCATTTTCCGTGCATCCATGAAAAGCTTACAATTCTAAAAATTAGTTTTTAGGCAGTCGAAGATACCAAAATAGGACATAATTCGGTATGAACACCAAATAAATCGGGAATCTAGCGGTTAAGCGATTCCCACTTTTTTTTGTTAATAAACCAAAAAAGCAATGAAATGATAAGTACAAAAGCACAAACCACGGGTATTCTGAACGACTCAATAATTCCACCCATAACCATTTGTGGTGAAATATCGCCACCCTGAATCATCACCTCCAGTGCTTCAATCATTCCTGCAATTTGATTAAGAATTCCGGAAATAAAAACTATGATACCCAATACAATCATAAAATCAATGTTTGTTTTCTTAATGGTTTTCTTCTTCAACCAATAAAGCTGAATACTTAAATAGGGGCTATAAATGAATACACCCAAAATTGAAGCACCGATTAATAAAAAGGTGATTCCGCTAAAAGTTGTAAATAAAAATTCGAATAGTGACATAATTAATTAATTTTAGTTAAACATAAATCTTGATTCAAACCTACATCGAAAATCAAATCAATTTTTTTTTATTATCTGTTTAACCAGTTTCTACTAACAACTAACCCATTAATTCAAATCATTGGAAGTAGTCTTACTATTTCAGCAATTTATAGAATCAGCCCTGCATTTTAGCGAAATTTACTTCATTAATTGATGATAATGCATATATTTGAATAAAAAAGATGCATATCCCACGAAATAAAATAGTCAGAATAGCCCTTCATCTTCTTTTTTGGCTTTTTGCATGGTTTTTTTTCTTCTTTTACTATAAAAGATATAGCGAAGTAAATATCTATACATTTGTTGCATCATTAATTAACTTAGTTGTTGCAATAGCCACTGTTTATACTTTTAATGATTACCTGATCCCAAAAATTCTTTTAAAAAATAAACGAAAAAAATTCATTGCATTTGCATTTGTGGCCATTGTGATGTTTTTCTATATTCAGCTACTGCTAACCTTGTTTTTAGTTGTGAAATTGCTATATGCCGAGCAACGATTGTTTCCTGAAATGATTGATGTAGTGATGCTCTTTTTTAATATGTTTTTTATTGTATTTGTAGCCATCGCCATAAAGTTTTACAAACGATGGAGTGAAAAAGATTATCGTGAACAAAAAGTAAAGAAAGAAAAAGTTGAAGCAGAACTGCAAATGCTAAAAGCCCAAATTAATCCACACTTTCTATTTAACACCCTGAACAGCATATATGTATTGGCCATGAAAAAATCAGAACAAACAGCCAATATCGTTATGAAACTTTCAGACATATTAGATTACATACTTTATAGAATTAATGCCCCTCAAATTGCTATCTCCAACGAAATTCGAATAGTTGAAAACTATATTGAACTGGAAAAAATCAGATTTACAAACCGGGTTAACCTGAGCTTTGCTTTTAATATTAAATCAAAAGACCTTCAGGTTCCTCCGATGTTAATTATTCCATTCGTGGAGAACGCCTTTAAACATGGGGTGGCAAAAACTATTAAAAAATCATGGATAAAAATTGTCATCGAGGAGGCTGGAGAAATGTTAAATATTGAAGTTTCAAATAGTAAAGGTCTAAAACCGGTAAAAAGTAAAACCGGTGGAATTGGTTTGGTGAATGTAAAAAAACGACTGGATTTACTTTTTAGTGATGATTACAAATTGGCTATTTCCGAAAAAAATAACCGCTATGATGTATCTTTGTCTATTCCTATAAATCAAAAAAACTGAAAATGATTAAATGTCTTGTGGTAGATGATGAATCCCTGGCACGTGAAGCCATAAAGGCATATATTGAAAAGATGCCCGAACTTGAGATTGTGGATGAATGTGAAAATGCATTGCAGGCCATGACTTTTTTACGCAAGAAAAGTGTAGATCTGATTTTTCTCGATATTGAAATGCCTGAAATAAATGGAATCACATTTTTACAGCTGATAAAAAATGTTCCCGGGGTAATTTTTACCACTGCATATCGGGACTATGCTGTTGATGCTTTTGAACTGAATGTCATAGATTATTTATTAAAACCCATTTCTTTCGATAGATTTGTTTCAGCCATCAACAAATATTACGAAAGAACTCGTAAGACGGCTATCGTTGAGACTGAATGGAAGAAGCAAAACCTAAATTACCTGAATGTAAAAGCCGATCGTAAAACCTATATTATAGATATTTCAACGATCCTATACATTGAAAGCCTAAAAGATTATGTTAAAATAGTTTGTTCAGATGAATCTATAGTTACCCACGATTCTTTATCCAATTTGGAAGCTTTTTTAAAAAACCATGGTTTTATACGAATTCACCGATCCTTTATTATAGCCATGGATAAAGTCAGATCGTTCGACGCCGAATCGGTTTTTATCGATAACCATGAACTACCCATCTCACGAACCTATAAAAAGTCTGTGCTGGCAATGCTGGAAAAGTAATAGACAGCTTCAAATATGAATATGAAAAAAGATAAAAAAATCCCGACATTTATCGCCGGGATTGCTCCCCAGGTAGGACTTGAACCTACGACCCCCTGATTAACAGTCAGGTGCTCTAACCAACTGAGCTACTGAGGAATATTATATTTTTATTTATCTTTTTTGACTCCTGTGCTCTTTTGCTGACTTTTTCGGCCAGCATACTGATACGTTTTCGTCGTCAGGACTAACTGAGCTACTGAGGAATCTTTTACCTTCATTTAGGTGTTTTGCGTGGCAAAAATAAGTGCTTTTATTTAATTTTACAATATTCCATCTTAAAAATTTTATATTTTTTATTGTTCAATAACTATCGCCCTGTTTATATTGCTTTTAGCATACTAAAAAAATTTAAAAATTTCTAAAATCATGTTATCTAAAACCAAATTTTATTATAAAAGACCTGAATTTTATTGTAATTTTGGTAAAAAATAATCAACTAAAATAACAAACAATTATGTACGGAAAAATTAAAGAACATCTTCAAAAAGAGATCGCTGAAATTAAGGAGGCGGGTTTATATAAAAACGAAAGAATAATTACTTCGCCACAAAAAGCTGACATATCCATAAGTACTGGCGAGCATGTTTTAAATTTTTGTGCCAACAATTATTTAGGCCTTTCGGATAATCCTAAATTAATCGAAGCTGCCAAAAAAGCAATGGACAAACGTGGGTACGGAATGTCATCGGTTCGTTTTATTTGTGGTACACAAGACATCCATAAAGAGCTGGAAGCTAAAATTGCCGAGTATTTTGGAACCGAAGACACCATTTTGTACGCCGCATGTTTTGATGCAAACGGCGGAGTTTTTGAACCTCTTTTAACCCACGAAGATGCAATTATTTCCGATTCGTTAAATCACGCATCTATTATTGATGGAGTCCGCTTATGTAAAGCCCAACGTTACCGCTACAACAATATCGATATGGATGATTTGGAAGAACAGTTGAAACTTGCCCAGGCACAGCGTTTCAGAATTATTGTTACTGATGGCGTTTTTTCTATGGATGGAAATGTAGCTCCCATGGATAAAATTTGCGAATTAGCCGAAAAATATGATGCTATGGTAATGGTTGACGAATGCCACTCGGCTGGAGTTGTTGGTAAAACAGGCCGCGGTGTTACAGAACTTTTCGATGTTCGCGGCAAAGTGGATATCATTACCGGAACACTTGGCAAAGCATTTGGTGGTGCTATTGGTGGATTTACAACCGGACGTAAAGAAATCATTGATATTTTACGCCAAAAGTCAAGGCCATACTTATTTTCAAACTCTATTCCACCGGCTGTTGTTGGTGCTAGTATAGAAGTGTTTAATATGTTTGAAAAATCGGATCATCTCCATACTAAATTAATGGATAACCGCAACTATTTTAAAGAAAAAATGATGGCAGCGGGATTTGATATTAAACCTACCGAATCTGCAATTCTTGCAGTAATGCTGTACGATGCCAAATTATCGCAGGATTTTGCTGCCAAATTATTAGACGAAGGTATTTATGTAATCGGATTCTATTATCCGGTTGTACCAAAAGGACAGGCGCGAATAAGAGTCCAGGTATCGGCAGCACACGAAAAAGAACATTTGGATAAAGCAGTTGAAGCATTTATTAAAATTGGTAAAGAACTCAATGTTATCAAATAATACTTTTAAATTTACATTTTAAAAAATATAAAAAGGATCAGCAGAACACTGATCCTTTTTTGTTTGAAAGGCAATCGTTTACTATCATAATGAAAGATCTAATAATTTATTGGCTATATTTTCTTTTTGGTGCGGCGGTAGTCTTCTGGTTTACCCAGGAAATATAGGGTTTTGTTCTTAGGCTTCCCTTTATCCTTATAAGATTGAACAATATGTAGATACGTACCTGCTTTTTTCTTTAACATTCTAAAACCATCATTTTATGGTAATGTTTTTACTAAAAAAACACTAAATTTCGATTTTCCTGTCAAAGTCAAGAAAACTTAATGCATCATCGTTAAGAACTACAATATATTAGCCTGGAATAATTTGTCCATTTATAGGATCAGTAAGTTCTAACATTTCATCTTCTATTTTACAACTTCGTTGGTTGCTTATTTTTCGCATGCAGTAAATGCTAACATACCGGAAAGTATCGATACAAAGAAAAATTTTAGGTTGGTATATAATGACGGCAATTAAATAAGAAATTTGTGAAATAAAATTACAAAAGAAGCTACTAATGAGCAATTTATTGTTTCTCAAAAAAAGATTACGCCGACCCGTTAACTATGATTAGGGACAAAACAGCTTATTTAGAGTAGTTCTAAATTAAAAAAGACAACAACTTGAAACCTTTTAAATGCCTTATCCGCTAAAATTCGATTTTGTTATTGATTTATAGGGTTTTGTAAATTTAATTAAAACAACCCATGAATTTGCGCATCTATTTTACTGATTACCTGGCTTAAATCTTCTTTAACTTCTGGGAAGTTAATATTATCAACATCAACAATTAAAATATTTCCGAGGTTGTAAGAACCAATCCATGCTTCATACCTCTCATTAAGCCTTTTTAAATAATCTAACCGGATAGAATTTTCATATTCGCGGCCTCTTTTTTGAATTTGATTTACCAAAGTTGGAACCGAAGCTCTTAAATAAATCAATAAATCGGGGGGCTGAATTAAAGATGTCATTAAGTTGAAAAGCGTAAAATAATTTTCAAAATCGCGGGTACTCATTAGTCCCATTGAATGCAGGTTAGGTGCAAAAATATAGGCGTCTTCGTAAATGGTTCTGTCCTGGATAACAGTTTTTCCCGATTTACGAATATTTAATATTTGATTTAATCTGCTATTTAAAAAATACACTTGAAGATTAAAAGACCAGCGTTGCATATCGTCATAAAAATCATTCAGATAGGGATTGTCATCCACGTCTTCGTAATGAGCTTCCCAACCATAATGCTTTGACAATAATTCGGCTAAAGTTGTTTTTCCTGATCCGATGTTTCCGGCAATGGCAATATGCATTGCACCTTGTGTATTTGATTTTGCCATGGCTAAATGCTTTATCTTTTGTTTAAATGTTGATTGAATAATGTTGGTTTTTGTTCGAAAAGCGATGGATAATCCTCATCGAATTTTTTTAGTATTGATGTTATGATTGTCTCGCGCATAAACTTCGATTTATTTTTTATTTTATATTTTTTACAATAATGATTAATGGCCTGAAGCTCTCTTTTGTTAAACAAAATAGATTTTTGGTATACTCTTTTCAAATTACTGTCTTTTACTCTTTTGCGATTTTTCACTCCTAAATAAACTATTTTATAAATGATTCCATTGATATACCAATACCTGATCAATGGTTTGAACAAACAGGTAATTGTTTTCGACCCTGGCATTAACTGCCTTTTTTACAGGCAACTGAATGCTTTTTTGCTCTAATTTTTGCAGGTCGTAAAAAAACAATTCTCCTGATTTGTAATAGACTATATTTTGATCTAAAACCTGAAACCCTGTTTCAATTTTTAAAGGGAATGTTTTTATATAACTCCCGTAATTATCAAACATCAAAACACCAATGTTTTTAATGCCCAGATAAATATAATCATTTTTTTCCAGCATAAAAATCTTTGTTCCATCAAGAAAATCACCAATGAGTGGCCCCAGCGAAGCACTCTTTTTCCTTACTGATAATTCGTTATTGAAATAAACAAGTTGTTGTTTACCTGCATCAAAAATCCAAAATCCACCACTAGCTGAATTACATACAGCAACAACATCGTAAAAAAAGTAGTTGTCTAATTGTATCGGGCTTTTTATTTCAGCCAGCGACTTATCAAGAAATAAAATCTGATTAAAATCTTTGTAAAAAACTAATACTTTAAAAGGATCGGAAACATCTATTGAATATATATTATATGCCTGTGATTTGCTAAATTTTTTTTCTTCCGTTTTTTTTAAATTAGCTTTAAATATTTCATTTTGATTAATTGCATATATATTTAATAAATGATCGGTATAAAAAAAATCGGCATTAATATCCCATTTTTTAACTATCTGTAACTGCTTTTCACTTTTTGTATGAAAAAGAGACAACGACAGAATAAAAAAAACTAACCACTTTATCATAATCTTTACAGTTGATTATTTAGCTCAATTAGCTCATCGATATACTTCCGGTTATTGGCTAATCGGGGCACCTTGTTTTGCCCGCCAATTTTGCCTTTATTTTTAAGCCAGTTATAGAACAGGTTTTTTTTAGCAATGGTTAAAAGCGGTTTATCGAGCGTAATATCCTTATACCTTTTTGCTTCGTAATCGGAATTAACTTTTTGTAAAGCCTGGTCGAGCAGGTTGTTAAATGCTTCAGGGTTTTCGGGTTCTTTTTCAAATTCAATAAGCCACTGATGCCCTCCTTTTTGATCCTCTTTCATAAAAACAGGAGCAGCAGTATAATCTTTTATTAAGGCACCGGTTTTTTCACATGCTTCTTTAAGGGCTTTTTCGGCATTTTCAATAATAATTTCCTCGCCAAATGCATTAATAAAATGTTTGGTACGCCCGCTAATTTTAATTTTATGTGGGAATAAAGAAGTAAAAATAATGGTATCCCCGATTAAATATCTCCAAAGGCCTGCATTGGTTGATATTACAACAGCATAATTTTTATTTATTTCAACCTCTCCTATATGTAAAGCTTTGGGATTATCCTTTTCCAATTCATCCATAGGAATAAATTCGAAAAAAACACCATAATCGAGCATTAATAACATATCGTTCCGGGTGGGATAATCCTGGATAGCAAAAAATCCTTCCGAGGCATTATAGGTTTCCATATAATTCATTTTTTCGGACGGGATTAGTTTTCTAAACTGCTCTTTGTATGGCTCAAAGCTTACACCACCATGATTAAATAATTCAAGATTAGGCCAAACTTCAAGCAAATTCTTTTTCCCTGTTTTTTCGAGAATATATTTTATTAAAACGAGAGTCCAGGATGGGACACCTGCTATACTTGTTACATTTTCTTTGATTGTTGCCGAGGTTATTTTATCCAACTTTTCTTCCCACTCACTAAGTAAGGCTATTTCCTGGCTAGGCGTTTTAATAAAATGTGCCCAAAACGGAAGATTTTCAATCAAAATGGCCGATAAATCGCCATAAAACGATTCGTTATTAATTTTATTAATTTGGTGGCTGCCTCCCAATGTTAATCCCTTACCACTAAAGATTCCGGTTTCGGGGTAATTGGTGGTATAAACAGCCAAAATATCTTTTCCACCTCTAAAATGGCAATCTTCAAGCGCCTCTCTGGACACAGGTATAAACTTACTTTTATCACTGGTTGTACCCGATGATTTGGCAAACCATCGTATTTCTGATGGCCATAAAATGTTTTGTTCGCCTTTCATCAACCTTTCAATATAAGGTTTTAAGCCATCGTAATCCTGAATAGGAATTCGATCCCTAAAATCATCGATGCCTTTAATGGAATTAAAATCATACTTTTTCCCAAACTCTGTGTCTTTTGCTTTGTTAATAAGTTTAATGAGGACTTCCTGTTGTGCATCGAATGGAAACTTTTTAAATAGCTCAATTTGATATAATCGTTTGAAATTAAGCCAGGTAACTAAGGAGTTTATAAATTGCATAAATATTTTCTATTTACATAATAAAGAATCCCAAATATAAATAATATTTGTATTTATTAATAATGCAATTCATATCGTTTTGTTCAGATTTTTTTTAAACGATTGGCAGATTCAATTAGAACATCTTTATCAAGAGAAAAGTTCATCCCTAAAATTTTATGATCCACAGCATCGTGATAAAAAACCGACATTGGAAACAGAGCAACACCATATTTGTCCATAATTTCGCGTGCAAATTCGGTATCTTTTATTTCACTTATATTTTTATAGCTCAATAGCTGATAATAGGTGCTTTTGGAGGGGGCCAAGTCAAATCCGGTATTTACAAATATTTGCTGAACGAGTTCTCTGTTTTCAATATGCTCTTTTAATAATTTATTGTAATCAATAGGATTATTGCTAATATATTCTGCAAGTGCATATTGCATAGGAGCATTAACTGAATTAACCTGGAATAACTGGTTTTTTCTAATTTGGCTCATTAATTTTTCCGGAGCTATGCAATAACCAATTTTCCATCCGGGAATATTATATGTTTTTCCAAAAGATGATATAACAATACTCCGTTCGGCAAGTTTTTTACTACTTAAAACGCTAAAGTGTTTTTTACCATCATAAATAATATGCTCAAAAACCTCGTCGCTGATAACATTTATTTTTGTCCCATTGGTAATTTTTTGCAACTGGACGATATCATTTTCAGTAAATAATGCTCCTGTTGGATTGTGTGGTGTATTAACAATGATCAGTTTTGTACGCGTGTTGATAATTTTTTGTACTGCCTCCCAGTCAATAGAATAATCGGGATATTTTAGCTGAACAAAAACCGGCCTTCCTCCATTGCTTTCAATAGCCGGGATATAACTATTATAAGCTGGTTCGAATAATACAACTTCATCGCCTTCGTTAATAAAACTGCTAATGGCTGTATACATTGCCTGGGTTGCTCCGGCAGTAATCGTAACCTCATTTGCAGGGCTATAGTCGATTTTATATTTTTCAGTTATTTGATTTGCTATTGCTTCACGCAGTTCAAAAACACCATTGACATGGGCATATTGATTGTATCCGCTCTTTAAAAATTTTATTCCCAAATCGGTTAATTCTGGGGGACAGGCAAAATCCGGTGAAACTTTAGCCAAATTTATAATATCAGAATCTTCTGTTAACTCTGATATTACAGTATAAATATCCTTCCCTATATTCGATAATCTTGTTTTAATCATACAACAAAAAAAATTCTAAAAATTTTTGGATGGCAAATGTAAAAAAATATCTCTACTTAAAAAGCACTATAAAACATCGTGTTGTTAATTTTTTTTGATATATTACGGGCATTTCAATTGTATAAAAGAATCCTATTTATTAATTATATTTTTTACGAATGTTTCAGTTTTGTTGATGAATGAAAACTTAATGCATTATGCATCAGGATTCACAAAAATAGAGCAAGGAGTTTATAATAATTATATTTTAGGAGTGCCTGGATGAAAAACCTCTTTTAGGATATTAAAAGATTTTATTGTAGAAACTCCTTCATGATGCAATTCAAAATATTTTAATATTTTTTCAATTAATTGCATTCTAAGTTTATAATCAATATTAATATTTTCGTGTTGATTGGCTGAAAAAGTTAACATTTGATTAAAAATTTCGCTTTCTTCTTTATTTAATGCCAAGCCATGATTTGGTTTTATTTGATTAAACACACCTGTTTTAAGGTCGAAATATTGATGCGTAGCTGAATAATTGTGATTTGGGAAAAATCCCAGGTATTTAGTTAAATGTAATAGAAAATAAATATGAAAGTTTGCCAATCCTTTTTCTTTAATATCAAGCATTTGTACAGAATGGTACAGGTAATTAAAAAGTTCGTGGTGCGGCTCTTGTTCACGAATTGCTTTGTATAATATTTCGGCTATAAATAATGCAACCGTACTTTTTTTCAAATCATAAGGTAAATGGTTAAATATATAAGCATTTTGTAATTCTTTAACCCGCTGTAAGTCTCTGGTTGACTTATGATAAACCTCCATATCCAGCAAGTACAAAGGCTGCAAAATATTGGCTTTAATTTTTGATTTTTTGCCGCGTACGCCATTTATCATATATGCCTGCCTGCCAAACTGTTCGGTATAAACTGTAGCAACAACGCTTGATTCTGAAAATTTTATATGATGCAATACGATGCCTCTCGTTTTACTAATCATTTTTATAATTTTATTTTAAAAATAAAACAAACAAAAATAACCATAAATACGTTAAAATTAAATGGATTTTAATTAAGGCTAACAACTGTTTTTTTATACTCTTGTTTGCTTGCAAACAATAATGCTTCTTTTATTAAAAAAATATTGACAAGACAGATAAAATATGGTATATTATTTGCTATTTTGTAAAAAAACCAAATGCATAGGCAGTTTATATCATTTAAGTACATATTAAATCATTTTGTTATGAGAAAAAAAATATTTGCCCTGAATGTTTTGATTCTGTTTGCTTTATCAGTATCCTCCCAGGTAAAAATGACAGAAACATATAGTAAGCGAGGGCACAAAATATTATGTACAGCTTACAGTCCTGATTCTAAATATATTGCAACTGGTGGTGTTGACGACCGAATTTTTATTTGGGATGCCAATACCGGAAATGTAATCCAGGAATTAAAAAACCGCGACTGGCCTTTGGCTATAAAATTTACACCAGATGGTAAATATCTTGTTTCTGGTGGCAGAACAGAACTGGTAAAAATTTGGGACTATAAAACCGGAAATCTTATTAAACAAATGAAAGGGCACCGGGCTCAAATTTTAAGCCTTGACATTAGCCCGGACGGAAATTATATTGCAACCGGAAGTTCCGATAAATTAGTTAAATTATGGGATTTAAATCAAAAAACATTTATTAAAGACCTTAAAGGCCACCGTGACCAGGTTACCAGCGTTTCTTTTAGCCCCGACGGGAAAAAATTAGCATCCGGCAGCGAAGACCATACCGTTAAGGAGTGGGATATTCCTTCGGGCACTGAAATAAGAACTATTCAAGATGCTCACCGTGCAGATATCCGCTGTCTTTCATACAGCCCTAACGGAAAATATCTGGCAAGCGGAGCCGATGATAAAATGATAAACATCTGGAAAAAAGGAAAAAAATACAATACTTTTATTGGACATAAACATATCTTGCAACATTTAGCATTTAGCCCCGATGGCGAATATCTGCTTAGTGGCGGTTATGATAAATTTTTTATTCTTTGGGAAACTGAAACAGGCAGAATTATTTATAGTTCGGACAGGCAAAGAGATAAGGTTTTGGCAGTTGGTTTTAGCCCCGATGGCAATAAAATGATTACCGCAGATTTAACTTACGATCTTAAATTCTGGGACGTTTCATCATTAGGAATTCAAACCGGAAGCTTTGCTCAAAACACTTTTGATGAAATGGAAGTGGAAGAGATAGATCCCGAAGAAGATTTACTTACTCAAAAAAAACCTGTTAAAAAAGAAACAGAAATACAAACTCCGGTAATAACTAACCAGGCAAAAGATCCTACTTCAACAGTAATTGATGTTGACCAGATAAAACCCATAGGAATAAAACCAGACCCTTACAAATATGCATTAATTATTGGAAATGAGGATTATAGCAGTTATCAAATGGGGTTACGTTCAGAGTCAAATGTTGATTTTGCTGTTCGTGATGCAGAAACATTCAGACAATATGCAATTTATATTTTAGGTGTCCCTGAGGAAAATATTATTTTCCTAACCAATGCCAGAGCTATACAGATGCACCGGGCAATCAACAAAATCAACATGATTGCCAATATTACCAAAGGAAAAGCCGATATTTTTTTCTATTATGCAGGCCACGGATTTCCTGATGAGCTTACCAAAGAACCTTACCTAATCCCTGTTGATGTTAGTGGCGCAGACCTTGAGTTTGCTTTAAAGCTAAATGATGTATATGCCAAGTTAACAGAACATCCAACATTAAGAGTTACCGTTTTTCTTGATGCCTGTTTTAGTGGTGGTGCCCGAAACCAGGGACTTGTTGCTGCTCGAGGAGTTAAAGTAAAGCCTAAAGAAAATATTTTTAAGGGCAATATGGTAGTATTTTCGGCTAGCAGTGGCGACCAGTCATCATTGCCTTATATAGAAAAACAACATGGTATGTTTACCTATTTTCTATTAAAGAAATTACAGGAAACAAATGGGGCGGTGAGTTATAAAGTGTTGTCGGATTATTTAAAAGAGCAGGTGGCTGTAAAATCTATCCTGGTAAATAATAAAGAACAAATTCCGGAAACGAATATCAGTGTTGACCTGAAAGATTCGTGGGGAAATTTAAAGTTTAATCCTTAGAAACGTGGGTTAAAGCAATCTATAAAAATTATAAAACGAAGTTCATTCTTCGTTTTTTTTATCTTTAAAAATTTAAAAGGTATCACTGATTATTTGATAAACAAAAGCTTGGTGATATGTGTTTTTGTTCCGTCTTGGTTGGAACAAAATACCATGTATACTCCGGTACTAACTCTTTTTCCCGAAAAATTTTTACCGTTCCATGTAGCCTGTCCTCCTTCGGCAGTGGTTTCGTAAACAATGTTTCCGCTTATATCAGTTATTTTCACACTTACATCAGAAACCAGGCCACGAATAGTAATATCACCTTCATAATTTTCGCGCACCGGATTTGGATAAACATAAACATCTCGAAATTCGTCGCTACCCATTGTTGCCGAACCTCTGTAGCTTATTAATCCTTTGTCGGTAGCAAAAAACACCTCTCCTGTTTCGTGATTAATCGCCACATCATTTATTTTGTTTGATAAAAGCGGGCTGTTTTCTTCAGTAAAATGATAAACCTCTTCGGTTCCGTCATCGGAAACTAAATAAACTCCTGCATTCTGAGTCCCCAGCCATTTTTTATTGGCACCATCAACAGCAATTGATGTAATAGTTTCAGTATTTAACAGGTATTGTGTATAATCATCAATGGTTAAAGAAATTCGTTGTGCATAAAATAAAGAGCTTTCAAAAACATCTATAGGATTATAATAAACCACAACCCCCTGGTCGGTTCCTACCCAAACATTTCCATCAAGGTCTTCGGCAATTGAAAAAATGTTGTTTGTGATAATTTTCCCGTTTTCGTCAACAACACTAATTTTTTTATACAAATCATCATTTTCATTGTCTGGAGAATTATTATCATCAAAAATAAAAAGCCCGGTACCAGGCAACACTACCCATTTATGATTATTTTCAGTAACCAAAATATCTGATACCAGTAAATTGCTTATTTCCGAATCGAAATTGAAATTATACCATTGCCCATCTGATGATTTTACCGAAACCGGATTGGTAACATTGGTATTGGTTACCCATAAATTATTATCCTCATCAAAGTCCATTCCGGCAACCCGAATATAGCTTTCCCCGGGGACTATGGATTGTAATGAACTGTTAGATTCGTTATATACTTCAATAATTTCATCGTTCATATACTCAATAATACCTTTACCCCAACTACCTACAAAAAAATGTTCTGCATTGTAAGGATCAATTTTTACTTTAACATAATCAGGAACCTCATAGTTTAGCATACTTCCCCATTGCTCGTTTTGAAAAGAAAACACCGAGCCATTTAAAAATATATTATTCCATGCAGGAGTAACTCCACCTCCAGCTACAAGAACACGGTTACTAAAAATATCAATATCAAATGAATTTGCCGTATAAGGTGCATTAACTAAAATATTTTCCTTAGAACCATTGGCAAATTTAATAAGCCCGTTACCATAATCTCCAATCCAATAAATATCATTATCATCTATTACCACATCATAGGGTTTTAAATTAGGAATATCATTCCCGGTAATGGAATCTAGAAAATTTAAATCATAATCATAAACCAAAATGCTACTATGGGAAACAACTTGAACTTTATTGTTTGAAAATTTAATTTTTCTTATGGTTGTATAATCCTGATTAAAAATACTCCATCCCACTCCATCATAAAAATAAATAACATCATTTACAGACTCATTTACCTTGTTTACTAAAATAATTCCATTGTTAACATATATGGCGTTAAATTCAAAAGTATAATCCGGAATATCATTAATTTTATTCCAGTTAGCATAATCAACCAGGTTCGCATTAAGATAGTCTGCCATAAAAATGCCCTCATTCGTAGCTGCATATAAAATGTTATTATCAAATGCTACTTGGTTAACTTGCACCTGCGAGCCAAAATCTCCGATAAAATAGGTGTCTTTAATTTCTAATTTTTGAAGGTTTACAACAACTATCCCAAAGCCGCATGATAAGTATGCATATTGATCAATAAACAAAATATGGTTAATTGATTTGCTTCCGGTTATTGATGCACGTTTAATATCGGAAAGGTTATCTATCTGGTTATTTCTTAAAAGATCAATATTGCCATTGGAATATCCTATAAATAACAAATTATTTTCGGAAGAATATGCCATAGCCGAGATGCCAATATCCGACAAACCATTTACTTTGGTATATTTTTCGATGTGTTTGCTTTTTTTGTCGAAAGCCATTACCCCTTGTTCTGTAGCCATAAAAATTTTTGAAGATGACTCACATACATTCTTTGCAAAAGAAAAAGGAAGGTGTTCACGCCATTCACCAACACCTATCTGGGCATTAGCAGAAAATGCAATGGATAGGATTAACAGAAGAAAAGCAATATATTTTTTCATTCTACAAGTTTAAGTAAATAAACAGGTTTTTAATATTAATTATTGTGATTGCTGATTCATTAAAAAGTTTACCAGTTTAGAAATTGCTTTACCCCTGTGGCTTATTTCATTTTTTAGCTCAATACTCATTTCAGCAAATGACTGATTAAAGCTTTCGGGTTTAAAAATTGGATCGTACCCAAACCCTTCTTTTCCTTTTTTATTTGTTAGGATATCTCCTTTAACAATCCCTTCAAACAAATATTCTTTATCCCGATATATTAAAGCAATTACAGTTCTGAATTGAGCTTTTCGGTTTGAAATATTTTTCATTAATCTGAGAACCTTTTGCATATTTTTTTCAGAGTTTTTTGATTCTCCGGCGTATCGTGCAGACCAAACTCCAGGCTCACCATTTAAAGCATCTATTTCAAGTCCTGTATCATCGGCAAAACAATCTTTGCCGGTTTTTTGGTAAACAGTTCTTGCCTTTTGTAATGCATTTTCTTCGAGAGTAAAGAAATCTTCAGGAATGTCTTCATAAATATTTACGTCGCTCAGGCTTAACAACTTAAATCTATCACCCAGCATTTGCTGTATTTCTTTTAGTTTATGCTGATTGTTTGTTGCAAAAATTATTTCCATTATCTATTTAAAAAAAATGGATGCCCTAAAAAGATCATCCACAGGTATTTTATGCTATGAGTCGTTTTTTTAATAGAATCCGCCAAACTTAGTTAAATCTTCTCGCGGATTTACAACCATTACAGGTATTTTAGCACTATTAGCAATAATGAATTGTTCCGAAGCACCTAATACATAATCAGTAATTCCAATATTTTTTGTTGAAATAATAAGAATCAGGTCGGCATTAATATCTTTGGCAAAATCAATAGTTTCAATAGCAAAACTCTTTTTCCCTTCCATCATGTTTATTTCGTAATCAATCCCTTTAGAATCCATAAACTCACGCGAAAACATCATATTTGCTTTTATTCTCTTAATAAAGCCAACATCAGTTGTATTGGGCTTTACAATATGGAATTTAGGGCTAAAATATGTATTTAAATAACTAGCCCAGTTTAATTTTTCTTTATTTTCTCTTTTAAAATCTATGGGAAATACAATATGTTTTAATTCATCTTCTTTAGGTGGCTCTTGTACAACCACAAAAGGGACTTTAGAGCTAACAATTACTTTCAAAGCCCAACTTCCGGTAAGCTTTTGCATCCCGCGTAAACCATGAGTCCCCATCACTACCAACTCGGATTCTATTTCAGATGCTACTTCTCCAATGGTAGTAAAAATACTTCCTTTACGCACAACAGGCTCAATATCCAGTTTGTTAACACCTTGATAATCGCTGGCAACTTTACTAAGTTTCTGGAAGGCTTCATCATAATCTTTTTCATTTTTGATAATATGAAGCAGGACAATCTTTTTACTTTTTGCTCTTTCTGCAAATTTGAATGCATGCTTTATGGCGCACTCTGCAACAGGAGTAAAATCCCAGGGTATTAAAATAATATGATCTTTATTTCCCATAAATCAGCAGATTTATTTGTTTTCAATATTCTTTAATAAAAAAAATTGCTATATTTCAATCAAATAAATGAATATACTTCCTTCTAAAGACCCAAGATATGGATTTTATTAGAAATTTCAGTAAAAATACAATTTTTTTTTCCATCCTGTTTACTATTTTCTTTATTATTAATTTAAAAGATGGAGCTGCTAACGAAAAAGGAAGCCCATACATACAACGAATTCTGCTTGACAATTATGGTTTTTCTAATAATAATTTTTCTATCATCCAGGATCAGTTTGGAATTTTATACATCAGTAATTCAAATGGAATTTTACAATATGATGGTTCTTATTGGGAAATAATTAAAATGCCCGGCAAATCATGTTTTACACTTCACAACGATCAAAAAATTTATGTGGGGACTTATAACGATTTTGGATATTTATTCCCTGGAAAATCAAATAAGCTGAAATTTGTTTCATTGCTTGACTCAAGTGAAATCCAAAATATAAACCCCGGACAAATTGAGAAAATATTTTCCATTAATGATAAAATATTTTTTAGCAGCCGGAAAATACTTTACCAATGGGATGGCGATAATATTCAAATAGTAGATTCCAGTAAGCAAAAAATAGATATTTTTATGGCAGAGGATCATCTTTTTTTAATAAAAGATGGTGCCGGGTTGCAAAAATATATCAATAAAAAATTCAGGTTAATTCCTAACCACCTTTTCTTTAAAGACAAAAAGATTTTTTCTGTTTTACCCTTCAATCAGCAATTTATTGCAAAAACAAATACCGGTTTTTATATCTTTGATCATTATTCTGTTACTCCTTTAGAATCAGAAGTTAACAGCCTTATTGATCAAAACATTTTTTCCTCTGCCTGTTTACTTAATGATGGTAACTATGCTTTTGGGACAAAGCTTGATGGAATTTTTATTATGGATAAAACGGGCGATCTTGTTGCCCATTTTAACGAATCGGACGGTTTATTCAGTATTTCGGTAAATAATCTATTTGCAGGGCAATCGAAAAATTTATGGGCGCTTCATGATCAGGGAATAAGCAGAATTGAATATCCTTCACCCTACAGTTACTTTACACGCGAACATGGATTACGTGGTAATGTAACATCAGTTATTCGGTTTAATAATACATTATATGTGGCAACAACTCTTGGTGTTTATTATCTTTCCAATGTAAACAATCAGGATAAATGCATTAAATGCAGTGTTTTTAAACAAATTCCAGGAATTAAATCCAATTGCTATAAATTCCATCAATTAAAAGATAAATTATTTTTTGATGGATTGATACGGGCCTTGAGTCCTGGGCCTC
>JBKHIH010000115.1:0-6667 GCA_046538755.1 Thiohalospira sp.
GATGGTTTTAATTAATTTTATTTAAAAACTTGTCAACCTATTTTAGGACGACTCATTAAATATAAAAATGTTTATTTTATTGCTATGGTTTCAATTTCTATTAAAGATCCAAGAGGCAATTGAACAACTCCATAAGCAGCACGTGCAGGAGGATTTTCTTTGTAATACGATCCGTAAACTTCATTCATAGCTTTAAAATTTGCCATATCGCTTAATAAGCAAGTAGATTTAACAACATCATTATAAGTGTAACCGGCAGCTTTGAGAATAGCACCAATATTTTTCATTACTTGTTCGGTTTGTGCTTTTATTCCTTCGGGCATTTCTCCTGTTTTCGGATTTACAGGAATTTGGCCGGAAATATATAATGTTCCGTTAATTTCTACAGCCTGGCTATAAGGCCCAATTGCTTGAGGTGCATTTTCAGTATAAATTATTTTTTTCATAATGATAAAGTTTGTTTGGTTTTAATGAGTAAAAATAACTTATTTTAGCCGGAGAAAAATGATTAACATGAAAATTTTTATCCTCGACAATTTTGATTCTTTTACATTCAACCTGGTTCATTGTATAGAACCATTTGCTTCCAAAGTGGAAGTAAAAAGAAACAATGATGTTGATATTAATGAATTAAATTCTTTCGATAAAATAGTTTTTTCTCCCGGCCCTGGCTTACCCTCAGAAGTTAAAATAATGTACAAAATCATTGACCTTTATAAAAATACAAAACCTATCCTGGGTGTTTGTTTGGGACATCAGGCCATTGCTGAATATTTTGGTGCACAATTAATAAACATGGAAGAAGTAAATCATGGTCGAGAAATTCCAACACGCATTATTCAGCCTGATTATATATTTAAAAATATACCCACTAAATTTATTTCTGGAAGATATCATTCATGGATGGTAGATAAAAATAATTTTCCTGCTGCGTTAGAAATAACATCCATTGACCAGAAAAACCACATCATGTCTATAAAACATAAAAAGTATGATATTCGAGGTGTTCAGTTTCATCCGGAATCGGTAATGACAGAATATGGAACACAAATGCTAAAAAACTGGGTAACGCAGTAGGATAAAAAATATTCGAAATCAATACGTTATCCTTTAAATTATATTATTTAATTTACTGATGCTATAATAATTATTGGGTGGCGTTATTCCCTAAATTATAAATTTTCATACCATGATTTGCGCTTAGGTAATTTTAAGAAATCTCTTAATGTTGAAGCCTTTACGTTAATCTGGAAGCTGTAACTTTGACGTTGGCCAATGGGTATCCAACTTAATCGCATTTCCCAACAATGTAAATCACGGTGGATATTTATTGAAGTGGTTGACAATTCATTTTCAGTTAAATCGTAGTTGGTCCTAAAACTAATTTTCCATTTTGGAGTTAAGCTAAAATCACCTGAAACACTTAATGTTTGTGTAATTTTCGATTCGTGTTTAGGCTTAGAAAAAACAAACTTATAATTTGCACTAAAATTCCATGGAATATCAAAATCAACATAAGTACCTACTTGTTCTTGAAATTCTGCCATTTCAATATTTTGATAATAGTCTTCGTCAAACCTATTTCCTGCACTTCCGGTTGAGCCTTGGTCTTCCTGGTTCTCTCCTTTTTTTGATTTAAAAGAAAAATCGAAACTAAAATCAGCCCGTGTTAATCGTCCAATATTTCCATTTTTATTCCATTCAAAAGCATTATAAACATTTCCATTTTCATTAATTGCATAAGGATCTACCGTAGCGCCAAAATTAATTCTTACTTTATTATCAAAAACTGAAGTACGCCCGCTTATAGTTATTGGATTCCAATTTAACGAATCGGCAAAAATATCATACCCTGAAGAAAACCGTAAGCTTTCGATCAATTTTATTTTTTTAGCAGTCCCAGTTGTATCTTTATCATCTCTTACCTTCATTTCCAGATTGTTGTTGAGCCCCAGGGAAATTGTGCCACTTTGTCCTGGTGCTGCAGGAAATCGATATAAACCATTTTCAAATTTAGAATATTCAACTTCTTTATATTCTCCATTTTGAAAAATCTCGTATGTACCATAATACTGCGAAACCATGTCTCCTAAATCAGGGCGATAGGAAATACTTGCTGAGGGCGTTAATACATGGCGCATAGCAATAATCTTAGCATCAGGGTTTTTAGCCAAAAACATTCCATAAATATTAGGCCCAACACTAAACGAAATCGAAGGATCAAATAGTTGTGCATATTTTATCTCTGAAATTGTATCTGTAATTACTTTACCATAAGTATCTTTCTCTTCATCATAATAATTTGGGTCCCAATATCTTTTTATATAATTTGGATAAAGGATACCGGTATATTTTAATTGTGGTGATAAGTTAAAATATTTTAACAATTTAAAATTGGTACTAACAGGGATATTGTGTTGAAAACCATTTCTAAAATCAGAAAATTTGGTATCGCTAAATAATAAAGTGTCTTTAGTACTTATTTTATTTTCAAGTTTTGATGAATATTGAACTTCAATATCTTCGTACCATCGGGATTTTCCGGAAGGATTTTTTCTTCGGAATGGGTATTGCCTGCTCATATTAAAAGTAATTACAGGCAAGGTTAAATCAACACTCTGATTTTTACTGTTTTGAGAACCTCGTAAATCTGCATTTAATCGAAACGGTGTCCCCTGCCAGTTTTTTGAATATGAGATACTCGAATTTTTGGTATTCCGGTTTAAATCTTGCACATCCCTGCTATGTAATTTATCGTATGAACTAGAACTAAAATTAACACTGGCATTAAAGCTGCTTGTTGGATTTGCTTTAGGGTCTTGCGTATGAGACCAGCGAATTGAAAAATCATTAGATTTAAAAAAATCGGGCAACCCTTGTTCACTTTTTACGGTTTCTTTATAACTGGCAGATAAATTGCTGGTAAATTTATACCTTTTTTTAAACCGGTAGTTTAAATCTGTTCCCCAGGTACCTAATGAATAAAATTCTCCGGTAATAGATAAATCCATTTTATCGCTAATACCAAAATAATATCCCCCATCACGTAAAAAGAATCCTAAAGAGTTATCTTCTCCATAAGCCGGAATAATAATACCCGATGATTGTTCATTCTGGCTGGGAAAGTACCCAAAAGGAATACCAATAAAAAATAAAGGTAAATCTTCTAAAACCAAATAGGAATAACCGGAAATAATTTTTTCGCCCGGAATAACTTTAGCTTTAGACATCGAAAGGTAAAAATGAGGATGGTCGGGGTCATCACAAGTAGTATATTTCCCATTTTTCATCAGAAAATTATTATCATCTAATTTTTTGGTTAATTGGCTATGTAAATATCCCTGTTCCTCTTCAGTAAAAACCTCTTCTATATAACCCTTTTTGGTTTTAAAATTGTATTTAATGGTTTTAGCTTCAAACTTATCTGTTTTTTCAGTAAATACAGGTTTTCCAACCAGCGTTCCGGTACTATCCTCAACACCACGGGCAAAAACAACATTTTCTTCCTGGTCATATTCAATAAAATCAGCCTCTAAAACAACATCGCCATATTTTATTTGTGCTTCTTTATATAAAAAAACTTTTTTTTGATCACGCGACAAAACAATTGAATCTTTAGCATTATATATAACCTGTGATTCAATAACATTATCACTCTTTGGCTTGGAAATTGTATCTTTTGTGAATAAATCCTGTTCGGAAGTAATTATAGAATCTTTTTCAGGAATATTTACTTGCAATGTATCCTCCTGTGATAATGAGATAATTGGTAAATAAACCAAAAGAAAAAGGGAAAAAACAAAATATCTGAATTTTAAATACAATTTTATTATACTATTTTTGTCCAGTTATAGTTTACATTTAAAGCTCCAAAACTAACTAAAATATTATATACATTATATATGAAGAGGTATTTAATATTTATTTTTTTTAAACAAAAAAGATACCAATTAATTACAGTATTGTTATTAATTATTTTTATTTCATTATTTTCAGATACTTATGGGCAGGATAATAATGGCTATTCGTTAAAAACTGTGGTTATTGATCCCGGCCACGGTGGCAGAGACCCAGGTGCTTTAGGAAAAATCGCCAAAGAAAAAGATATTGTTCTTGCCATAGCATTAAAACTGGGGACATTTATTGAAGAAAATTTACCTGATGTAAAAGTTATTTATACACGCGATGAAGATGTTTTTGTTCCTTTGGATGAACGTGCTGAAATAGCCAATAAAAACAAAGCCGACTTATTTATATCATTACATCTTAATGGAAACAACAACACAAGAGTTTATGGCACAGAAACTTACGCCATGGGATTACATAAAACCGATGGCAACCTCGAAGTAGCAAAAAAAGAAAATGCTGCCATTTTATACGAAAAAGATTACTCATCTAAATACGAAGGTTTTGACCCACATTCTGCTGAATCGTATATTATTTTTTCATTTCTACAAAACACTTTCCTTGAACAAAGCCTTAATTATGCTGCCTTTGTTGAAAATGAATTTGAAACAAGAGCACTAAGAAAAAGCAGAGGAGTAAAACAAGCAGGTTTTTTAGTGCTCTGGAAAACCTCAATGCCAAGTGTTTTAATAGAAGCAGGATTTTTAACCAACCCCCAGGAAGAAAAATATTTGACGTCGCAACAGGGACAGGAGTATATTGCATCAGCTATTTACAGAGCTTTTAAAAACTACAAACAAGCGATTGATGCAAAAAGTAAATTCACAACAAAAATTGATTCACTTGAGAATGAACAAGATAAACAGAGCCCTGTGTTTTTTAAAATCCAAATTGCCTCAGCTCACAATCAAATTGAAAAAACCGACCCCTTTTTTAAAACCCTTGAAAATATTGAAGAAATTAAATACAACGGGATGTATAAATATACTGTTGGTTCGGCAACTGATTATGATGAAATTAATAAATTAAAACAAGATATTGAAGATTTATATCCAGATGCTTTTGTAATTGCAGTAGATAGTGCAGGAAATATAATACCTTTACAAAAAGCATTTGAAATTTTAAACCAAGAATAATAATAATGAAAATCAGAAAAGAATCAAAAATAGGTATTGCAGTAGTTATTACGATAGCTTTTTTTATTTGGGGTTATAATTTTTTAAAAGGGAAAAACATATTATCCTCAAGCAATCATTATTATGCTGTATATGACCATATTGACGGTTTAGAAGAAGCTAGTCCTGTACATTTAAGCGGATATAAAATCGGAGTTGTAGAGTCTATTAAATTTCATAAAAAAGACAGAAAAAAAATTGTAGTTCGTTTTTCAGCTAAAAAAGATATCAAACTACCACACAATTCCAATGCTGTTATATATCCCGAAACATTAATTGCAGGTAAAGCCATTAAAATTATTTTTTCCGATTCACAGAATTTTTATCAGTCAGGTGATACTATTCCAGGAATTCTCGAAAAAGATTTAATGTCAAGCTTAAGTGAAGAACTTATGCCCATTAAAAATAAGATCGAAAATCTGGTTGTTTCAATGGATTCAGTACTCGCAATTTTTGATAATACAAGAAGAGATAATCTCAAAAAATCGTTGGATAACATTCATCAAATATCAGATGAACTGGAAGGTTTGGTTGAATCTGAAAAAGTACGCCTCTCAAATATCTTAGCCAATGTAGAATCCATATCAGGCAATCTTAAAAATAATAACGAACAAATAACCACAATACTTGAAAACTTTTCAAACATCAGCGATTCATTAAACCAGGCAAATATTAAATCTACACTATTAAGCGCCAATAAAACCCTTGCAGAGTTTAGCGAAATATCTGCTAAAATTAATCAGGGCGAAGGTACCATTGGTTTGTTATTAAATAACGACTCTCTTTATGTCAACCTAAACAATCTGGCAGCCGATTTAGATAGCCTGGTTATTGATTTAAACGAAAATCCTAATCGATATGTACACTTTTCTTTGTTTGGAAAAAAGGATAAAAAATAAGATGAAAAAATCTACTATTAGATTAAACTAAATAAAAATTTCCTCTTTTATTTTAAAAAAATAGTATTAAATAATTATTTCTAATATTATGCTTTAGTTAATTTTTATTAAATGATTAATTAACAATTTATTAACACATAAACTAAATAGATTACTCATTTTCAGTTACTTAAAAAAATAATCTTTTTTTTTAAAATTTAAACTGTTGATATAAAATTGGATATAATTATATTGAAAAATACAATAGAATTTAAATTTTTTTTTCATGTTTTTTTTCACAAATTTGTTAGAGCAATTAAAGAAGTAGTGGAATTTTTAAAATCATTGAGAGTTAAATGGATAATAAAAGACATCAGGAAGTTTGGGACAATTGCTTAAAAATTATTAAAGATAATGTACCTTCAATTAGTTTTAGAACATGGTTTGAGCCTATTGTACCGCTTAAATTAAATGATAATGTTCTTACCATTCAGGTGCCAAGTCCCTTTTTTTATGAGTATCTCGAAGAACAGTACATCGATATTTTGAGAAAAACGCTCCGCAAAGAACTGGGTAACAATGCTAAATTAGAGTATAGCGTTGTTATGGAAAACAGTTTATACTCTAACAATAAACCATTTACAGTCAAATTCCCCACTAATTATAAAACAGAGCTTAAAAATAAGCCTGTATCGGTTCCTTTAAATA
>JBKHIH010000050.1:0-26553 GCA_046538755.1 Thiohalospira sp.
TTTATGGCATTGCCCTCTTAACGGACAGCTATTGCAATTAATTGCCTGATAATGAAGTATATGCTGCACAAAGCCTGTTTTTGTCCTTTTTTCAGATTCTCCTATTTTCTTCATTTTCTGGCCCATAGGACAATAAAAACAATCCTGCTTCTGATTGTAATAAAGATTTTCGAGACGGAACCATTCTTTTTTCCATTTTTTGGTCTGTTCTTTATGAAAATAATTGAACTTTACGAAAGGAGAAATACCTTTGTCTTCAAGGAACTCATAGTTTTCTTCGCTTCCAAAACCAGCATCACCGGTAATCTCTTTAGGATAAGCATTATGCAATTGATTAAATTCTTCGTAGTGTTTAATAAACATGGAAGTATCAGTAGTAGACTGGCCGATAGTATAACAGGTACAAAACTGTTGATTCGTTGAAATCATAAAGTTATAGGCAGGTTTTAGCTGACCATTAAGCATATGATCTTCTTTCATACGCATAAATGTGGCATCCGGATCGATCTTTGAGTAACTATTCCTATTTTTAAGCACCTGCTCTTTTGCTTGGTATTCTTTAAGCTTCGGGCCCCAATTCTTTGCAGCATAACGAATTTTTTGTTTTATTTTTTTGTCTACTTTTTTCTCTGCTAAGGCTTTATTTATTGTGTCTATTGTAGCTTCTAGCTTCTCGGGTGATAGCTCTGTAAAATCAGGCTTTACTAGCTGTTCTTTTTCTTCCTTACAAACTTTTTCAACATAAGCCCAAAGTTCTTTGAGTTGTTCTTTTATCTTTTCTTTATTTGTTTTAATAGCATTTCCCCAGACAAAAGTGTAACGATTTGCATTTGCTTCTATTTTTGTACCGTCTATAAAAGCTTCTTTTATACTTATTAAACCCTCTTCAACTAAGAGCGCAACTACCATTGCAAATATTTTTTTAATTTCTCCTTTGAGCCTTTTGCTACGGAATCTAAAAATAGTATTGTGATCAGGACGGCTCATCCCGCTTAACCACATATAGTGAATATTAGACTTTAATTGATCTTCAATACCCCGTGTTGTATAAACATTGTTCAAATATGAAAAAATAATGATTTTCAATAACATACGAGGATGATAGCTTGTGGTTCCACCTCCCTTATAAGTCTTGATAAGTGGTTCAATATCAATTCTATCGATTACCTTGTTAACGATAAATACAGGGTGGTTCTTATCTTCAATCAAATCCTCAAGGCTGGGAGGAAGTAGCATCATTTGCTTTGAAGAATGATTTTTAAATTGTACCTTTAAATTATTGATTGTCATGTCTGTAAGATACAAAATTTTACAGACTTAAGGAAGCCTTCGGGCTTCCTTTTTCAATTGATTTATAAACAGTTAATTGTTAATAAGTGAAGAAATAAAAAAGGGCTGCACCCTTTTGAGACAGCCCCTTTTTTATCGGTATGTATCTATTGCCATAGCATTAGGATTGATATCAGCAGTTGAAGGAATGAAAACTTCAACATTACTACCATCTAAGTTAGCCCTCATAATTGTCATGTCTACTCTGTTTGGGTAGTATATTTTACCATTATCTTTATCAATGGCCATTCCCCAGGCCCATTTTCCTGCATTTGAATTGTCGAAAAGAGTTTTATTCTCTCCATTTAGATCGCAAAAGTACATTCCTTTATATCCAGCATAGAAATATAACCGATTATTTTCTGGATCAACTTCAATGGCTCCTCCCCAAATATCTTCAATAATTTTTGTCAAACCTGAGCCATTCAGGTTAACTTTCCAAACACCACCTGTTTCAAGTCCTAGGTTATTAGTAAAATATATAGTTTGGTTGATATGATCGTAACAAATATCTTGAGGATATTCATCAGGAATAGTAATGAATAATTCTGGATTTGAACCATCTAGATTTGCCTTATGAATACCTCCTGGTTCACACCAATAAATATTATTATCTATAGTTATAATACCTAAGGGAGAATTGAAATTTTCTGTTGCTTGATTCATTAATATTTCCTGTCCGCTGCCATCCCAATTGAATCGGTTTAGTAGTTGTTCTGCATAGTCTGTAACATATATTTTCCCATTTGTAGTGTCAATATCCATACCATACGGTTTATTAAGGGTAGCACTAGAAAACGCTTCGATTACAGGTGCTGGTTGTTCATCGATTATTATATACTTAACTTTGTTTTCAACGCGGTCTGTGAAGAAAAGTCTTTTTACTGGTTTATCATTAATGGTTATTTTTTTTTCGAAGTATAAGTTATTATAATGCAAATTTGGGTTGGCAGATGTTACAGTTAATGATGCATAATAAGTGCCGGGATTTTCATAAGTATATATAATGGTATCTTTGCTTGTAGTATATAATGAATCGCCAGTACCAAATTTCCATAAATAACCAGTACTATTTACAGATTGGTTAATAAATTCTACTTGGGCAGGTGCTATTGCGTTGTTTAAAATATTTATTGAAAATTTTGACTGTGTACTGGGTAATGGAAAATTTTTATCATCTTTATTGCAAGACCATATTAACACTATAATTATAACGCAGTTTATAAGTAAACTTTTAATGCTCATAATGATTGTTAATTAATCTATTTCACTATTAGAATTAATTTCAATTAATGGAATAGGAAAATAATAATTATTCTCGGATATTCCTAAAATATCGGTTGCCCTATCAGTTCTAATAAGATCAAAACGGCGGTGTCCTTCAAAAGCAAATTCATGTCTTCTTTCTGTTTCAATAATCTGAAGTAATTCACTATATGAATTGGAGTAAATACTAGTTAAGCCTGCACGATTTCTTATTTTGTTTATATCATTTCTTATTAATGACAGATTTCCATTTATTTTAGCACGGGCTTCGGCTCTTAATAAATACAATTCTGCCAATCTGAATATATATACATTATCATCACCTGATGTAATGTTACTATATTTATTACAATATGGAATTTCCTCCAAGAATAAATTTTTTCTTGTATCATTTTGTTCAAATGATTCTAATAAGTTTTTTTCGGGAGCAATCTCGTAACGCCCTCCTAAAGATGTAGGTAAACAATATTCTGCTAAACGATTCCTGTCACTTAACAATTCTGTATATGATAATTCAAATATTGATTCTGTATTTTTGGGAATTGTAAATAAACTTTCATATTTATCCAGTAGTTTTTTGTTGCTGGTTAAAACATGATCAGCATATTTAATAGCTTGAGTATAATCTTCGATTTCGAGATTAACTTTAGCTAATAGTGTTTTTACAGCTAAATCAGAAGCAAAATATGGGTCGTTATTATTAATTTTATTATCAGCAAAAGCCAGGTCGCTTAATATTTGCTCAAAAATAACATTTTGGTCAGATAACCCTACATTTAAGTTATTATCGCTAAAAGTTGGTTCTAAAATTAGAGGGATATTTTTAAATAGCCTGGTTAAATTAAAATAATTTAATGCTCTTAAAAAATAAAGTTCAGCAAGATATTCATTTTTTTTATCTTCGGTAAGATTTTTCATTCTTAACGTATAATAAATAGCAGTATTACAACGATTAATAGCTACATATAGTGTAAACCACATCCCCTCAATATAAAGGTTATCCTCTTGAACATTGTTATTATTGAATTGAGCAAATTCGAGAATTGTCCCTCCATTATATGCATTATCAGATCCTATTTCATTTGCAACAATAAGCATTCTTCCATAGTAATTGTCTGCTTGTAAAGCATCATAACAACCGCGAATTGCCTTTTGAAGATCAATTTCTGTTTCTATAGCATTTTTACTATTTATGGAGTCTGTGGGTTCCAAATCAAGTAATTCTTTACATGATGTTAAAATAAAAATAAGAATAGAAAAAATAACTATATGTTTCATTGTGCTTTATAACTAAAATTTTAATGTCAATCCTGCTGAATATATTTTTGCCGGAGGATATGTGAAAAATTCTACACCGGTTCTAATAATATTGGCCCCTGCGTAATTAACTTCAGGATCCATCCCACTATAATTTGTAAAAGTATATAAATTTTGCCCCATAATAAATAAGTTAAATTCTGAAAGGTTTAACTTATGGGCAAGTTTATTATTGAAATTGTATGATAATTTTATGGATTTTATTTTTAAATATGAACCATCCTCGATAAATCTGGATGATACTCTATTATTTTCGTTTGGATCTGCATTGGTTGCTCTTGGAATATCTGTAACATCCCCTGGTTTCTGCCATCTGTTTAATATATCAGTAGTTTGATTATCAATCCCTTTCATAGACTCTATATATCTTCGAGTACCATTAAAAACGTCATTCCCATAAGAAAATTGAAGGAATATTTCTAAATTTAGATTTAGATATGATAATGAATTTAAAAAACCTCCGTAAAAATCCGGATGAGGATCTCCAATTTTTTTTCTGTCATTTATATCAATAATACCGTCATTGTTAATGTCTTCAAATACAATATCTCCAGTTGATGGATCTACACCAAGAGAATTATAACCATAAAAAATTCCAATGGGTTCCCCAACTTCTATTCTTTGGTATCCTCGCCCAATATTTTCTATGGGTTGATTGTTATGTAGTTGAGTAACTTTATTTTGATTTGATGAAATATTTAAATGGCTTTCCCAAAATAATTTTTTATCAATGTTGATTGTTTTTAACGCTATTTCAAAACCAGTATTTTCAATTTTCCCAATATTGGCTGTAATATTCTCAAAGCCTGATGAAACAGGAATTGGTTTTTCCAATAACAAATCGTCTGTTTTTTTTTTGTAATAATCAGCAGTTAATTGAATTCTATTTCTGAATAATGATAAATCAAGGCCTAAATTCATTTGCCTGGTTGTTTCCCATTTTAAATCCGGATTTGCAATATTTATTGGATATATTGCTGATGCATTAGCATATTCAGACGTTCCAAAACGAGATATATATAAAAAATTAGGAATTTTATCGTTTCCGGTAATTCCATAACTAGCCCTGATTTTTAAACTAGTAATATAATTAAAATAAAAGAAATCTTCTTCAGAAATTCGCCAGGCTATATCTCCAGAAGGGAAAAACCCATATCTGTTTTTTTTACTGAGTTTAGATGATCCATCAACTCTAGCATTTATTGTTCCCAAATATTTATTATTTAGATTATATTTTATCCTCCCAAGAAACGAGTTCATAGCAAACTCTTCAACAAATGCATCGGCACTCACTTTTTCAACTGCATTAATTAGGTATTCTAAATCTTCGCTGGCAAAAGATGTTCCTCTCATGAATGTTGAACTAACCTTTTCTTTTTCTATTTCGTAGCCTGTTAATATATTAATATGATGAATATTATTAAATGATTTATTAAAATTTAAAATATTACTGACCAATGTCTTTAAAGCTTCCGAAGTTGTCTCTATCCCTAATCCATTATATTTTGCTCCTTGTCTTGTAGTTGGTGGATCGTATGTATGTTCTCTAAAATTTATATAATCAATACCAACTTTAAATTTGTATGCTAAATTTTTAGTTAACTTATAATCTGAATACATATTTCCTATATTTCTCCAGTTATATACAGTATTGATATGTTGATTAGCAATTGATATTGGATTAGCCAATGGCCCATCATCATTATAAGATCCATCTTCGTTATAAACCGGAAAAGTTGGTGGAAGAGCAATGGCGTTTGGAACTGGTCCGTTTAATGATTGATCGCCTTCTTTACGATTATTTTCTGATTTAATAATGGCAAGACTCGTTCCGATTTTTAATTTTTCAGAATATTGATGGTCTAAATTAACCCTGGCATTAATTCGAGAATAGTCAGTTCCTTGGACTATCCCCTCTTGATGAAAGTAACTTGTTGTGAGATAATAATTTGTTTTTTGAGATCCTCCAGAAAAGGAAAGATTATAATTTTGGATAGGAGTAATCTGATATAACTCGTCTTGCCAGTTCGTATTAATGTTGTTATCATTAATTTCACTTTCTGAATAAATTGGAACACCACCATCATTAATAGCAGCTTCATTCTTATATCGCATAAATTGTTCGGCATCCAGCAAATCATAGGTTTTCACAACTTGTTGTACTCCGTATTTTGAGTTAAATTGTAAAGTTGGATCTGAATTATTATATCCTCTCTTTGTTGTAATAAGCACAACTCCATTTGATCCTCTTGCACCATAAATAGCTGTTGCTGATGCATCTTTCAATATGGTAATTGACTCTATGTCAATCGTTGCTATATCGGTTAAGCTGTTAACACTTTGCCCATTATAATAAATCTGACTAAAATCTCTGGAAAATAATGGAACTCCATCAATAATATATAGTGGGTCGGCTCCGGCCGTAATTGAGCTAATACCTCTAATTCTTAAAGTATTTGCTCCACCTGGTGTTCCTGAGTTTTGGTTTATATAAATACCAGGTAACTTACCCTTTAACGAAGCTGGAACGTCTGGAGTAAGTGAAATGTTAATAAAATCAGCCTTTATATTGCTTACTGAGCTAGAGACTAGTATTGAGTTTTCCAGACCATATCCTACAACAACAACTTCTTTAATTTCTTTAGTTTCTTCAGATAGGAAAACTTGAATATTTTTATTATTTGCTATTTTAATCTCTTCATTTTTATAACCAATAAATGAAAAAGTTAAATTTTCATAATCTTCAGGAATAGATAATTCAAATGTGCCATCTTCTCGAGTTATAGTTCCAATTGGAGTTCCTTCTATAAAAACATTAACTCCTGGCATTGGGAAGCTGTCTATTTTAGTTTTAACTATTCCGCTAACTTTTTGTGGATGTTGATATAATAATCCTTGTTCTGGTTTTTGTAATACAATATGTTTATCTATTATTTGAAACTGAATGTTGTAGGCAGGAAAAAAATCATTTAATATATTTATTAAACTTTGATTTATTATGTTATAACTTATTGTTTGTTTTACATCAATTTCGGAATTACTGTAAACAAAAGTAAAGTCTGTTTGTTTTTCTATCTCGGCAAGAAGTTCTTTTAATGGTTTGTTTTTAATATTAATGGATAAAGAATCGGAATTGTCTGCATATAAGTTAATATGATTAAACGAAAATATAATAATTAATAACCCGGTTAAATGTTTGAGAGTCATTTTTTTTTAGGTTAAAGATTTTCATTTTGTAATATCTTAAGAATTATTTTCTTAAAATAATAATTTTATTGTTTTTTTTATAATAATCAAAAGGTAAAACAATTTTAATAATTTCCAAAATTTCTTCAATTGACTCTTCTTTAACTGTTAATGTTAAATTTTTATTTGTATCAATACCTTTTTCTATTTCAATTTGGATGTCATATAACTCAGCTAAATCCTTAAGGATATTTCCCAAAGTGCAATTGTCAAAAATTATACTCCCGTTGTTAAAAGTATAATTTTTGCTCTTAAGCGTCTGTTTTTGAGTTGATTGATTGTTTGTTTTTGAAATGGTTATTACATCGTTAGGGCTTAGTATTTCTTCTGAAGTTGATGTAGAAATTTTAATTTCCCCTGAAATAAGTCCTGTTTCTATTAAATCTTCATTTTCGTTTGCTTTTATATAAAATTGTGTTCCTAAAACGCGGACATTAGCATTTTTCATCTTAATGATAAATGGGTTGTTTTGTTGATGTGCTATTTTAAAATATGCATGTCCGGAAAAGTTTATTTCTCTTGGCCATTCGTTAAAATTTTTAGCAAATTTTATTTGAGAATTGGGTTGTAACCATACAGTTGACCCATCGGGAAGATTAATTTTTGTCCTGTTTCCTTCTGGTGCAGTATAAGATATATACTGATTTTTTTGGTTAAATGTATCGATTGTAAAAAAAATAACTGTCGAGATTCCTAGCAGAATGATAATTGCAGCTGCATACTTTAATATAGTTGGTAATAATTTTTTATCATTAATACCTGTTTTTATTATTATATTATTCCAAATTGATTTTAAATTGGGCTTTGGATAGCTTTGTTTATATTCTTCATAATAATCCCAATCTTTTCTCATTAATTCTTCATTAATAAGTTTATCGTATTTAATGTTTTTATGTAATTTATCAGATCTCATTAGAATATATTTCAGTTAAATAATTGTTTTTATGTGATTTACAACTTTATATTTCAATAATCTTTATTGTTGCCGGTGTTTTCCGCTTAAGCTTCCCACAAATCCCTCCGGCGAACCTTCATGCAATAGCTTTCTAACAAGTAATTTTTTATTGCCTTCGGCGATCTCGTAAACTCGATTCATGTCCTTTTGAGTTTGTTCAAGTTTAATTTTTTATCCTTAAGCATGAAGGTTTCATCTGTTTATATTTTGTTTTTTATGGATAGATGGAATATCCATAATAATCATGCTCTGTGTGTGAACTCTATTCTCATGGATGTTTCATTTTTTAATAAAAATAGTTTATAAATAATACGTTTTAACTTAATATTTACCTTAATTATATTTTTAAAACTATAATAAAATAACAATGATTAAAATATAAGTTAGATCATATTTATCTCCGATTGACTTTTTTAGCTGTTTTAATGCTAAGCGCATATGCGATTCAACTGTTTTTATAGAAATATTTAGTTTCAAAGCAATTTGTTTATAAGTAAGCCCTTTTTCGCGACTCATTAAAAAGATTTGTCTTCGTTTAAATGGCAATTCTTCAACAGATTTTTTTACGATATTATTTAGTTCATTATATTCTAGCGAATTATCAGGTTGGCCTTCTATATCATTATTGAAATTGTGATAGCTTTCATTAATAGAAGTTTCTTTATGTCGTTTACGTAATAAATCGATTACTGCATTTTTAGTAATCATAAAAAGGTAACTGTTAAAAGATAATTCAGGTTTTAAATCAAATCGACGATTCCATAATCTCACAAATACTTCTTGAGTAATTTCTTCTGATTCTTCTTTATTTTTTAAGTAATGATAAGAAAAGTAATATATCCGCTCAGAATATTTTTTGAAAATCTTTTCAAATGCAATTCTATTATTGTTTTTCAGTTTAATAACCAGTATTTTGTCTTTTTCGTCCAAAATAATTGTTAGTATTACAATGTATTCGAAAAAATGAAAATTAATTATGGGTGCTAAAATACTAATTATTCATAGGATCATTGGTATAATAATAAAAAATCTTTACAATTAATTAAAGGGTATTATTTGCATATTACGTATAATTAAATATTAAAACAGATTATTAAAATATGATATTAATTAAGCAAATTGAAGTATTTAATCCAGATTATATAGGAAAGAAAGACATATTAATTGGATTTGATAAAATTTTAGGTGTATATAATAAAATTGATGTTTCATCCCTAAACGGAATGGATATTCAGATAATTAACGGTGACTCAAAAAAAATTATTCCTGGTTTAATTGATGGCCATGTTCATATTGCAGGAGCTGGCGGAGAAGGAGGGCCTGCTACCAGAACACCTGAAATGCAAATTTCGCAAATGTTTGCCGGTGGAATTACAACTGTTGTTGGATGTTTGGGCACTGATGGAATGACTCGTTCTTTGTATAGTGTTCTTATGAAAGTAAAATCACTACGCGAAGAGGGAGTTTCTGCATGGATGTATACCGGTTCATATCAGGTTCCTACACCAACTATTTTAGGTGATGTTGGCAAAGACATTGCAATGATTGAGGAAATAATAGGTGTTGGAGAAATAGCACTTTCAGACCATCGTAGTTCTTGCCCATCAACTAACGAATTGATAAGGTTAACAGAACATGCGCGAGTTGGTGGTATGTTGGGCGGAAAAGCCGGAATTGTAAATATTCATATGGGCGATGCCCAGAATCCTTTTCAACCCATTTATGATGCAGTAAATAAAAGCGAACTTAAATTCACACAATTTTTCCCCACACATTGTAACCGGAATGAATATATTTTTGAAGATGCCAAAAAATATGGTAAAAAAGGTTATGTTGATATTACTGCCAGTTCTTATCCTTATTATTCCGATTACGAAATAAAACCATCAAAAGCAATTGTTGAATTACTAAATGCCGGAGTTCCTTTAGAGCATATTACCATGACCTCTGATGGAAATGGTTCTTTACCCGGTTTTGACGAAAATGGCAATTTGGTTAAATTAGAGATGGGGCAGCCTAAATCTATTTTTGATGAGTTAATTGATGCAGTTATTGATGAGGGTTTACCGTTTGAAAAAGCTGTTAAAACGGTTACTTTAAACGTAGCTAAGATTCTAAAACTTAAAAATAAAGGACAAATTGTAGAAGGTAAAGATGCTGATTTGGTTATACTAGACAAAAATTTTAGAGTAGATACACTTATTGCAAGAGGAAAAATTGTTGTTAAAGACTTTAAGTTACTTGAAAAAGGGACTTATGAAAAAGAAGTATAGTGAAATTTAAAAATATAAATAATCGTTATGAAAATGAGTGTTTTTTTAGTTTTATTTTCCGGTTTATTATTTTTTTCTTCGTGTGTAAATGAAAGGAATAATCAAAAATTAAATTTTGAAGATGATAAAGGAAAACTTTTTATTATTGGAGGTGGTAAAAGGCCTGTCGAAATGATCAGGTCAATGGTAACTATTTCGGGAGTTGATACATCCGGTTACATTGTAATTTTGCCTATGTCTAGTTCTAATCCCGATACAGCAGCGTATTATGGAGTAAAACAATTTACCGGTATTGGCCAAAAAAATGTGTTTGCTCTGAATTTTATTGATAGCCTTGATATTACTTTTGAACGAATAGATTCGTTAAAAAAAGCTTCATTAATTTATATTTCTGGAGGAGATCAAAACAGGTTTATGGAAATTGTTAATAGAACACCTATATATGATGCCATTCACGATGCATATAAAAATGGGGCATTAATTGCAGGCACCAGTGCCGGAGCGGCTGTTATGAGTACAAAAATGATTACCGGAAATGAGTATAAACACCCTGAATATACAGGAGACTTTAGAACAATTGAAGCCAATAATATTGAGATAGAAAACGGACTGGGTTTGATTGAAAATGCAATCATAGATCAGCACTTTGTTTGGCGGATGAGAATGAATAGGCTTATTTCAGCCTGCCTCGAAAATCCCGAAGAAACCGGTATTGGGATTGATGAATCAACAGCAATACTTGTCGAAAATAATAAAGCAACAGTTTATGGTAAAAGCCAGGTAATTGTTATTAGGCATAAAACAGCCGAAACAAAAATTGTAAATGGTTTACTTGGGGCCGAAGATTTAGAGCTGAACATTTATCTTCCTGGTGATTCATTTCATATTGTTAAAGATATTAACCCAAATTAAATAATAACTCTATATTTTTAACTATAGATTTAAACGGTTTCTAGCAGGGGTGTAAAATTCGTTTATCTGTAGTTTGATCTCCATCCTGGTATTTTGGGATGGAGATTTATTTTTAATCGATAACAGTTTCAATTGTTCCAAAAAAACTTTAAATTTATTCATTAATAAATTACTTAACTAATCATTTATATTTATTTGTAAACTATGGAAAATCAGAGAAATACCGGAAGAGGAATTATTGGTATAATTCTTATTTTAATTGGTGTTGCATTAGTTGGACGAACGTTCGATATTTTTCCTCACCGAATTATTAGGCATGTTTTTACCTGGGAGATGATTTTGATTATATTGGGTATTATTTTTATTTCTACAAGAGATAATAAATTGACAGGGTGGATTTTATTAACAATTGGACTTGTGTTTCTAATTCCGGATATTTTATATATTCCTTATCCTGTTCGCCGGTTATTCTGGCCGTTAATTTTAATTATTGTTGGTTTGTTAATTATTTTCAGGTCGACAGGAGTTGCCAAAGCCTCTAATGCCGGAACAGCAAAATCTGATTATATCGACGATTTTGCTATTTTAGGGGGTGGCGACAGGATTATTACTTCAGAAAATTTTAAAGGAGGAAAAGTTACTGCTTTATTTGGTGGTTCTAAAATTGATCTAACCAAAGCAAGACTCGCTCCAGGTCAAAATGTGATTGATGTGTTTTGTATGTTTGGCGGCTCCACTTTATTGGTACCTGAAAACTGGAATATAAAAGTTGAAGTGGTTTCAATATTGGGTGGTTTTTCTGATAAGCGAACAGTACGAACCGATACAGCAATGGAAGTAGGAAAAGAAGTTATCATTCGCGGGTTTGTGATGTTTGGTGGTGGCGAAATAAAAAATTAAAATTGATTTTTTCTCTTTTTAAAATAAAATTTTTTATTTCAAATTATTTTAATAGTTTTGAAACATCAAAAAGCAAAAAGAATGATCGAAAAAAATATAAACTGGTGGTGGTTCATTTACAACTCGAAAAAATCGTGATGTAAGGAAACCATGCTATAAATAAAATAATCAGCAGCCCTTCGGAATCACGAAGGGCTTTTTTTTATACAACCTCGAAAGTAATGAATTTGAGAATAAATACAAAATTTTGGTGGTGGCACATGCTAATTCGCAATAAGTTGTGAGGTAAACGTGCTATGCCCAAAATAAATGAAGGCCTGTCGTTCCCACGACAGGCCTTTTTTGTTTAATACAAATTAAAAAAACATGGAAACAGTTACAACCAAATCAATTACAATGCTTGCCGATACACAAACACCGGTAAGTATTTATCTTAAAATCAGGGATATTTTCCCGGGCTCTGTATTGCTTGAAAGTTCTGATTTTCACCATCTCGATAACTGCTACTCGTTTATCGGAATGAATGGTATTGCAGATTTTTCCGTTCAAAACCGAACCATATCTACAAAAGTTCAGGGCCAGGTTAAAGAGAAAAAAATCACTAGAAATCTTCAACTGGTAGATGAAATAAACGGGTTTATACAATCCTTCAGCAATACCAATAATGAATTCTTTTTCAATGGTTTTTTTGGTTATATAAGCTTTGATGCAGTACAGTATTTTGAAACCATAGCGCTGCAAAACCGTCCGGATGAATCGTCTATTCCAGCCCTGCACTTTACACTTTTTCGACACATTATCGCTTTTAATCACTTTAAAAATGAGATTACTATTATTGAGAATTTGTTGCCTGGTGAAAAAAGCGATTTACAACGCATTCAATCAATTATTAATCAGGGAAAGGTTTCCCATTATCCTTTTCAGCTTACCGGCGAAGAATTGGCTAATATGTCCAATCAGGATTATATTGATAAAGTAAAGCGGGCTAAATCGCATTGTATGCGTGGCGATGTTTTTCAGTTGGTATTATCGCGCAGGTTTTCACAGGATTTTCTAGGCGATGATTTTAATGTATACCGGCAATTACGCTCGCTTAATCCATCTCCTTACCTCTTTTATTTTGATTTCGGTAATTTTAGGTTATTTGGCTCTTCGCCCGAATCGCAAATCGAAATAAAAAATAATAAAGCGTATATTAATCCAATTGCCGGAACTTACGCCCGAACGGGCAATGATATCGAAGATAAAAAGTTGTCCGAAGAGCTGTCAAAAGACCCAAAGGAGAATGCCGAACATATTATGCTGGTTGATTTGGCACGAAACGACCTGAGTAAAACAACCCGCAAGGTAAAGGTTGAGAATTTTAAAGAATTACATTTTTATTCTCATGTGATTCATATTGTTTCTAAAGTGTCTGGTGAACTTGATAAATCATCCGATAAAGTAAAAATTATAACCGATACATTTCCGGCAGGAACGCTTGCCGGAGCACCAAAATATAAAGCAATGCAGTTAATTGATACTTATGAACCTACTGAACGGGGGTTTTATGGTGGTTGTATCGGGTTTATCGGTTTTAACGGCAATGTAAATATGGCTATTACTATACGCACCTTTTTAAGTAAAAACAATACCCTTTATTACCAGGCAGGTGCAGGAATTGTTTCAAAATCTGATGAAAACAAAGAGCTGCAAGAGGTAAACCATAAACTTGGAGCTTTAAAACTGGCCATAAAAAAAGCCAACAATCAACATAAGCCTGAAAGCATAATAAATCATGTACAATCAATTTAAAATATTAATCATTATGAAAGTATTAATCATTGATAATTACGACTCATTTACTTACAACCTGGTGCACCTTGTACAATCGATATTGCAACAGGATGTGGATGTTGTAAGGAATGATAATCTGGATTTAGAAAAGGTAGCTTCTTATGATAAAATTTTATTATCACCCGGGCCGGGAATACCCGATGAGGCAGGGATGATGAAGCAGGTCATAGAAAAATATGCTCCGGTAAAAAGTATTTTTGGAGTATGCCTGGGTTTACAGGCAATTGCCGAAGTATTTGGCGGAGAACTAAAAAACCTTGATGAAGTTTATCATGGTATCAGCACCGAAATTTTTATAACCGCTAAAAATAGTCTTTTTATGAATATTCCTGAACGTTTTTCGGGAGCGAGGTATCATTCGTGGATTGCAGCTAAAGAAAAACTTCCCGAATGTTTGGAAATAATTGCTGAAGATAACAAAGGAATTATTATGGCTATCTCGCACAAAAGTTATGATGTGAAAGGTGTTCAGTTTCATCCGGAATCTGTTTTAACCGATATGGGAGAACAAATCATTAAAAATTGGCTATTCGATTCGCAAAAAGCAGAGATTAAATTTCCAAGCTCTGGAGATAAGTCTTTTGATATCAGCGTTTTGTCGTCGAAGCTGCTGTTTTGTTAATAAAAAATTGAAACGATTTATAACTGAACTTTAAAAAAATACAATGAGAACAATACTAAATCAATTATTTCAGCATCAGACATTAACACGAGATAATGCGCGGCAAATTTTAATAAAAATAGCCAATGGCGAATATAACCCAACGCAACTGGCTGCCTTTTTAACGGTTTTTCAATTGCGAAATATAACTCTTGATGAGTTGCAGGGATTTCGCGATGCTTTACAGGAGTTGAGCATCCGTATCGATCTGTCGGATTTTAATACCATCGATTTGTGTGGTACAGGAGGCGACCAGAAAGATACTTTTAATATTTCAACGCTGGCGTCATTTGTAGTTGCCGGTACGGGAGAAAAAGTAGTAAAGCACGGAAATTATGGGGTGTCATCGACCTGTGGTTCATCCAATGTTTTGGAATTTTTTGGGTATCGATTTTCGTCTGAACCCGATAAATTAAAAAGTGAGATTGAAAATGCCGGAATTTGCTTTCTGCATGCTCCGGTTTTTAATCCTGCCATGAAAAATATTGCACCCATAAGGCGCGAATTGTCGGTAAAAACTTTTTTTAACATGCTGGGGCCTATGATTAATCCTGCATCGCCAAAAAATCAATTAATCGGCGTTTTTAACCTGGAGCTGGCTCGCATGTATAATTATATTTATCAGCAATCGGACATCAATTATCATATCGTACATAGTTTAGATGGATATGACGAGATATCCCTTACCGGTAATACCCAAATTCAAAATAATTTTGGTATCTCTATTGTATCTCCAAAAGAACTTGGATTTAATACTGTTTTGCCCGAAGAGATAAAAGGGGGTAAATCGGTAAAAGAATCTGCACAGATTTTTATGGATATTCTTAATGGCAAGGGTACAAATGCACAAAACAATGTGGTAATTGCAAATGCAGGAGTAGCATTAAAATCGATACACCAGAACAAAAGCTACGATGATTGCTTTGAAATAGCCCGCCACTCGCTGCTTGGCAAACAAGCTTTAAAAAGTTTTAATAAACTCCTAAATCATTAAAAAATGGATATTTTAACAAAGATTATAAATCGTAAGAAAGAAGAGGTTTCTGAGCGTAAATCGCTATATCCGCTTAAATTACTTGAAAAAAGCATCTATTTTAATACAAAGCCGGTATCATTAAAGAAATATCTGCTAAAATCGGATAAATCAGGAATTATTGCTGAGTTTAAAACCAAATCACCTTCAAAAGGCGATATCAATCCTTATGCAAATGTTGCGGAAGTAAGTATTAAATATATGCAGGCAGGGGCTTCTGCACTATCAGTGTTAACCGATCGCAATTACTTTGGAGGCAGCCTTGAGGATTTAACTACAGCGCGCAGATATAACTATTGCCCAATACTGCAAAAAGATTTTGTAATTGATGAATACCAGGTAATTGAAGCTAAATCTTACGGCGCTGATGCAATTCTTTTAATTGCCGATATTTTGAATAAAACGAAGGTACGTGAAATGGCTAAATTGGCTAAATCATTACAAATGGAAGTTTTATTCGAAATTCATAACAAAGAGGAAATCAGTAAATTAAACGAATTTATTGATTTAGTGGGAGTAAATAACAGAAATCTTAAAACATTTGAGGTAAACATTAATCAATCGATACATTTATCGGAATTTATTCCTGATGACTTTTTGAAAATATCTGAAAGCGGAATAAAAACGGCGAAAGATATTATTGAACTCAAAAAATTTGGTTTCAAAGGTTTTTTAATGGGTGAAAGTTTTATGAGTACAAGAAACCCGGGGAGGGCATGTAAAAAAATAATTCAGCAAATCTATCAATTAGAAAAAAAACCTAAAAATCATTTCACCCATGAAGTTGAAAGTATGCGGATTGAATAATAAGGAAAATATCGAGGCGATAGTCTCGATAAAACCTGATTTCGTGGGTTTTATTTTTTATGGCCCTTCAAAAAGGTATGTCTTTAAAAATAAACTCAAGACCGGTATTTTAAAAAAAATCCCGGAAACGGTAAAGAAAGTGGGTGTATTTGTTGATGCTTCTTTTCAGGAAGTTACGATGGCTTTTGATAAGTACAAACTAGATTATATTCAATTACATGGAAATGAAGACAAAGCTTTTTGTGAGCAGTTATTTTTTAAAAATATACCATTAATAAAAGCTTTTCAGGTTAATAACACATTTAATTTTAAGGATTTAGAAGCTTATGAGCCTTTTTGCGATTTTTTTCTGTTTGATGCCAAAGGCAAATTGCCCGGGGGGAATGGAATTAAATTTTCGTGGGAATTATTAAGAAATTATTCGCTAGAGGTGCCCTTTTTTCTTAGTGGCGGTATTCGTCCGGAGGATATTGAACAGATTCTATCATTTCATCACGAAAAATTTTATGGTATTGATATAAACAGCGGGTTTGAACAGGAACCCGGAATTAAAAATGTGAATCAAATTGAAATTTTTAAAAAACAATTAAATAAAAAAAGATATGAATATTAAAGTTGACAACAATGGTTATTATGGCCGGTTTGGAGGAGCTTTTATTCCAGAAATGCTTTATCCCAATATTGAAGAGTTGCGGAAAAAATACCTTGAAATAATCCAAAGTAAATCATTTATTCATGATTTTAAGAGTTTGTTAAGAGATTATGTTGGCCGCCCAAGCCCGTTATTTTATGCTCAACGTTTATCCGAACATTTTAACATCCATATTTATTTAAAACGGGAGGATTTAAACCACACCGGTTCGCATAAAATAAACAATACCATTGGGCAAATATTACTGGCCGAAAAGTTAGGGAAAAAGCGGATTATAGCCGAAACCGGTGCAGGGCAACATGGAGTAGCTACAGCAACTGTTTGCGCTTTGAAAAATATGGAGTGTGTGATTTACATGGGAGCAGAAGATGTAAGGCGTCAGGCATCGAATGTAGCAAGGATAAAAATGTTAGGAGCAAAAGTTATTCCGGTACATTCAGGAAATAAAACCTTAAAAGATGCTACCAACGAAGCGTTGCGCGACTGGATATTTAATCCAGTAGATACACATTATATCATTGGTTCGGTAGTTGGCCCACACCCTTATCCTGATATGGTTGCTCGTTTTCAGTCTGTTATTTCTGAGGAAATAAAAAGTCAGCTAAATGAAAAAACAGGTAAAAAAGCACCCGATTATATCTTGGCATGTGTAGGAGGCGGGAGTAATGCTGCCGGCGCATTTTATCATTTTATGGATGATGATAAAGTAAAACTTTATGCTGCCGAAGCTGCCGGTAAAGGAATAGAAACCGGTGAACATGCGGCTTCCATTAATCAGGGCTCTGTGGGAGTACTTCATGGCAGTAAATCTTTATTGCTACAAACTAACGACGGACAGATTATTGAGCCTTATTCAGTTTCTGCCGGATTGGATTATCCGGGTGTTGGGCCTTTACATGCTTTCTTGCACATATCTTGCAAAGCTAAATATTTAAGTATTACGGATAATGAAGCGTTAGAAGCAGCTAAATTAACAACTAAACTCGAAGGCATTATTCCTGCACTTGAATCGGCTCATGCTTTGGCTTTGCTCGGTAAAATAGATTTTAAAAATAACGAATCAGTAGTCGTAAACCTTTCGGGCAGAGGTGATAAAGATTTAGATACTTATTTGAAATATTTTAAACTTTTATAACAATGAACAAAATAGATAAACTACTTAACCAAAAGCAACAAAATATTTTGTCGGTTTATTTTACTGCCGGATACCCTGAATTAAACAGTACAATAAAGATTATTGAAGATTTGGAAAATAGTGGAGCAGACCTTATTGAAATAGGAATTCCATTTTCCGATCCAATTGCCGACGGCCCTGTTATTCAGTATAGCAATAATGCGGCGATAGAAAATGGTATCACTTTAGCATTAATATTTGAGCAACTGGAAAAAATATCTCATAAAAGTAAAATTCCAAAAATTATGATGGGTTATTTTAATCCGGTGTTAAAATTTGGTGTTGAGCGGTTTTGTGAATATTGTGCCAGGGTGGGCATTGATGGTGTGATAATCCCTGATTTGCCATTATCTGAATATCATGGCCAGTATCAGGGTATTTTTAAAAAATATGGAATCCATTTTATCTTTTTGGTAAGTCCTCAAACTTCTAAAAAGCGGCTTCATGAAATTGAAAATTTAAGTACTGCCTTTATTTATGCCGTATCTACCAATTCTACCACAGGAGGCGCTGTTGATTTCAGTAAACAGAAATCCTATTTTTCTTTTTTAAAAGAGCATATATCTAAACCCTTTTTCATTGGATTTGGTGTAAAGGACAACCAATCTTTTGCCGATGCCTGCTCCTTTGCCAATGGTGCTATTATTGGAAGTGCTTTTATAAAAGCATTATCGGAGAAAAAAAATATAAAGAATTTTATTCAGCAAATAATTTTAAGAAAATGATTATACAATTAGAAAAAAATATCGGTGAGGAGACAAAATCAAAAATTTTGGATATGCTATCTGAAAAGAAGTTGAAATCCAAAGAGGTTTTAACCCAGGTAGGTATTTATCTTGTAGCTATTGGCACTACTAATTTTGATATTCGGGAAATTGGAAATATTGATGGCGTGCAGGATATCCATAAAGTAGATGACAATTATAAGTTGGTATCGTCGAAATGGAAGGTAAGGCCCACTCAAATAGTGTTGGATAATAATGTTACTGTTGGGAGTAATGGATTTTCTATCATGGCTGGCCCATGTTCTGTTGAGGATGAAAACCAGGTATATCGAATGGTTGATTTTTTAAAAGAAAATGATATTAGAATCATGCGCGGGGGAGTTTTTAAGCCGCGCAGTTCGCCCTATTCTTTTCGCGGAGTGGGTATTGAAGGGCTTAAAATGTTTTATAGAATTTGTAATGCTCATGGGATTAAAATAATTACCGAAGTGATGGAACCCGAACAAATTGATTTGATGTATAATTATGTTGATATTTTCCAGGTGGGAGCCCGCAATTCGCAGAATTTTAATTTGCTTGATGCATTGGGAAAAGTTGATAAACCTGTGATGATTAAGCGTGGCTTAAGCGGTACAATTGATGAGTTGCTTTATTCGGCAGAATATGTTTTTAGCGGCGGAAACGAAAAGATTATATTGTGTGAGCGTGGTATTCGTACTTACGAAAAGGCTTATCGCAATACGTTTGACATTAATGCAGTGCCTGTTTTAAAAGAGAAAAGCCACTTACCGGTAATTATCGACCCATCGCATGGTACAGGTGCCCGCCATTTGGTCGAACCTGTTGCTTTAGCCGGAATAATGGCAGGAGCAGACGGAGCTATTGTTGAAATTCACAAGCAACCCGAAAAAGCAATGTCTGACGGACAGCAAAGCCTTGATTTTTATGAAGCAAAAAACTTGTTTGAGCGCATGCGAAAAACTTATTCATTTAATAAAGCCCTGCATATTTAAACTAAGCAGGGATTTGATATAATGTTGTAAAAATATATTTTTTAAAGCCAACATGAGATTTAGCATTGATTCCGTCTAAAAATAAAAGGGCGTTTATTAAATGAAATACTTAGTAATATAACTTATTTCAAACTATCCAAAATATATTTTACAATCGGGTTTGGTTTTTGTGGATTTACAAAAGAGCGTGTTTTGTATTTTGGTGGTAAAAATATTTTTCGCTCAATCATTTCATCGATAACAGGCTGGTACTTTAACGATGTTTTTCCTATTAGTAGCGACATCACATCATTCCCGTTATTATAATAAATTAGAATATCCTTAAAACCTTTTAAATACAAGTGGTCTTTGGTAAATCCGCCACCGCGGTAAATGCGGGCGGTCATGTAAAAAGCCTGGGTTTCGTTTAAATTGCCGGTATCCATTAAAAATTCGAAGGTTTGTTTAAAATCAAACCCTTTCAGCATTTTTTCTATGGTAAGTACACGTAAAGCAAGTATTTGCAACCGGTTTACACTGATATTTCCGGAAAGGTATTCGCTTAAAATTGCCAATCCTTCCTGTGCATGTGTATTTAAGGGAGTTCCAAGCCGGAAAACATGCAAAGGCTGTAATCGCGAATTAATAGTAGTTAACATGTGAACGCCAATTTCGTGTTCGGCTAGGGCATGCAGCGATTTTTCAGAGAAAAAGGCATCTTTACGAATGTATAGTGTTTTTTTATGGTTTAAGTTTAATACTTTGGAGATGATTTTTTTCGATATCTCCAGTTTGCAATCAAATCCGTAAGTATTAATTACATTTTTAAAGTAATGATATACATCGGTTGAATTTAAAATCATCTCTTCTTGCTCATCAATACTTTGCGAGGAGTGCAGGATGTATTCGGCATTTTTTATGTCGATTAATTCAGGCTCGCCAAAATACCGTAACGAATTGTATAATGATTTTTCGGTACCAATGGAGGTGATGATGTCGATTTTGTCGGTATACGAATCAATAACATCCTGATAAAGCATTCGTAAAGTAATATCAGATATTTTTTCTACCGGAATATTATAAAGTTTTCGTTTAAATTCAAAAGGATTAATAGCCAGTTGGTTATAAATAAAATTCGGATTGCTTTTAAATTTAGATTTTAGGAATTTTTTACGTTCCTGGTCGAGATTTATTGGATTGATTAAACTTATGATTTCGAAATTTTTTGCAATATTAAATAGTTGTTTGTCAATCTTTACTAGGTTTTTATCCAATTCGGATGATAATAAACTGTTATTTTTTATTACCGTTAGGTTGGTATTCCGTTTGGCAAAATATGCAGCTGTATTAATCGCAGTCTTTTTTAGCTGACGGGTTAGCTCATCAATAACCATGGGGTATGATTCGCCTGTTTCTTCGTTGCAATAAATTTTTTTTATTTCGGTAGCTAAAACCAATGTATTTTGAAATTTTTCCGTGATGTGTTGCAGAAGATATCCATTTCCTTTAAAAATATTGTTTTCTTTTACATCATTTTCAATACCGGGTAGTTCTATTTTTTGAAGCTCTTTAAGCCAGTAGTTGATATACCTGCTGTAATATTTGCGGTTAATATTTTGTGTACCAAGATTAAATACAGGCGTAGCATGAATGTATCGTTTGTAATTAAACGAATGAATATCGAAAACAATAACTGAGCCAAATTTTTTTTCAAGCTTTGCAATTAATACATCAACGATGTGATAAAAATTACGATGCTTTTCTAAAGAATTTTGAATTTCCTGATCGGGTAATTTTTTTCTCCAAACCTTTTTACCCCAGGCTTCCTGGTAAATGGCATTTTCTTCATTTCTGTTTAAATCGTATTCGTAACGAGAGTCGTTTGCGGCTATAACGATAGGAAGCGATGAAATAAAATTCAACGTGAACGGGTCTTCTTCCTGCCATCTTTCGTGATCACTAAGTAAGCATATATCTTTTAAGCTTTTACGAAGGTTGTGGCCGTTATGAATTGCAAATGCTGCAAAAGGGGTATAATCTTCAATTTTAATATAAAAAGATGCATCGGCACTTTCTGCTTCGAAATGGTTAGAGCGGTTTATATGCTCAATTATCTCATCCACTTCCAGCTTAAGCATTTTCAATCAATTTTTTGTAATCGCGCTTGCGGTTAATGGCTTTTTCTTTGGCAGTAACCACATGCTCAACAAAATCAATAACTTTAGCCTGAATTTTTGTACGGTTAAAGGTGTTAATCCGTGTGATACCTCCAGGGCTGCAAACATTAATTTCAATTAATTTCCCTTTAATAATATCGAGGCCTACAAAGTATAATCCATCAGCCACCAGGGTTGGCCCTATTTTTTTACATATTAATTTTTCTTGCTTAGAAAGGGTGTGTTTTTTTGCGCTTCCACCGGCTTTAATATTAGAACGGATATCGTCCTGAGCAGGAATCCGGCGATAAGCTCCAATAGCTTCGCCATTTAACACTAGCACTCTGGTGTCGCCTTCTTCGGCACCTTCAATAAATTCCTGAACAATTACATAATTGCCGTCTTTTTCGCCCGAAATGTAAAAATCGAGTAACGAATTTATATTTTGGGTTGCCGATTTCTCCAGAACAATTACTCCCTGTCCGCCAAAACCATCCAAAGGTTTTAAAATCATTTTTTCTTTTTTCGATTGCTGGATTGCATCTTTTAGGTATTGTTTGCTTTTTGAAACATGAGTGATGGGAATAATCTCATTTTTCGGATCGTCGAAAGAGGCCGGATATAGCTTATTATTGGCCTTTCTTAATCCGTCAATATCATTAACAATAAATGTTTCGTGTTTAATTGAGTCCAGGAAATTTAACATTACCTGATCAATTGGAGGGTTTGACCGAATAAATATAACATCAAATCCCGATAAGGGGAGAAGTTGTTTTTTGAAATTTACTTTTTTGTAAAAAACAGATAAATTATTCGAATATTTTTCCTGTTTTGTTATTAAGCGCACAAAACCGGATGTAATGCTGTTTCTGATGGTAAGCCCATAGGAATATAGTATCCCTGTATTATGCCCGCGAATAACCGATTCGTGAATTAGCCGGAGTGTTGAATCTTCTTTGGGATTAATGGTTTCCCAGGGATCGATAATAAAACAAATGTTCATAGTTTAACAGGTATAAAAAATCGTGCAATAATATTTCTTTTTTTCTAATATCAATACATTTTATGTTAAATAAAGTACAATGTTTATTGTTTATTTCTGATATAAATTAGTTTAATATTGGGATTATCCGATTCACGCTCATCAATTTCAAATTTTTTAAGCGAAGCAATTAATGGAGTTAGCTTTTCAAAACCATAATTACGAGGGTCGAAATTGGGTTGTTTCTTTAAAAGCAAGGTACCCACTTCGCCTAAAAATGCCCATCCGTTTTCGTCAGCCACATCATTAATGGATGATGATATAAAGTTGATGAGTTTTTTATCGGCCTGGTAAATACTTTTTTTCGACTTTTTTGTTTTTTGGGCTGCTACACTTTCTGCAGGCTCATCTTCGGAACTGATAATTTCAAGATAAACAAATTTATCGCAAGCTGCAATAAATGGTTTTGGAGTTTTCTTTTCGCCCATACCAATTACATACATTCCTGTTTCTCTTAACCGTGTTGCTAAACGTGTAAAATCACTATCACTCGAAACCAGGCAAAAACCATCTACTTTGCCAGAATATAATATATCCATGGCATCAATAATCATGGCAGAATCGGTTGAGTTTTTGCCCGTTGTATAGCTGTATTGTTGTACCGGAGTAATGGCATTTTCGAGCAATACCGTTTTCCAGCCTTTAAGTGTAGGTTTAGTCCAGTCGCCATAAATTCTTTTAAAAGTAGGGATACCGTATTTTGCTATTTCTTCCATCATCCCTTTAATATTTGCATAAGGAATATTGTCGGCATCAATCAATACGGCAAATTTTAAATCTTTCTTCATGTTTTTTTTAAAATTTTTATTCAAAAATCACAAGATACAATATTTCTATGATTTTTTGTAGCAACAAGTTTTAAAAAATTGTATGATTTGTTTTAATAAAATGAATTGCTATTCAGCGGGTAAAGTAAAACAAAACTGGCTTCCTTCGCCAATCGTACTACTAGCCCAAATTTCTCCTTTATTCTTTTCGATAAATTCTTTGCATAAAATTAATCCCAGCCCTGTGCCTTTTTCATTATCTGTACCGTTTGTGCTAAAGTTTCTATCAATTAGAAATATTTTAGTTAATTGGTCTTTGGGTAAACCAACTCCGGTATCGGTAATACAAATCTTAGATTGGGATATACCTGTTTTTTTATTCTTAATTTTTTCAGCCTTAAGTTCGATTTTACCTCCATGTGGAGTAAATTTAATGGCATTGGATAATAAATTTCTAATTACCAACTTTATAGATTCTTCGTTAGCTAAAGCAAAGAAATCTTGAGTAATATGATTATCAATCGATAAATTTTTCTTTTTAATATTTTCATTATAAATATCTAAAGCTTCTTCGGCAATATTTTTGAGGTTTATTTTTTTTGGTGTAAAATCAATTTTATTAAGTTGTATTCTCGACCATGCCAATAAATTTTCTAATAACTCAAAAGTTTTTTCCGATAAATTTTTAATCAGTTTAATATAATACTTCTTGTTTTCATCTTCGAAAGAGTTATAATTTTGATATAAAAGGTTAGATAATTGCATGATGTTACCCATCGGGCTTCTGAGGTCGTGTGCCAGAATGGAAAAAAACTTATCTTTAGTAGCATTCGCCTTTTTCAGGTTTTGAGCTGTTTCTATTAATTGTTGGCGGTCTTTTTTTCTTTCTGTAATATCTTCTTTGATAGCCAGGAAATTAATAATTTTCCCTTCTTGATTTTTAATGGGCGAAAGTGTAGCACTTTCCCAATAAGTAGTTCCGTCTTTACGTTTATTTAAAAATTCTCCTTCCCATATTTTTCCACTATGAATAGTTTTCCATAGTTTTTTATATTCATCTGGAGTTGTATTGCCTGATTTTAAAATTCTGGGATTTTGCCCAATCAATTCATCGTAAGAATAACCTGTAATTTTTGTAAATTGTGGGTTTACATATTCAATATTGCCCTTTAAGTCAGTAATGACAATAGAAACAGGGCTTTGTTTTACAGCAGTAGATAGTTGCCTGATTTCTGTTTCAACGGCTTTACGGTTTGATATATCATTAATTGATACTACCCTAACCCTTTGGTTGTTAAATTCTATGGTTTTGACTTTTACCTCTGCAGGGAATTCTGTTTTATCAATTCTAACAGCTACTATTTCATAAGCTCCCTTAAAATTTTGACTTAATTTTTCTTTAACAACGTTATGATAATCTTTTTTAATAAAATCGAATATGCTGCTTTTTGCTGCGATTTTCTCATCAATACGTAACATTTTTAACAGCGCTGGGTTTGTATCTATAATCTTGCCATTTTGATGAATAATAATGCCTTCGTTGGTAACTTTTGTAAGCATTTTAAACCGTTCTTCAATTTGAATCCGGCAGGTAATATCCCTTACAATGCCAAAAGCTTTTTCTTCTCCATTTATGATAACAGGAACAGTATTTATATCAACATATTTTGTTTCTCCTTTTTTTGTTATAATTCGGGCGCTATTATGGAAACCATTTCCAATTTCGGGAAGTGATTTACTCGATTTTTTTATTTTATTTAAATCATCAGGATGCAGGTAATCCCACGATCTTTTTCCTATAATTTCTTCTCTTTCAAAACCATGAATTTCAATAAATTTATCATTAACAAATTCAATTTCTCCTTTTTTGTTTCTTAAATAAATACCATCATTGGCATTTTCTATTAAAATACGGTAAGTATTTTCTTTTTCTGAAATTTTAATTTCAGCTAGCTTTTGTTTTGTTATATCTCTACTTATTCCTAAAACATTATCAATTTTGTTATACTTGTTTTTTAATGGAATAATGAGGGTGTCGAGCCATACTTTTCGGCCTGAATAGTTACTTTCTGAAACCACTTGTTTGCATTTTCCCGTTTTAAAAACAGATTGAATAATTCTGCATTGTTCTTGTGCAATATCCTTTGGAAATAACGATTGAACTTTTTTCCCAATGATATCTTCCATATTTAAATTTAATTCTTTTGTAGCAAAAAGGTTAATGTATACAACTGTACAATCGGGAGAAATAATAAAGATGCTTTCCTTTGCTGAGTCTGCAATATTTTTATAAAAGGCAACCTGTTTTTTCAGATTGGCAACCTGATGTTCTAATTCTTCATATGATTGCTTAGTTGCCTCCATTTTATTAAATTTTACCTACTTTTAATACAGCTTTTCTGGTAATTTTGTTTAAGATTTTTGATTAAATATATACAAGTAACCATAAAGTTCGTGAAAATGAGTATTAAAGGCAAATAATAAATATTAAAATATTTTTTTTATTGACT
>JBKHIH010000051.1:0-26273 GCA_046538755.1 Thiohalospira sp.
CTTCGGGCTGAATAGCATCCAGTTTCTTTTTCAAAATTTTTATATTGCGGGTGTTAAAATAATCGACGTCTTTGATTTGTTTCCTGTACCGGTTATCCATGGTAAGTATAAAATAGTTTAACGAGGGCAGCAGGTCAGGATCTTTTTCTTCTACCAGGGATTTTAATGTTTGATATTCCTTATCTAAAGACCCGTCGGTTTCATAGGTTACATAATATTTATACCAATCGTACAATAACTCCTTGTATTGATGTTTGTAAGTTCCATCTTTATAAGGGAAAGTTTTTGGCATTGTATATAACAAGTTTGTAGGAACGCTATTCTCTACCACCTTTGAATAAAGGTAATGGGATAAATCAGACAGCTGCTCTTTATCTTTAGGCGATATATAATAATTTCCGACAGACACCTGATCTGCAATTCTATCATAGATCTGATTATATTTTTCGAAGGCCTTAATATTCTTTTTATTCTCAGTGAGGATTTCCTGTGTGACCAGGTACAGGTTTACATACCTTTGTTGCTTTAGCCTGCTGTCGAGATCTATAATGGGCTGGTCCAGATTTAAGAATTTTTTTACAAAGGCCGCAGAGCTGTCTTTTAAAAACTGGTATTTGGTTCCCTGCAGTTGTTTTTTAAACTGGTCCCAGTTTTCTTTGGTATGGACATATAAAGGGAAACTATCCGGATAGGTTTCTTTAACAATCTGCCTGATATTTTCTGCCCTTTGCTGGTATAACTCTTTGTTGTGTTCTTCGGGCCCTTCAACACTGGCGTAGGCCGTGATAATACCAAGATGTGGTTTATATTCTTCAAAATTAAATTGTTCTTTAAATTGATTGATAATGGAATCTGGTATTTTCGTTTCGTTTCGTTCAAAATACACTTTGCGCATAATGGTATCGTAATCGGGTTTAAAGTCGGGTTCAACATTCCTGATCTGAAAACGGTAAGGGATAGTATCCACTTTAACCGGGTAATAGTAGAAACCCCTCTCAAAATGATAAAAGCGGATGATATGATGAATCTTGTTCTTTTTCAGTAAAACCAGATTTATTTCAAACAAGCTATCGTTAAGGAATTTGTCAGGTACTTTCCCAAAATTAATCGACATGAGCTCCTTGCTTCTTTTTCGACGATGTTTTTTTATTTCCTGTTGCAGCGCTTTTCTATATTTGGGTTCGGGCACTGTACCATTAAAAATACAAGCATTATTCCGGCGCGAAGGTTTAGTATAATAGATAGAATCGTTGATGTAATCATTAAAAGAGATAAATTCTAACGCCAATCCGTCTTTTTTATCTCTGAAAAGATTTCGGAGTTTATGAGGGGAAGCAAAACGAATGATTACCGAATCATTTTCTATGCTTAGTTGAATATCCCTGGGTTTTAGTCGTTTTACAAAAAGATCAAAATGCCGGGCATCTTTTATTTTCTCTCCCGACTTTATTTTCCAGGCGTGCCGACGATGTGGTTTAGGAGCCTGGTATTGATTGTGGGATAGGGTATCACCCGTAAAAACCGGAAGCTCAACTTTTGGAGGATGAATTGGTTTTTCCGTTTTACCAAAGGTTTGTACAGCATATAAAGCCAGTGTTTCGGGATTATAACTTACCGATACACCTGTAATATTAAAATCAGGATTGATGATATTTTTATAATGGCCTGGTGAATTTTTCCATCCAAGCACCAGTTGACCGGCAGCTGCTTCATAATCAGTTAATATACTAGATTCGTACGGATAGTCAGGATCGCTTACCGGAGTAAAAAGGTAAGATTTCGCAACATTTTCGGCAGTACTCAGGTATTTGCCACCATAAAAAACAATGCGTTGGTGCGGGGTACGCATTTCAGGATTCTCCGGCTGGAAATGCCCGGTATGGTCTGTTTCTAACAAATATTCAGCATGATTTTTTGCGGCCAAAAAGAGTATCGAATCATTCGCCAGGGCCGACAAGCCTTTTTCTTCCCGTAAACTGTCGATTCCAGTTTTTATCAGCTGCTCCAAATAGGTATAATCGATGTTTTGGTAATCTATTTTTTGGGCAAAATTCTGAAATTGCAGACTAACGAAGAAGATTATAATCAGAAGAAACCTTTTCATGACAGGATAACGAATATACTCATTTTTTATTGGAATACCATATTGAATAAGAGTGTATAACCAATTAAAGTTTTTATAAAACAGTTTAAAAATTAAATATACCACTAAACTTTTATTAACTTAGGATTTGAATTAGGAGTTTTCTGTGCAATATTTCATTTAGAAGAAATAAAAATACTAATTATGGTTCTGCTAGCTCTGCCATATTATCAGGGCTTTTAGCAGAACTGACTTTACCAATCATGTAACCAAAAGACTCAATAATTAGGGCTTATGGTTACACAAATAGCAAGGTAAATCACTGCATACCTATCCAAAAATATAGCAGAATACCAAACTTGCAGTTCGTTGTAAATAACCCAGCCCAGGGATATGTCCTATCCTTTATTGAAAATCATATTTCAATTAGCCCTGGCTGAACAGAACCTTCTATCCTGTTGAATTTAAAAATGTTTTCTTTAACACCCTTCTTCTTTTTTGCTTTTGGTTTGTTTTTGTTAATTTTAACCTGCAGTAAAATCAATAAAAATAATGGATACAAAGAAAATATCGCTCTCTCAACTCGAACAATATCTTTCTAAAGCAGCCTGGATTTTAAAAGGTCCGGTTGATGCATCTGATTTTAAAGTGTATATTTTTCCACTTTTGTTCTTCAAAAGAATATCGGATGTGTATGATGAAGAATACAGCAATGCACTAAAAGAATCTGATGGAGATAAGGAATATGCTTCTTTACCGGAAATGCATCGTTTTATCATTCCCGAAAATTGTCACTGGAATAATGTACGTGAAACAACGGTAAATGTTGGTGAAGCCATTGAAAAAGCTTTGCGGGGAATTGAACAGGCAAATCAGCAATTTTTATATGGCATATTTGGCGATGCCCAATGGAGTAATAAAAATAAACTTTCGGATAAGTTATTAATCGATTTGATTGAGCATTTTTCTCAATATTCTTTGGGTAGAAATAATGTTGATCCTGATATGTTAGGTCAGGCCTATGAATATTTAATTAAGCACTTTGCCGATTTAACCAATAAGAAAGCTGGCGAATTCTATACACCACGTTCTGTAGTGCACTTACTCGGATTGTTATTAGATCCTCATGAGGGTGAAAGTATTTATGATCCTGCTTGTGGAACCGGTGGAATGTTATTAGAAAGCGTTCACCACTTGAAAGAAAACAAGGAAGATTACCGCACGCTTAAGTTATATGGTCAGGAAAAGAATCTAACATCCAGTTCTATTGCACGAATGAACATGTTTTTACATGGTATTGAAGATTTTACCATTATTCGTGGCGACACATTAAGAAACCCTGCTTTTTTTGAGGCAGACGGGCTAAAAACCTTCGATTGTGTAATTGCCAATCCACCTTTTTCATTACAAGATTGGGGGGCAGAAAACTGGGCCAATGATCCGTATGGAAGAAATATTGCCGGTATACCACCCAAAGGAAATGGCGACATGGCCTGGGTACAGCACATGATAAAATCCATGAACGATAATGGTCGTATGACCGTTGTTTTACCACATGGTGCTCTGTTCAGAAAAAACGCCGAAGGAAAAATAAGAAAAGCACTACTGGAAAAAGATTTGTTGGAAGCAGTCATTGGGCTTGGACCAAACATTTTTTATGGTACGCAACTGGCAGCTTGTATTATGGTTTTTAAACAAAACAAAGAAGCCGGTAAAAAAGGCAAAGTGTTGTTTATCGATGCGTCGGATCAGATTAGGGTGGGAAGAGCTCAGAATTTTTTAGAAGATAACCATGTAAAGCAAATCTTTGAATGGTATAAAGCCTATACGGATGTAGAGAATTACGTGAAGGTAGCTGGCTTGAATGATATTGAAGAAAATGATTTCAATCTAAATATTCCGCTTTATGTTGAAAAGATTATTGAAGATAATCTGCCTTCTGTTGAAGAAGCTATGACAGATTTAAGAGCAGCTTGGCAGGATAGCTTAGCTGCAGAAAAACATTTTGTCGAACAATTAAATAAATTTTTAAAATAAAAAAAAGTATTTAATATGGCTGAATCAAAAAAAATAACTACAATTCTAAGCTCAATAGAAGAAGGAGAATATACAATTCCCGAATTTCAAAGAGGATATGTGTGGAATAGTAAACAAGTTAAAGAGTTTTTTAGATCATTATATAATGGATATCCTTCTGGTTCATTTTTAATTTGGAAAACAAAAGACCCTTCAAAAATAAGAGGTGACAATGCAAAATCAAACTCAGTATTTCACCATTTAATTCTAGATGGACAACAACGTCTTACTACAATATATACCATATTTAAAGGGAAAACGCCGATATGGTACGAAGGGCAATCATTAAGAACTGACTTATATTTTAATATAGAAACCCAAGAATTTGAATATTATATGCCCAAAAAAATGGGTAACAAATTAGAATGGATTAATGTATCGGAGTTTCTTCAAAAAGGTGGCATAACAAATTTTCTAAAAGAACTAGAAAATATAAGCAACGAACAAAAAGCTTTCTACCTTGATCATATTAGTATTCTAAATAAATTAAGTGCAATAGAAAATTATCAATATTATATTCAGGAAATTGAATTTAATGAAATTGAAAAAGTAGTTGAAATATTTAATCTGGTTAATAAAACCGGAACTACACTAAATGAGTCCGACCTTTCATTAGCTATTATGACTTCTAACTGGCCGGAAATAAAAGATAAGTATCGAGAAGCAATCAAAGACTATAAAAAGCATAATTATGAGCTAAGCTTTATGTTTTTTACTCGTTGCTTAAATATCCTTACTACTGAAAGAGGGAAATACACTTCTGAAATTGCAGATGTTACAAAAGAGGAGTTTGAGAAGGCATGGAATCGCCTACACAAAATACTTCCACATCTTATTAATGTTTTAAGGGAGTCAGCTTTTATAGACTCTACAGATAGTTTTAATTCAAAATATGTACTCTATATTTTAATTTATTATTTACATAAAAAAGAGGGTAAGTTTACAAGTGCCGAGGAAGCAAACAAGGCAATTTACTGGATGTTTAATGCTCTACTCTGGGGACGTTTTAGTGGATCATCTGAATCTTATTTAGAGAAAGACATTAATGTTCTTAAAGAAAAAGGAACTTTAGATGCCTTAATTCAGGAATTACATTTGTATAGAGGTTCTAATCTTTATTTACGTACAGAAGATTTAGCATTACAAGGAATTAGAAGTAGAATTTTCAATATATTTTACAGTGCTATTAGGTCTAAAGAAGCAAAAGATTGGACTAATCCTGCTATAAACTTGTACTCAAAAAGCATAGGTGTTAAGAACAAACTGGAAAGGCATCATATATTCCCTAAAGCATTTCTTTACAAGAAATACAATTCGGCTAACTCAATTCATAAAGCTATGATAAATGAAATATCCAATATTGCATTTATCACAAAAGAATCAAATCTTGAAATTCTGAAAACAGATCCGGCTGAGTATCTTCCAAAAATTGATCAAGAAGAATTAAGAAAACAATTTGTTCCAACGGATCCGACATTATATCAAATAGATAATTACGAACAGTTTTTGGAAGAACGTAGAAATCTCATATGTAAAGGAATAAATAAGTTTCTAGAATCTTATTTTGAAAATAATATAGAAACAGAACTTCCTAAAGATATGGAATATATTAATAGTGAAATTGAACAGGTTGAGATGGCTTTAAGAAGTTTAATTGCAGAAGTATTGCACAATGAAGCTGAAAATGATCCTTATGATGAGTTTATTCCAGAGCATATGAAAGAAAAGGTTGATGGGCGAATTAAAAATTGGTTATCAAAGAATCCTGGTGAAGAAGAAGATCAGTTTAATGATATAAGACGTAAGCTTGATTTTTTTGATTTGCAAGAGTATAAGGATATTATCATTTCAAAATTGAACTGGAATTATTTTGAATCACGATTTGGTTCTAAAGGAGTAATCATGACACGTTTTAGTCAATTAGGAGAATTAAGAAACAGCATACGTCATAGCCGTGATTTTACAGAAGCAACATTAAAAGATGGGGAAGCTGCTATTGCATGGTTTAGACCAATATTAAGATCTTATTTAACCAAGAATATTTTAGAAACAACGGAATAAATGAACCAACAACAACTCGAAAAATATCTATGGGGAGCGGCAACAGCATTGCGCGGTACTATTGATGCCGGAGATTATAAACAGTATATTTTTCCGCTATTGTTCTTTAAGCGCATTTGCGATGTGTACGACGAAGAATATGAAAATGCCTTAAAAGAAAGCAATGGCGACATGGAGTACGCCGCCTTTGCCGAAAACCACCATTTTCAGATACCAGAAGGAGCACATTGGAATGATGTACGCGAAACAACGGTGAATGTAGGCGAAGCCATACAAAATGCTATGCGTGCTATTGAAAAAGCCAACCCGGATACGCTGTTTGGTATTTTTGGCGATGCCAGCTGGACCAATAAAGACCGACTTTCCGATGAAATACTCACCAACCTGATTGAGCATTTCTCACAGCATAAATTAAGTATTGCCAATGTACCCGACGACCAGTTGGGGAATGCGTACGAATACCTGATTAAAGAATTTGCCGACGATAGCGGACATACAGCTGCCGAGTTTTATACCAACCGTACCGTGGTAAAGCTCATGACTTTAATAATGAACCCGCAACCCGGCGAAAGTGTGTACGATCCTACCTGTGGTTCCGGTGGTTTATTGTTGAACTGTGCTTTACATTTAAAAGAAGAAGGCAAAGAATATCGCACCTTAAAATTATACGGACAGGAAATTAACCTGATTACTTCTGCCATTGCACGAATGAACATGTTTATGCATGGCATTGAAGAATTTCAAATTGTACGTGGTGATACCCTGGCCAATCCGGCCTTTTTAGAAAACGACGAACTTAAAAAGTTTAATGTAATCCTGGCTAATCCGCCATACTCCATTAAACAGTGGGACCGCAAAAGTTTCGAAAACGATCCGTTTGGTAGAAATATTTGGGGAACACCACCACAAGGTTGCGCCGATTATGCCTTTCAGCAGCATATACAAAAAAGTTTGGATAAAAATAATGGACGATCTGTTGTTTTGTGGCCTTATGGCGTATTGTTTAGAGATTCTGAAAAGGATATGCGACAGAAAATGATCGAAGATGATAAGGTTGAATGTGTAATTGCTCTTGGAAAAAACTTATTCTAAAATTCAATTATGGAATCATGCCTTTTAATCACGAACAATAATAAATCTAATTTTCGAAAAAATAAAGTTCTTTTCATTGATGCAAGAAATGAACTTAAAAGAGAAAAAACAATAAGCTATTTATTGCCACAACACATCAATAAAATTCATAATGCATTTATTGATTTTGAAACAGAAAAAGGATTCTCTCATGTTGCTGAAACTCATGAAATACTTGAAAAAGAAAGCAGTTTAAATATTCCATTATATATAAAAAACAACGGTTCTAAGAACATACTAAAACCAAACAAAGCATTTCAGGAGTGGGAAGAAGCATCAACACAATTAAAGAATTCGATGAACCAATTATTTGAGATTCTATGATAGAAAATTTGAAAATAAATATTGAAGAAGCGATTGAAAAGAATGTTGATAGATCGAAATGGGAAAAATGGAAATTTTCTGATTTGGTTGAAAATATTGTAGAAAAAGTTGTGCCAAAAGATTCTGGTTTAGAACACTACATTGGATTGGAGCATTTAGATACAGGTTCATTGAAAATAAGAAGATTTGGAGAGACTTCATCTTTAATAGGAGATAAGCAAAAGATTTATAAAGGAGATTTGATATTTGCAAAACGTAATGCATATTTAAAACGAGTAGCAATTGCAGAAATAGATGCAGTAGCATCAGCACATTCAATGGTTTTAAGACCAAAATCCGAAAATGTTTTGCCTGAATTTTTACCTTTCTTTTTGCTATCTGAAACCTTTTGGGAAAGGGCGATTGAAATATCTGTAGGTTCATTATCACCAACCATAAATTGGAAAGTATTAGCAAAACAAGAATTCCTTCTCCCACCCAAAGACCAGCAAGCCAAACTCGCCGAACTCCTTTGGGCTATGGATGAAGTGATTGAGAGGGAAATAAAGTTATTAGAGAAATTAGAAAAAGCATACTTAACAATAGTTGATAACTTATTTTCTAAAAGAAATGAAAATTGGGAATTTGTTACATTAGCTGAAATCGCTAATATAAATAAGAATTCATTAAACTCTAAAACAGATCCTGAGTATGAATTTGAATATTTGGATTTAGCAAGTATTATAGAGCCAAAGGTCATAGGCAAATTAACTAGAATTAAATATAGAGAAGCACCAAGTAGAGCCAAAAGAATTGTTAATGATGATTCTATAGTTTTAGCAATGGTTAGGCCATATCAAAAAGCATTTGCATATATAGGAAAAGGAGAAAATATTATTGCATCAACAGGCACGGCCATAATAAATCTGATAGATAAACAATTAAGTAAATTTGTTTTTCATCAGTTTTTTTCAAAACGTTTTACTAGGTATTGTGAAAACAGAATGACTGGAACAAATTATCCTGCGATTACACCAAGTGATGTGGAGGAATTTAAAGTATCAGTTCCAAAGGATAAAGACCTAATAACTAATGAATGTAAAAAATTGGATCAATTAGAAGTATCTAGTCTGTACATTAAATCAAAAATTGATAGTTCCAAATCCTTACAAAAGAGTTTAATTCATGAGATATTTTAGATATTATTCGCAATTCGCGATTCGCAAATTGCGAATAATAAAAAGTTTTTATAACTTGCAAGCGAAACAAAACACAATAAAATGAAGAAACACAACGGTATGCGCCCACACGATATAGTTGTTTTGCTTAAAATAGCTGCAAAAGGTAAAAATAACTGGATGATGAAAGACCTGTCGTACGAACTCGGAATAAGTGCCAGCGAGATTAGTGAAAGCATCAACCGTTCGGTATTTGCAGGTTTAATAGCCCAGGATAAAAACCGCTTAATGAAATTGGCCTTACTGGAATTTCTGGAACATGGCATTCGTTATGTTTATCCGCAAAAACCGGGAACTCTGGCCCGTGGCATAAAAACAGCTCATTCGGCCAAACCACTAAACGAATTGATATCGAGCACCGAGCATTATATTATTCCTTATGCCAAGGGCGATACTCGAGGGCAGATCATTGAACCACTGCATCCAAACCTGGCTGAAGCCTGTATGAAAGATGCTGGTTTTTACGAACTAATAGCTTTATGCGATGCCTTAAGGGTAGGGAATGTAAGAGAGAAAAAAATAGCCATTGAAGAACTAAAGAAAAGAATAGTATAGTGCCACAAACCAACGAAATAAATATTGATGTTGTTAAAAGAATTGCCAGAGCTTTGGGCGATTTAAACAATCGTGTAGTATATGTTGGTGGTGCGGTAGTGAGTTTATACATCGACGATCCTGCTGCCGACGATGTCCGGCCTACACAGGATATTGATATTTCGTTGGAAATCACATCACAGGGAGAATTAGAGAATTTAAGGCAGGAACTAGCGAAAAAACAGTTTACTCAAAGTGCAGCAGATACTGTTATGTGTCGTTTTCGTTACGATGGAATTCCTGTTGATGTTATGGCAACTGAAGAAATTGGTTGGGCACCTGCAAACAGGTGGTTTCGTCCCGGATTTGAACATCTGCAAACGCTCGAATTAGAATCAGGATTGCAAATCCGGATTTTATCGGTCGCTTATTTTTTAGCCACTAAATTTGAAGCCTACAACGATCGGGGTGCAAACGATCCACGTACAAGTAAGGATTTTGAAGACATTGTTTATGTACTCGATAATCACACGAACCTGGTTAACGAAATAATTACTGCTCCTGCTGATGCAAAAGAATTTTTAATAGAACAATTTAATGAACTTTTAAGCGATGAAATGGAAGAAGCACTTTTAAGTCATTTAACTCCTTTGATGCAATCAGAACGATTCGAATTATTACAAGATAAATTAAAAACAATAGTTGACGCATGACATTTACCGAACTCAATAGCGTAGAATATTTTATTATCAAGCAGTTATCAGGTGTAAATTTGTTAGATAAAAGCATTCAGGAACCACAAACGGAATATGGTCAGCAGTGGAAATACATCCCTGCAGAGCAATTGCAGCGTGAAATAACAGAAGTGTTATTAGAATCAGCGTTGCGTGATGCATTAATTCGATTAAATCCTGATATTGAAGCAAATCCCGAAAGAGCTGATGAAGTAATTCATAAACTTCGGGCCATTTTAATTTCGGTAAGTCACTCGGGGTTGGTTCGTGCTAACGAAGAGTTTACCCAATGGATGTTGGGCGATAAAACCATGCCTTTTGGTGAAAACAACCGACATGTAAGCATCAAACTTATCGATTTTGATGATATCGGTAAAAATTCATTCATCGTTACGAATCAGTATCGTGTAAGAGCCCGTGAAACCAAAATTCCGGATCTGGTATTTTTTATCAATGGCCTTCCGGTTGTTGTTGGCGAAGCAAAAACACCGGTTCGCCCGTCGGTTTCGTGGTTAGATGGTGCACATGAGGTGCATCATGTTTACGAAAATTCTATTCCGCAATTATTTGTGCCTGCCATTTTTTCTTTTGCAACCGAGGGAAAAGAATTGTTTTATGGCAGCGTGCGTTGTCCACTGCAATTATGGTCGCCCTGGAGAATCGAAGACGAAGAAAACATACTCCCAATTAAATCTTTAACCGAAGTAGGCAAACAGTTGGGTCATTTAATGCACCCAAAAATATTGTTGGATATTCTTCAGAACTTTGCTTTGTTTGCTACCGATAAAAAGAAACGAAGGATTAAAATTGTTTGTCGTTACCAGCAATACGAAGGTGCCAATAAAATTGTTCAGCGCGTTTCGGAAGGGCAAATTAAAAAAGGATTAATTTGGCATTTTCAGGGGTCGGGTAAATCATTACTCATGGTTTTTGCAGCACAAAAACTGCGCAAAATGCAAGAACTTAAAAGTCCTACGGTAATTATTGTCATCGACCGGGTCGATCTGGATTCACAAATTACAGGAACATTCAATGCATCAGATGTGCCGAATATGGTTTCTGTAAATAGTATTTCAGAACTGAATGATCTGTTGGAGAAGGATACGCGAAAAATATTGATTACAACCATTCATAAATTCAAAGATGCCTATCCCGATATTAATACACGGGAAAATATTATTCTAATGGTTGATGAAGCACATCGTACACAAGAAGGTGATTTGGGGCGTAAAATGCGATCGGCACTTCCCAATGCATTTTTATTCGGGTTAACCGGAACACCCATTAATAAAGCCGATAAAAATACATTTTGGGCATTTGGCTCAGAAGAAGATCAGGGTGGATACATGTCGAAATACAGTTTCCAGGATTCTATTCGCGATAAAGCAACGCTACCTTTGCATTTCGAACCACGATTATTGAACGTGCATGTGGATAAAGAAACCATCGATAAATTATTTAAGGAGTTGAAAGAAGAAGCTGCTTTAAACGATGAAGAAGCCGATGCTTTAAGTAAAAGAGCTGCACGCATGTCGGCTTTCTTAAAATCTCCTGAACGAATAGAGCTTATTGTTAAAGATATCATCAAACATTTCGATACCAAAGTCGATCCACATGGTTTAAAAGCAATGATAGTAACACCAGACCGGTACGCGTGTGTGCAGTACAAGGAAGAACTGGATAAACACATCGACACGGAAGCCAGTTCAGTGGTTATTTCAACAAATGCCAACGATGATTCTGATTTCAAACAAAAATGGGGTATTGATAAAGATCAGCAGGAAAAACTGATCGAAAAATTTGATGATTCCAGTTCGCCACTTAAATTTTTAATTGTTACCGCAAAACTTCTTACAGGGTTTGATTCTCCTGTTTTACAAACCATGTATCTGGATAAATCCTTGAAAGATCATACCTTATTACAAGCAGTTTGCAGAACCAATCGCCTGTATCCGAATAAAACATTTGGTCGCATAGTAGATTACTTTGGGGTATTCGACGATGCAGCTGCAGCCTTACAATTCGATGAAGAATCGGTTAAAAAAGTAATTACGAACTTAACCGAATTAAAAGATAAATTACCACAAGCCGTGAACGATGCTTTAGCACATTTCCCGGGAGTTGATCGTGAATTAGAAGGGTACGAAGGATTAGAAGCTGCTCAGGAATGTCTAAAAACTAACGAATTAAGAGATGCTTTTGCAAAAGATTATGTATATCTGGCTAAATTGTGGGAATCTTTGAGTCCTGAACCATTTTTAAGTTTGTATGAGAAGGATTACAGATGGTTAAGTCAGGTTTATGAATCGGTAAAACCAACCGCAGATAATATAGGGAAATTATTGTGGCATGCACTGGGAGCAAAAACAACCGAGCTCATTCATAAAAATATCCATGTGGATGGTATACATGATAACCTGGATGAATTTGTAATGGACGCAGAAGTAATTGATGAAATACTTTTAAATAAGGACCCTAAGAAGGTTAAAAAGCTGGAAAAGGAACTGATTAAAAGATTCAAAAAACATGCAGGTAATCCTAAATTCAAAAAATTGAGTGAACGATTGGAAGATTTAAGACACAAAGCAGAAGTTGGACTAATCTCAAGCATCGACTTTGTAAAGGAGCTATGTAAAATAGCGAAAGAAGCAGTACAGGCAGAAAAAGAAATATTAACCCAACAAGAGCAAAAATCAGCTAAAACAGCTTTAACAGAGTTATTTCTTGATGCCAAAACAGAACAAACACCGGCTGTTGTTGAGCGTATTGTTGAAGACATTGACAATATTGTGAAAGTGGTTCGTTTCCCGGGTTGGCAGACAACAACATCAGGAGAAAGAGAAGTACAGAAATCATTACGAAAAACTCTGCTGAAGTATAAACTACATAAAGATCATGCTCTGTTTACTCGAGCTTATGAATATATAAAGGAGTATTATTAAAAGAAGAAAAGTAAATTAATGAAATGTTTTTTGATAAATGAATGTGCCCATCCATATGAAAAAGTTTTACATTTAATGATTTATTGGTCAATACCCGAACTTAAATACTACGCCGAATACGTTAAGCTTACCCATTATAAGTTTATCGATTATTATATGACCTTGTCCGAAGATGAGGTAGAGGAGGAGATGGCTGCTGTTTTGTTAAAGTTAATGGTTTATAATAAAAAAGTGATTGTTTACGAAAATGCTACAAAAGAAGCAGTTGATATTGTTGATTTTAAGGAAACTGATAAGCTGCCTGTGGAGTATAGCTGGATTCCTCCCAATTTTATAGAGGTAGAAGATTACCTGGCTTTTGTTTATTCCCTGGAAATGGATGAAGATACGGGGGAGATGAGACTCAGGGGTTAATTATTAGATAACCGGCATTTATTTATGTAGTATCAAAATAAATAAAAGTTTGTTTATTAATTGAACCGTTAAATCTACTATTTTGAAATATGATTGTCCGCTTTTTGAAATATATATATTGATAACTGAACTGAAAAATCAATTATTTTACCCCTCCCGAAAGTTTTCGGGACTAAAGGGCGTCATTGATTTTCTTCACACCCTTTAGGGATGGGGCAATGAAGAAAATCAAGTGGTAAGTTCTGTCAAAAAGCGGATATACAATTTAAAAAAATAAGTATTTATGGAACAAGATTATACATCATTTATGATTGAGTACTCTTCCGGGTTAATTAATGCTGCACATATTATTAAGTATTTAAATTCATACCCTCAGTTATTGTCTGCAATTAAAATGGAAAACTTAATTGATTCGGATATTATTAATCAACAGCATGAGCATTGGTTTAATTTTTATTTAAAGCTTAACAATTCAACAGAAAAAGAATTCTTTAAACCTTACTGGCTCCCTGTTAAAGCTAATTCTTATGATTTTTTTATAGATTTATCTGATAAAAATTATCCCTTATTTGAAGTGATGTTTATTGATCAATGGTACAAAAAATATATTGTAAAAAATATTTTTCAGTTACTTATATCTCCTGATAATGAGAAGGGAAATATAACAAGTATAATGGAACGTAATAATCAGGAGTGGTTGAATTTAATCTTCACACTCTTACATACAAATTAAATTTTTGAAAATACGGTTGTATATCCTTTAATCAATATTTTTTTACCATTCCATGATTTTAAAGGTGTCACCATTTGACCGGAACGGGTGGCATGGTCACACCAAAATAACCCAAATGGTCCCCAAAAGTTGTCTGGGGTCATTACGCGTGTAACGAAGTAATCTTTAAAAAGGGTAAAAGATTGCTTCGTTCTACAAACTCGCAATGACATATCCAGATGGTTTTTTTTGGTCTGTTCCGGAATTTTTTACTAAAGGTTCCTTTGATTCCTGAAAGCAATACCAGAACCGGATTTAAGGTATTTTTCGAACTGAAAAGCTTTAAGTTTTTCTGTAAATGCAATGTAGGTGATAAGTTTTACCGGTAATTTATCTTTTGTATAATGCACCAGTCCATTATTATGTTTATCTAATCTCTGCTCAATATTACTGGTACACCCTGTATAATAAGCATTGTTATTGCATTGTAAGATATAAACATACCACATTTAGTTGACAGATTAAGTTAAAAGATAACTAAATTAGTAATTCTTTTTGATTTCATAAAGCAATACTGTAAAAATAGCTAAAGGTGGATTGCATCCACCGAAGTCCAGGTGCTAATTACTTGTAATTAATTTAAGGAACCGGTAGGCAAAAAAATCCTCCTACGCTAAAGGCTATAGTAGGTACTAAATTAATCTTTTATTCCTGAAAGCAATACCAGAACCGGATTTAAGGTATTTTTCGAACTGAAAAGCTTTAAGTTTTTCTGTAAATGCAATGTAGGTGATAAGTTTTACCGGTAATTTATCTTTTGTATAATGCACCAGTCCATTATTATGTTTATCTAATCTCTGCTCAATATTACTGGTGCAACCTGTATAATAAGAATTGTTATTGCATTGTAAGATATAAACATACCACATCATCTATTATTTTTAGGGTGGACAGTGTCCACTGAAACCCGAAGTAGCTGAGGTGGAGAGGGCGAAGCCCTCCTCCGCTGAAGCTACGGAGGGTGAAAGTGGAGCTGGCGGGAGTCGAACCCGCGTCCGAATAAGGAACCAAAATGCTTTCTACATGCTTAGCTCTTTTTGGGTTTTCGTGATTAGCGTGGCAAAGAGCAGCCCAACTAATCCTTAGCTTCAATTAAATTTCGCCCGGTTATCGAAGCCCTAACCAGGCTAGTTTAACTTTTACGATGCCCCATATTCAGACTGTGGTTAAACAGCGCAGCCTGAGAGACAGCTTGTTCCGACACACCTAGGCGTCGGAATTAAGCTTAATTCACTTTGTGATATTAAGCTGCAAGCGCGTAATTATTTTCGCCGTTTATAAATCTGAGCCTTGATATTTACGAGCCAAAACCCAATGCTCGACATGCTTACATTCCAATTTACCTTACCGTCAAAACCAGGTCAGCCCCAATTGAAATGTATTTTGGAAATGCAAAGTTACAAAATCAATTACCTCATTGCTAATTTTTTTCGTTAAAAAAATTTAATTTAGTGGTCTCTAAAATGTAAAATAAAAATCAATAATGCATATGAAAAAAATTAAGGTCGGAGTATTACGAGAAACTAAAAATCCACCGGATAAAAGAGTGCCGGTAACACCACCTCTTGCAGTTAAACTAACCGAACGTTTTCCAAATACCGAATTATATATTCAACCAAGCGATATAAGGTGTTATACCGATGAAGAATATCAATACCTGGACTTAAATGTTAAAGAAGATTTAAGCGATTGTGATATACTGGTTGGTGTTAAAGAAGTAAATGCTTCAACCTTAATTGCCAATAAAACTTACATGTTTTTTGCGCATGTAGGGAAAAAACAACCATACAACCGTGGTTTATTGCAGGAAATTATCAGAAAAAAAATCCGGTTGGTCGATTACGAGTATTTAACCGATTACGATGGGCAAAGAATAGTTGCATTCGGACGATGGGCAGGAATTGTTGGAGCTTATAATGGATTGCGTGCAAGAGGAATCCGTACAGATTCGTTTGAGCTTAAACCGGCAAATCAATGCCACGATATGGAAGAAATGTTTGCAGGCCTGAAATTGGTGAAATTAAAAAAGAAAAAAATTCTCGTAACCGGTGGTGGGAGAGTAGCAATGGGAGCTATGGAAACACTAAACCAGCTTAATATTCGTGAAGTTACTCCAGATGAATTTCTACATAAGGATTTCGACGAGCCGGTATTATGCCGTTTAGACCCGGAGCATTATGTTAAGCATAAAGGTGGAATGCAATTTAATTTGCAACACTTTTTTAAACATCCCGAAGAATATGAATCTACTTTTAAACCATATACAAAAGTAACTGATCTTTTTATAGCTTGCCATTACTGGGATCCTAAATCGCCAAAATTTATTACCAAAGAAGATTATCTTGACCCCGATTTTAAAATTACAGTCATTGCTGATGTTAGTTGTGATGTTAATGGCCCTATTGCATCAACCGTAAGGGCATCAACCATAGCCGACCCATTTTATGGTTATAATCCGGAAACAGGAGAGGCAGAAAGGCCATTTATTAGCCCTAAAAATATTACGGTAATGGCTGTTGATAATCTACCCGGAGAACTCCCTAGGAATGCTTCTACTGATTTTGGTAAGGACCTAATGGATAAAGTTTTTCCATCGCTTTTTGGGCATGACGATACCGGAATGATTGAAAGAGCTACTATAACTAAAGATGGTAAACTAACAGAAAGGTATGCTTATTTACAAAATTATTTAGAAGGAAAAGAATAGTATGATAGCGTTTTATTGAGTGCCAGGGTTACCCTGAGCTTGACGAAGGGTGACGAAGGGTTACAATCGAAATAAAACAAGAATATGAAGAATTATTATGTGTATATTATAAAATGTGCAGATAAATCCTATTATACTGGAATTACAAATGATATAAACAGAAGATTAAATGAACATAATCATGGTTTAAATAAAAAAAGCTATACTTTTTCGAGAAGGCCAGTTGAGATGGTTTATTATGAATCATTTCAAAACCCTAATGAAGCAATACTTTGGGAGAAAAGAATAAAAGGTTGGACAAGGCAAAAAAAAGAAGCACTTATTCGTGGCGATATTGATGAATTAAAAAGATTGTCGAATAAGAAAGGTCATACTTCGACAGGCTCAGTATGACAGGCTCAGTATGACAGGCTCAGTATGATAGGTTTAGTGTGACAAAAAGAAATAGCTTCTTTTTATATCAAAGTTTTTAAATTTCATACTAAGTCCTAATGTCACCCAGAGCTTAATGTCACCCTGAGCTTGACGAAGGGTGACGAAGGATAACAAAGGATAACAAAGGATATCGAAGAATGACTATTAATTGCTTAAAACGAAAGATTTTTTAATACTTTAATCGTTTCAAGTTGGTTTTCCGACTTGAAAATATAGCTGCCGGCAACCAGTACATCACATCCAGCCTCTATTAATAATTTTGCATTGCTATTGTCTACCCCTCCATCAACTTCGATTAAAGCATTTGAATTTTTAGATATTATTAATTGTTTTAGCTCTTTAACTTTTTCGAGTGCATTTGGAATGAACTTTTGCCCGCCAAATCCGGGATTTACCGACATAATTAAAACCAAATCCACATCAGTAATAATATCTTTTAATAATTCTATTGGAGTGTGTGGGTTTAAGCTTACTCCGGCTTTTATTCCCAGCGATTTTATTTTCTGAACAGTGCGGTGTAAATGATTACATGCTTCATAATGTACAGTTAATATGTTAGCCCCGCTCTGAAAAAAATCATCGATGTATCTGTCGGGTTCGGTAATCATTAGATGAACATCCAAAGGTTTTTGGGCATATTTGTTTATATATTTAATCACCGGAAAACCAAAAGATATGTTTGGAACAAAAATACCATCCATAATATCAAGATGAAACCAGTCGGCTTCACTGTTATTTATCATATCTATATCACGCGCTAAGTTTCCAAAATCGGCAGAAAGTAATGATGGAGAGATTAAATGATTCATGGTTTTTTAATTATTTATACCTTGCAAAAATAAATAAAAAAAGGAAACGGCTTAGTTTCCTCGGTATAAAATCTGGTTAAAGCATTTTTTTAGCCAAGGTATGTTTTAAGAATTTTACTTCGGGTTGTATGTTTTAATCGCTTAATGGCTTTTTCTTTTATTTGGCGGACTCTTTCGCGGGTAAGATTAAATTCTTCACCAATTTCTTCTAACGTATAAGGATGCTTCCCATTTAAGCCAAAGTAAAGTTTTATAATATTAGCTTCGCGTTCAGTTAACGAAGAAAGGGCTCTTTCAATCTCTTTTCTTAAAGAGTCGTTTAATAATTTACCGTCAGGGCTTGGACTTTCATCGCTTAATAGTACCTCATACATATCACCTTCTTCACCATCGGTAAGTGGAGCATCCATACTTACATGCCTGCCGGAGCTACGCATAGCATCTTTAATATCTCCAGGAGCCAGTTCAATAGCTTTAGCTATCTCATCAACAGAGGGTTCCCTTTCGTACATCTGTTCAAGTTCCGATAATGCACGGTTTATTTTATTAATCGATCCTATTTTATTTAAGGGTAAACGAACAATTCTTGCCTGCTCTGCCAAGGCTTGTAAAATAGATTGCCGTATCCACCAAACAGCATAAGAAATAAATTTAAAACCTCTGGTTTCGTCGAAACGTTTAGCAGCTTTGATAAGTCCCAGGTTACCTTCATTAATTAAATCAGGCAAGCTAAGCCCTTGGTTCTGATACTGCTTAGATACCGAAACCACAAAACGCAAATTGGCTTTGATAAGCTTTTCTAAAGCATGATTATCTCCATTTCTAACTTTCCTGGCTAATTCTACTTCTTCTTCAGCTGATAAAAGGTCTACCTTCCCAATTTCATGCAAATACTTATCTAAAGAGGCAGTTTCTCGATTGGTAACTTGTTTAATAATTTTTAACTGTCTCATGCTTTTTGTCGGGTGTTGTTAGCTTTATTAAAACGTTACTTTCAGGCAAATTGTTACAAATATATTCAAATAACTCAATAAAAAACATCAATAAATTTATTTTTTTATTTTTTAATCTTAGGTATTTGCATTAGATTCTTTTACAAAAAATTAATTTTAATGAAAAAATTTATCATGATTTTTTTGGTATTAATGAATAAATCTGTATTATTGCATTGATTTTCCAAAGAAACATTTTGTTAATCAACTCCTTCAGTAAAAATCGTTCGTTTTACTGGCGAAATCAATAAAAAAACTAATTATATTCAAATATTTACTTATAAAAAAATAACTAATTTCCATAATTGAAATATGTACGACATTCTTGAATTGAATAAAAAATTAGTAAGTGAGTTACGCGAAATTGCTAAATCACTTCAAATTAAGAAAGTTGAATCGCTTAAAAAGCAAGATTTAATTTACAAAATTTTAGACCAACAAGCTATTAATGCTACTAGCGATGTTAAATCTGACAAAAAATCATCCGGCAGAAAAAAAAGTGTTGAAAAGTCAAAAACAACTACTCCTATTGAAAATTCTGGACAATCAAAAAGAGAAAGAATGAAAATCCAGGATCAAAAAAAATCGGATAAATCTATAACAAAAACTGATACTTCTACTAATGAGGTTAAAACACAAGTAGATCGTAAACAGCCCGCTACAGATAAAAAAGATGAAAGTTTTTCAGAAAACATTAGAAGAAGTTCATCAAGGCAATCCAATAATTATCAAAAACGGACGCACGAAAAAAGAAACGACCGTTCTTTTGAATTCGAAGGTATTATTACCAATTCAGGAGTTTTAGAGATTATGCCTGATGGATATGGTTTTTTACGATCGTCGGAATATAATTATCTTAATTCGCCAGATGATATTTATGTGTCACAATCACAAATTAAGCTTTTTGGTTTAAAAACAGGAGATACAGTAGAGGGAACTATCCGTCCTCCCAAAGAAGGAGAAAAATATTTTCCTTTAATTAAAGTTGAGAAAATTAATGGCCGTAGTCCTGATTTTATTCGCGACAGGGTTCCTTTTGATTACTTAACACCGCTTTTCCCAGAAGAAAAGTTTACAATTAATAATAACAAAAATGACAAACTTTCAACCCGGATTGTTGATATGTTTGCTCCAATAGGGAAAGGACAACGAGGATTGATCGTTGCTCAGCCTAAAACTGGAAAAACAGTTTTGTTACAAGAAGTTGCCAATGCAATTGCTGCAAACCATCCCGAAGTTTACATGATTGTTCTTTTAATTGATGAAAGGCCTGAGGAAGTAACCGATATGGCTCGGAGTGTTAATGCAGAAGTTATTTCTTCTACTTTTGATGAGCCGGCAGAAAGACACGTACGTGTGGCAAACATTGTTTTGGAAAAAGCTAAAAGGCTGGTAGAATGCGGACATGATGTAGTAATCCTACTCGATTCGATTACCCGTTTGGCCAGAGCTTTTAATACAGTATCGCCCGCATCAGGAAAAGTCTTGTCTGGAGGTGTCGACGCCAATGCATTGCATAAACCCAAAAGATTTTTTGGAGCAGCACGAAATATCGAAGAAGGTGGTTCACTTACCATTCTGGCTACTGCTCTTACCGAAACCGGATCGAAAATGGATGATGTTATTTTCGAAGAATTTAAAGGTACAGGTAATATGGAACTCCAGCTTGACAGAAAACTTTCGAATAAACGTGTTTATCCTGCAGTTGATATTACAGCGTCAAGTACTCGTCGTGAAGAGTTGTTACTCGACAAGGAAATGTTGAATAAGATATGGATTCTTCGCAATTATTTAACAGACATGAACTCCACCGAAGCGATGGAGTTTTTACGCGACAGGCTTTTAAAAACTCAAACAAACGAAGAGTTCATTATATCAATGAATTCCGATTAAATGTTTAAAAACACATAATTTTAAAAAATGCGGACATGGTTCCGCATTTTTTGTTTTGTAAATAAGGTAGATAACTGCTTATTTGTAATGAAAATGAATAAGTTCTCTTAATGCCTATTTTTTATATTTCACTGCAAAAAATGAGAATTTTATTTTATTTTTGTAAGTCAATTTTGTAAGTCAATTTTGTAAGTCTTTTATTATATATAAATATTGCCTTTTCAGATATTTATAAAAATTCAGGCTAAAAGATTAATTCTTAAATTTCATGTATTTTTCACAACTGAAAAAAGTAATTAATCAGGTTAGGTTAAATATTTTTTAATTAATAAATTAAGGAGTTAGAAATGTCACAAAAAAAGAAATTTATAACCTGCGATGGTAACTATGCAGCGGCTCATGTAGCCTATATGTTTAGTGAAGTTGCAGCGATTTACCCAATTACTCCATCGTCAACTATGGCAGAATATGTTGATGAATGGGCGTCTCACGGAAGAAAAAACATATTTGGTGACCAGGTACAGGTTACAGAAATGCAATCCGAAGGTGGTGCTTCAGGTGCTGTCCATGGTTCTTTACAATCGGGTGCATTAACATCAACTTTTACGGCATCACAGGGATTATTGCTTATGATTCCTAATATGTATAAAATTTCAGGTGAACTACTACCCGGTGTATTTCATGTAAGTGCCCGTAGTTTAGCCGCTCAGGCTTTATCTATCTTTGGCGATCATAGTGATGTTATGAGTGCACGCCAAACAGGCTTTGCTATGCTGGCAACCGGAAATGTTCAGGAAATTATGGATATTGCTGGTGTTGCTCATTTAGCTGCTATTAAATCTCGTATTCCTTTTGTTCATTTCTTTGATGGCTTTAGAACATCTCATGAAATTCAGAAAGTAGAATATTTTGAAAATGAAGATCTGGCTAAACTGATTGATTTTGAAGCTTTACAAAAATATAGAGAAAATGCATTAAATCCAGAGCATCCTGTAACAAGAGGTACTGCACAAAATCCGGATATCTACTTCCAGGCTCGCGAAGCGGCCAGTAAATTCTATGATCCATTACCTGATATCGTAGATGAATATATGCAGGAAATTGCCAAATTAACAGGGCGTGAATATCATCCGTTTACATATTATGGTGCCGAAGATGCTGAAAATATTATTGTTGCCATGGGATCAGTTACTTCTACTATTAAGGAAGTAATAGACTTCAAATTGGCTCAGGGAGAGAAAATTGGTTTAATCACGGTACATTTATACCGTCCTTTCTCTGAAAAATATTTTATGAAAGTACTGCCTAAATCTGTAAAACGAATTGCAGTATTAGACCGGACTAAAGAACCAGGAGCTAACGGAGAACCATTATATTTAGATGTAAGAGAACTATTCTATGGAAAAGAAGATGCTCCTGTTGTTGTAGGTGGTAGATATGGATTGAGTTCTAAAGATACTACTCCTGCACATATTATATCAGTTTATGATAATTTAAATCTTCCTGAACCTAAAAATCATTTTACTGTTGGAATTGTTGATGATGTGAAATTTACATCATTACCTTTACTTCCTGAAATAAGTGTTGTTCCTAAAGGAACATTCGAAGCCAAATTTTATGGTTTAGGATCCGACGGTACTGTTGGTGCCAATAAAAACTCTATTAAAATTATTGGTGATTCTACAGATAAATATGCTCAGGCATATTTTGCTTACGATTCTAAAAAATCAGGTGGTATTACCGTTTCTCATTTGCGTTTTGGAGATAAACCCATACGTTCGTCATATTTAGTAGGAACACCTGATTTTGTTGCATGCCATGTTCCTGCATATCTGCAAAAATATGATATGTTAAAAGGTATTAAAAAAGGAGGTACGTTCCTTATTAATAGTATCTGGGATGCAGAAGAAACAAAAAATCACTTCCCCGATGAGATGAAAAAGACACTTGCTGAAAAAGAAATTAAGTGTTATATCATAAATGCAACAAAAATTGCGGAAGAAATTGGTTTAGGAAATCGAACCAATACCATTATGCAATCTTCTTTCTTCAAAATCTCTAATGTTATTCCTTATGACAAAGCAGTAGATGAAATGAAGAAAGCCATTGTAAAAACATTTGGCCGTAAAGGAGAAGATATTGTAAATATGAATAAAGCTGCGGTTGACCGAGGTGGCGATGTGGAAGAAATTGAAATTCCTGCCGAATGGAAAAATATTGAAATTAAAGCTAAAACAGACGACAGAGATATTCCTGACTTTATCAAAAATGTTGTTGAACCTATTAATGCACAAAAAGGAGACGACCTTCCGGTAAGCGCTTTTGCAGGAAGAGAAGACGGTAGTTTCCCCGCAGGAACAACAGCTTACGAAAAACGAGGAATTGCTGTTACGGTTCCGGAATGGATTTCTGAAAACTGTATACAGTGTAATCAATGTGCGTATGTTTGTCCTCATGCTGTTATTCGTCCATTCTTACTAACTGACGAAGAAGTTGAGAAAGCTCCTGAAGGGACTGTTACGGTTAAAGGTAAAGGCGGAATTAAGGAATATAATTTCAGAATTCAGGTTAGCCCACTTGATTGTACTGGTTGTGGCAATTGTGTAGATGTTTGTCCTGCACCAGACAAAGCGTTAGAAATGAAGCTTTTAGACACCCAGCTTGAAGAAGATAAGCGCTGGGATTATATGCATCATAAAGTAGGGTACAAAGACAATGTATTACCTAAAGAAAAAAGTGTTAAAAATAGCCAGTTTGCACAACCATTGTTTGAGTTTAGTGGTGCTTGTGCCGGTTGTGGAGAAACTCCTTATATTAAAACAATTACACAGCTTTATGGCGACCGGATGATGATTGCCAATGCTACCGGTTGTTCTTCTATTTACGGTGGTTCTGCTCCATCAACACCTTATTGTACAAATAATGAAGGCCACGGCCCGGCATGGGCAAATTCATTGTTCGAAGATAATGCAGAATATGGTTATGGTATGGCTGTTGGTGTTGAAAAACTCCGCCGGCGAATAGCAGAGAAAATGAATGCTGCCATGAATGAAGTATCAGCCGATACCCAAGCAGCATTTAAAGAGTGGATTGATACAATGGCTGATGCAGAGAAATCAAAAGATTCTTCGGCTAAAGTTGTAGAAGCTTGTAAAAAAGAAAATCATCAGTTAGCCAAAGATATTTTGCAATTAAAACAATATCTGGTTAAAAAATCTATCTGGATCATCGGTGGCGACGGATGGGCTTATGATATTGGTTATGGTGGATTAGATCATGTACTAGCTTCTGGTGAAGATGTAAACGTGCTTGTTTTAGATACCGAAGTATATTCAAATACCGGAGGCCAGGCCTCTAAATCAACACCTGTTGGTGCTGTAGCTAAATTTGCTGCTGCTGGTATGCGAATACGTAAAAAAGATTTAGGTATGATGGCTATGACTTATGGGCATGTTTATGTTGCTCAGGTAGCAATGGGAGCCAGTCAAAACCAGTATTTTAAATCCATTAAAGAAGCAGAAGCTTACCCAGGGCCATCGTTAATCATCGCATACTCGCCTTGTATTAACCATGGATTAAGAGCTGGAATGGGTAAAACACAACTTCAGGAAAAATTAGCTGTAGAATGTGGATACTGGCATAATTACAGATACAACCCATTGTTAGAGCCCGAAGGGAAAAATCCTTTTGTTATTGATTCAAAAGAGCCCGACTGGTCTAAATTCCAGGATTTCTTGTTGAGCGAAGTAAGATATACTTCTCTTAAGAAATCGTTCCCTGATGTGGCTGAAGAATTATTTGTTCGAGCCGAAGATGATGCTAAATGGAGATATAAGAGCTATAAGCGATTAGAATCTCATGATTATTCAAAATAAATAATTATTCATTAGTTAAATTTATTAAAAGCAGGTTTTTATAGCCTGCTTTTTTTATTGTCCAAAGTGAGATTTGTTTAATTTTTAATAATAAATATTAAAAAAATAATAAACAGAAATGAACTAATCAGTTTTTAGCTTGTTATAAAGTAAAACCAAAAGGTTAAACTAAAACCCAAGTTATATGGCTGATTTATCGACAAATTATTTAGGATTAAAACTGAAAAATCCAATTGTTGCAGGTTCATCCAACCTTGCAACGAGTATCGAAAACGTAAAAGCAATGGAAAAAGCAGGTGTTGCTGCTATTGTTTACAAATCACTTTTCGAAGAGCAAATTAACTTTGAAGCTGCTGAACTCGACGAAGACCTTGAAGCTTACAATGAAAGGCATGCAGAAATGATTAGCCTGTTTCCGGAAATGGAACATGCAGGCCCTAAAGAGCATCTGATTCAACTCAAAAAAATTAAACAAATTACCTCGATTCCTATCATTGCAAGTTTAAATGCAATTTACGAAGAAACCTGGGTTGAATATGCAAAATTAATTGAAGAAACCGGAGTAGATGCACTTGAAATAAATCTTTACAGTGTGCCTAAGAAGTTTGAATTAACCAGTCAGGAGGCTGAAGCGAAACAACTTGATATTGTTAAATCGATTAAAAAAGCCGTTAAAATTCCGGTAAGTGTAAAAATTAGCCCATTTTACTCTAATCCATTAAATTTTATTAAAAAGCTGGATGATTTAAAAGTTGATGGCATTGTGTTATTTAATAAACTTTTTGAACCGGAAATTGATATCAAAGAAGAAAAGCATATTTTCCCTTTTAATTTAAGCAATAAGGGTGATTATCGTTTAGCTTTACGATATGCAGGCTTGCTGCATGGTAATATTAAAGCAGATATTTCTGCAGCTTCGGGGATATTCGATGGCGAAGAAGTGATTAAAATGTTATTGGCCGGAGCTAATACCGTACAGGTTGTTAGTACTTTGTATAAAAATAAAATAGAGCATGCTTCTAAAATGCTAAATGAAATAGAAGCCTGGATGGGGCAGAAAGGTTATAGCTCTATTGATGAATTTAGAGGTAAACTTGCAAGAAAAAATACTAAAGATCCTTTTGTTTATTTAAGAGCTCAATATGTTGATATCCTGCTAAATACTTCTGAACAGTTATTAAAAAAATATCCTATGGTATAAATTTAGGCATAATACTGGAAAATAGTTGGTAAAATCTTCTAAAATATAGACTATAACTAAATTTGATAAAAGT
>JBKHIH010000116.1:0-6367 GCA_046538755.1 Thiohalospira sp.
ACTTACGATTATTCCCGTTCAAAAATATATATCGAAAGAAATGCGGAGTTGCCTATTAAATTAATTGAAGTACATGATGATATTAATGCGAATAATCTTTATCAGAAAAATAACTGCACCGGGATTTATTCGGAGATTTTTAACAGGAGCGATGGTATTCTTTTTATGGGAGGCCCTGATTTAGCTCCTGAAACTTACAATGAGCCAATGAACTTGTTAACCCGAATGACCGATCCTTACAGGCATTATTTCGAAGTATCATTTTTATTTCACTTAATTGGTGGAGCTCAAAACACTGAATTTGTGCCATTGCTTGAAAATAATCCCAACTATATTGTTTATGCTATTTGTTTGGGTATGCAAACCATGAATGTTGCTGCGGGAGGTAATCTAATTCAGGATATTCCTTCGGAGGTTTACAAATTGCATTATGTAGAAGATGTTTTAATGCAGGCAAACAATCAACAACACCGGAATTATAATAACCATTTACTGGTTGATACTACTCTATTTTCAGGTAATTTTCATCAAATTAAGATAACAAACTCAACTCCATTAGTTGGAGAATATACAGAAAATTTAGAACCTTTAATTTACAGCAATCATCATCAGGCTATTGAGAAGACAGGGAAAGATCTGGAGGTTATTGCCACATCAACCGACGGGAATATTGTTGAAGCGGTTCAACACAAAAAATATCCCAATGTGTTAGGAATTCAGTTTCACCCTGAAGGGACTTATTTACACAATTCGAAGAAAAAATATCGTAAAAATTCTGAAGATGAGTTGAAATCAGGGAAACAAATTCTTGAAGAAAACGATAGTTATATTTTTCATTTAAAATTTTGGGAAATTTTTTCAGAAAAATTGGAATCAACAAATTAGACAGGTTAAAGCATCTTATTTTTAGATGTTTATATTATTACTTTATGAACATTCTTTGACTTGTGTTGTATTTTTATATACATTTATTTTTTGATTTATATACAAAATCTTATAAACTCGATTGATATGAAAATTAAAGTAATATTTATCTCGATTCTTTTGCTGGCATTTGCTTGCCAAAATGCACAAAAAGAAGGAAAAGATATAAAAACTCCAAAAACAGAGGATGTTAAAAAAAATAATGTTCAGAAAGTTCAGTTTGATATTGTCGGTATGACTTGTACCGGTTGCGAAAATGCTATCCAAAAAACCATCAATGAATTTGATGGTGTATATTCATCTAAAGCAGATCATCAAGAAGGAATTGCCTTGATAGAAGTTGATTCAGTAAAAGTTGATTTAAAAAAAATTGAGCAAGCTATAAACGAACTGGGTTACGAAGCAAAAGGGTATAAAAAATTATCTAAATAATAATATTTTTTTAAGAGATAGTTTCTTTCTGATATTAACTAGTAATATTAAATAAGCATAAGTAAAATAGACATTTACTTAAAAAACAAAATGATTATTTTCCTTAGGCGTATCGATAGTTATCTGTAACATGAGACCTTAAAACAAATAATAAAATAAAAACATGAAAAATTTAACAACCATCGGTAGGGTTTTATTTGCCATTCCTTTTGCTATTTTTGGATTAAACCATTTTTTAATGGTCGATTTTTTTATTGGGATGCTAAACTCTTTTATCCTGGGCTCAAGTTTTACCATTATATTGACCGGTATAGCCCTTATTGCTGCAAGTATTAGTATCATTATAAAAAAGTATATCAAGCTTTCGTGCATTCTTTTGGCATTTTTGCTATTTATATTTATTGTTACCATCCATATTCCAAAACTTTTTGATGAAGCTACAAGTATTACAGCTATGGTTTCCTTGCTAAAAGATACTGCTTTAATGGGTAGTGCGTTATTTATTGCAGGCATTTATAGAAAAGAAGAAAATGAAACTGGAATTTTATAAAATCAGTATTATGAGAAAAATCATCGTATTAACAAGTATAATTATTTTTAATATATTACCTGCAGCCTATTGTCAGGAACCGGCTTTAAACAACGATACGGAAATTGGCTGGATTGAACACTTGGAAGATACAATCCCCCTTGATTTAAAATTTATTAATAAACATAATGATACTGTAACTTTAAGGTCGCTGGTAGATAAACCAACCATATTGTCTTTTGTCTATTTTAACTGCCCGGGCGTATGTAATCCTTTACAAGAAAGTATTGCCCGGACAGTAGAAAAACTCGATATGGAATTGGGTAAAGATTATCAGATTTTAACAATTAGTTTCGATGTTACGGATACTCCGGAAAAAGCCCAAAAGAAAAAAGAAAATTTTATTCAAAATATAGTAAAAGAAAAAGCTGATCATTGGATTTATCTTACCGGTTGGGAAGAAAATATAATATCGATAACAGAAGCGGTAGGTTTTAGATATAAAGAAACCGGATTGGATTTTGTCCACCCTGCCGGTGTGGTTTTAATTAGTCCGCACGGTAAAATTACAAGATATCTTTATGGCCTGGATTTTTTACCTTTTGATTTAAAAATGGCAATTATTGAAGCGCAACAGGGTTTAGCCAAACCCACCATTAATAAAGTATTGCAATATTGTTTTAATTATGATCCTAAAGGGCAAACTTATACATTAAGCATAACCAGGGTTGCAGGTACTATTATTATGTTTTTTGCCTTAATACTAATTATATTTTTGATATTTGGCAGGAGAAAATCTGTAAAGAAAAATAATTGAAAAACAAAAGATTCCTCTATCTTGTTCAATCGCTCCCTCAGCTTATGCGCCTGGGGGTTACAATGGCTGTAACTTTTTCAACTGCTACAGGATATATTGTTATAGCCGGAACTATAAATAGTGATTTTTTTTTATTGTTAGCTGGTGTTTTTCTTCTTTCCGGCGGAGCTTCAGCACTCAATCAATACCAGGAAAGAGAAACAGATGTTTTAATGAGCCGCACCTGTAAACGGCCTATTCCTTCTGGAAAAATTTCTGCCTTAACAGGGTTGCTAATCAGTTTATTTTTAACTTTTTCGGGTTTATTGTTGTTGCTAATTTTTGCAGGTTATATTCCCGCCCTTTTGGGTTTGTTTAATATGTTGTGGTACAATGGTTTCTATACTTACTTAAAAAAGAAAACAGCCTTTGCAGTTGTCCCTGGTTCATTAACAGGAGTAACACCGGTATTGATTGGTTGGAGTGCAGGGGGTGGTAGTTTAATTGATCCGGTAATTGTATTTATTGCATTTTTTTTATACCTCTGGCAAATTCCACATTTTTGGTTGTTGTTAATTAGATTTAACAATGATTACAAGAAAGCCGGATTAGGCTCATTATCATCTCTGTTTACCGAAAATCAGTCAAAACGGGTCGTTTATTCATGGGTTATTGGTACCACTATAGCATCATTATTTTTTCCCTATTTTGGGATCATTAAATCGAATGTTTTAATTGTAATTTTGTTGGCCACTTCTGCCTGGTTATCTGTATCTTTTTACAGAATTATTTTTGAAAAAACAAAAGTTATTAAATTGAAAAAAGCTTTTATTGTTTTAAATGCTTATATGATTATTGTGTTGTTTTTGTTAATTCTTGAATTTTCAGCAATTAAGTAGTTATTCTTTGTCCGATAATGTTTTAAGGTATTCAATGATTTGATCAATTTCTTCAATAGTTAGCTCATCGGAATAAGATCTCATTAGTCCTTTACTGTAACCTTTAACAATTTCCTCATCAGGATTATATATAGAATTGATGATATAATCTCTGTCAACAACTACTTTTTTTGTTTCGCCCTGGCTTTCAACTTCAACTTCATGTCCATAAATACCTTTGTAGGTAGGCCCAACTAATTTTGACCCATCGATAGAATGGCAGGCAATACAACCATTATCCCTTAATATTTGAAGGCCGGCTGCATCAGGAGAATCAAATTCCTGAACAACTTCAGTTGTGTCCTGATACCATTCATCAAATTTATCTTGTGGCAAAACTTTCACTTCTGTGGTCATAAATGCATGCTGCAAACCACAATATTCAGCACAAAACAAATCATATGAACCGGTTTTTTTTGCTTCAAACCACATATTTGTAACCCTGCCGGGAACAATATCCCTCTTAACTCTAAAAGCAGGAATATAAAGACTATGTAGGACATCAGGTGAAGACATAAATAATTCAACAGGCTTTCCCTCAGGAATAATTAAAGTATCTGTTTTTTTACCATTTTCATATTCAAATTTCCACGACCACATTTGTGCAGTAGTTTTTATTTCCATGGCATCATCCGGAGCATCTGAAATCATAGGAATCCATGCCATCCATCCATAATAAAACATTCCTAAAACCAATCCTAATGGAATTATTGTCCAGATTATCTCTAACCAAACACTTCCCTCTATATGTGTAGGTTCCGGATTCCTCTTTTCGTTATAACGGATTAAAAAATAGATTAACACAATTGTTAAACCGATTAGAAAAAATGCAATTATTGAAAAAATAATTACAAACATGGAATCAAAACCTTCAGAAAAATTTGACAGATTAGTATACATTGTGATATAATATATTTATAAAAAACTATAATCTAAAAATGTTACAATTAATACCAGAGTAAACAGTATTATTACTCCAACAACCATAATAGAATACATTCTTTTGTCATATAATAAATGCATAAAAAAAGAAAATACCAGGAGCGATTTAATTCCTGCTATAGTTAATGCAATTAAAATACTAAATTTTCCCAATTCAATATTTGTAACCAACACTGAAATAAAAGTTAATGCAATTAAACCAATTAAAACAATTATATATGTTTTAAAACTTACTATTTTATGTTCTTCTGTTTTTTCCATTTCACTAAATGATTAAATAAAATAGCGGGAATAAAAATATCCAGATAATGTCTACTAAATGCCAGTAAAGGCCTGTGTTCTCCAATTGTACGAATCTTTCATTATGCACTTTTCCAAAATAAACTTTAATAATCATGATCGTAATTAATACTACTCCTATAACAATATGAAGGGCATGTAATCCTGTCATTAGATAATATAAGCCAAAAAATAAAGTTTCTCCATATCCAAACTTTTGTAAATCAAAAGAACCTGGAAATAAGCCATGATCAATTTTAACACTCCATTCAAAATATTTATTCACTAAAAAAACAATGGCCAGAAATAGTGTTGCTGTTAATAACAAAATAGTAAGTTTTTTCCTTTTTAACTGGATTGCAGTAACAGACATAGCAATGGTCATGCTGCTAATTAAAAGAATTACCGTATTTATAGCCCCTATAGAAATATCAAGCTGTTCAGCAGCTAATTCAAAAGCATTTTTAAATTGGTAACGAAACACTGCATATACAATAAACAGGCCTCCAAAAAACAACAGCTCTGTAAATATAAATAACCACATTCCAATTTTTGAACCTTCATGGTCATAATGATCTGTATGCAAACTATTTTCTGTCATTTATTAATCAATTATTTTATTTCAGGTATTTCTTCAAAATTTTCTACAATAGGAGGGCTGGCAACTTGCCACTCCAAAGTTTTTCCTCCCCATGGATTATCTGTTGCTTTTTCTCCTTTCCTGGCCGATTTTACAAGATTTATAATGATTATAGCAGCACCAATAATCATCACAAAAGCTCCTAACGAAGAAATAATATTAGCTCCGTGAAACTCAGGTACATAATCATAATATCTTCGTGGCATACCGGCTATGCCCAGATAAAACATTGGAGCATATAATGTTAAAAACCCAAAAAAGAAAATAATCCATCCTGTATCAGCCCAGCCAGCATCGTACATTTTACCATAAATTTTGGGAAACCAATAATGAATTCCTGCAAAAAAACCAAATCCTACACCCCCAAATACTATGAAATGAAAATGTGCTACAACAAATGCAGTATCGTGTAAATGCACATTGGCTGCAAGCGACCCTAAGACCATTCCTGATAATCCTCCAATCATAAAAACAAATAAGAAAGAAATAGCCCAGTACATTGGTGTTCTTAAGCTAATTGATCCTTTATATAAAGTTGCCAACCAATTAAAAACTTTAATTGCACTGGGAATGGCAACCAAAAATGTTAAAAATGAAAATGCAAATAATGAAGTACCGCTCATTCCGGCAGTAAACATATGATGCCCCCATACAAAATAACCCACAAAAGCAATTAACAAGGTTGAAATAACGAGAGCATTATACCCGAAAATTACTTTTCTGGCAAAAGTGGGAATTACCTCAGAAATAACACCCATGGCCGGTAAAATCATGATATATACTGCGGGATGAGAATAAATCCAGAATAAATGCTGATATAATATGGGATCGCCTCCTAATGCAGGGTCAAAAAAACCGATATTCAAAGCACGCTCGGCAACTACCAT
>JBKHIH010000052.1:0-25557 GCA_046538755.1 Thiohalospira sp.
ATAATCTTTTTTGTTGCCGGTGTCTCCCGCTTAAGCTTCCCACAAATCCCTCCGGTGAACCTTCATGCAATAGCTTTCTAACAAGTAATTTTTTATTGCCTTCAGCGAGCTCGTAAACTCGGTTCATGTCCTTTTGAGTTTGTGCTTGTTTAATTTTTTACTATTAAGCATGAAAGTTTCAAATGTTCTAAAAAGACAAATAACAATATTATTTAGTTCTGTAACTATTTTCGTTCTTAAATGTAAATCTTCTTTTAAAGATTATAAGAACAACTTATATCATTTTTTAAATCTGTTAAAATCCCTTATAAATCGCACTTTTCATACGCTTTCATTTTAATCTTTATCCGAATCTTTTATCAATACCGAAAAGATAAAAAGTACAATAACCGAAGCCACAAAAATAACAAACAACGAAGTGAATATTTTACGCATCACATCTTCGAGAGAAATAACTTCCCAAATACCTAAGATAGAGATTACTGTTATTAATAAAATAAAAGTAATAAGAATGTACGATGTAACTTTTTTTAATCCTTGCATATCGAACGCTTTTAAGTTTGAAATTTTAAATATAATGATAATTCATAAATTGATTCAAAAACAAAAGTATCATTTTCATTTTTAAATTTCCAGTTTAGCACATTATTATCCTGATTTACTTCTACATAATTGATACTAGTATTTCCTTTATCGATCGCAAAGTTAAGCCTTTCCAATGCTTTCTTTGTCCAGTTATAAGGCAATCCTTCTCCGGTTAGCCCGATTTTTTTTGCATGTTTACGTTTAATTCTAAAATCGCCCTTTAATTTATCGAAATTCAAGTTTGATTCTTTAAAAACCCTATTCAGAGTATCGCTTATAATCAAATCTTCGGGAGCACCTTCAATAATTTCATTTTCTAACATCAACCAGATTTTATCGGCTTCCTGAATGGCAATATTTAAATCGTGCGTAGAAAAAAGAATGGTTTTGTTTTCATTTTTTGACAAATGATTAAGCAGATGTACAATCTCATATTTATTTGGCAAATCAAGAAAAGCAGTGGGTTCGTCTAAAACAATAATTTTTGTATCTTGCGCCAATGTACGGGCAATCATAACCCGTTGGCGTTCACCATCACTAATCTCATTAACATTTTTATTGATAAATGATTTCATCCCAACCATTTCAAGTGCTTTAAGCGATTGCAAAATATCCTCTTCTTTTAATTTGCCCAACCAGTTTGTGTGCGGGAAACGTCCTAAAGCAACCAAATCAAAAACCTTTAAATTACTAACATTCACAATTTCAGTAGAAACGAAACTAACCAGCCGGGCAAATTCATTTCTTTTAATCGTTTGAATCTTTTGATTAGAAAATAAAATATCGCCTTTTAATGCATTTTGTAATCCGGCAATATTTCTAAGCAGCGTACTTTTACCAATACCATTTTTTCCAATCAGGGCTATCAGTTCTCCCTCCCGTCCGGAAAGATTGATGTTATTAAAAAGTGTAAGTCCTTCCTTTTTAGTTTTTTGATATCCAATAGAAAGCTTATCAATTGTTAATATGTTATCATTTTTAACCATTAATCAGCCTAAATTTGATAATTTTTTGTTACGAATAATAATCCATATTACAATCGGGATTCCTACCAAAGCAGTAATTGAATTAATGGGCAATGTATTTTCCTGTCCTGGCATCTGAGAAATAATATCGCTAAAAAGCAAAATTATTCCACCTAATATTAAGGTTCCCGGAAGTAAAATGTGGTGATTTGCTGTTTTAAAAACCATTCTTGCTATATGTGGAACAGCAATTCCAATAAACCCAATTGGCCCACAAAAAGCAGTAATACTACCAGCCAGGAGGCTGGTACTAAAAAAAATTAAAAAACGCGATAACCCAACATTTAAACCCATACTTTTAGCATAATTTTCACCCACAAGCATAGCGTTTAAAATTTTTATGGATAAAAAGGAGATGGTTAAACCCAAAAATATTCCGGGAATTAATACTTTAAGCTGCGAAATAGATACTCCGCCCAAACTCCCCATTGTCCAAACTACAAAAGCTTTAAGCATAGATTCATTGCTAAAATATTGTAAAATACTTACTATAGCCGTAGTAGCGCTGCCAAACATGATTCCCAAAATCAGAATGGTCATAATATCTTTTACCCTTACCGAAACCAATAAAATCAGAAATAGAATTAATCCTGAACCAATCCAGGCGGCAAAAACAATAACCCAGTTTCCAATAACACCTAACTGGCTTACCACAGTAAAAGATGAAATTCCCATGATTACAATAGCAACCCCCAAGCTGGCTCCTGCACTTATACCTAAAACATAAGGCCCAGCCAAAGGATTTTTAAAAACGGTTTGCATCTGAAGCCCGCTAACAGATAATGCAAATCCGGCAAACAAGGCTGTTAAAGCTTTTGGCAACCGAAATTTATATATAATTGTTAAATATTCAGGATGCTCGGCCGATTGGCCGGTAATAATTCGAAATACTTCATCTACAGGGATTTTCACCGAACCGGTAAATATATCAATAAAAAACAGAATAATAAGCAATAAGCTTAAAATTAACCAGATAACAATATTTCGGTTTTTAAAATCCAAAACTTTAATTCAAATTAATCGAAAACCAAAAGAAATGCAAATTTATGGAATTTCCAACTTTACTAATTAATATATCGGTAATAAACCAGTGTATGCTCAGGTAGTAGTTCCGGATGAAAAATCTTTATCATATCTTTCAAAATAATATGAGGTTCAACGGTTCCTTTCTCCCAATAATCGTTTCCCCCCCACGAATTTTCTATTTTATTGTTGTTATAAATTTTACCATTTAAAAAAGGATTAAATGCGTCAAATCGATCATCCAGTTTTAAAATTTCATGTTTATATTTTACGGTTCCAGTATTTAACCATATTTCAGCATTTTTAGCCTTTACAAATACATTTTCAATATCGAGAGGGATGCTTTCCCTTGAATCATTTTCACTCCAAATATAATTACCCCCAGCATCGAAAACCATTTTAGCAAGAAATGATTTCCCACCCGGGACATACCAGGTATCTTTCCAGGGTAATCCAAATAAGACCTTAGGCTTTTTATTAATTTTGACAGCCTGCCTTACCAAAAAGTTATATTCATTTTCAACTTTTTGAAAGTATGCCTCAGCTTCAGATTCCTTATTGTATAAAGCAGCCATAAATTTAATCCATTCTAGTTTACCCAAAGGATGCGTTTCTAGATATTCAGGAATAATCATGGTTTGTAATCCCAAATCATTAAGCTTTTGAGTGTAACTTGCTACTTCACTGCCAACACCATAAGTAATAATCAAATCAGGGCTAATACCGGCAATCAGTTCATAATTCAAATGATTATCATAACCTACATCCACAATTTTTTTTTGCTTTATCTTTTCCAGAAGTTTTTTATTATTAACAAATTTAGTTCCCGAAACTCCTGCAATGGCCTCCGTTTCGTTAAGAACATCAAGAAATGCGATATGAGAAGTTGAAAGACAGATAACTTTTTTTAATGGAATCACAATCTTTTTGGCTCCCTTTGGTATTGAGGCATTTGTTCTTTCATCATGAACTAAAGCGTACTGATATTGAACCCCCTTTGCACCTTGCCAGGGATTATGTATAGTCAGCAACTTATAATTTTCATAATTTTCAATCGAAAATCCTTTTGCATATTTTACATCAACAGATTGAAATTGTAAATTTTTTTCAGACTTTTTTTCTTTTGCAGATTGACAAGAAATAAAAAATAATAACAAAAATATAATATAACGATTTTTCATGGTGTTTGAAATCAAAATTTATATTCCATCACAAAAATATACTTATAAAAGAAATTAACCATCTAATAGTTGATAATTAATTTTTAGGCGTTTTTTTTCATAAAAACTTTATATTAATTCGTGCGTATAATTTAATAGTTTTTATATATTTATGCCTTAACCTGTCATTTCGGCTTTTTATTATGATAAAAAAGATTTCGATACTCCTGATTCTTATCTTTTCTATTTTTTATAATAGTTTATCAGCTAATTTTCTACAAACAGACACACTCCTTTTTAAAGGAAATTATGATTATCCTCCCTATCAACTTCTTAACGAAAATAATGAACCAACAGGGTTTAGTGTTGATTTGTTAAAAGCCATAGGAAAATCCATGGGAATTAATATTACGATTGAGTTTGGGCCATGGAATCAGGTCCGTACTGAATTAGAATCCGGTAAGATCGACGGGTTAGCAGCTATGTCGTACTCAGAAGAGAGAAAACGCAATGTAAATTTTTCAACTCCCTACATTTATATTACACACGCCGTTTTTGTCCGGAAAGAGAGTGAAATTAAATCAATTGATGATATAAATAATAAAAAAGTTATCGTGGTAAGAGGCGATATTATGCACGATTATTTATTATCCAATAAAATTACAGGATTAATTGTTCCAGTAAAAAATTACCAAACTGCATTGAGGCTTTTATCTGCCGGCGAATACGATTGTGCATTAATAAATAAAGTACAGGGACAGTTTGCCATTAACGAATACAATTTAAAAAATTTAAAACCTGTTGGTTCTTCTGTTCAACCCAAGGAAATTTGTTTTGCTATTAAAAAGGATAATCCACAATTATTAGCCCAAATTAATGACGGATTACAAATTGTTAAAGCCACTGGCGAGTATGACCGAATTTATGACAAGTGGTTTGCTGTTTATGAAAAGAAAGATATTAAAACACAAGTGTTAAAGATTATCGCATGGATTCTATTCCCTTTTTTACTGGTGCTAGGAGCGATTCTTATCTGGTCGTGGTCGCTAAGAAAACAAGTAGCCAATAAAACTTCTGAATTGCAAAAAGAATTAAGCGAACGAAAAAAGGCTGAAATTCAGCTTATTCATGAAAAATCATTAATGAATTCAATGATTAATTCAATTCCCGATTTAATTTTTTATAAAAATAAGCAGAATGTTTATTTAGGTTGTAACGATGCTTTTTGCAAATTTAATAATAAAACACACGAAGAAATAATAGGCAAAAATGATTTTGAAATTTTTTCTGAAGAAAAAGCTCACTTTTTTTACAATACAGACCAGGATATCATCAATACTAATAAACCGATAAGGCTTGAATCATGGGAGAAAAATTCAAGAGGAGAACGTTTTCTACTCGATACACTAAAAATTCCATTTACAGATGAAAATGGAAATGCTTTGGGCATTGTTGGCATTTGCCATGATATCACCGAAAGGTATCAATCTGAAATTGAATTAAAAAAAGCAAAAGAAAAAGCAGAAGAATCTGACCGGTTAAAATCTTCATTTTTAGCCAATATGTCACACGAAATCAGGACACCCATGAATGCAATCATTGGTTTTTCCGATTTATTGGTTGACCCTGATACTGAAATTGATGAAAGAGAAGAACTTGTAAGCCATATTAACAATAACTGTAACACTCTCCTGCATTTAATAGATGATATTATTGATTTGGCTAAAATTGAAGCCAATGAATTATCAATAACTATTAAGGACATTGACATTAATAAATTAATGCAGGAGTTATTAGAAACATATCAGGAAACAAAGAAAAAAATTAATAAAGGACATCTTGAAATTAAGCTGGACAAAACCAATTTTAAAGAACAGTTTTTTTTAAAAACAGACCCTTTAAGATTAAAACAAATAATAACCAATTTATTGGATAATGCTTTTAAATATACAGAAAAGGGTGTTGTAATGTTTGGATATAAAATAATGAATGATTTAAATTTAGTAGAATTTTATATTTCAGATACAGGAATTGGAATACCCAAAGATAAACAGGAGGCAATTTTTGAACGTTTCAATAAATTGGAAACAGATAAATCAAAGCTTTATAGAGGTACCGGCCTTGGATTAACCATAACAAAAAATTTACTAAAAAGGCTTGGCGGCGATATTCGTTTATCATCTACAGTTAATAAGGGTTCTACATTCTATTTTACTTTACCATTAAAAGTTTCTAAAATAGCCGAAAATGAGGTGGTTGAAAATGAGTTAATAAAAAATGATCCCTCATGGAATGGAAAAACAATTTTAATTGCAGAAGATGAAGAAAGCAATTATAAATTTCTTGAGATGCTCCTTAAAAACAAAGGCCTTAAGTTATTACACGCATCAACTGGCAATGAAACGATCGAAATCTGTAAAAAGAACAATAATATTGATTTAATTCTTATGGATATTAAAATGCCTGGTATGAACGGACTCGAAGCTACTATGAAAATCAAGCAGCTAAATCCTAATATACCAATTATTATACAAACTGCATACGCAATGCATGATGACGAAAGACTCAGCTTGCAGGCTGGATGTGATGGCTATATTGCCAAACCTATTAAAAAAGAAAAGCTTTTAACTATTATTAGTAAATGGCTGGATAATAAATAGATATTATTTTTATTAGCTTGTAAATATCAGTATTAATAATTGGGTAGTGATTGATTTTTCAATACACAGTTTTACTCTATTTTACTTCAGGTTCATATCAATCGAAAGGAATTCGGCCTTTTAAATTATCTAAACAAAAATAAAGAGGTGTACCTGCATCTGAAGATGATAATTCAAATTCAAGCCTTTTAACTCTTCCTAAAGGTGTTAAATCAACATAATCCCATTTATCAACAACATAATCATCTTCATTATTTTCAAAACGGTAATCGGCCAGAAAAAAATCTATAGTTCCGGTAATTTGTTCTGACATTCCAATACCCGTAATTGTAACTTTAAACCAGTCAGGATCACTGCCATCTCTACCACCAAACTTTTTAGCATAATCGTAACCATATAAAATTGCAAGGGCAGTATAAGTTGTATTGGTTAATTGTACTGATCTTGGTTCTTCGCCATGAATACTATCCTTAAAATTTACTACAATTTTTCCCAATTGATGCGCAACTGCATAATTTTCCGATTCGCTTGCACCACCACTCGGAAAAGCAGCATACATACTTTCAGGCGTGTAATAAATATCATTAATTATGTTAGAATAAGCAAACCCGCTCCAAGTATCCCAATCGGGATAATATTGATTATTGAATATTTTATTTCCAGAAACAAAACCACCAGAAAAATCTGATCCATTCCAGTATGTCCCTTCATTCAATTCAAGTTTTTCAAAAGTAGCAACATCGGTTTTAAAATGATCTTCATCCCCGCAACCAATAATGGATAAAACAAATATGTTAAAAAAAACAATAGAAATAATAGTTACAAAGTGCTTCATAAAATAATCAATAATAATTGGAAAAAATAAGTTTTAAAAAGGTTTAAATAAATATATAATGCCAAAGGTAAAATAATTATTGGGTGCATATTGCGATAAACCAAAACCGCCTGCAAAATCTAGCTGAACTTTAGGATGGATAAGATATGTTACACCTCCGTTAAATATATTTTGAGCAGCCATATATTTTGAAAAATCTCCATAAACTTCAATAAATGCACCTATTTTTTCAGTTAATGAGTATCCAAAAACCAGGGTGTAAGTTCCAATGGTATAATCAATATCTTCTGGAAATTCTACACTAAAACTATAACCTAAATTCAAATCATCAGTTAATGAATGTGAAAAAGCTAATAACATATTTGTACTATGATATTTTTGTTGGAAAGCATCTGCTCCGGTATTAGCAATGCTAATATGTCCGAGGAAAGCAATTTGTGGAACCCAACCCTTTTCTTCGTTTATATGTATTTTCCCTCCTATGGTAAATGGCGAAAACCCTTTAAGATCATTAATTAAAGCACTTTTAACATGGTTGTAATCTGCAGCAAAGCGCAATTCAAAATGATCAAACAATCCATATCTTAAAAGCATTGATGAGTATGAAATATTCGTTATCTGGTCGTTAACTGTTTCATGTAAAAAACCATCTTCAAACTGAAAATATCCTTTGGGAACTATATAGGCCGATTCGGTTTGGTCGGGCCTGTCGCCAATTAAAACAGCGGTTTCATCTTCCTGGGAACGAGAGATAAAAAATATCAATAAAAAAGTAAAAGTAAAAATAACTTTATTCATAAGTATAATGATTTATTATTTTGTTAATATATTAAAAATTGTGTTAATAACAATTATTTGATGTTAACAAAAGCATTTGTATTTTTGTTTATCTCAAATCAATTATAGCATGAGTAAAGAAAAAATAAAAGAACGAATTGACAAATTAAAACAAACTTTACATCATCATAATTACCTGTATTATGTTCTGGCTCAACCAGAAATAAGTGATTTCGAATACGATCGTTTATTAAAAGAATTAAAGGATTTAGAAGATCAAAACCCTGAATATTTTGACCCCAACTCTCCTACTCAAAGAGTAGGAAATGATTCGGCGATTGTATTTAAGCAGGTAACGCATAAATATCCAATGTTGTCGTTAAGCAATACTTATTCATCTGAGGAAGTTACCGATTTTATCAAACGTGTTCAAAAAGGGCTAAATGGAGAAAATACAGAATTTACCTGCGAATTAAAGTATGATGGAGTTGCTATAAGTTTAACATACAACAAAGGACTTTTAATTCAAGCTGTTACACGAGGAGATGGAGTAAAGGGTGATGATGTTACCAATAATGTAAAAACCATTCGCAGCATTCCACTGAAACTTTCAGGGCCAGATTATCCTGATGAGTTTGAAATACGTGGAGAAATATTATTACCACACAAAGGCTTTGAAAAAATAAACAGCGAAAGAGAAAAAAAAGGTGAGCCTTTATTTGCCAACCCAAGAAATGCAGCTGCTGGTACTTTAAAGCTTCAAAAATCATCAACAGTTGCAAAACGGCCATTAGACTGCTTTTTTTATTCAATTCTGGGCGATCATTTACCACACAAATTTCACTTTGAAAATTTACAAAAAGCACGTGAATGGGGATTTAAAATTTCAGAACACATTAAAAAATGTAAAGGTATTGATGAAATTTTTAATTATATCAATTACTGGGATAAAGAGCGTCATCGTTTACTTTTCGATATCGATGGTGTTGTTATCAAGGTAAACGATTATCAACAACAAGAAAGATTAGGTTATACTGCCAAATCGCCACGATGGGCTATTGCTTACAAATTTAAAGCCGAACAGGCAACCACAAAACTACTTTCTATCCATTACCAGGTTGGACGTACAGGTGCCATCACGCCTGTTGCAAATCTCGAACCCGTATTATTAGCCGGAACAACAGTAAAAAGAGCATCATTACATAATTCAGACCAGATTAAACTACTTGATATTCATGAAAATGATACCGTTTTTGTTGAAAAAGGCGGAGAAATAATTCCCAAAATTGTTGGTGTGGATAAAAGCAAGCGAAAAGCTGGTAGTAATGAAATTGATTTTATAAAAAAATGCCCTGAATGCGGAAGCGAATTAATAAGAATTGAAGGAGAAGCGAAGCATTATTGTCCGAATACTGCCGGATGCCCGCCACAAATAAAAGGCAGAATTGAACATTTCGTAAGCCGCAAAGCTATGAATATTGGTGGTGCAGAAGCAACAATAGAGGCTTTATTTAATAAAAATTTAATTTCAGATAGCGCTGATCTTTATTACCTTAACAAAGACCAAATAATATCTCTTGAACGATTTGCTGAAAAATCTGCTCAAAACCTTTTAGAAAGTATTGAAAAATCTAAATCCGCTCCTTTTCACAGAGTTCTTTACGCACTTGGAATTAGATATGTAGGAGAAACTGTTGCAAAAACCATTGCCGCTAAATATAATTCTATTGATGAATTAAAAAATGCTTCCTACGATAATTTAATTGCTATTGATGAAATTGGCGACAGGATTGCACAAAGTATTATCGATTATTTTAAAGATGAACGCAACCTCAAAATTATTGAAAAATTAAAAAATGCAGGTGTTAATCTCTCACAAGATGAATCAAAAAACAATGTAAGTGATAAATTAAACGGGCTAAATATTGTCATTTCAGGAACTTTTGAAAAACACTCCAGAGATGAACTCAAAGAATTAATCGAAAAAAACGGTGGCAAAAATACAAGTTCAATTTCATCAAATACAGACTATTTACTTGCCGGAGAAAATATTGGCCCAAAAAAACTTGAAAAAGCAAAAGAACTTAATATTCAATTAATAAGCGAAGACGATTTTATAAAAATGATACATTAATTTTTGATATCTAAAAAAGAAATTTATTATAGAACAAATTTTTATTATACTTGTAACGTGAAGTATTTAGAAAACATAAAAGAAACTTTAGGAAAGTTAAGCCTTAAGAAAAACTTAAGCAATAACAAACGTTATGTAAAAGTGCATAATTTTAATTCATCTGAAACTATTGGCATACTCTTTAATTCTCCTGATGAAGAAGCATTTAATGTTGTTAAAAATTTTTTATCTTTCCTTGCATCCAATAATTTAAAAGTTATTGCCCTGGGATATGTACCTGATAAGAAAATTCCCGAAAAACTGTTATTACGCAAAGGAATTAATTTTTTTTGCAAAAATGACCTTAACTGGTATTACAAACCCAAAAACGAAGTTATTGAACAATTCATCAATCATAATTTCGATATATTAATTGATTTAAGCCTAAAAGAGTATTTTCCTTTATATTATATCGGAAGTTTATCAAACGCTTCTTTCAAAATTGGCAGGCAATCAGAAAAATATCAGTACCAGGATTTAATGATCAATATTGGCAAGAATCATTCGGTTGAATATCTTGTTGATCAGATAAAACATTATTTAACCATTATAAATCAATAAATTATGAGTCATAAATTTGTTGGAACAGGAGTTGCAATTGTAACTCCGTTTAATGATAATTTGGAAATTGATTTTGAAGCACTGGAAAAACAAATTGAACATTTAATTTCCAATAATGTAAACTACCTTGTTGTACTTGGAACTACCGGCGAGTCGGTTACACAAAGTGATGAAGAAAAATTAGATTTAGTAAATTTCATAAAACGGCAAGTAAATAATCGTTTACCTATTGTTTTAGGCATAGGGGGTAATAATACTGCCTCTATTTTAAATAAAATTCATCATACTGATTTTAATCAGATTAATGCAATTTTATCTGTTGCGCCATATTATAACAAACCGAGCCAGGAAGGGCTTTACCAACATTTTAAAGCCATTTCAGAAGCATCGCCCGTTCCGGTAATTTTATATAACGTACCAGGCCGAACAGGTTCTAATATTCAAGCACAAACAACTTTAAGGCTGGCACATGATTTTAAAAATATTGTTGCCATAAAAGAAGCATCAGGAAATTTTTCTCAAGCCATGGAAATTGTTAAAAATAAACCATCGGATTTTATTGTTGTTTCCGGCGAAGATGCATTAACACTTCCTTTAATGTCGATAGGAGTATCTGGAGTAATTTCTGTTGTAGGCAATGTTTTTCCAAAAGAATTTTCAACAATGGTTCAGCTTGCACTCACTAATAATTTTACTGAGGCATTGGAAATACATTACAAACTTCTTGAGTTAATTGAGCAACTATTTATTGAAGGAAATCCTGCCGGAGTTAAAGCTGCTTTATCAAATATGGGTATTATAAAAAACAATCTAAGGCTCCCGTTAGTACCTGTAAGTGATAAAACAAACCGTAAAATTGCAGACTTAATTAAAAAAATTCAGCAGTAAATTATATTATGGTCTGAAATTTGATAATTGATTTTAAGTTGCCAATTAAATTTCAAATATGATGAAAAAGATATTATCTATTTTCACTGTTGTAACTTTATCTTTAATTATAACTTGTTGTTCTCCTAAAAGACAGGTACAAAGAATTTCTACCGATGAATCCATCGATTTAAGTGGACGATGGAACGATACAGATTCCAGAATGGTTGCTAATGATATTATTAATCAGCTTTTATCTGATCAATGGATCGATTATTACAAAGCCAAAAACCCAAACAAGCGTCCAATATTAATTGTAGGATTAATTAGAAATAAAAGCCACGAACATATTGATGCAAATACTTTTATAAAAGATATTGAAAGAGCTATTATTCAAGATGCTTCTGCAAGGTTAGTTCAGGCAGGCAGTAAAAGAGACGCATTAAGACAGGAAAGAATGGATCAACAAAATTTTGCATCATCAGAAACAGCAAAAAACTGGGGGCTCGAACTGGGTGCCGATTATATGCTTCAAGGTACGATTAGTTCAATTGTTGATACTTATAAAAAGGAAAAAATTGTTTTTTACCAAATAAATCTTGAATTATCGCATCTTGAAACCAATGAAATTGTTTGGATCGGTGAAAAGAAAATTAAGAAATATATCAGTAACTAAATAATTGAAGCTGTCCAAAAAGTGTTTTAGTTGTTCATATTTATGCTTTGCATGAGAGACGTTCGACAGGCCTGCCCTACCCTGTAGGCGGGTTCGATATGACAACAATTTAATAATAAAAATGTCACACTGAGCTTGTCGAACTGTAGACAAGAAAAAAGAGGTTTTTTGAAGCCTCTTTAATAATTTTTTAAATGAAAAATTTTTTACTAAAATATAAGAAATATATCTTCATCTTTTTTTTATCATTTATCATCACAGGATGTGCTACTTATTATGCTCAAACAGTTGATTTTCAAAACTACATATTAACCGGTAATTTTAACAAAGCAAACAATTGGTTAGAACAAAACAAAAAGGAAGCAACCGGAAAAAACCAACTCATATATTATTTAAACAGAGGGTATGTATCATGGATACTCCAAAATTACAACGAAAGCAATTTCTATTTTACCAAAGCTGAACACATAATTGAAGATTACATTAAGAATTATTACCTTGAAGCCCTCACACTTGTATCGAATCCAAATGTAAAACCTTACCAACCAGAAGATTTTGAAACGGTAATGGTTAATTATTTTATGGCCATGAATTATATTTATTTGGGTAAATATGATGATGCCATTGTAGAATGCAAACGGATAAACATTAAGCTCCATCAGTTAAACGATAAATATAAAGACCATAAAAACAGATACCAGCGCGATGCTTTTGCCCATACTCTGATGGGCATTTTATATGAAATCGATCTTGATTATAACAATGCTTTTATTGCTTACCGAAATGCACTTAATGTATATGAAACTGATTACAAAGAGTATTTTAATATTGATGTCCCCCGCCAATTAAAAAAAGATTTACTAAGAACCGCTTACTTAACCGGATTTTATGATGAAGTAGCCTATTATGAAAAAAAATTCGGAATAAAATATAACTTTTCTCCTAATGAAAATGGAGAATTAGTATTTTTTTGGTTAAATGGCTTTGGCCCATATAAAGCAGAATCGAGTATTAATTTTGTAAAAGTGCCACATCAAAAAAAAGGTTATATAAATCTTGTTAATGATGAATATAATTTATCTTTCCCATTATATATTGGCGATAAATCTAGCAAAGAAAAAAGAGCCTTTGAAGAATTACGTTTTTTTCGTGTTGCTTTCCCAAAGTATGTTGAACGCACACCAGTTTTTAAAAATGCACAGATAATTCATCAAACAAAAAATTACGAGTTAGAGCTAATGCAAAATATAAATGAAATTGCTTTTAAAACATTAAAAGACCGTATGCTTCGTGAAATGGCCAATGCAATTATGCGCCTTGCAACCAAAAAGGCATTGGAAATGCTTGCAGACGAACATGACCAGGGATTAGGAACATTGATAAATATTGTAAACACTTTAACAGAAAAAGCAGATACCCGGAATTGGCAAACACTACCCTACTCTATTTCATATTGCCGTGTACCTTTAAATAAAGGCAATAATAAACTGGTTTTAAAAACCAATTCGCCCAGGGCAGGAGCAAAAACACAAACCTTTAATTTTGAAGGAAAAAAGGGTAAAATACACTTTCATGCTTATCACACCATAGCTAGCTATAATAATCACCAATAAAAAACCTTCGAAAATACAACTTCCGAAGGTTTAGATATTTATTGTTTTATTCTAATCATGCATTTGCCTGTACTTTTCCGTGGCAATTTTTATATTTTTTCCCACTGCCACACGGGCAAGGCTCGTTTCTTCCTACTTTCTTTTCTACACGAACAGGCTGTGCTTTTTGCTTTTTATCGTCTTGTTCACCACCTGCCTGGTCGGGCCTGCTGGTTTGATATTTGCTGTAATCGGTTTTTCTCCTTTTTTCTGCTTCACGAACCTGGTCAGGGTCTTGAATAGGAATATGGCCTTTTACAAGGGTAGCAACAACATCACGACTTACTTTATTAATCATCGTTTTAAACAATTGGAACGATTCAAATTTATAAATCAATAAAGGATCTTTTTGTTCGTAGGTAGCAGCCTGTACTGATTGTTTCAAGTCATCCAATTCACGTAAATGTTCTTTCCACGATTCATCGATATGAGCAAGAATTGCAGATTTCTGATATGATTTAACCAAATCGCGGCCTTCAGATTCGTATGATTTTTTCAGATTAGTAATTACCTGTATTGTTTTTGCCCCATCTGTAATTGGTACAACAATATTTTCATAGGTATGCCCACTTTTTTCGTAAACATCTTTAATTACAGGATATGCTTGTTTTGCAATAGCTTCCTCTTTTCTTTTATACGTTTCCAGAACAACTTTATAAACCTTATCGATTAATACTTCGGCATTTTCTTTTAAAAACTCTTCTTCGCCAAATGGAGGTTCAATAGAAAAAGTACGAAGTAATTCAAATTTAAAGCCTTCAAAATCTGAGTTGTCCTGATAATCAAAAACGGAGTTTTCACAAACATCCGACATCATATTGGCAATATCAACACCCAACCGTTCTCCATGTAAGGCATTTCGACGTTTTTTATAAATTACTTCGCGTTGTGAGTTCATCACATCGTCATATTCGAGCAAACGCTTACGAATTCCAAAGTTATTTTCTTCGACTTTTTTCTGTGCCCGCTCAATAGATTTAGAGATCATTGAATGCTGAATCACTTCACCCTCTTTCAGTCCAAGGCGGTCCATAATACCGGAAATTCTACCTGATCCGAACAAACGCATCAAATCATCTTCGAGCGATACAAAAAACTGTGACGAGCCTGGATCTCCCTGACGGCCTGCACGTCCTCGTAACTGTCTGTCAACACGACGGGATTCATGCCGCTCGGTACCAACAATGGCCAAACCTCCGGCTTCTTTTACTTCTTGCGATAGTTTAATATCCGTACCACGCCCTGCCATATTGGTAGCAATAGTTACTGTTTTGGATTTTCCGGCTTCGGCAACAATTTCGGCCTCACGCTGGTGAAGTTTAGCATTTAGAACATTATGCCTGATACCTTTAATTTTAAGCATACGGCTTAAAAGCTCTGATATTTCTACCGATGTAGTACCAACCAATACAGGACGCCCATTATTTACCAACTCAACAATTTCATCAATGACAGCATTATACTTTTCCCGTTTGGTTTTGTATACCAAATCTTCGTAATCGTTACGGACAATAGGCTTATTTGTAGGAATAACAACCACATCAAGTTTATATATATCCCAGAATTCTCCAGCTTCTGTTTCGGCTGTACCAGTCATACCTGCTAACTTATGGTACATTCGGAAATAATTCTGTAGAGTAATTGTAGCAAAAGTTTGCGTTGCAGCTTCTACTTTAACTCTTTCTTTTGCCTCTATGGCCTGGTGTAATCCATCAGAATAACGCCGGCCTTCCATAATACGGCCCGTTTGTTCGTCAACAATTTTTACCTTATTATCGATCACTACATATTCAACATCTTTTTCGAAAAGCGAATATGCTTTAAGCAACTGGTTAATAGTATGAATTCTTTCAGATTTTACTGCATAATCCTGAAGCAACTTATCCTTTTTAGAAAGCTTTTCAGATTCTTTCATATCCGATTTTTCTAACTCGGCCACTTCAGAACCAATATCTGGTAATACAAAAAATGAAGGGTCATCAGATTTTGAGGTGATAAGGTCAATTCCCTTGTCGGTCATTTCAATTGAGTTGCTCTTTTCATCGATTATAAAAAAGAGATCATCGGTAACCTTATGCATATGCTTACTATTATCCTGCATATAGTAATTTTCGGTTTTTTGCATCAAGGATTTATTTCCTTCTTCGGATAATAGTTTGATTAATGCTTTATTTTTTGGCAATCCTTTATAAGCTTGTAAAAGCAAAAAACCGGCTTTTTCATTATTAAGATCATTAAGTTCTTTTCGTGCTTCGGCTAATATCTGGTTAACCAATTTACGTTGTGCATCAACCAAAGTTTCCACTTTGGGTTTTAACTCGTCAAAAAGCTGCATATCACCTTTAGGAACGGGCCCGGAGATGATTAAGGGTGTCCTGGCATCATCAATTAATACCGAGTCAACCTCATCGACAATGGTATAATTATGTTTTCTTTGTACCAGGTCTTCCGGATTAATAGCCATATTATCTCTCAGGTAATCAAATCCAAATTCATTATTGGTACCATAAGTAATATCAGCCAGGTAAGCTTTTCTTCTTGAGTCGGAATTGGGCTCATGTTTATCGATACAGTCGACAGACAATCCATGAAACTCAAAAATGGGGCCCATCCACTCAGAGTCACGCTTTGCCAAATAATCGTTCACAGTAACTATGTGTACTCCGCGGCCAGTCATAGCATTTAAAAAAACCGGCAACGTAGCAACTAAAGTTTTTCCTTCACCGGTAGCCATTTCTGCAATTTTACCCTGATGCAGTACAATTCCACCAATAAGCTGAACATCGTAATGAACCATATCCCAGGTAATTTCATTTCCTCCGGCAATCCACGAGTTATAATATCTTGCCTTATCTCCTTTAATCTCTACATGTTCATATTTTGCTCCAAGGTTGCGGTCAAAATCATTGGCTGTAACTTCAATATATTCATTTTCTTTAAAACGGCGTGCTGTTTCTTTTACAATAGCAAAAACAACAGGCAATACTTCATTCAATTTATCTTCAAGCTTTTGATCAATGACTTTTTCAATCTTATCAATTTCATCGTAGATATCTTCTTTTTCCAAAACATCAACTTCATCACTTTCAGCTTTGGCTTTAAGTTTAGAAACTTTTGAATTTTCTTCATTTATATAGCCTAATATTTCCTTACGAATCTCCTTCGCCTTTGCACGTAAATCGTCATTACTTAATTGAAGAATAATCTCATATTCAACTTTAATTTGCTCAATTATTGGAGCAATTTCCCTAATATCCCTTTCTGATTTATTGCCAAAAAATTTGGCTAAAATGTTTGTAAGTAATACCATTATACAAGTATTTTTTAGTGTTTTATTTCAATTCACAAAGTTAACATTTTAAGATAAACTTTAATTGTGTTATCCTAAATAATAATCATTAAAAAAAAATTATAATTTTTATAAAAAGATATAAAAAGATTAAAACCAGCCCATTGACTGTTTATTGTTTATCAATAATAAGATAAACAGGTATTTTTTTATAATAAACTACATATCAATTTTTTGCATAAAAGTATAAAAAGATTAGATTTGCATCAATAAATGAATAATTTAATACTTCGATAAATGAAAAAACACTCTATTACTTTATGCTTTTTTATATTTTTGGTACTGTTTTCGGCGTGTATGTCTAAAAAAACTACACAACAAACGCAAACTAAAAATAATGGGCAAAATAACGATCAAACTACAATTGAATTAGCTATTAAACAATATTTAAATGAAAAAGATTCTCTTTCTATTATTTCAAATGAAAAGGGAAATTTTATTCTTTATTTATCACAAACAATAGAAAATCCAGGAAATCCGGTAAGCGATATTCGTTTCTTTGTTTACGATAACATCAATGAATCAATAGTATATCATAATAATTTCAGTAATGCCAAAATTAAATGGCATAGCAATAACGAACTAATATTAACACGCTTTTATGGTATTACAGAAAAACCAGAAGGTACAAATAAAAAATACCATATTATTAATTTATTAACCGGAAATCTTAAAGAATTTAACCAATCTATTAAATAAAATTATTTTTTTATCATGAAAAAAATCTACTTATTTTTATTAACTATTGTAATTGGTGGAATGGCGGGTTATCTTGTATTCCTCAATACAGGAAATAAAAAGTTGCAATTAGGAGAATCATTTACTCCCAAAGAATTTTTTGAGTACGAAATTCAACAAAAAAAGCTAAAAAAAGAATCCAAAGCTGATAAGCCCGATGAGTTTACGAGGTATTTTAAGGATATTACCACAAAATTTGATCAGGAAGAAAATCAGTATCCTTTAAATTACAGGGTTGTTGAATTTGAAAAATCAAAACAAATCAGCAAAAAATACAAGAAAAGCACAAAATTTACTCCGGTATGGACACAACGCGGGCCTGCTAATGTTGGTGGCAGAACGAGAGGTTTGATTGTAGACCCCGACGATGCAACCCATAATACCTGGTTTGCGGGAGCAGCCACAGGTGGTGTTTGGAAAACAACTGATGGAGGACATAACTGGAATAATTTAACCGATGATTTTCCAAATTTATCAGCCAATACTTTAGCTATGGCAGCTTCGAACACACAGGTTATTTATGCCGGAACAGGCGAAAGTTTTCCGGGAGGAACCTACCTTGAAGGAAATGGAATATTCAAAACCACCGACAAAGGTGAAAACTGGACTCAATTAGAATCTACAACTGACAATGATTTTTTTGCATATATCAACCGTTTAATTGTTGATCCCAATAATGAAAATATTGTTATTGCTGCAACAGAGAAAGGAATTATGAAATCGGTTGACGGAGGAATAGAGTGGGATACAGTTTATACAAGCTCTAAAGGAGTAGAAGATATAGTTGCTAATCCAGATAATTTTAATATTATATATGCTGCTGAAAACACTATGGGAGTTATAAAATCAACGGATGCAGGCCAAGCATGGAATTCATCATCTAATGGATTAGGAGCTGGGCAGCGTTACGAAATAGCTGTATCACCGATAGATCCGGAAATTATATATGCATCTGTTAATGTTAGTTCTACAGAATCTTATGTATACAGATCCATTGATGCTGGTGCAAACTGGTTAAAATTTGAAGACAAAGATGGTGAAAACATGAACTATCTTGGGGGACAGGGAGAATATGACAATATTATTGAAGCACACCCTTTTAATAAAGATATTGCTTTTTTAGGTGGTGTTGATTTATGGAAAGTTGATTTTTCTAGTCCAGGAACTATAGAAGAAAGCGATCCAACCGTAACTCGTGTTGATTTAATAAACACTTCATCGTTTTTAGATTTTATTAATTTTGAAGGAGCTTTCCTTGATGGAGGGATGGAGTTGGGTACCAATAACAACGCAACAAATATTGAAGATGGAGATTTTGTTTCTGTAGAAATACGATTTGGCCCGGGCATGAGTCAAAAAGCCCATCGTTTTACCGTTGGAGGAGAAGGTTCTGGAGTACCACCATCGGGATATTTTTATGAAGATTACGTTGAAGTACCTTTTGAAGTTTGGGATGTTACAAATAATAAACAGCTAATGGTTTCATTCAGAGATCAGGAAGAAGATGGTAAATTTGATCTTGAACCGCTCGATGATAATGATGATACCAAAGGAAGAGAATATTTATTTATTAACTCTGTTGAATATTCAGAAACAGCATCTCCCGAAATAGCTCAGGATGCAGGGCATTCGTACAAACAAATTTACTTTTTCTGGCCAACATTGGCTACAGGTGGAACATGGGATGAAAATTACCTGCCGGAATCAAAGATTCATGTTGTATATGGAACGATTAAACAACAAAAAGGGACTACTTATAATGTTTCAGATGCTTATGAGCAATTTACAGGTAATAACAGCTATGATCAAGGAGAAGGATTAGGGACTACAAAAATTCCTGGTATTCATCCCGACCATCACAATCTTGTGATGATACCCATTAATGAAGCTGCAGACAGTTTTTTAATTGTTAATGCAAATGATGGAGGTTTAGGTATATCTTTCGATAGTGGCGAAACGCTCGAGCAATTACCTAACAATTATATTACAACACAATTTTATGGTGCAGCAAAAAAACCTGGAGCAAACGAGTATATGGGAGGAATGCAGGATAATGGCACATGGAGATCACAAACTGGAGAAGATGCATCATCCTCATCTGAATATTTGTTCCAATTGGGTGGAGATGGATTTGAATGTATCTGGCACCACTCAGATGGTGATAAAATAATTGGAAGTATTTATAATAATGCATTTTACAGATCAATAAGTGGTGGAGATGTTTGGCTTAACGGAACTAATGGTATTGCTGACGGAGACGGCCCATTTATTTCAAGGTTATCGTCACACCATTTTACACCAGATCATTTATATGCAGTTGGCTCAAAAGGGATTTATAAATCTACCAACTTTGCACAATCATGGACTTTAAATGAGTTACCAGAAGGTTGGAATATTTATGCAGAAGATGGTTATACAACGAGCCAACATAATGTAGAAGTTTCTATTGCCAATGAAAATATAGTCTGGGCTGGTGCGGCTATGTCTGCAGCCAACGGCTGGAAAATTTTTGTTTCTACCGATCAGGGAGAAACATTCAACCCTGTTAATGAGTTTACAGATGCTGATATGAGTGGATATATTAGTGGTATTGCGACACATCCGTTTGAAGATTCAACTGCTTATATTTTATTTTCATTTGCCAATGAGCCAAAAGTATTGCGAACTGAGGACTTAGGCCAAACATGGGAAGATATTACAGGATTTGTTGGAAGCAAATCAAGCACCAATGGATTTCCTGATGTTGTTACACATTCTCTGGTTGTACTTCCCAACGATCCCAATACAATTTGGGTTGGAACGGATATTGGTTTATTCGAATCTAATGATAATGGAGGTACATGGCATTATGCAGCAGATTATGAAATCCCTGCAGTTTCTGTATATGATATGTTTATTAAAGATGATCAGGTAGTTGTAGCAACCCATGGACGGGGTATTTGGACTGCTTCCATTGAAGAGTTAAAGAACCTACCAGAAATTAATGCTAATTATTCTGGTTTTCAAACAATAGAAACAAATGTTCATATAACAAATACTCCTGATTCTGTTGAAATATATTTAAACAACAATTTAGAAAATACCCTTTTTGATTTCTCTTCGGAATTGGATACATTATCAATACAAATTACTGAAGATAATATATTTAAAGTAAAAGCTATTTCATATTTTAATGGAGATTCTTATCAATCTTTACCAGCAACAATTGAACCTGACTTTTCTCCTGAAATTTCAGTTACAAAAGTTACTGACGAAAATATATTGAGAATATCATCAATATTTAATGAATATTACGATTCTGTTAAAGTTTACAAAGACAATGAACTAGTATCTGTTTCAACGGATATTTCAGAAGGCGAAAATACATTTGATGTTAATTTTAGTTCTTCAAATACTTTCGAGCTTTATATTGATGCATATCTTTTCGGTAATAATTATCAATCGAATATAATTTCAAAGAGTGCAACTTATACAAGTATTAATAACAAGCTTAAAATTGAAAGTTTAAAAATTTATCCAAATCCAACAAAAGGTAATCTTTCAGTAGAAATTCCTGATAATATTTACCATCAGATTGAAGTGGAAGTTTATTCTTTATCAGGAGCTAAGGTTTATACAAAAACAATTAGCCAAAACGATAATAGAATAAATATTGAACATTTAAATAATGGAGTTTATATTGTTAGGATTAATGAGGGTGATAAAGTTTACAGCAATAAAATTCAGCTAAGAAAATAAACTTATAGAAAAGTTATTAAAAAGCCCCAATAAAGTCGGGGCTTTTTTTTATTCTGAATTTCTCAAACTCATAATATCCCGATCAAAAATATACATGTTTTTATCGCCCAACATGGTTAATTTATCAATAATAGTCTGAACAGACGACTCTTCTTCAATTTGCTCAGTAACAAACCACTGAATCCAGTTATGAGTAGCAAAGTCATTCTCTTTAATAGCCAATGCTACAATATCATTAATTGTTCCGGTTATATATTTTTCATGTTCAAGTACTTGATGGAACAATATATTTACACTTTCAAATTCTACTGGTGGTTTTTCAAATGCAGGAATTATTGCATGTCCGCCTCTTTCGGTAATAAAATCTACAAATTTCATCATATGCATCCGTTCTTCTTCGGATTGTGCAAATAACCATTGAGCGATTCCGGCATAACCTTCTTTATCTGCCCATGACGCCATAGCTAAATATAAATTAGAAGAGTAGCCCTCTTTCTCGATTTGATCGTTTAATATTTTCTCAATTTTTTTTGTTAGCATAACTTTAAGTTTTAATGTTTAATGTTTTGAATGGCTAATCTAAATACAAAAAAATTGCTCAATTGTTTTATTCTAAATCTAAATTAAATTCCTGTTTAAGTTTATTTAATGTATCATTTTTAGATATCATATGTTTAAACTTATCCTCAGAGGTATATAATTTATTCGAATCGTCCTGCAAATCATTAATAATAAGCCTTAAATTAATTTTAGAGTTTTTTAGTTCTTGCTTTAGAAAAGATAATAATTCATTTTTTATTTCATTAATTTTTTCTTCCTGCAAATTATTATCAATAACAAAGCTTACGGTATAATTTTCCTCAAGTTTGGGGTCTTTTGAGGTAAGTGTATTAAATATTCTTGGTTTATTTCCCAGGTTATTAGAAAATGCATGCCACTTCTCTATCAATTCTATCTCAGTAAAATCATCTACCTGAGGCGGAGGTTCTGCTACAACATCAAACGATTCTTTACCCTCTGCTTTTACTTCAATTGTGGTAGCATTATGATTTTCAGAGAGTTTCTTTTTTATCGAAAACGAGGTTATTTCCCGGGATTTAGCTAAAGCAGGATTAACTTTTCCCTGGCTTTCTGCAAAATCAGGGTTTGAAACCGGTTTTTGTGTTTTAGATTTTGTAGCTGTTTCCTCTTTCTGATTTCCTTTTTTTAATATCGAATCATCAGAATCGGATTGGTTTAGTTCAGGCTTTTTTTTTTCGAGTGTAATATTACACAACTCAATAATTGCTAGTTCAACATGCAATCGTTTATTACGGCTTAATCGATACGAAACATCACATTTATTGGATATTTCAAGCGCCTGAAACAAAAAATCGGGCTGACAACTAGCGGTTTGCTGTTTATATCTATCGCGAATGTTAACACCTACTTCCAAAAGCTGTAAAGTTGCGTTGTCGCGACAAACCAATAAACTTCTAAAATGCTCGCTTAACCCATTTATAAAATGATGTGCATCAAACCCTTTATCTAAAATTTCATTAAATAGCAACAATGCATTTGATATTTCATTTTTTAAAAATGCATCGGTAAGATTAAAGTAATACTCATAATCGAGTACATTTAAATTATCAATAACATTTTGATAGGTAATATTACTGCCCGAGAAACTTACCACCTGATCAAAAATTGAAAGTGCATCACGCATTGCACCATCGGCTTTTTGAGCAATAACATCCAAAGCATCAGTTTCGTAATCGATCTTCTCATTTTTGGCAATATGTTCTAAATATTGTACGGTATCATCTACTTTTATTCGATTAAAATCAAAAATCTGACATCGGGAAAGAATGGTTGGAATAATCTTATGTTTTTCGGTTGTAGCCAAAATAAAAACTGCATGGGCAGGTGGTTCTTCAAGTGTTTTTAAAAAAGCATTAAATGCTTGCGCAGATAACATATGAACCTCATCAATTATATAAATACTATATTTTCCTACTTGCGGAGGTATTCGCACCTGCTCTATTAACTGCCTTATATCTTCGACAGAATTATTGGATGCTGCATCCAGTTCGTGAATATTATACGAGCGGTTTTCGTTAAAAGCTTTACATGATTCGCATTCATTACAAGGCTCTACATTTTCATCAAGATTTTTGCAGTTGATGGTTTTTGCAAAAATGCGGGCACAAGTTGTTTTACCAACTCCACGGGGGCCACAAAACAGATAAGCTTGTGCCAAATGGTTGTTTTTTATTGCATTTTTTAAAGTAGTAGTAATTGATGATTGCCCAACAACCGATTGAAATGTTGAAGGCCTGTATTTTCGTGCTGAAACAATAAAATTTTCCATAAATCAATTTTCTGTTGACATAAACTACAAAGGTAAAACTTTTATAAAAAGATCACTTTTACTTTTCTTTTTTTATTAATTAATTTTTTAAACACTTTTATGTTCATTTACTTACAATTTCTTTGTACGATATAAAAAATATGTTAATTTTGCAACTCAATAATTTTTAACTAAAATAAATAAATTATGATGAATCAGTACGAAACCGTTTTCATTACAACTCCCGTTTTGTCTGAAGCCCAGATGAAGGAAACGGTTCAAAAATTTATTAAAATTTTAAAAGATGGTGGTGCCGAAATCGTGCACGAAGAAAATTGGGGCTTAAAAAAGTTAGCTTATCCAATTCAAAAGAAATCTACAGGTTTCTATTATTTAATTGAATTTAAAGCTGAAGGAGGCCTTATCCAAAAACTTGAAACCGAATATCGCCGTGATGAGCGTGTTATAAGGTTTTTAACATTTAAAATGGATAAGTATGCTGTTGAATACAGTGAAAAGAAAAGAAGTAAAAAAGAACAAAAGACGAAGGAATAAGCTATGACACAAAATCAATCAGAAATTAGATATTTAACTCCACCAACCGTAGAGATTAAAAAGAAAAAATACTGCCGGTTTAAGAAAAATAAAATTAAGTATATCGATTACAAAGACCCTGAATTCTTGAAAAAATTTGTAAACGAACAAGGTAAAATTTTACCCAGAAGAATTACAGGAACATCTTTAAAGTATCAACGAAAAGTTGCTAAAGCAATAAAAAGAGCGCGCCACTTAGCTCTACTGCCTTATGTAACAGATATGCTTAAATAATAAAACGGAGGAAATACAAATGGAAATTATTCTTAAAGAGGACGTAAATAAGCTTGGCCACAAAGATGATATCGTAAACGTTAAGGACGGTTACGCAAGAAACTTCTTAATACCAAACGGACTAGCAGTAATAGCAACCCCTTCGGCAAAAAAAATGCACGAAGAAATAAAAAGACAACGAGCGCATAAAGAAGAAAAAATTAAAAACCAAGCGCTTGAAATTGCACAAAAACTTGAAAATAAAACCCTTACTATTGGTGCTAAAACAAGCTCTACGGGTAAAATATTCGGATCAGTTAATACCATTCAAATTGCAGAAAAACTGAAAGAAGATGGATTTGATATTGACCGTAAAAATATTACCATTTCCGAAGATCAAATTAAGGAAGTAGGTAAATACAAAGCATCAATTAAATTGCATAAAGAAGTTACGGTAGAAATTGAATTAGATGTAATTTCTGAATAATAAATTAATTTTAAAACTAAAAAAAGCGGTTGTCATTCGATAACCGCTTTTTTGTTTACTTATGTCCCGTCCTAAAATAAGTTGACACAAATTTGACTTATTATGGGAAAAGATT
>JBKHIH010000053.1:0-25512 GCA_046538755.1 Thiohalospira sp.
CAGGAGGCCAGTTAACCACTACCAACGATGTGGAAAATTACCCTGGATATCCCGAGGGAGTTACCGGGCCGGTAATGATGGAGGATTTTAAAAAGCAAGCGCAGCGTTTTGGTACCGATGTGCGGTTTGGTATTGCAACAGCTGCCGACCTGTCAAAACGTCCTTTTAAAATTACCATTGATGATAAAAAAATTATCGAGGCAGAAGCTTTAATTATTGCTACCGGAGCAACAGCAAAATATTTGGGCATTGAATCCGAAAATAAATTTAAGGGCCAGGGTGTTTCGGCATGTGCTACCTGCGATGGATTTTTCTACAAAGGTAAAGATGTTGCTGTTGTTGGAGGGGGCGATACTGCTGCCGAGGAAGCTACTTATTTAGCAGGAATTTGTAACAAGGTTTATTTAATTATCCGTAAAGACCACATGAGAGCTTCTAAAGTAATGCAGGAAAGAGTTTTTAATACCAAAAATATCGAGATTCTTTTTGAGCATAATACCAAAGAAATTGTAGGTGACAGCAGTGGAGTTACCGGAGTTATTTTAGTCAATGGAAAAGGAGAAGAGGTAAAAATTGATGTCCATGGTTTCTTCCTGGCAATAGGCCATAAACCAAATTCGGATATTTTTAAAGATTATTTAGAAACAGATGACGTAGGGTATATTAAAACAAAACCTGACACAACAAAAACAGATGTTGAAGGTGTATTTGCATGTGGCGATGTAATGGACCCACATTACAGGCAAGCTGTTACTGCAGCAGGAACAGGTTGCAGGGCAGCAATCGATGCAGAAAGGTTTTTAGCATCGCAGAAATAGTACTCTTATATATATATTTATGATAAAAAAGAGCCGCTTAATTTAATGTTTGCGGCTCTTTTTTAATTAAAGTAAAACCAAAATTATACTTTCGCTATGCTTTCAGATTTATATTCTCCGGCAATTAATTTTTTATGGACAGCTTTAAATGCATTTATGGTATATTCAACATCCTCAAGGGTATGCATTGCCGTTGGAATTAACCTTAATAATAATTCACCTTTTGGTATAACAGGATAAGTAACAATTGAGCAGAAAACATTATAATTTTCTCTCAAATCCATGGTAATATTAGTTCCTTCGGGAACGCTTCCTGATAGATAAACAGGCGTAACGGGAGATTCAGTTTTTCCAAGGTTAAATCCGGCATCTTTTAAACCTTTTTGTAGAGCATTAACTACTGCCCAGAGTTTTTCTCTTAACTGTTTTTCAGTTTTTAAAAGTTCTAATCTTTTTAATGATCCGATAACCAATGGCATTGGAAGTGATTTTGCAAAGATTTGCGAACGCATATTATATCTTAAGTAATTAACAACTTCTTCGGTAGATGCAACAAATGCACCAATACCTGCCATTGCTTTGGCAAAAGTTGCAAAATATACATCTATGCCATCTTGTACCCCAAAATGTTCGCCGGCACCAGCTCCGGTAGCTCCCATGGTTCCAAAACCGTGTGCATCGTCTACTAAAAGCCTGAAATTGTATTTTTCTTTTAATGCAACAATTTCTTTTAGTTTGCCAAGGTCTCCTGCCATTCCGAAAACACCTTCGGTGATTAATAAAATTCCGCCGCCTGTTTCTTCAGCTTTTTTAGTGGCAAAATCTAACATTTTTTGACACTTATTCATGTCATTGTGTGTAAAAACAAAGCTTTTTCCACCTTTGGCTTTATGAAGAAAAATACCATCCATAATGCAAGCATGCGATTCTGAGTCGTATACAATAACATCTTTTCTACTAACCAAAGTATCAATAATCGAAACCATTCCCTGGTAACCAAAGTTAAGCAGGTAAGCATCATCCTTTCCTACAAATTCTGCTAATTTGTTTTCAAGTTCTTCATGTTTGCTGGTTTGTCCAGACATCATTCTTGCACCCATCGGATAAGCTAAGCCATATTCTTTTGCAGCTTCAGCATCCGCTTTTCTAACTTCCGGGTGATTGGCTAAACCAATATAGTTGTTTAAACTCCAGGTTAAAACTTCTTTTCCGCGAAATTTCATTTTTGGATGAATGTCTCCTTCCAGTTTTGGAAAAGTAAAATATCCATGTGCCTCTTCCATATATTGGCCCAAAGGGCCCATACTTTTTTGTATTTTATCGAAAATATCCACTTTTTTATATTTTTTGGTTATTTTTATTTAGCCACAAAAGTACGTTTTTTTAAAAAATTAGCAAATTGTAAAAATAAATTAAATTTTTTATTCGTTTACATACATTAAATTTTAGCATTTTAAACTAAAATTGTACATTTGCAAAATGTTTAGAAAAATGAGAAAGTTAATACCCGTATTCATATTAATGTTGATTGCTGTAACTTCCTGTAAATATGAGAAGTTGCTAAAAAGCCGTGATTACAAGTTAAAATACCAGAAAGCGCTTGAATATTATGCCGATGAGGATTATATGAGAGCTGACGGATTATTTGAACAGCTTAAACCTGTTCTTAGAGGAACAAAGCAGGCGGATACAGTATATTTTTATAGCGCCTATTGTAACTATCATCAAAAGAACTATCTGTTGGCAGCATATTATTTTGACGAGTTTAGAAAGTCTTTTGGCAACAGTAAATTTGTTGAAGAAGCTGAATATATGAATGCTTATTGTAATTATCTGTTATCACCCAGGCCAAGCTTAGACCAAAATAATACATACCAGGCTATTTCATTGTTTGGGTTATACATGTCGAGATATCCAAACAGTGAAAAAATAGATGAGTGTGTGGAGTATGTTGAAGAACTTAGAAATAAACTGATTGAAAAATCATTTAATAATGCAAAATTGTATTACGATTTAGGAGACTATAAGGCTGCTGTTGTTGCATTAAATAATTGTTTGGATAAATATCCTGATTCACAATACAGAGAAGAAGTGATGTTTTTAATCTTAAAATCAAGATTTCTTTTAGCCGAAAATAGTATTTATGATAAACAGACTGAAAGATATCAATCAACCGTAGATGAATACTACTCATTTGTTGGTGAGTTTCCCGATAGTGACCATTATAAAGAGGCGGTTAGTATTTTTAATCAATCACAATCACAATTAAAAAATTAATAATCAAAAAGAATGGATTATAAAAAAACAAAAGCTCCGGCTACTACTGTTACACGTAACTTAAACGATGTTGATAAAGCAACAGGGAATATTTACGAAACGGTAGTGATTGTATCTAAAAGAGCAAATCAGATTTCGAGCGAAATTAAAGAAGAATTGAACAGAAAACTCGAAGAATTTGCTTCTTACACAGATAACCTGGAAGAAGTATTTGAGAATAGGGAGCAAATTGAAATTTCCCGTTTTTATGAGCGTTTGCCTAAACCAACGTTGATTGCTATGCAAGAGTATCTTGACGATCAGATTTATTTCCGTAAACCTGAATCTGAAGAAACAGAGTCATAACCAAAGATTTAGCTCATGAAGCTAAAAGATAACAATATTTTATTGGGAATTACAGGAAGTATAGCGGCCTATAAGGCTGCTTTTCTTGTTAGGTTACTTGTGAAAGAAGGTGCAAATGTAAAAATTGTAATGACCCCGCTGGCAAAAGAATTTATTACTCCTTTAACACTTGCCACACTTTCCAAAAACCCTATTTTAGTTGATTTTTTCGATCCTGAAAATGGACAATGGAACAGCCATGTTGATTTGGGCGCATGGTCGGACCTTTATTTAATTGCTCCGGCAACAGCTAACACAATGGGTAAAATGGCCCATGGAATTGCCGATAATTTATTACTTACAACATACCTTTCTGCAAAATGCCCGGTTATGGTGGCTCCTGCAATGGACCTGGATATGTATCAGCATACAGCCAATTTAAAAAATATCGAAATTTTAAAATCGTACGGAAATATTATTATTGAACCCGGAACTGGTGAACTGGCAAGCGGTTTGTTGGGTAAAGGGCGTATGGAAGAGCCTGAATTCATTACGCAAAAAGTGATTGATTTTTTTTCATCAAAAAAAAAACTAAAAAATAAAAAGATACTTGTTACTGCCGGGCCAACCTACGAACCTATTGATCCTGTTCGCTTTATTGGTAATTACAGCTCAGGCAAGATGGGTTATGCTTTAGCTAACGAATTGGCTGATCAAGGTGCCAAAGTTATTTTGGTTACCGGGCCAACCTCATTAGAAATAAACAATCCATTGATTAAAAGAATTGATGTTCAAACTGCAGATGAAATGTTTAATGCTGCTACAGAACATTTTGCAAATTGTGATGCAGCCATTATGTCGGCTGCTGTAGCAGATTATAAACCATCTCTACAATTTGATCAAAAAGTTAAAAGAAAAAATGATCAATTTACCATAACCCTCGAACCTAATAGAGATATTGCTGCTCATTTGGGAAAAATAAAAAAGAAAAATCAGTTAATTGTTGGATTTGCTTTGGAAACAGATGATGAATTGAAAAATGCAATCCAAAAAATTAATAATAAAAACCTGGACTTTATCGTTTTAAATTCATTAAAAGATAAAGGCGCCGGATTTGGTTTTAATACGAATAAAATTTCAATTATTGATAAAGCAGGCAAGGTGGAAAACTTTGAATTAAAATCAAAAGAAGAAGTTGCCGTTGATATTGTGAATAAGCTGATAAGCATTTTTTAAAATTCAGATTCTTTTTATGATTAAAAAAATAATTTTTACAATTGCTGTTATTATTTTTCCATTGATAACTATGGCTCAGGAACTGCGTTGTAATATTCAGGTTAATTCATCGCAAATTCAAGGTACCAACAAGCAGGTTTTTCAAACCTTACAAACGGCAATTTATGAATTTATGAATAATCAGGCATGGACTAATCATGTGTTTACGAATGAGGAAAGAATAGAATGTAACATTATGATTAATCTTACCGATCATAGTGGCGATGAATTTAGCGGGAGTATTCAGGTTCAGAGCCGGCGCCCGGTTTATAATACTTCCTATAATACTACTATATTAAATTTTAAAGATGATGACTGCCGGTTCCGGTATGTTGAGTTTGAGCCGCTTGAATTTAGTATAAACGAACATCGTTCGAATCTTACATCAATGCTGGCATATTATGCCTATATTATAATAGGTTTAGACTACGATTCTTTTTCTTTGTATGGTGGAACAGAATTTTTTCAGAAGGCAGAGCAAATTGTGAGTAATGCACAAAACTCACCAGATAAAGGATGGAAAGCCTTTGAAAACCGAAAAAACAGGTATTGGATGGTAGAAAATTTATTAAACGACCAGTATCGTCCATTGCGCGAATTTATTTACCGATATCACCGTTTAGGTTTGGATGTGATGAGCTCTAAAGAGGCTCAGGGTAGAGCCGAAATTGCTGAGAGTTTGCAACTGCTTCAAAAAGTATATCGTCAAAAACCCGATCCATACCTATTTATTTTTGATTTACTGATGAGTGCAAAATCAGAAGAATTCGTAAATGTTTTTTCCGAATCGTTTATGTCCGAAGCCGATAGAGTTTATAATATTCTTGCTGAAATCGATCCTACTCGAAGCGATAAATACCAAAAAATTAAACAACAATAATTTATCGAATCAAAGCATATTTTATTTTTTTTTGTCGGGTAAATTAGTTTTTTTAAAATAATCAAAATCTTTTTTTAGTAAGTTTGTAATAGAAAAAAATAATCTAAAGATAGCTTATGCTTCAATCTTTAAATGTTCATAATTACGCATTAATAAACGAGTTAACGATAGATTTTAACAAAGGGTTAAATATTATTACAGGCGAAACCGGTGCAGGGAAATCTATTTTAATGGGAGCTTTGTCTTTAATTTTAGGGCAAAGAGCCGATACGTCTGTTTTAAAAGATAAAACAGGCAAATGTTTCGTCGAAGCTAAATTTAATATAAAACCCTACCGTTTAAAATCCTTTTTTGATGAAAACGACCTGGATTACGACGATTTAACTATTATAAGAAGAGAAATTGCTGACAATGGAAAATCCAGGGCTTTTATTAATGATACTCCTGTTAATTTGAGCATTTTGAAAGATTTAAGTACTCACCTGGTTGATATTCATTCGCAGCACGAAAGTTTATTACTTGGTGACGAAAATTTTCAAATGGCTCTGGTCGATTCTTATGCCGGACATGATGCTTTGATTCATCAATATTATGAAAAGTATGAAGAATACCATCATGTAAAATCGGAATACAACCGTTTAATTAACAATGCAGAAAAAGCAAAATCAGATATTGATTATCTGCAATTTCAATATAATCAACTTGAGGCATTAAAACTAAATGATGGAGAGCAGGAAGAGCTGGAAGAAGAACTGGAAAAATTAAATCATGCCGAGGAAATAAAACTCAATTTATCGAAAAGTTACCAGTTGTTAAATGAAGAAGAGTTGTCTATAATTTTAAACCTGAAGGAAGCCAAAAATGCTTTAAGCACCATATCAAAATATTTAAAAGAAAGTCAGGATTTAACCGAAAGACTAGAGTCTGCTTATATCGAGCTACAAGATATAAGCAATGAAATAGAACAGATAAACGAATCAATAGAATATGACCCTGAAAGGATAGAATTTATTCGCGAACGTTTGGATCATATCTATGGTTTGCAACAAAAGCATAAAGTTGCTACTATAGGCGAATTATTGCAAATTAAAACTGATTTAGAAACACAAATTGAAAATATAAATTCATACGATTTTAAAACTGATGAACTTAAGAAGCAATTAGAATTAAAAAAGAATGAATTAACTCTACTAGCCCGGCAAATTTCGGAAAACAGGAAACAAATTATTCCCGATCTGGAGCAAAAAATTACACGGACACTGGTAATGCTTGGGATGCCCAATGCAGCTTTTAAAATTAAACAGATTCCAGTTGACGAGTTTTTACCTACGGGTAATGAGATCATTAAATTTATGTTTTCGGCTAATAAAAATGTTATGCCCGAAGAGATTGAAAAAGTGGCATCCGGTGGAGAAATTTCCCGTTTAATGCTTAGTTTAAAATCAATATTGGTTGAAAATAAAACGCTTCCCACCATTATTTTTGATGAAATTGATGCTGGTACTTCTGGTGAAATAGCCGATAAAATGGGAATTATCATTAAACAAATGTCTGCAAGGATGCAGGTTATTAATATTACCCATTTGCCTCAGATTGCCAGTAAAGCAGATTTTCATTATTTGGTATATAAAAAAGATAATCATCAAACAACCAATACATATATAAAACTCCTCGATAAAGATGAGCGGGTTAACGAAATAGCTAAAATGCTAAGTGGTAAAGAACTTACCGATGCAGCTATTGAGAATGCCAAAGTACTACTTGGCAGTTAAAATATTTTATTCTGCAGGTATTGAACAATACCAATTGTTTATTGTCTGTAAAGTTGTAATAACGAAAACTAAATTAACATGGCATTTAATTTATTAAAAGGTAAAAGAGGCTTAGTTTTTGGAGCTTTAAACAATCAATCTATTGCATGGAAAGTAGCTGAAAGGGCTTATGAAGAAGGTGCTGAAATAGTTTTAACCAATGCACCTTTTGCAATGCGGTTAGGCGATACTGAAAAACTGGCTGAAGCGTGTAACACGATTGTTATCCCAGCTGATGCAACAAAAATTGAAGATATCGAGCATTTGCTTGATAAAACAATGGAGCATTTCGGCGGAAAATTTGATTTTATTTTACATTCAATCGGAATGTCGCCTAACGTAAGAAAAGGCATTACCTATGATAACTTGAATTACGATTATTTTTTAAAAACACTTGATGTTTCGGCATTATCTTTTCATAAGATTTTGCAGGTTTCACGACAAAAAGATGCTTTAAATAACTGGGGATCAGTATTAGCGCTTTCATACGTTGCTGCACAACGAACACTTTATGGGTACAACGATATGGCTGATGCAAAAGCTTTACTTGAATCTATTGCCCGTAGTTTTGGATATATTTATGGTAGAGAAAAAAATATCAGGATCAACACCATTTCTCAATCGCCAACACCAACTACAGCAGGGCAGGGTGTGATGGGATTTAATGATTTGGTTGATTTTTCAGACCGCATGTCTCCATTAGGTAATGCTTCTGCCGATGAGTGTGCGGATTTTTGTATTACCATGTTTTCTGATCTTACTAAAAAAATTACAATGCAAAATATTTTCCATGATGGTGGATTCTCAAGCATGGGTATGAGTAGAAGAGCAATGGCGGTTTATAGCAAAAATCTCGATGAATGTTGTGAATTCAGAGATGTTACGCATCGCTTTTAAAGTATATTGATAGTAGTTTTCTTATATATTTTAAACCGGTAATCTTTTTTTTACCGGTTTTTTTATTACGAACCTAAATTTCTATTTTGTTTTTTTAGGATAAACTCGTAGTTTTCCGGGTTAATAATTATAAACTGGAAATATGGCAGCTATTCTACTCGCTCTGTTTTATATTATTTCTCCTGTTATTATATTGTATTTATGTAATAAGTTTTCAGTGCTTAATAAAATTGGTGCTGTATTACTTGCATATGCCACAGGCCTTATTTTGGGAAATATCGGAGTATTGCCCGAAAATGCAGAACAGGTTCAGAATCTAATAACAACAATTACTATTCCATTGGCAATTCCGCTTTTATTATTTTCTGCCAATATTAAAGCATGGGTTACCATTGCCGGGAAAACGATGTTGTCTATGATTATTGCTTTAATAAGTTTAGTAATTGTAGTTTTTGCAGGCTACTTTCTCTTTAATGGAGAAATTGATGAATTATGGAAAATAGGAGGGTTGCTTGTTGGTTTATATTCCGGTGGCACTCCCAATTTGGCTTCCATTAAAATGATTTTGAATGTTGACCCCGAGGTATTTATTATAACGCATACATTTGATATGTTAATTTCTGCAATTTATCTGTTGTTTCTGTTAACCATCGGGCAAAAAGTTTTTTGGTATATTTTGCCTAAGTACAAAAATTTATATCAAATTAAACAAGATTCAGATAAAGATTTATCTTTTAATAACTATTGGGGATTTTGGCATAAAAAATACAGATTGCCGTTACTGGTTGCTTTAGGTGTTTCGGTTATAATTTTTGGTATTGCCGGCGGACTATCATTTTTTGTTCCTGGAAACTCGCAAATGGTAGTAGTTATTCTTACAATTACTACTTTGGGAATCATAAGTTCATTTATTCCTAAAATCAATAAAATTGCCAAAACATTTGATTTAGGCATGTATTTAATCCTTATATTTAGTGTAGTTATTGCTTCAATGGCTGATATTAAAAAATTTAATGGTACAGCACCTGAGCTTTTAGGTTATATCTCTTTTGTGATTTTTGGAGCACTGTTTTTGCATGTAATTATTTCCAGGATTTTTAAAATAGATACTGATACAGTGATGATCACATCTACAGCCCTGATTTGTTCACCTCCATTTGTTCCAGTTATTGCCGGAGCCATTAAAAATAAAGAAATAATTATTTCAGGGTTAACTGTAGGAATTATTGGTTATGCCATTGGCAATTACCTGGGCTTTTTTGTTGCCGAAGTTTTGAAATTAATCTGAAATAACAGATTCTTAAGTTTTGTAGAATAGTAAATATGTAAATTGGATTATTGGTGTGTGATTTTATACTGCCTACTGCCGCTTGCCTACGACAGGTAAATTGCCCACTGTTGCTAATTACTATTATAATGATAAAAGAAATCTGCGAAGTTCAGTATCATCGGTGTATTCAATTGATTGAATTTGTGTTCTATTAAAATAAAAAGTTCATTCCAATATACAACCCACTATCTCCATCACGTTGATCAAATGCGATTCCATAATCAAATGCAACAATGAAGTTTTCATTCAAAACAACATGAAGGCCTATGCCGGAACTTGTATGAATTTTATCTGAGCTTTCGTCAAAGTAACGTGATAAATCTTCTGAGGCAGGAATAAGGCTTTTATCTATCTTTATTGGTTTTGTTACTTTGCCTGCATCGAGGAAACTACTGAGCGCTAAATAAAAATTTTGATTTTTAATTACACCTTTCCAGAATTTCCATCTAAATTCAAAATTACCGTATATAATATCTTCACCAACAATTCTGTCGCGTCTTATGCCGCGTAATGATTTTGCACCACCAAGCCCTTCGGTTAATACAGAAGGGGAGAATGAACTAATTAGATATGGCTGATAATAAAAAGGCGGATTTCCCTGAACTGTTCCCTGGAAAGCTACCCTGTATGCAAACGATAATCTTGAAGGAATAAGTGTAAAATATTGCCTGTGAATCAGTGATAATTTAGTAAATGTATTTTCGTTATTATCAAGTAGTTTTGGTGCAGTAACAAAAACTACTTCAGACCATAACCCTTTCATTGGATTGGCTTCATTATCTCTTGTATCATATATGGTACCTAATTTTAAATAATTAATTACACCTCCATCGGCTTCATTAGCAGGTATTATACCCCAATTTACGTATTTATCGTATAGGCTTGCAGTATCGGGTAAAAGGTCATTGCCACTTTTTCCTTCGTTTAACTTATCAATATCCACGCTCCCCAGTTTGTGATTAAAATGTGCAAATCCAATGAGCCACCTTAGATTATCTCCCAGTAATTGTCCTTGAAAATCTGCAGTAAATCGCAATAATTTTCTTTCGTAACGGTAATACATTCGTGAGATATAATCATCACTTTCATCATCTTCAAAATCCATAAAGTATGCAGATTCATATCCGTTAAAGCCGTAAAAGTCAAGCGCTTGTTCGGTAAGGTAGCTAAGGTCTGACGTAATTCTTATAGGCCGGTTAGGAAATATATGTTCCGAATCGAAAAAAAGCTGATTAATTCCACTACCCTTTGTAGTACGTGAAATTTCAACATAAATGGATTGCTGATATTCAGGATAAGTGGAAGGTTTTCCATAATTATAAAAATTTACCAGTCCGCCATATTTAAAACCTAAATCCGAGTCGTAGGCAACTACAGGTACAGCACCAAAAGTCCATCCGTCTTTTATTTTTTCTTCTTTATTTTTACTTGTTGTTAGGGTATCATTTGATGATAAAGAAAATGTGCCCAAAAATACCAGCAAAAAGGATAATAGAATAGTTCTCTGCATAGTAAAATAATTTATGTTATTTAATAGTACTCATCAACCGTTAATCTTAGATATTTGATCATAAATCATAAATCATTAAATATTAAATACAGTCTAAAACCCACTTAAATCCATCGTAACCGTTGGTATAAGTAATAACAATCCTAAGATAATTAAAATAATCATAAAAGGAGTAATCCATTTCACCCATTTTTCATAAGGAATTTTAGCAACTCCCAGCACACCAATTAAAACGCCTGATGTGGGTGTTATCATATTTGTAAATCCGTCACCTAGCTGGAAAGCCATAACCGTTGCTTGTCGGGAAATGCCGATTAAATCAGAAAAAGGAGCCATAATAGGCATGGTTAAAGCTGCTTTAGCGCTTCCAGACGGAATAATTATATTGATAAATGTTTGGATTAGATACATGATACTTATAGAGCCGAACTTTCCAACAGTTTGCATCGATTGTGATACTGAATATAATAAGGTATCAATAATTTTTCCTTCTTGTAATACGATTATAATACCTCCGGCTAATCCTACAACAAGTGCTGCAGAGGAAATATCTTTGGCCCCTTCAATAAATAAAGCGGTAATTTTATTTGCCGATTTATTACTTGCTATTCCGGCTGCCAGCCCCATACCAAAAAACAGGGTTGCAATTTCCATCACATACCAGGCATAGCCCATCACACCAATCACTAAAAACAGAATTGTAAATAGCAGAAGATTTAAAATAAAGAAGTGAACCGATTTTTTTAACATCAATGGGCCCAATAAAACAAATAAACCAGTTAAAATAGGAATAATAGGCTGTGTAGTTGATGAGTTACCAATGGTTAGCGTGGTTTTAAAATGAAAAAATGATACTACTACCAGAATTGTTGATATAATAACATAAGTAACCCATGCAGAAGCCGGGGTGTAATATTTTAATTGAGCAGGGTCTATATGGTCTCTTTTTCTCCAGTTTTTATTATCATCATCATATACAGGCGAGAGTTTAGGATATTTTTTTATTTTGTTTGCATACCTTAATATAAATGCAATACCTATAATATTAATAACAACCCAGGCAAAAAGCCTGTATTCTATTCCGGTAAACAAAGGAATTCCAGATAATCCTTGTGCAATTCCAATAGTAAACGGATTGAGAAGTGCTCCGGCAAAACCTAACCCGGCCGCTACAAAACACATGCTAACACCAACAATAGAGTCATAACCCATAGAAATAGCTAATGGAACAAAAATAATGATGAATGCAATGGTTTCTTCGCTCATTCCAAATACTGCTCCAAATATTGAAAACATAAGCATTATTAAAACAATGATTACATTATTAATGCCAAGGAACTTGAAAAGCTTAAGATGCTCAATTTTTTCAGTTTTTCTTAAAAATGTAAAAATTCCAACATCAATGGCTTTGCTTTCATTCATGATCCAAAAAGCACCACCAATCATTAATATAAAAACAATGATATCAGCTTTATCTACAAATCCTTTAAAGAAGGCTGAAAAAATCTCCCAGGTTTGTGGCTGATTTTCAGTATAATGAAAAGAATCTTTTACAATTACTTCTCGCTCTGTTCCGTCTTTTAAAGCAATGGTTTCTCTCTCAAACTCACCACCCGGAACAAACCAGGTTGCAACTGCTGAAAAAACAATAATAAAAAATACAATAACATAAGTGTGTGGAATGGTTCTTTTCTTCTTCATAACTATATTTTCTGAAAATTCTACATTAAAAATAAAGCTGTAAAAATAGAATAATGTTTATACATCAGAAAATTTTTTCTGGTTATACCGATGATTTTTGTAATTTCGTAGCTGTTTAATCAATAAAATATGAGGTATGAAGCTGCTAATAAAAAATATAAAATCATTAGTAAACATTTTGGATGATACGGTAAAATATGTTGCAGGAAAAGAAATGCAAAATTTAAATTGCATCAATGATGCTTATTTATTGATTGAAGAGGATAAAATCACCGATTTTGGCAAAATGGATGCGTTAAATATTATTAATTTTGATGGCGAAACCATTGATGCTGACGGGCGCTTAGTATTCCCTTCCTTTTGCGATTCGCATACACACCTGGTTTATGCAGGTAGCCGTGAGATTGAGTATAGTGATAAAATCCGTGGTTTATCTTACGAAGAAATTGCCAAACGTGGGGGTGGCATTTTAAATTCAGCGAAACTTTTGCACAATACATCCGAAGATTCATTATACGAACAATCATTAGAACGGATCAATGAAATTATTGGATTTGGAACCGGTGCTGTAGAAATAAAAAGCGGATATGGATTAACCGTTGAAGATGAGTTGAAGATGCTGCGGGTGATTAAACGGTTAAAAGAAACAACACCTATAACTATAAAATCAACTTTTTTGGGAGCTCATGCTATTCCTGCTGAATATAAAGGGAAACAAGATGAATATGTAGATTTGGTTATCAATGAAATGATTCCGCAAGTTGCAAACGAAGAACTTGCCGATTATATTGATGTGTTTTGCGATAAAGGTTTCTTTACCGTTGAACAAACCGACCGTATTCTTATGGCAGGGCTAAAATATGGTTTACGCCCTAAAATTCATGCCAATGAATTAGATTACTCCGGCGGAATACAGGTAGGTGTTAAATACGACGCGCTTTCAGTAGACCACCTTGAATTTACCGGTGATGACGAAATAAAAGCGCTTAAAAATTCTGAAACTATGCCTACTTTATTGCCGGGTGCAGCTTTTTTTCTTGGAATGATCGACCCTCCTGTTCGAAAGATGATTGATGCAGGTTTACCTATAGCATTGGCATCGGATTACAATCCTGGATCATCTCCATCGGGCAACATGAAATTTATTATGTCGCTTGGTACAATTAAACTCAGAATGCTTCCCGAAGAAGTAATTAATGCCACAACCATTAATGGTGCATATGCCTTGGGTGTTAATGATGAAATGGGAAGCATTACAAAAGGGAAAAAAGCAAATATCTTTATAACAAAAAAAATTCCGGGTTATGAATTTATGCCATATGCATATACAAGTCATTTAATCGATAAAGTAATATTAAATGGTAAAATTCAATAATTAAATTAGGGTATTTATGTAAATATGTAAAACTTTGTGTGCTTTAGTGATGAACTTAACGCATGCTTTGTGGTTAAATTTAATAAACGCTTAATTTGTATGTTTGATTTTAATCTCAGATAAATTTAATATAAAAACAAAATAAATATGAAACAACTAATCGAATGTGTTCCCAACTTCAGCGAAGGGAACGATATGGAAATCATCAAACAAATAACTAACGAAATTGAATCTGTCGAAGGAGTCAGCCTTTTGGATGTTGACCCTGGGAAAGCTACCAACCGCACAGTAGTTACTTTTGTGGGTACGCCCGATGAAGTTTGCGAAGCAGCTTTCTTGGCTGTAAAAAAAGCTTCCGAGCTGATCGATATGCGTCAACATAAAGGAGCGCATCCACGATTTGGTGCTACCGATGTTTGTCCTTTGGTTCCTGTTGCAGGTATTAGTATGGACGAAACTGTTGAGTACGCACGCAAACTAGCCAAACGAATTGGCGAAGAATTGAATATACCTATATATTGTTACGAAAATGCTGCTTTCAAAGATGTTCGTAAAAACCTTGCCAATTGCCGAGCAGGCGAATACGAAGGATTAAAAGAGAAATTAAGCAAACCCGAATGGAAACCCGATTTCGGGCCTGCTGAATTTAATGCGAAATCTGGTGCTACAGCAGTAGGTGCAAGAGATTTTTTAGTAGCGTATAATATTAATCTAAATACTACTTCTACACGAAGAGCCAATGCAATAGCCTTTGATGTTAGAGAAAAAGGGCGAGTTAAACGCGAGGGAGGTAAACTTACAGGTAAACCTGTACTGGACGAAAAAGGAAATAAAGTTTGGATTCCTGGTACCTTAAAAGCTGTAAAAGCTATTGGCTGGTTTATTGATGAGTATGGTATTGCTCAAATATCCATGAATCTAACAAATATTTCTATCACTTCGGTACACGAAGCTTTCGATGAGGTATGTAAAAGAGCTGATGAACGGGGAATTAGAGTTACTGGTTCTGAGCTGGTTGGGTTAGTCCCTTTACAAGCCATGCTTGATGCTGGAAAATATTTTTTACGGAAACAAAATCGTTCGGTAGGTATCCCTGAAAAAGAGATTATTAAAATTGCAGTTAAATCGCTTGGTTTGGATGATTTGTATGAATTTAAGCCCGAAGAAAAAATCATTGAATACAAAATGGCTGCAGATCAAAAGAAAAAGAAACTGGTTGATCTAACCGTAACCGGTTTTGCCGATGAAACAGCATCTGAATCCCCTGCTCCTGGAGGCGGGTCTGTATCAGCCTATATGGGTGCTATGGGTGTTGCTTTAGGAACCATGGTGGCTAATTTATCCTCTCATAAAAGAGGTTGGGACGACCGGTGGGAAGAATTTTCAAACTGGGCTGAAAAAGGAATGCAATACCAGGAAGAATTATTAAAACTGGTTGACGAAGATACCGATGCTTTCAATAAAATTATGGATGCCTTTGGACTACCAAAGAAAACAGATAAAGAAAAAACCATAAGGAAACAGGCAATAGAAGATGCAACTAAAAATGCCATTATGGTGCCATTCAGAGTAATGGAAGTAGCCCACAAATCGTTAGAAGTGGTTAAAGCCATGGCTGAAATTGGCAATCCAAACTCTGTTTCAGATGCAGGAGTTGGCGCCTTGGCAATTAGGTCTTGTGTAAAAGGAGCACATTTAAATGTTAAAATTAATGCATCAGGCCTCGATGATAAAGACTTTATACATGACGTTAGTAAAAAGGCCAAAGAAATAGAACAGAAAACTGAAAAATTAGAAAAAGAGATATTAACAATTGTTGAAAATAAAATTTAATATTAACCGTAAGTTATAAACGAGCATGCAGGTTATTGTATGCTCGTTTTGACTTTTACAGGGTTGTAATTCAGTATGTTTAGAGTTGGATAGTTAAGTAAAATAATTTAAATATTGCTGTAATATTTAATTTTATTGACAAACACTTATAATTATTTAGTAGGTGATTTTTTGTTTTCAATTATATTTTTTTTACTTTAGTGCGGAATAATTTAACCAAAATTTAATTATGAACCTAAAAATTTTATCTATGAAAAAATTAACAATTTTTCTTGCATTCTTGCTGTTTGTTGGATTTCAAGCTACAGCACAGGTGCAAATTACGGGGACGGTTACCGACGCTGAAGACGGTCAACCTATTCCGGGAGTGTCAGTTGTGGTTAAAGATAATACTACAATTGGTACAACTACAGACATGGATGGTAAATACTCATTAACTGTACCAGAAAGTGCTGAAGTATTAGTTTTCAGCTTTGTTGGTATGAAAACACAGGAAGAGGCTATTTCCGGCCGCTCGGTTATTGATGTTGCTCTCGAAGCTGAAGTTCTTGAAATGGACGAGGTAATTGTAACAGCTCTTGGTATTTCCAGAGAAAAGAAGTCTTTAGGATATTCATCTCAAGGAGTTGACAAAGAAAGTATAACGGCTACAAATGATCTAAGTCCCATTTCTTCTCTTTCTGGAAAAGTAGCTGGTCTTTCAATATCAGGTCAAAATTTTTCCGGATCAAAAAACATTTTAATTCGGGGTGCCAGTTCATTTAGCCAAACTAACCAACCATTATTTGTTGTAGATGGAATTCCTATTAGCAATGAAAACTTCAACGACTATACTACACAGGTTGGTGGCGGAGGTTATGATTATGGTTCTATGAGTAATGACCTTAACCCACATGATATTGAAAGTATTGAAGTGCTTAAAGGTAGTGCCGCTTCTGCACTTTATGGTAGTAGAGGTCAAAATGGTGTTATAATGATTACTACAAAATCTGGTAAAGTTGGTAAAAAATCTTTTAATGTTGAAGTAAATAGTGGTATTAATTTTGAACAGTTGTCAATCCTGCCAGAATTACAAAGAGAATATGGTGGAGGTCATGGTTTCGGAGAAGAAACTATTGATGGAAATACTTATCTAACTGTTGATTACGCAGTAGATGAAAGTTGGGGCCCAAAATACGATGAAGATCTTGAGGTTCTTCATTGGTGGGGTGTTTATGATTATGAGCAAGGAATTACATCTACTCCGGAAACTGGTCCATGGGTTGCTCCTGCAAATGATGTTGATGCATTTTATGAAACAGGTGTTACTTATCAAAACTCTATAAATATTATTAGTAATGCAGAAAATTCTTCTATTAGAGTTGGATATACTAATTCAAGTATGACAGGTACAGTACCAAATTCTTCACAAGATAAAAATACCTTGAGTTTAAATGGTATTGCCAAACTATTTGATAATTTTATTGAAATTAATTCTAACATTAATTATATCAATACATATACTAAAGGTCGTCCACAATTTGGATATGGAGATAATTCTCAATCACAAAAATTCTTCCAGTGGGGTCAACGTCAGCTTGATTTTAATAGATTAGAAAATTATAAAAATCCTGATGGAACACAAAGAACCTGGAATCGTATGTCATTTACAAATCCAACACCACAATATTCCGATAACCCTTATTGGACTGCTTACGAAAATTATCAGGATGATGACAGAAATAGATTGTATGGTAAAACATCTGTTAAAGCTAATTTCACAGATTATTTAAATGCAGTTGGTACAGTATATTTTGATACTTATACATTTAACCAACGAGAAAGATCTGCTGTAGGATCACAAGCTTCATCAGGTTTTTATTCGTGGACCAGACAAGCCACTGAAACAAATATTGAAGGTAAACTTAATTTCAATAAACAGATTGATGATTTTGACGTTTTAGCTATGCTTGGTGCTAATAAGCGTGTCGAAGATTATACTCGTTTTAGCGGTCAAACAAACGGAGGATTAGTTGTTGCGGGATTATACAACCTTAATAATTCAGTTAATGCTCCATTATTAGATCAGTTCTTACGCGAAAAAGTAGTAAATAGCTGGTTCCTTTCAGCTAGTATTGGATACAAAAGCTTATTTTACTTAGATGGTTCCTATCGTATGGACTTTGATTCATCTCTTCCAACGGATAATAATTCATATGGTTATTCATCTGTTTCTGCAAGTTTTATTGTTTCTGAGCTTTTAGATTATGCTTGGTTAGAGAATTTAAAATTACGTGCTAACTATGGAGAAACTGGTAATGGTACAGATCCATATGATGTAGTAAATACCTGGATTTTTGGAGATCCATTTAATGGAAATCCACAGTTCACAAATTCTACTCAATTAAAAAATCAAAATCTTAAACCAGAACAAACTTATGAAATCGAGTTTGGTTTAGAAGGAGCATTTTTTGATAACCGTTTAGGACTAGATTTTAGTTATTATAACAGAGATACTGAAAACCAAATTGTTCCTATCGAAGTAAGTGGTTCTTCTGGTTTTACAACTCAGGTTATTAATGCAGGTACAATTAACAATACAGGTATTGAGTTAATGGTTTATGGTACACCTGTATATACAAATGATTTTTCCTGGGATATTAACATCAACTTCGCAAAGAATAAAAACGAAGTATTAGATCTTCCGGAAGGGCTTGATAAAATACAGTTAGCAAATGCTCCTTTTGGTGGTGCTAATGTTAGCTCGGTTGAAGGAGCTACATTCCAAGAGTTATATGCATATGATTATATTTATGATGATAATGGTAATAAAGTAATTGGTAGTGATGGATTTTATGCTACAACAGGTGAATTATCTTCAGTAGGTTCTGTTTTACCCGATTATACTGCCGGTATAAGAAATGCATTCAGATATAAAAACTTTGATTTAAGTGCATTAATAGATATTTCTCAAGGTGGTGTTTATTATTCATTAACTAATATGTGGGGAATGTATTCAGGTATGATGGAAGCAACAGTTTATCCTACTTCTAATGGAAATACTATCCGAGAAGATGGCCTTATTTTAGACGGAGTAAATGGTGATGTTAATATTGATGCTGACGGTAACGTTTCAGTGACAAATACATCTGAGAATAATATTCCAATTAGTGCCTATAATTATGCTACCAATTTTTATCATGGTTTCGGAACACCAAGTGCAACTAGTGTATTTGATGCTTCTTATATAAAATTACGTGAAGTTACTTTAGCTTACACTTTGCCAAAACTTGTTGATTACGTTGAATCAGTTCGAGTAGCTATATATGGACGTAATTTAGCAGTTTGGGGATTAGATAATAAAGGAATTGATCCAGAAACTGTTGTAGGAGGTTCAGGTAATATTCAAGGTCTTGAAGGTGGTATTATACCTGCTACACGTTCTTTTGGGTTTAACCTTCAAGTTAATTTATAAATATAAAAATTTTAAATAATATGAAGACATTTAGATATTTAACAATTGTTTTAGTAGGAATTTTGCTATTCTCATGCGAAGTTGACTACATAAGCAATCCGAACGAACCAGAAGTAGCTCCTACTTATGGCATTATGAATCGGGTTCAGAAAAGATATATGGACATAACCAGAGACGAATGGTTTTCAGGACGTATGTCATTACTATGGGTTCAATATTGGAATCAGGTAAATTATACTGAAGAAGATCGTTTTCAATATCGAGAAACTGTGAACCAAGCATCTTGGAATGATACTTATACTATAGCCCAAGACCTTGTTGATCTTATCAATTATAATACAGATGATGAGACTAAAGACGATGCAGCAAAATTTGGTCCAAATGAAAATCAGATTGCAGCTGCCAGGATTATGTTAGTATATATATTCCATACTGCAACAGAACTTTGGGGCGATATCCCATATTATTCATATGGTGGTGACAACCCTGATTTTCAGGCTAATATGCTAAAAAGCGATGAGCCCATTGATCAGCCAGCCTATGCATCTCAAGAAGATATTTATATTGATATGCTTGAAGAATTAGAAGATGCTCAAGCATCAATTATTGAAGATGAAAAAATGATTGATGGTGATAATTTTTATGATGGCGATGCTGTAAAATGGAAAAAATTTGCTAATTCTTTACGTTTAAGAATTGCAAATAGAATTAAAGAAGTGTATTCCGGTGCTGAAGCACATATTAATGATGCTATTGCTCAAGGTGTTTTTGAATCAAATGCCGATAATCCTGGTGTAGAATATGAAGCCAACGCTGTTAATGGTGCTCCAATGTATCGTGCATTTTATGTTGATAACCGTACAGACTTTGCGCCTTCTGCTTCATTTGTAGAATTATTACAAGGTAAAAGAGGACCTTTCGGTATGGTAGATCCACGATTAGATATTTACGTTGCCGATAATGAGTATGGTGATAAAGTTGGAATTCCATTGGTTGAGAACAATAGTATTGTTAACTCTTTCAAATATGAATCATTACCTGGAGATGCAGTTCTCGCTGCCGATAAAACTGAATATTATATGGAATATGCTGAAGTTTGTTTTATCATGAGTGAGGTTAATGGATGGGATCAGGATTGGTATGAAAAAGGTGTTCAAGCATCTATGGAGAATTGGGGTGTACCCCAAGCTGCTATTGATGCCTATATTGAAGCACTTCCTGGAGCTAATGAGGAAAATGTTATGATGCAAAAATATATTGCTTTATATATGCAACCTATGGAAGCATGGAGCGAATACCGCAGAACAGGCTATCCAAATACTCTGATAAAACCCAATGAACCATATGATTATACATACCCAACACCTGATGGAGATGTTACTACTGAGTATGTATTTAAACCTATTGGTGGATTAGATGATTTACCTGCCCGTAATAAGTATTTATTAAACGAGTATAGTGTTAACGAAGAAAATGTTAATGCAGCTAAAGCCAGAATGGGTGGAGACGAACAAGATACCGAATTATGGTGGATGGGAAATTAATATTTATATATTATAAAAATTAAAATTTTAAAATTATGAGAAACATTTTATTAAATATAGCATTATTAGCCTTGATTTTTGCTGTAGGTTGTAGCGAGGATGAAGATTTGTATCCTTATACAGGTGCAGCCGGTGTGCAAATTACATCTGATGGGCTTACAGCGCTAGACAATGAGGTTGCGTTCAATATTACAGCTACAAATGAATCTTGTACTGAACTTGACGTTAATTTAGGTGGCAGCCCTTTAGGTACAGTTAGCTTAACTGAAGGTGCCGGAACTTATACTGCAACTGCGGAAGCATTAGGAATCTCTGCAATAGAAGATGCTGCAACGCTTACTTTTATTGCCAATACTGATAAAGAACCTGTTTACAATTATACAGTTGAAGTTGAAGATCCTATAACTATTGTTGCACCCGATAATTTGTATCAAAACGATACTGAAGTTTATGTTAAATTTAACATCGAGCCGGTTGCTGCTAGTGTAACTGATGTTACAATTCAGACAAAAGTTAATAGTAATGATCCAACAGATGTAACAGGTACCTACAATGCTAATGATAGTATATTAGTTGTAGGCTCTGATTATGCAATTGGTGATACTGTATATTTTATGGTTACTGGCGAGGCCGGTACAAAATCAACAACAAGTGAAGTTTCTATGATTGTTGAAAGATATTCTTATGCGAATAAGGAAACCTTTATGTTGGATATGACATCTGATATGGCTTATGACCTTATACTGATGAGAGAAGTTGATGTAACTGAAGCTGGAGATTCTGCCGATATAGAAATCGATTATGCTGAATTTACAGGTGGTTATTCTCTTGGTTTTATTGCCAATCAAAATGCTGAATTTGTTGTGGCAACCGAAGATGACTATAAAGATGCCGATATTAATTTAATAGAAGCTACTGATTTCTCAGGAGCGATAACAAACGATGATGATGTAGCCGTTGATGATGTATTTATCTTTAGAACCAACAGAAGTGGTGGAGATTATTCTTATGGAATTTTCAAGATTATTGATGTTGTTAAACCTCAGGGTGTTATTGAAGACTCATACATCGAAATTGAAGTAAAATATTAAACTATAAAAACATTATTTTAAGAGGCTGTTAATCCAACAGCCTCTTTTTTTTACATCTTTAATAATATTTTTTATTTTGAAATCAACTTTAAAGAAAAGTATTTGGCTAAAATTAAATTTCTTCTAATAAATTTATGAAATTTAAGTTCAATTTTTATAGAAAATGTTTTTTTTATAATATTTTTCAAAAATATCTTATTGTTTATTTTATATAATTATTTATATTAGCACTATGAATAATTTTTATAACTATTTATGAACCTAAAATTTTTATCTATGAAAAAACTTAGAATTATTCTTGCAAGTTTGTTATTCATGAGCTTTTCTGTAGTTCAGGCTCAAACGTCAAGAATAACCGGAACGGTAACCAGTGCTGAAGATGGTTCACCAATCCCTGGTGTATCAGTTGTAGTAAAAAACAATTCTACAATTGGTACTTCTACTGACATTGATGGTAAATACTCATTGAATGTCCCAAGCGGTGCTGAAACTTTAGTCTTTAGTGCTGTTGGTATGAAAGCACAGGAACAACCAATTGCAGGAAGAACTGAAATTGATGTTGTCATGGAAGCTGAAATCCTTGCTATGGACGAGGTTGTTGTTGTAGCCTATGGTACTGTAAAGCGTGAAGCAAAAACTGGATCTCTTTCTGAGGTTTCAAGTGAAACAATGGCTGACGCTCCAGTTACATCTGTTGATAAGATGCTTTCTGGTAAATTAGCAGGTGTTCAAATTACATCTTCTACAGGTCAGCCTGGTGCAAGTTCTGAAATTCGTATTCGTGGTACATCCTCTATCAATGCAGGAAATGAACCACTTTGGGTTGTTGATGGAATTCCTGTTATGGAAGGTGATCAATCTTATTTCACCAATACAGGTAATGCAATGTCTGCCATAAACCCTAACGACATTGAATCCATTACAGTATTGAAAGATGCTGCTGCAGCCTCAGTTTATGGTTCGCGTGCTGCCAATGGTGTAATTCTGGTTACAACCAAAAGCGGTAAAGCCGGTCAGGCCGATTTTCAGGTAAGCGGTAAATTTGGTTATTCAACATTAGCTAATGATAATGATTTTGCTACAATGAACGGCCAAGAACTTCTTAGTTATCAAAGGGATGCGATTTATAATGCAGGCCATGACCCTGATGATCCGGCTGGATCTTATTATCGCCCGATGACTTTATTGGAAGGACCTCAAACAAACTGGATGGATCATTTTACACGTATGGGTAAAATGCAAGAGTATAGAATTAGTGCATCCGGAGGAAATGATAAAGGTACATATTACACTTCCTTAGCTTATCATGATAATCAAGGAGTATTTTACGGTATTGATTTTGAAAAAATTTCTGTGCGTGTAAATGCTGATTATAATTTAACAGATAAATTAAAAAGTGGAGCACGCTTTAACATGGCTTATACAGAATCTAATGACGTGGCTATGCAAAGTTTGTATTATGTAAATCCTGCTTTTGCTGGCTTGACCATTCAACCATGGACACTGGCTTATACCGAGGATGGTTCTCATAACCTTAGTATTCCTGAAAATTCTAATACAAACCCAAGGGCTACTGCATTATATGATGATCAGTGGGAAAAACAGTATCGTGCTTTAGGTACTTATTTCCTTTCCTGGAAGCCTATTGAGAAGGTTGAAGTTAAATCAAATAATGCGATCGAAACAACTTTTGGTGAAGGTCGTCGTTACTGGAGCCCTGAAGCTGACTATAGTGCAACAGATGGTACACTTCAATCAGCTACATCACAATATATTCAGCTTACTACATCGAATACCATTACTTATGATGATGTTTTTAATGATGATCATATGGTACGTGTGTTAGCAGGTCAGGAAGCTATGAGAAGAACATATAATTCTTATTATATTTATTCACCTGGAGTAGATCCTCAAATACCTTACCCAAATACATCAACTGCTGATAGTGATGAAGGTGATTATAGCTATAATACTCGTACCATGCAATCTTTCTTTGGTATATTAGATTATAACTATAATGGTAAATATTATTTACAAGCATCTATTCGTGAAGATGGAAGCTCTTTATTTGGAGAAGAGAATCAGTGGGGTACCTTCTGGTCAGTTGGTGGTTCATGGAATATTCATAAAGAAAACTTTATGGACGGATTTGATTTTCTTGATATTCTTAAACTTCGTGCCAGTTATGGTGTGAACGGAAATAATAATATTGCTGCTTATCAAGCTTATGGTGTTTATGGATCAACAGCTTACAATGGAGCTACCGGAATGTTACCAAGTTCACCAGCAAATCCAATGCTTTCATGGGAGTTAAATAAAACATGGAATGTTGGTTTAGATTTTGGTTTCTTAAATGGTAGAATAAATGGTAACATTGATGTTTATAACAGAAAAACCGAAGATATGCTTCTGGATAAACAAGTTCCACAAACTTCTGGTTTTTCTTCAAACTTCATGAATATTGGTTCACTTCAAAACGATGGTGTTGAGTTACAGTTAAATGGAGATATTGTTAAACAGAATGATTTAATATGGACTGCTGGCTTTAACATTGCTTATAATAAATCCGAAGTGTTGAATTTGGCAGATGTTGAAGAGATGGCATATTCTGATGATTCACGACTTCGTCATGTTGTTGGTAGAGAATTCCTAACTTTTTATTTGAAAGATTATTATGGAGTTAATCCTTCGAATGGTGAAGCATTATGGAGAATGGAAGACGGAACCATAACCAATAATTATAATGACGCAGCATGGATTTATGCAGGTACTCCTGAACCTAAATTTACAGGAGGTTTTAATACCTCAGTTAACTGGAAAGGATTTAATCTGTCCGTTTTTCTTGAATATAAACAAGGCAACGATGTGTTAATTATTGAAAATCGCTATATAAGTAGTGATGGAAATCAAATGTCGATGAACCAAAAGGTGAGCGCTTTAAATTATTGGAAAGAACCAGGAGATACTGGTGTTGATCCAAAACCAATTGCTGGAAACACAACTAATTCATCTAGTTTTTCCAGTGATCGCTGGATAGAAGATGGAAGTTATTGCCGTATTAAGGATATAACACTATCTTATACTCTACCTAAGAAATTTAGTGATATGATAAAAGTATCTAATTTAAAAATATATGCAAGAGCCTTGAATCTTTATACATTCCACGATGTTGATTTTTGGGATCCCGAGCGTGGTGTAACTGGAATGGGCTATGGTGTATATCCAATGACAAAAACTTTTGTTGGCGGAATAGAACTTTCCTTTTAAATCTTAAAAATTAAAAGAAATGAAAAAAATTATATTTATAGTATTTGTTATTTCTGCAGTACTCATGGGATGTGAAGATTATCTTATAGAACAACCCAGACTATCACAAAGTTCAGAAATAACCT
>JBKHIH010000054.1:0-24235 GCA_046538755.1 Thiohalospira sp.
GCTAATGTTTTGTAGATTATGTTCACCAAATATTTGTACAGGAATTTTCTTTGTTTTATCTGTCAAATAGGTTTGTCCATTTTTAATCTCATATGGATGGGTTGTGTAGGGTGTTTTTTGTTTTGGGTTAGATGATATTGCAACAATTTGATTTAATACAGGGTCTTTTTGGAAATAATAAAGAGAACCGTTTGGTTCAATTAAGTCAATAAACCGGCTAAATTGTTTCGAATACTCTTCGAAAGTGGGAAATACATTGATGTGGTCCCATGCAATTCCGCTTACAACAGCAATATGTGGTTTATATAAATGAAATTTAGGCCTTGGGTCAATGGGAGATGAAAGATATTCATCACCTTCGAAAACGGCAATGGGGGCATCTTCGCTTAAACTTACCATGGTATCAAATCCTTCTATTTGGGCGCCAACCATATAATCGAATTTTTTGTGATTAAATTTCAAAACATGCATAATCATTGATGTAATGGTTGTTTTACCGTGGCTGCCACCAACTACTACCCGGATTTTATCTTTGGTTTGTTCGTATAAATATTCGGGGTAAGAATAGATCTTTAGGTTTAGTTCCCGGGCTTTTATAAGTTCCGGATTGTCATTTCGTGCATGCATGCCAAGAATTACAGCATCCAATTTTTTTGATATATTATCTGCATTCCATCCAATTTCTTTGGGTAAGATGTTGTATTTTTCAAGCCTGCTTCGCGATGGTTCAAAAATCTCATCATCAGAACCGGTTACCTGGTATCCTTTTTTACATAGAGTTATGGCTAAATTATGCATAGCACTTCCGCCAATGGCTATAAAATGAACATTCATCTGTTTAAAATTTTTTGTTTTCTGAATATTCAAAAAATTTGAATACATTCAGGCTTGCCTGCCGTAAGGCATTACAGCCTGCAGGCAGGAACTCACATAAATTTTTTTCATTCTTAGTGTAAATATAAATGATAAAAATTTATGTTCGTTTCATTTCTTATATTTGTATTTTAGTTAATTTGTGAAGATAAAAAGAAATTTTTAAAACAATATTTGATATGAAATTATATCCTATATATATTACAAACTTTAAAATTGATGGTGGAGCCATGTTTGGGGTGGTTCCAAAGTTATTATGGCAAAAAAAATATCCTGCCGACGAAAACAACCTTTGTAACTGGGCATTGCGATCCCTTTTAATCGATACCGGCAGCCGTGTTATTTTAATTGATAACGGATACGGCGATAAACAGGATGAAAAATTCTTTAGTCATGTTCATTTAAATGGAGGTGATGGACTGGAAGGCGCACTAAAAAAGCATGGTTATACTTTTGATGATGTTACCGATATGATTTTAACGCATCTGCATACTGATCATTGTGGTGGTGGCGTAAAATATAATTCCGACCGTTCGGGATTTGAAATGGTTTTTAAAAATGCAACCTATTGGGTTAGCAAACAGCAATGGGAGTGGGCAATGAACCCAAACAAACAGGAAGCAGCGGCTTTTCTGAAAGAGAATTTAATACCCATGCAGGAAAGCGGGCAGTTAAAATTTATTGATCAAAACACCGAGTTATATCCCGGGATAGAATTGCGTTTATACAATGGGCATACGGTTGGGCAAATTATTCCGTTTATTCACACCAGAGAAAAAACCTATGTTTTCATGGCCGATTTAATTCCGTCAACAGCTCATATTTCATTGGTTTGGAATATGGCTTATGATGTGTATCCCATGGATATGCTCAAAGAGAAAGAAGCTTTTTTAAAGGAAGCCGTGGAGAATGATTATACTCTGTTTTTTCAACACGATTTATTTAATGAGTGTGCTACAGTTCATCAAACAGAAAAAGGAATACGGGTAAAAGAAACCTTTAAATTATAAAATCGAGATACAACTCTAATAACTTTTCCAAAGTTTAAAACTTTGGAAAAATTATTCATATCGCAACTCCGAAGCAACATTTACTTTGGCCGACCTGAAAGCTTTTAATCCAATAGTAAAAAATACAATAGTAAGTACAATAATGGTTGCGGTAATAAAAATGCCCAAATTGAGCGGTGTTTTATAACTAAAATTTTCTAACCAGTTTTTCATTAAATACCTGGCTGCCGGCCACGCAATTAAATTTCCAATAATTAATAGTAACATTAAATCTTTGGTTAGCAATCTTACAAGGCTTTGCCTGTTTATACCGAATACTTTCCGTATGGCAATTTCTTTGGTTCGCTCTTTTATAGCAAATGAGGCTAGTCCATAAACTCCAAACAACGCAATAAGGATAGAAATAATGGTTAATAAACTTATTATTTTTCCTGCTCTGAGTTCAGATTTATATAATTGATCAAATCGATCGTCTAAAAAATTGTATTCGAAAGGAATATTGGGCATTATTTCATGAAATTTTTGCTTTATTTCAGAGATTGCTTCTTTGTATTTCCCTGCAGCAATACGAATAGATATTTGGTCGTGCCTGCCACCGTTTTTAACAATTAAAGCCAAAGGTTCAATGTTAAAATGTAGCGAACGGTAATTGAAATCTTTTACTACTCCGGCAATGGTTTTAGCATTATCTTTCCCATAAGCGCTAAATTGTTTCATATAACCATTTTGCCAACCCATATATTCCAGAGCAACCTGGTTTACTATATAAGTGTATTCACCTTCAGAAATATTTTTGATTTCATCCATACTGCCTTCTGTCAGCTCTAATTTCATGGTATGAATAAAATCTATATCACACGGAATTAAATACATTGACACACTTTTTTCCTGGCCTTCCCACCACACTGTTTGATTAAAATTTGGATATCCAGGGACAAAAGACGAAGCAGCTGCACTCATAACATTTGGTAACTTTTCTACTTCGTGTTTAAATAAATTGATTTTGTTTTGGCCTCCTTTACCATAAACCGAAATGGTTAAAACATTTTCTTTTTGTATGCCAATATCCTGGTTATGAATCAAATTTAACTGACGTACAATAAAGATACTACAAATGATTAATAACGATGATATTCCAAATTGAAAGATTAATAAAACTTTTCGTAAATTGATATCCCGTGAATTCACTTTTATTTTACCTTTTAAAACTTTAACAGGGGAAAAAGAAGTGATATAAAAAGCTATGTAACTTCCCGATAATACACCAATTGCAATGGTAATGGAGATTAATGAGAACAGAAATTTTGGATTCCCATAATCAATAGCAATTTTATTTTCGAGTACTTGATTAATGTAAGGGATAAGCAGGTGTAGCATCATTAATGCTACTAATAAAGCAAAAAATGTTGTTACAACAGATTCGGTTATATATTGTACAATTAATTGCCACCGCGAAGCGCCAATGGTTTTTCTAACGCCGGTTTCTTTAATTCTTTGTTCTGATTTAGCAGTGGTAAGATTTATAAAATTTATCGATGCAATGATTAATACTGCAATAGCTATAGCGATAAAAATGTATATATAATTTATATTATATGCAGGTTTCTGGTTTCCACGATTTTGTTTAAAATGGATGTCTGATAGGGGCTGTAAACTAACATCTTCAAAAGAAATTTCTTTTTCATTATCTAAAGTAAAATGTAGTGCCTTAATTTTCTTTTGTAGAAAATCTATATTAGCCTTCTCATCAACTAAAATATAGGTATAATAGTTAAAAGCATTCCAGGATTGTAAAGCCCAGTCACCATATAACGAAGATAAGTTTTCAAACGAGATTAAAAAATCAAAATCCAGATGAGAGTTAAAGGGAGGGTCTTCGATGACACCCGATATCTGATAATCGAATTTCCCATCAACATTTATTACTTTTCCTATGGGATTTTTTTCTCCAAAATATTTTTTAGCATTTGATTGTGTTATAACCACTGAATTTATTGATGAAAGTGCTGTTTCCGGATTACCTTCGATAAATTTGAAATCAAAAATTTTGAAAAAAGCCGGGTCTGCCAACAAAAAATAATCTACATAAAAAGATTGATTATTGTATTGAACCATTGTTTTAGGATCCCAGCTAAATTTCCCTATTCGTGCATATTCCTTTACTTCAGGAAATTCTTTTTTTAATTTCGGAGGAACCGGGGCAGACATTGAAGCCCAATATTCTCCTGTTTTTAAATCACCTTTAACCACCCGGTAAATCTGATCTTTTTTGCTGTGAAATTGATCGTAGCTCAGCTCATAGTTAATATGGAGGTAACAGATTATACAACTTGCAATTCCCAGTGCTAATCCCATAATATTAATTGCTGAGTATAATTTGTCTCTTATCAAATAACGTTTAGCTGTTTTTATGTAGTTAAGTATCATAAAATATTTTAATTGAGATTTAGTCGTAAAAAAGACGGGAAAAATTTTTTACTGATGCATTTTATTTTTTATCAGAATAAATTCAGCAATAAAAACATAGTAGGTTTAACTAGTTTTGAATCAGTCAAAATAATGACAGTGGTTAAAAATAAAAAGTTGCTTATAAATAAGTTATAAATAATAGGGCGTGAAAAAAACACTTGACAGAGTTTCCTTTTTAAGAAACTTTTTTCTATATTTGTAAATGTAAAATTATTGTAATTGTGAAGAAATTTGAAATAGTAATTCTTGAGACTGTAAGACAGTTTTTGAAAAGCTTAGATAAAAAGGCAAGTTCAAAGATAGTTTTCAATATGAGAAAAGCTCAAGTAACAGTTGACCCAGAATTATTCAAGAAATTGACAGATGAAATCTGGGAATTTAGAACAAAGTACAACAAGAATTACTACAGGCTCTTAGCGTTTTGGGATAAGTCGAATAAGCAGGAAACCTTGGTTATTTGTGCTCATGGATTCATTAAGAAAACCAAGAAAACACCTAAAGCGGATATTGAAAAAGCTAAATTGATAATGAAAAAGTATTTTGACAATGAAAACAAATAAAGAAAAAGAAGAATTAAAGCAATATTCATTAGACGAGATAACTGATGAAATTGTTGGAAAAGCAGGAAGTGAAGAAAGAGAACAATTTGAATTCGAATTGAAACTTGATTTGCTTGGAGAAATGATAAAGAAAACCAGATTAGAAAGACACCTAACTCAAGAAGAATTAGGTAAACTGATTGGTGTTAAGAAAGCTCAAATTTCTAAGATTGAGAATAACACAAAAGATGTTAGGTTTTCGACAATTATGAAAGTCTTTAATGCTTTGAAAGCAAAAATTAAGTTCTCAATTGAATTTGATAATGCAGACTTGAATATTGCTTAATATCACGCCCTACAATTTATAATAGCAAGTCAAACTACATGCGGGTTTTGGTGGTTTGCTGACAAAATATTATCTTAGTAAAGTTGTTCAACGGTGGATATTGAAACGCGGCGCAATCCCGCACGATAGTTTACTTGCAAACCGTTATTAAATATTATTGAGTATCTTTGTAGCAGATTATTTTTCAATTTATTGAATTGTAATTTAGAATATCCCCGGGTGTGGTTGCCCGGGGATATTTGTTTTTAATAACATATCTTTACACTTTCTAAAACCAATAAAGCCATGTTAGTAATTTCTGATGCAACTATACAAAAGATTGTTGTGCATAAAGTGGGAAATAAGAATAACAATGAAAATATTCGCTACTCTAAGGAGATTTTAAAAGTTGATGATGAGATTAAAGCATTATTATCTACTTATTTTTTAATACCTTTTAAATCCGAAGAGTATTTTCAATTTTATCATGAGTCGGATATGAATTTAAACGAAGTTTATCATTACGTTTCTAAAATTTTTGATGATTCAACGCAGATTTTAGAACAATCTGTAAATTTAGCTAAGCATCTTTACGAAAAATCTATTCATCCAAACATAAAAGGAGGAGAGTTTTATACTGTTTATTTTCAAGATATTGAGTTTAATAACGAACCAATGGATGCCATAGGATTGTTTAAGTCGGAGACACGTGAAACGTTTTTAAAGGTTTATCCTACCGAAAATAATTTTACCATTGAAAGTGATCAGGGTATTGACATTAAAAAACTCGATAAAGGTTGTTTGATTTTAAATACAGAACAAGAAAAAGGATACGTAGTTGCTACCGTTGATAAATTAAGTAAAGGCGAAGATGCCCGTTATTGGATCGACGATTTTTTAAAAATCAGGCAAAGAGAAGATGAATATTATCACACCGAAAATGTGATGAAAATGTATAAAGATTTTGTTGTTAAAGAGTTGCCCGCTGAATATGAAGTAGAAAAAGCCGATCAGGTTGACTTAATCAATAAATCGAAAAAATTTTTTAAAGAAACCGATAATTTCCAGCTTGAAGATTTCTCCGAAAAAGTTTTTGAGGATAAAAACCTGATTGAAAGCTTTAATAAATACAAAAAAATTTATGAGTCTGAAAATGAAGTACAAATATCCGATGAATTTCCAATATCAGGTAGTGCAGTAAAAAAGAACTCAAGAGTTTATAAAAGCGTAATCAAACTGGATAAAAATTTTCACATTTATGTTCATGGCAATCGTGAATATATTACAAAAGGGTACGATGAAAAAACCAGAATGAATTACTACCAGGTATTTTTTAAAGAAGAAAAGTAATGAACGGAACATTAAGATATAATATAAAACCCGGATTAGAAGTATCCATTGTGCTTAAAAAAGACCAAAGAACAGGAAAATTAACTCAAGGGGCTGTTCAGGATATTCTTACAAAGTCGGCAAAGCACCCGCATGGAATAAAAGTAAGATTAACTACCGGCGAGGTAGGCAGGGTTAAAGAAGTTTTAAATACTAAATTTTAACCTGACGTATTCAAAAATTTTATAAACATTTTCACAACTGAAAGGATTAATTAATCAGTTTAAATTCCTGCAAAACTTTTTGAAAACCATCAGGGATTGTAGCATCGAAACTAATTTTTTGTTGCGATACAGGATGCGTAAAAGTTAACTTGCCGGCATGTAAAAACAGCCGTTTTATTCCAGTCTTTTCTGTAATGATTCTGTTAAGCGTCCAGTCTCCATGATGGGTGTCGCCTAAAATATCAAACCGATGCATGGCAAAATGTTGTCTGATTTGATGCCATCTGCCGGTTTCCGGTTTAATTTCTACCAAACTTAAATTGATATTTTCAAATTCTTTATAACAAATATTGGTTTTAATCGATTCGAGCGTTTTAAAATGCGTAATTGCTGGTTTCTTTTTACCACGTTTTTTAATTAAAACATCTTCATTGAAAGTTCCTGATTCGGGATTGCCCTTAACCAGGGCATAGTAAGTTTTTTCAACTTCTTTGTGTTCAAACTGTAAAGTTAGATTCTTAGCAATTTCCGGAGAAAAGGCCAACACAATTAATCCTGAAGTTTTTGAGTCTAAACGATGAACATTATACACACTTTTATTTAGTAATTGCCCGATTTGTTTTGTTAAATAAGGAGCATCATGTGGCATAAAATCATTTTTGTGTACCGGTAAATTGGGAGGTTTATTACACACTAACAGGTATTGATCCTGATAAATAATTTCAGCAAGTTTGATATGATTATCTGGGCTATTCATTTTTTAAAATTAAAATATACTGTTGAGTAATACAAAAATGAAATTCAATTAATTAATGTTTCGATGAAAAATCCTATTTTAGTGAAAATTTTAGAAAATGAAACTTCCATGTGAATAGAGTTCACACACACGAGCATGATTATTATGGATGTTCGCCGGAGGAATTTGTGGGAAGCTTAAGCGGGAGACACCGGCAACAAAAAAAAGATTATTGAAATTTGAAGTTGTAAATCGCAGAACTAAGCGCTAGCGTTCTCATGACCGAAGGAAATAAAAACAATTGTCTAGCTAAAATATATTCGAATGAAATCGACAAAAATTCGTAAACGTGGATATTGGTTTTTAATGAGTTTAACCATATTTTTTACATTATTTACAATCTCTACATTAATTCCAGCCGAGCAAGCAAGTAAAGTATGCATGCTTGGATATAAAGCGCATTGTACATTTACACCTGTTAGTACTGTAATTTGTGCCATTCCTGCCGGATTGGTTTGCTTTATTCGAAAAAGATTTTTTGTATCGTATCAATAAAAAAATTTAGAATCAGCTGTTTTTTTCAACAACACTGAAAGGAATTTCGAGGATGGATTGAAACTCTAATCCTTTTTCTTCAATTAAGTGATCTTCAGGATCAAAATACCAGGTTACTTTCACTTCATTTCCAGAATCTTTGATTTTTTCAAGTTCAATAAATAATTCATATAGCATTTTTGCCGATGAAGAGTTGAAATAATCGAGGTTGCAAATTAAATGAGTCTTTTTATTGGGATTTTTTGCATACTCAATAATCCATTCAATTACTGGTTTGTAAAATAAAGTTGTGTCTTCGGGCAATGAGTTTCCTTTAATCTCAAAACGGTTATTCTGTGGGTCAAAAATAATATAAGGTTTGTCGCGTGTTTCTGCTGATTCAAATGTTTGAAGCATAATTAAGCAATTACATTAAGTGTGAAAAATGATTTTTCATCATCAATTTGATGAAAATGATAGTTTAGCGGCGAAATAATTCTCCTTGCAATGTCAATAAGGCCAATGCCCGCACCACCATTAGTAGGAAGGTTTCGGTCTCTAAGCTTGCTAAGATATAGGTTTTTTAATTCTTTTCGGTTTAAGCTGTTGATTTCATCGAGTATTTTTCTGAATTTTTTTATGTTTTTATTTTCGATAAGATTACCAGTATTAATAACAAAGTTTGACTCGCTATTACCAAGTAAAAAGATACCCTCTTTTTTATCATTAACTTTAAGGCAGTGTCTGCTAATATTTTGCAATAGTTCTACCAGGATATGAAAAATTTTCTTTTTTTGGGTAGAGTCATTAAACTCTTTTCGCAGGTTCTCTTCTATAATTTTTAATACCGGGAAAATAGAGTCTTGTGAAAAGTCTCCTTTATGTATTAGCATTATATTTTCTTCCACCATTTTTTTGTGGTAGCTGATTGAGTCTGTTAGAGGGAAGTCGCTTTTGATGTTGTTTAAATCATCAACATCAGACTTTAACATGATTTGATTGTAAAAATATGAAAATTTACTGTTTTTGTTTTCGAAAAGATAATCGAGTTTTTGGCCTGATTTTCTGGCCATTTCAATCAAACCCAAACCTGCGCCCCCTTTATCAGAAATTTCACTGTTCTCAAGAACTTCACGGTACAATAATTTTAGCTCCTCTTTGCTAAGGCTATTAACTTTTTCGAGCTGATTTTTTAGATCTCCAATTTTTCGCTTTTCAATAAGATTCCCTGATGTGATATAATAAATGCCACCCCAGTTTTTGGTAAGGAAAAACCCATCGCTGGGAACTTCTTTAAATTTTTCACCATGTCGGACAATGTTTTGGAAACATTCGGCCATTAAAAACGATGCTTTTTTCTTCATTTTAGAAAGTGCATCAATATTATTAATGTTGTACTCGCTTAATTCAATAAGCTTATTGGTAATTTCATCGCTAAAATTACCACTGTACAACATGCACAGGTTGTCTTCTTTAATCCTTTCGAAAAACCAAAAAGTGGTATTGATATCCATAGCCTTAAAAAAGGTTGATAATCCTTTTCAAAAAATAAAATAACATAAAATTTATCAAAACCACTAATTTTTTGAATGAAACATTCATGCTTAAGAATAAAAAATTAAACTGGCACAAACTCAAAAGAACATGAACCGAGTTAACGAGCTCGCCGAAGGCAATAAATAATTACTTGTTTGAAAGTTATTGCATGAAGGTTCGCCGGAGAGATTTGTGGGAAGCTTAAGCGGGAGACTACGGCAACAAAAAAGATTATTGAAATTTAAAGTTGTAAATCGCAGAACTAAGCGCTAGCGTTCTCATGACCGAAGGAAATAAAAACAATTATTTAACTAAAATATATTCGAATGAAATAATAATTAAATGGAATTTGAAATTTGATATCTATTTTTTGTAGAGAAGTTTGTAGATTAATATAAATGGACGTAAAAAATAATATAGAAAAAATAAGGCATTTGGCAATGGCATTACCTCCCAGTCGGTATAATGGGTCCGTAACCTGAATATCAAACTAAAATAATAATTAATATCAGGTTTAAGCTTTAACCGGTAAAGTACAAATTTTATTTTACCCAGAATCCCTTGTTGTCTTAAATCTTTGTTTGATATTGACTTGATACAGTGTTTAATACTTGAACCGGTAAAATTAATTTGGCCTATATCAATCCACTTAGGGACAGGGCTTTGGTATAACAGATTTGCAAGTAAACAGGCTTGAGTAAAAGTTTTTTCAAGTTTTTGTTTTTTTAAAATTTCCCAGGCTGCTTGTATTTCATGTTTGGTACTTTGCCTGATAATTTCTGAAAAATCTTTTAACCAGAAAAGCCTGTACCATTGATGAATAGCGCCATGTGCTGCCAAAAAGGCAATATTGTCCGGTTTTGAGATGTAAGGTATTTTATGTTGAGCTATTTCAATTAACACCGAATTTGTAATTATTTTTTCTGTTTGCAGCGGAAAATAAGCCTTCGGATTGGTTAAATTCCAATGTAATTCAATGTCTATTGGTGAGCCAGGTATTTTCAAATGGTAATGGTGGCTAATGGTGTAATTTGTTTTTTTTTGTCTGGTACTCAAATTTATTTTGGGTGCAAACATTATAAATCCTAAATCCTGAATAATGTTTTTTGCATTTTCAATATGGCTTAAAGGAACCATCAAATCAATATCGCGGTAATCTCTAAAACCGATATCATTATATAGCTCCAGTGACAATAACGGGCCTTTAAAAAATGTATGGGGTATATTATTTTCTTTAAGATTTTTGTTAATTTGTATTAAGTATTTACTATAAAGCAAAGCCTTTTGTGAAAGCTCCTTTTGTGTGTCTTTAAGTTGCTTTTTTATTTCCGGTTTTGTATAATTTGAAAGGTGTCTTAAGTTTTTTACAACGTGCGAAATTAACCGGTGTTTTTGGGCTAATTCAAAAAATAATTCCCAGTTCACCAATCTTTCCAATGTTTCAATTTTCTCTGTTTCTACATTACTTAAATTTTGTTGTGAAAGCAGAATCAGCAGTTGCAACTCACCAGAAAATTTTGAAATAATATGTTGTGGTTTGTATATCATTCAAATAACGACGGGTTTTCTTGAATAAATAAAATCAGCTTAAGATAATTAAAAAAAGCGCCTGGATTGATAAATTTATTATTCTGTGAACGTTGGAAAAAATTGTTACACCATTTTTCATATTTATCCATATCAATATAATAATTGATTTTAGGATTTGATTTGGCTCGTTGAATAATTTCAATAATTGTATTTTTATCATACATGGCACGCATAAATACGGTAGGAATGGTTGCTCCGCTTTTATCGTTTCTCCAGCGAATTTCATCCGGTAAAAAACCTTCCATAGCTCTTCGTATAGTATATCGTAAAATACCGTTACGTGCTTTTAGCCTGGGTGGCATAGAAAGATAAAACTCAATTAAATCTTTATCGAGCAATGGGTACCTGTATTCAATCCCAAACCTCCTGGCTGCAAGAGAACTATACTCGAGTCGTTGGGCTACATGTTGGTGGCTGATTCTTTCTATAGATTGATTTACCAGGTTTTCTTTTTTAATATTTTTATAATAATTGAAATAACGCGGCTTAATGTCCATTGACTCGTTGAAAGATTTACATAAGGCCAGGTTCTTATATTTTTTTACCCACCATTTTTTACCTTTAATTAAAGACAGTACTGTATTTGTTAATTTGGGAAAAAATGATTTGAACAGTTTTTTTAAAAAAATTAAATGGATTTTAAAAAAATTGAAACCCTGATTTTTTAAATCTTTTTTGAGCTGTTTATAGCTCAAAATTTCTGTTAAATAGTTGCCTGATTTAGAGGTAACCACTTCGTCGCCACCAAATCCGGAAAATAAAACCTGTATGTTTTGTTCTCCTGCTGTTTGGTATAGCTGATCAGAAAATGCACTAAAGTTTTGCTGAACAATGCATTTGTTGAGGGATAAGCTGTTTTCTAAGGCATCAATAATTCCTGAATTCTCTGAAGTAATGTAAAAACGCTCTTTAATTTTGCAAAAATCAGTTAGCAAACCAATATATTTTTTTTCATCCTTAAAAGGATGTATTTTCCCAAGTTTATTGTCAGGCATTACATGGGAAAAAGTTTTAACCGGAACATTTTGTGATACAATGGATGTAATCGTTGATGAATCGATACCTCCGCTCAACTCTGTTCCGTAGTTTATTGAATCTTTCAATCTTCTTTCAACTGCCTGGAAAAGAAGTTTTTTGAAATGAGCCAAATATTCGGATTCATTATTTAAGGAAATTTTTAATGGTTTAAGTTTCCAGTAAGGTGAAATGGTTAATTTCTTATTTTTTAAGTGAAGGTAATGTGCTGGTGGAAGTTTTTTGATTTCATTAAAAGTTGACCTGAAATGCTCTGATTTGATGATTGATAGGGTGTCAGCAATAAATTGCTGGTCGATGGTTAAGTTTAAGTTTTGTTGGCTTAAAATCCCTCGTATCTCAGTAGAAAAAATAAATTGATTATCATCAACATAATAATTAAAAGGTTTTACGCCAAAGTGGTCTCTTGCACAAAAGAGTTCTTTATTATCAACATTCCAGATAGCAAAGGAAAAATCTCCGGTTAAATATTTCGGACAATCGGTTTTCCATTGTTGAAAACAACGCAGTATTAATTCATTTTCAGAAATATTTTGATTTTCTAAGTTGAGTTTTTTAATTATCGATTCCCTGTTATCAATTCTGCAATCGCCAATAACTAAAAAAGGGTGTTCAAACCAAAGTGATTGATCTATGGTGTTATATTTTGTAGAGAAAAATTCAGTGGCTCCAAATCCGTAATTTCCTTTACAATGAAATGACTGTTTTAATTCTTTACCAAACGCTAACTCTTTAAGCGCCGATATTACGTCTTTTTCATTTATTGTATTATCTCTAAAAAATATTTTCCCAAATATTGATTGCATATATATTTTTATTGATAAAAAAAGATACTCTTTTTAAACATTTTTATCAAAGGTAATATTTATTTAGCCTGACGTATTCTAAAATATTATTATTTTCAATAATTATGAACTAATCAGTTTAAAACGTTTTCTTAAAACTAAAACAAAAGGGATCGCTAGAAATGCAAGCATTGAAGCCACTTTGTATGTGTCTGTTAGTCCAATAAAATCGCTTAATAATCCAACCAAAAAAGATGTTACCGAAGTAGAAACAAAAGAAATAAACATAAATATTCCACTTAAGAAAGCCTGGTGTTCTGAGTTAATATCCATTACAAGTGCTAAGATAACCGGTGTAGAAGAAATTAAGAAAAATCCTAGTAATAAAAGAACAGGGAACATCATACCTCCTTCGGAATAAACAAATGCCAGCATTAAAAAGGGAGAAATTAAAATGATGATTGTTAGCATTTTTAAACGGCCGATTTTATCAGAAAAAGTACCGGAAAGGTAAGCACCTGCAGCTCCTGCAAGTTCGAAAACCGAAAGAGAAATACCTCCCAGCCACAAACTTCCTCCTTTTTCATCTAAATAAGTGGGTAAAAAATTGGTTAATGAAGTTTTCATAAAACCACGAAAAAACATTACTCCCGCAATAAGTAAAAAGAAGGGTAAGTGCTGTTTAAAGGTTGCTTTTATTCCTTCCATCGGGTGTGTTTTATTAATACTTCCAGAAACGTTGATATTTTTAAGCCTGAAATAAAGTAGCACCGAAGCAAAAAGCCCAAATGGAATCAAGCGGAAAGTTCCTTCGAGTGTCCAGTAATTTACAGCAGCAACAATAACCAATGGGCCAATAGTTCTGGCGGCTTCTCCTCCCAGCATGTAAAAACTCATGCCTTTACCAATTCTGTCGCCGGCAATATTTTTTATTAAAACAGGTGTTGGTACATGAAACATGGCATTGCTAATACCCATTACAAATAGCATAACAAGCAGAACGATGTAATGAGGAGCTAGCCCAATAAGGCTCATACAAATGGTTGTAATGGCCGGAGCCAGAATGACCAAATACCTTATTTTTATATTGTCGGCAATAATACCTATAAATGGGTTAAAAAGTGAAGGTATTTGTTGGGCAACAAAAAGTAAACTAACCAGTGTATTGTTAATATTAAGTTTCTCTTTTAATAGCGGCACTATAGGAGCAAGGAAAGCTGAATACACATCGTGCATGAAATGTGCAAAAGAAATGCTGATTACATTTTTAAGTTGAAATGTTTTTTGTTTTTTCATGAATCAGATAGCAGGGACAGAACCCTGCTAAAGATTAAATTTGAGCAATAAGCTCTTTCATGATAAGTGTCATTTTTGTTTCTGATTTTGCAGCAACTTTTTGAACCTCTTCGTGTGTTACCTGCACAATTTTTCCGGGTACTCCCAGGTCTGTAATAATGGAAATGGCAAAACAGGGAATTCCCATATGCCGTGCAACAATAACTTCAGGAACCGTTGACATTCCAACAGTATCGCCACCAATAATTCTAAAATATTGATATTCTTTTGGAGTTTCGAATGTTGGGCCTGTTGTTGCAACATAACATCCTATCTGTACTTTTAAGTTATTTTTTTTAGCAATACGTTTTGCCTTTTCAATTAAAATATGATCGTAAGGTTCGCTCATATCAGGGAAACGAGTGCCTAATTCATTATGATTTTTACCTATCAGCGGATTTGGGATAAGATTAATATGGTCGTCCAAAATCATTAAATCGCCAATTTCATAATCTGGGTTAACACCGCCACTGGCGTTAGAAACCAAAAGATTCTTTATGCCTAACAATTTCATTACTCGCACAGGGAAAGTAACTTCTTGCATAGAATATCCCTCGTAATAATGAAACCTGCCTTGCATGGCAATAATATTTTTTCCTCCCAGTTTACCAAAAATTAATCGTCCATGATGGCCTTCTACTGTCGATACCGGAAAATTTGGGATATCTTCATAATCCAGGGTTTTATCAATTTCAATTTCTTTTACCAACCCTCCTAATCCTGTTCCCAGAATAATCCCTACTTCTGGTTCAAAGTTGGTTTTATCCCGGATAAAGGAAACTGTGCTTTTTATTGTTTCTAACATAATCTGTAATTTGCTGGTTAAAATTATCTGTTTTGTTATTTAAAAACCGGACATTAATCGGAATATAAAAAAAAGATTTCTTTAGGTTATCTGCAATATTAGTAAATTTATGCAAACGCATGGCATCTTTTTCTGTGGTAATAATTATTTTGTTGAATGATTCGATTGCATTATACTTTTGTTCAATTTTTTTTAAATCAGAATTTTTAAAGTCGTAATGATCAGGGAATTTTAATTTGCTGATTTTATTAGAAATATTTTCTTTAATATGATTTTCCAATAATTCTGGATTTGCAATTCCTGTTACAATAAGTACATGAGGTTCTACATCAGATATTTTTGATGATGTATCATTAAAAACAGGTGTTAGATTGCCATAATCAAAAGTTGTAAAGTATACATCCTGAAAAGGATATGGGTGTAATTCATTAAAAATGATTCTTCGTTCAATAGGTTTAATATTTTTGGGGGCTTTTGTGATGATTATGATGCTTGCACGTTTTTTTTCAAATGCTTGTTCACGGAGGTTTCCCAGCGGTAGCATAAAATCTTTGTCGATAGGCCGGGCATAATCAACCAGCAAAATTGAAAGATTGGTTTGAACCTGTCGGTGCTGAAATGCATCATCTAATAAAATAACATCAAGCTCTTTATTCTTTTCTAATAATTTTTGTATTCCTCTAACTCTTTTGTTATCAACAGCGACTTCAATGTCAGGGAATTTTTGTTTTATTTGTCTTGGCTCATCACCAATTTCTTTAGCTGTTGAATGGTTATCGGCCAGAATAAAACCTTTGGTTTTTCTTTTATAACCGCGGCTTAATGTTGCCACTTTAAATTCTGATTTTAATAAATCTGCCAAATATTCAACATGAGGAGTTTTTCCGGTGCCTCCAACAGTAATATTTCCAATAGAAATTACAGGAATATTAAAAGATGTTGATTTAAGAATGCCATAATCATATAACCTGTTACGAATATAAATAATGAATCCATAAATTAAACTAATGGGGAGTAAGATTGGGCTTAATAGTTTTCTGGCATTGTTTGGCATAGATTTTCAGTATCTTACATTTAAAATTGTAAGCGGCTAAAATACTAATTTTTTGAGTGTTTCATGTAAAATCACAACAACTTTTTCTTGAATCTTTAAAGTTATCCTTAAACTTTTTAATAAAATAATATTCTAATATATCGCAAAACAATAATATATTATAAGATGAGATTATTACGCACCATATCATTCTTACTATTCATTTTTATTTTTAATAAGGGTGTTGCTCAAATTGAAATTCCGAAATTAACGGTTGAAAAAATTATGCAAGATCCAGATCAGTGGATAGGGAGTCTTCCTGAAAATATTTTTTGGTCAGAAAACAGTCAGAAAGTTTATTTTGACTGGAATCCGGAAAAAAATCCTGGAACATCATTATATCATTTCAGTATTACAGATTCTAATCCGGAAAAAACACCGTTAAAAGAAAAAAAAGAACTTCCATCCCGAAGTGGCGATTATACTGAAGATTATGATAAAAAGGTTTATAGTAAATCAGGATATCTTTATTTATATAATGTAAAAACTGGTGAACAACAATTGATATTTAGCAGCCTGGATTACATTATCTCTGCGCAATTTACTAATAACGATGAGGATATTGCATTTGTTATAGATAATAATCTTTATTTATACACCCTAAGAAAAGGAACAATAAAGCAGGTTACAAATATTAAAGAGAAAAACAATTTTTCCGGTAAAAAGGAAGATCATATTAATAAACAGTGGTATATTAATCAACAAAAAGAACTTTTTAATGTTTTTGAGGATCAGAACAGGCAAAAAAGATATGAAAAGAAGCAACTGATGGCTTTACGTCCGGAAAGACCAAAGCCTGTATATATTGATGGAGGCAAGGTTTTTAATTTGCAAATAAGTCCCGATAACCGGTTTGTAACATTTGTTGTTGCAAATACTGAAGGTGAGGATAAACCAACAGAATTTATGCGATATGTTACCGAGTCTGGATATTCTATTTCAGACAGGGCAAGGGCAAAAGTTGGCGGGCCTCAAACCGTTTTTGACACATATGTAATTGATATACAAAAAGACAGTTCCTATAAAGTCGTTGCAGATGATATTCCCGGAATTGATGAATGGCCTGAATATTTCAAAGAATATGGAAAAGAGTTTTCTGAACCACGCAAGGTTAGCGTTTTTGGCACTAAATGGTCTGGCGATGCTAAATATGCTGTTGTTGAGATTCGTTCTTTAGATAATAAAGACCGTTGGATTATGTTACTGAATCCGGAAACGGGGAAATTGGATTTACTGGACAGGCAAAGAGACGAAGCCTGGATTGCGGGCCCGGGAATTTCCGGTTGGGGATTTTATGGTGTACTGGAATGGATGTCTGATAATAAGCATATATGGTTTCAATCCGAAGAATCGGGATATTCTCATATTTATAAAGTTAATGTTGAAAATAAACAAAAAACAGCCATAACGGGAGGTAAATTCGAAGTGTACGATCCTTTTATATCCAAAGACGGAAAGTATTGGTACTACACATCTAATGAGGGAGATCCTGGTATAAGGCATTTTTATAAAAAGCCATTAAATGGCGGCCCGGGCACCAGATTAACAAATATGAAAGGTAATAACGAAGTTACGCTTTCGCCAGATGAAAAATGGCTGGCTATTCGTTATTCATATACCAATAAGCCATGGGAAATTTATTTACAGCGAAATAAAACCGGTGCTACACCAAAAAAGATAACATCTTCTTTAAACGAAGAATTTATGTCTTATGCATGGCGTGATCCGGAAGTAATTACTTTCAAAGCAAGAGATGGGCAAGATGTTTATGCACGTATTTACCGGCCAGAAAAAACAGAAAAAAATAATGCTGCTGTAATTTTTGTTCATGGGGCAGGATATCTGCAAAATGCACACAAATGGTGGAGCAACTATTTTAGAGAATATATGTTTCATAATTTACTGGCCGACAAAGGATTTACTATTTTAGATATAGATTATAGAGGGAGCGCTGGCTATGGCCGCGATTGGAGAACCGGAATTTACCGTTATATGGGAGGTAAAGACCTCTCTGATCATGTGGATGGTGCTTTTTGGTTAATTGAAAATGAGGGTATTTTAAAAGATAAGATTGGTATTTATGGAGGTTCATATGGAGGCTTTATTACTTTAATGGCTTTATTTACCGAACCAGATGTTTTTGCTGCCGGAGCTGCTTTGCGGTCTGTTACAGACTGGGCACATTATCACCACTCATATACATCAAATATTTTAAATACGCCACAAACCGATAGTATTGCTTATCGCAGAAGCTCTCCTATTTATTTTGCCGAAGGGTTAGAAGCTCCTCTTTTAATGTGTCATGGAATGGTTGATGACAATGTTCAGTTTCAGGATATTGTAAGATTAACCCAGCGATTAATTGAGCTGGGAAAAGATGACTGGGAACTAGCTGTTTATCCGGTAGAGCCGCATTCGTTTACAGAACCCACTAGCTGGACTGATGAATACAAAAGAATATTAAAGCTTTTTGAAGATAATTTATTAGATTGAAACCGAATTTGATGTATTATCGTCCGCCAAGCCGCTTCAAATGTCTGGTAGGATAGAAAACTGAAGAGTGCAGCAATGAGCTCAAAAAGTCAACCTTATCATTAGGATTTTTCTAATGATAAGATTGATTATAAAAAGAGATACGAAGGTTTACTCAGGATGTTTTTTTGGCTAAAATTCACTTACAGAACCTTTTTTCGGATAGTCGATAGTATAATGTAAACCACGGCTTTCGTGAAGGTTTTTAGCCATTTTTATGATAAGATAACCTACATTAATAAGGTTTCTTAGTTCACAGAGTTTTTGCGACAATATGGATTTTTCATATAAATCTTCGGTTTCCTTAAAAATAATTTCCAGTCGGCGTAGAGCTCTTTCCAAACGTAAGTTGGAGCGTACTATCCCCACATAATTACTCATAATTTGCTGAACTTCTTTATAATTCTGCGTAATCATTATCATTTCTTCCGGATAGGTTGTCCCGTGAGCATTCCATTCAGGGATGTTTTCCTGGATGCACGCCTTTTGGGCTACCTGTATCGAATCGTTAGCTGCTCTATCGGCATAAACTAAGGCTTCTGATAAAGAGTTGCTGGCTAAACGGTTTGCTCCGTGTAGCCCGGTGGATGATACTTCACCTGCAGCATAAAGCCTGTGAATAGAGCTACGGCCATTCATGTCTACTTTAATTCCACCGCACATATAATGAGCCGCAGGAACTACAGGGATTGGATCTTTGGTAATATCTATATTTAATGATAAGCATTTTTTGTAAATATTAGGAAAATGCTCTTTTAATTTTTTGTCGTCAAGATGGGAACAATCCAAGTGTACATAATCATCACCTCTGATTTTCATTTCATGATCAATTGCACGGGCAACTATATCTCTTGGTGCCAGGCATCCACGATTGTCGTATTTAGACATGAACTCTTTTCCGTCGGTAGTTTTTAAAATAGCTCCAAATCCGCGTAAAGCTTCAGTGATTAGAAAAGATGGCCGTTCGCCGGGATTGTATAAAGAGGTTGGATGGAATTGTATAAATTCCATATTTTCAATAATTCCTTTGGCCCGGTAAACCATTGCAATTCCATCGCCAGTGGCAATTTGGGGGTTCGTTGTAGTATCGTATAAGTTTCCAGTACCCCCAGTGGCTATTAAAGTTGTTTTGGATAAAAAGGTATGTACCTGATCGGTTTTTAAATCCAAAACATAAGCACCAAAGCATTCGGTATCTTTCTGGCTTCGTTTAACCAGTTTTCCTAAGTGATGCTGGGTAATAATATCTACTGCAAAATGGAATTCTAATATTTCTATGTTTGGATTTGCCCTGACTTGCCTTACCAATGAATTTTGAATCTCTTCGCCAGTGTTGTCTTTGTGATGTAAAACTCTGTATTCGGAGTGCCCGCCTTCACGGCCTAAGTCATATTTCCCTTTTTCGTTTCGGTCAAATTTTACGCCCCAGTCGATTAATTGTTTAATTTGTGCTGGCGCTTCACGTACAACCATTTCTACCACTTCTTTATTGCACAAACCATCGCCTGCAATCAAAGTGTCTTTTATATGTTTTTCGTAGTTGTCGGGCTGGTAAGTTACAGCTGCAATTCCTCCCTGGGCATATTTGGTATTTGTTTCTTGTACATCTGTTTTACTAATTAAAATAACTTTTCCATGTTCTGCAACTTTCAATGCATAGCTTAATCCGGCGATACCAGTTCCTATAACCAAAAAATCGGTTTTTCTAACCATAGTTTACAAAATTCATGATAATACGAAACAAAGATAATAATAGTATTTAATAAACGTTGAATGCCGCTGGCATCATTTTTTGTTTGCAATATTTTGATAAAAATAAATCCGAAGTCCTTAAATATTTGTATACAGTTAAACTTAACCCAAAACGACACCATCGATATCGTACACCTTTCCCTTAATGATGAGGTTCGCTAACTTTTTGTAAAGCTTAATGATGATGAAAAATGTTGTTGTCGAATGTTATGATATCAAAACATTTTCAACTATTTTTGTCCAATTATTAAAAAAAACATTAATCAAACAAAAATATGGCCCAGGACGATTTATTTAAGAAGTTGATAGCACACGCAAAAGAATACGGATATATTTTTCAGTCAAGTGAGATATACGACGGGCTTAGTGCCGTTTATGATTATGGCCAGTATGGTTCGGAACTAAAGAACAATATTAAACAATACTGGTGGGATTCGATGGTAAAGATGAATGAAAACATTGTGGGTATCGATGCTGCTATTTTTATGCACCCCGAAACCTGGAAAGCTTCAGGACACCTTGCAGCATTTAACGATCCGCTGATTGACAATAAAGATTCGAAAAAAAGGTACCGGGCTGATGAGTTAATTGAAGATTTTATTAGTAAATATCAGCAAAAAATTGATAAGGAAGTTGCCAAAGGGCAAAAAAAGTTTGGCGATGATTTTGATGAGAAACAATTTCTGGAAACCAATCCTAATGTAATCAGAAACCAGAAAAAGATAGATGAAATCAATGGCCGTTTAGTAAAAGCATTAGAAAATGATGATTTGAATGAGATCAAACAAATTATTTTGGATTATGAAATTGCCGATCCGGTATCGGGCTCCAAAAACTGGACAGATGTTCGACAGTTTAACCTGATGTTTGAAACTCAATTAGGATCATTGGCTGAGGGAGCCAATAAAATTTATTTGCGGCCAGAAACAGCCCAGGGTATTTTTGTGAATTACCTGAATGTACAGAAAACCGGCCGGATGAAACTTCCTTTTGGAATTGCACAAATAGGTAAAGCTTTCCGTAATGAAATTGTAGCCCGCCAGTTTATTTTCCGTATGCGTGAGTTTGAGCAGATGGAAATGCAATTTTTTGTAAAACCCGGAACCGAAAAAGAATGGTTCGAGCACTGGAAAGAATTACGTATTAAATGGCACGAAGCCATGGGATTGCCTAAAGAGAAATACCGTTTACATGCGCACGATAAACTGGCACATTATGCCAATGCAGCGTATGATATTGAGTTTGAATTTCCTTTTGGGTTTAAGGAACTGGAAGGCATCCATTCGCGAACCGATTTTGATTTGTCAAAACATCAGGAGTTTTCTGGCAAAAAGATTCAATATTATGATCCCGAATCGGGCGAAAGCTTTGTGCCTTATGTGGTAGAGACTTCCATTGGGCTGGACAGAACATTTTTATCCATATTAACAGCAGCCTATTGCGAAGAGGATATAAAGAAAGAAAACGGAGATGTGGATACCCGTGTGGTACTAAAAATTCCTCCTGCTTTAGCACCCATCAAGTTAGCGGTTTTGCCGCTGGTAAAGAAAGACGGGTTACCCGAAAAAGCGCGTGAGATTATCGATGGGTTAAAAATTGATTTCATGTGCCAGTACGATGAAAAAGATTCAATTGGCCGCCGTTACCGACGTCAGGATGCCATTGGAACACCATACTGTATTACCATTGATCATCAAACACTGGAAGATAATACAGTAACTATCCGAGACAGGGATTCGATGGAGCAGGAGCGGGTTCAGATTTCTGAATTATCAAAAATTTTGGATGAAAAGGTAAGCATGAAAAAATTGTTGAAAAAGGTGTTTTAATTTTGATTAATGAATATTGATTAACAATTTTTGATTGTAGAAGTAAAAAACAGATTAATGTAAAGCACTTTATTTGTAATAATTTACTGAATCTAAGTTTGTTAATCGATATTTTAGATAATAAATGAGGTTAATTAATCATATATAATTGAAATTCAACGATTCAATATTAAGTGAAAGAAAAGAAAAAAGTTCTGATTATAACTTATTACTGGCCTCCGAGTGGTGGTGCGGGTGTGCAACGCTGGCTTAAATTTGCCAAGTATTTGCCTGAGTTTGGATGGCAGCCTGTTATTTATACTCCTGAAAATCCGGAAGCTCCGATAAATGATGAAAGTTTATCTAAAGATATTCATCCTGAAGTCCAGGTAATTAAAAAACCAATATGGGAACCATATATATGGTATAAAAGGTTTACAGGGAAAGATAAAAATCAAAGAATTAATGCGGGATTTCTACAAGAGAAAAAATCAAACCTGTTTTTAGAAAATATATCTGTTTTTATTCGTGGAAATTTATTTATCCCTGATGCACGCATGTTTTGGATTAAACCTTCAGTCAAATTTCTTATAAAATATTTAAAAGAAAATCATATTGATGTTGTTATTTCAACAGGCCCACCACACAGTATGCATTTAATTGCATTAAAATTAAAAAAAGGATTGAGTGTAAAATGGATTGCTGATTTTCGTGATCCCTGGACCAATATTGATTTTTATAAAGACCTGAAATTGACCAGGCGAAGTGATCAAAAGCACAAAAGGCTCGAACAGGAGGTGTTGAAAAATGCCGATATTGTAGTTTCTGTTAGTAAGACCTGGGGAGAAGAATATAAAAATATGGGAGCTAAAAAAGTTGAAATAATTACAAATGGATTTGATTATGATGATTTACCCATTAGTAAACCACAACCTTATAAAGACTACAGCATAATACATACAGGAGCCTTAAACAAAGATAGAAACCACAATATATTTTGGAAAGCGATTAAAGAACTTATTCAGGAAAGCAAAGAGTTCGAGGAAAAAATAAAAATAAAGTTTGTTGGCAAAATAGATACCTCTATTTATAAACAAATTAATGAATACAATCTTTCAAGATATTTTGAACATATTTCACAAATCCCTCATAATGAGATTGTTAATATGTTAATGAAAGCACATGTTTTATATTTACCAATTAATAATACTCCTAATGCAAAAGGAATAATCCCAGGCAAGATTTTTGAGTATATTGCTGCGCAGAGACCTGTTTTGGTAATAGGAAGAACAGACGGTGATATTGGAGAAATTATTAATGAAACAGAATCCGGGAAAGTTTACGGATTTAATGATCTAGAAGGAGTAAAAGAGTTTCTTGTAACCAACTTTTATAAATTTCAAGCTAAAGAATACAATTCATTATCGCAAGATATTAAGAAGTTTTCAAGAAGATACTTAACTCAAAAATTGGTTAATTTGATCAATGCATTATAATTTTTAAAGTAATTTATTTTAAAAAATCCGTACATCATTTATTGACAGCTCGTTGATTTAATTCTGTTTTTTCATTATCGCATCAATTGTATTTCCTTTTGAACTTAAAATAATTACATTAGCACGATCTGAATAACGCCGTTCCAATTTCAAAGAACGGATCAATATTGTCAGCGTTTCTAGCAGATATTCCGTGATTTCTAATTTTATAGGTTTTCTTACCATAAAGGCAAAGATATTATTTTATTTATCAATTTAGTAATTATAGGTCTGGTGATTATCCGGAAATAACAATAACATTTTGAGTTGAAAATTTTGTATTCAGGGCATAAAATGTTGATATTTAGTCTTTAAAGGATATGCCTATTTTGGCAAATAGCTCTTCTAATTGCCGGTTCAGGTCTTCCGATACCTTCAGGTAATACAGCA
>JBKHIH010000055.1:0-24190 GCA_046538755.1 Thiohalospira sp.
TTTAGTTATAGTCTATATTTTAGAAGATTTTACCAACTATTTTTCAGTATTATGCTAAATTTTATAATTATTGGTGTCCGGTTAAGAATATTAGCAACCCACGGGTTAACCCGTGAGTTATACAGCAATCATGACCGACTTTACCAGTCGCTTTTAAACTCTGCTTTAGCTGACGGCTACAAAAAAGGCTGCTTAAATGCATTCAACATTATAAACAGCCTTATAGTATAAATAAATTTATCCGGGATTAATACGCAAACAACGGGTATTTACTCATCATTTCTTTTACCTGAACTCCAATCTCGTTGATTTTATTTTCATCTTCGATATTAATAATCACCTGGTCGATAAATTCAACAATAACAGGTATTTTATCCTCTTTGATACCACGAGTAGTAATAGCTGCTGTACCAACTCTTATTCCCGAAGTTTGGAATGGCGAACGGGAATCAAAAGGTACCATATTTTTATTGATTGTAATATGTGCTTTCACCAATGTATTCTCTACCTGTTTACCGGTAATTTCAGGAAATTTTGTTCTCAGGTCAATTAACATTGAATGATTATCAGTACCACCTGAAATAACTTTATATCCACTCTTAATAAATGCCTCGGCCATAACAGCAGCATTCTTTTTCACTTGTTTTTGATATTCTTTAAATTCAGGAGTTAAAGCTTCGCCAAAGGCAACAGCTTTTGAAGCAATTACATGCTCTAATGGGCCACCTTGTGTACCTGGAAATACACCTGAGTCTAATAAAGAAGACATTTTACGCACTACGCCTTTTTTAGTGGTTTTTCCCCACGGATTTTCAAAATCTTTGCCCATTAAAATAATTCCTCCCCTTGGGCCTCGCAAAGTTTTATGTGTAGTAGAAGTTACAATGTGGGCATACTCCAAAGGGTTATTCAATAATCCGGCAGCGATTAAACCTGCAGGGTGAGCCATATCAATCATTAATAAAGCGCCAATTTTATCTGCAATTTCACGCATACGTTTGTAATCCCACTCACGCGAATAGGCCGAAGCCCCACCAACAATCATTTTTGGTTTTTCTTTCAGGGCAACTTCCTCCATCATATCATAATCAACCATTCCTGTATCTTCCTTTACTCCATAAGATACGGCACGGTACAATATTCCTGATAAATTAACAGGCGAGCCGTGCGAAAGATGCCCCCCATGAGAAAGATCTAATCCCATAAAAGTATCTCCAGATTCCAGAACAGTCAAAAATACTGCAGCATTAGCTTGAGCGCCGGAGTGTGGCTGCACATTTACCCACCCTGCATTATACAGTTCTTTCAATCTTTCACGTGCCAGTTCCTCTGATTGGTCAACAATTTCACAACCACCGTAATAGCGTTTTCCTGGATATCCTTCTGCATATTTATTAGTCATTACAGAGCCCATTGCTTCCAAAACCTGGGCGCTAACAAAATTTTCTGATGCTATTAGCTCAATACCATTAATTTGTCTTTCTTTTTCCTGCTGAATCAGGTCAAATATTTTAGTATCTCTATTCATAATGTTGTTTTTAATATAATTTCGAAATTAACTTGCCCAAAATTATAGAATTAATAAATGAATAAAAAATTAATTTTCAGTAATCGTAAGAATTACAGGAAAAGATTATAACTAAACAAATTAAAAAAGATTTATTTTTCTACAGTTAAATATTTTTTTACGGTAGAGAGTAAATGGTTAATCTCAAAAGGTTTGGCAATAAATTCGTTGCATCCGCAATTTTGACAATCAAAAATACTTTGGGAATGAACATAAGCAGTGACTGCAATTACAGGAACTGAAGGATTAATATCTTTAATTTTTGAAGTTGCTTCAAAACCATTCATGTTAGGCATACGTAAATCCATCAAAACCAGGTCAAAAGCATATTTATCATTTTGAAAAAAATCAATGGCTTCGGCTCCATCAAATGCCCTTGTAATTTCGAAATTATAATCGAGAAGGATTTCATTTAATAATGCAAAACCAATATCATCGTCTTCGACGATTAAAATTTTTTTCTCCTCGCTTATTTCCTCCAATTGTTCTTTTTTGTTAATCGTTTTATAAACTATCATCCCCAATAATTCTAAAACAGTTTCAATTTTAATTATTTCATTATTAACCTGCAAATATTTTTACCATTATTTTTTGACAAAATGCAAAAAAACATCAACAAACGACTTTTTTTTGTAAATAAATAACCTTAAAATGTAGATAAGTGAATCTTAAAATCGTTTTAATAATAATTATATATATTTTTAAATAAAAGGTTGTCAATATCAAATAGTAACGTTATTTATAAATTTACGTTTATATTTATATTAATTTTAAAATTGTAAACAATGATCAAGTTTTTCCGATATCATATCATTTTGCTGGGTTTTATTTTCCAACTAATGCCATTAATTGCTATAAGCCAACAACATCCTTTTCAAAACCAGGCTGATACATTAATGTCTCAAGAGATTCTTTATACTTATCCTACCCCTGATGAATTATTGGATGTAATTGAAAAAGAGCATCTAAACTTTAATAATCGACACCTTAACCCTGTAGATAATGTAAATCAATACATTAATACCAAAACAAAAAACCTGAATCTGGGTATTTATCTTGCCGATTTAGCATATGCAGCTTTTTTTTCGAAACGAAATCAGATTACAAAATATGTAGATGTAATAAGCCAAACCAGCGACGATTTGCTAATTTCCGCAGAAACGAAAACAAAATTGAAAGAAGACCTTATTCAAAATATGGAAAATTTAGATTCTATATATTACCTTACCAATGTATATTATTATGAGATAATGCATGAGCTTGAAAACAATAACAGCAACAGTATAATGGTTATTATAAGTGCCGGCACTTATATTGAGAGTATTTATTTATCGCTTAGCCTGATTGATAAATTTTCTGATGAAAATGAACTGGTTAAAAAAATTGCCGAACAAAAAAATGCTTTTGTAAGTCTGTTAAATACCAGTAAATTATACGAACAAGATTATAATGTTAAAGAAATTATTCCATACTTAGAAAGCATTATAGATATTTACAATCAGTTTAAAGTTGAAGATAAAGGTAAATTGGTTTTTATTAAAAAACCTGATGGAACCGTTCGATTTAAAAGTGCTGAAAAAGTAATAATGAATGAAAAGCAATTTATTACATTCCGTAATACCATCAAGGAAATCAGGAATGAAATAACTTTAAATTAATTTTAAACTCCTCTGGAGACATTTTCTATTATACAACTCACTTTTTATAAACGTGCAAACCCTCGGGTTTACTTTTTATTTTAAGCTAGTTAGCGGATGACTTGTCTGTTAACAATTGATATTGTTTAATCTTAAGATGTACTTAATTTATTAGTCATCCGCTAACTTATTTAAGATTGCAAGTTGAACAAAAAAAAAGGATGCCAGCGGTTCACATACTATTAGTGAGGGCTTCGCTCAAAGCGAAACCCTCACTTTATTACAAAAGTAAAAAATCAGTAGCAAGTAATCCAGAATTGTAACTATGAATCTCAGTGTGACTCAAAGACACGACGAGAATGAATATTAAGTAACCGGCTTTCCGGATAACTCCATTCCATAAATAAAGTGAGCGAGCCCTCATTAATAATCCTTATTCCTAATTATCTTTCAGTATCTTCAATAACCACTTCCTCAACAGTGATCATATCAATATAGTAATATCCAAGCCCGTTTTTTTGAATATGGTCCTGTAAAGGAGCATTAAAATGCGAAATATCCAATTCTTTAAACTCTGTATCTTTATCAAAGTAAAAATTGCCAATCGTTATAAAACTTTCACCACCACTAGCTTTAATGGTTTCATTTAAAGTATACCAAATATTGGTTTCTGTAAAAATTGTATCTTCCGGAGTAGCAACCTGTGGTTCATACTCAAGTGTTTGGTATGTTCTTCGGTTCTTAATTTGTTTTTCAGAAAAATAAATGCCTAAACGATTAACTGCATAAGTTGAATAAGTTGCTACGGCATAATGTAGCTTAACCAGGTAATAATGATCTTTAAGTAATGGCCTTTTTAATTCTGCTTGCAAATATTCGCGATAATTCTGGTCTTTTTTATCTGCAGTATCTTCAACATGTATTTCAAGCAATACTATACCAGCATAAGCCTGTCCATCATAAGCCCAAAGGTTGCCAATAAAATTATTCGGCACACTAACCTGTAAGTTGGTACAACTGTTAAAATAGTCGCTTGTTCCTCTGTTTGGCATATACCAGTGCGGAATAAGTTTTTTTTGAGGATATAATGTCATATCGTAAGGACATTCATCATACACTTCAAAACTAGGATTTGGCACAAGGTTTTGTGTAAATAAATTTACAGAAATCGATAAAAACAATAATAGGTAAAAACCTGCTCTCATGTTAAAATCCAATTTCAGGCGCTTTGCGCCATATAATATTCACACCAACACATACCCTGGTGTCGTAAGCATCTTCAGGCTCCACTTCTTCGGCCAGCACAATAATCTCAATTATTACGCTTTGGGTAAAATCGTTTGTGAAACCAACAGACTCGATATAATCATCGGTAATATTATCGTATAAAACTTCTTTTGAGCGAGCATTAACTATTTTAAAATGTACAGGTCCAAAACCTTCTTCGGTACAAATGCCAATTTTATAATCTTTTTCTCCATATAACACCAGTTTATATTCAAATGTTTTTTTTATTTCGAGCATTGCGCTTTTTGATTGCCCGTAGGGCTTAAAGCTGCCATCATTGGCCAACCTGCAGGCTGAACTTTCATGAAAACGGTCACAATATTGAGCATCGGCCTTTTTTAAAGGCAAAATAAAAAATAGTATCAATAAAGCCTTAAATGCTGAAAGTATAATATTGTTTTTCATTAGAATATATTTAGTTAAAAATTTTTTTTATGCGATTTACAACTTCAAATTACAATAATCATTTTGTTGGCGGTGTCTCCCGCTTAAGCTTTCCACAAATCCCTCCGACGTACATCCATAATAATCATGCTCGCGTGTGAACTCTATTCTAATGGATGTTTCATTTCAAATTATTTTTTACTAATCTAAACCTATAAAGTTATTAATTTTTGGGCATTATAATCTCTTCCCGTATAGATTTTATATTTGATTTAAAAAATTTAAAATTTTCTTTATCTACAATAAATTTTGAACCTCCTGTAAACCTCAGGGTATTATCATCATTACTTTCAAGCTCTGTTGCTTCTTCAACATTCTGTTCAATTTCTTCAAACGTTTCTTTTAAAACATCTAATTGCACCAGGGTTGATCGTACATATGGGTCATCTTTATAAACAGTGGCATATTCGTAAAAATTATCAAATACAAATTTTTGTTCATACATTTTACCAATAATCTCTATATAATCTTCAAAATCATCAACAATCATAACCGATAAATACAACGACTCAATAATTGCTCCGGTAGCTATTAGAGTAAAAATATTTTCCCTGTTAGAGTTTTCAAGCGTATTAGAAATTTTATAATATAATTCCTGAGATATTTTTTTCAGGGTATCTCTTTCGTTTAAATTATTTTGTATACGCTCTATGGTTTTATTTCCCATTAATCCATGAATATTAACCTCTTCCGATAGTTTTTTAATAACTTTTAGATATTCAAGTTCAGTTGTACTTTCTGTAGAATTGCTCAAGTATGCAAAATCAGCAATATATACACCCAGGTTAATTGCCTGGCTTCGGGTATCAAGATACTTTTCTGCATTGGAATAAGGATTAATAAATGAAGAGTTAATATTTATTTTCTCAATAAAAATTTCATCCAACATTTCGTTTGGGGAAGGCAAAACATAGATAACTTCATTTAAAGTATCCTTTACAACTATAGCTTCTTTTTTTTCTTCTTTTGAAGTTTCAGATTGTTTTTCTTCAGATGATTTACATCCAATGATTAAAACCATGGCAGTCATCCCTAGGGCTAATAAATATCGCTGTTTCATATATGTTTTATTTAATAATTAAATTTTTATGTTTAAAAATGATGATTAAAATAGTAAATATAATTAGAGAAATCAACCAAATAACCATAATATTAAAATTCAGGGTGCTAAACTCCCAATTACCAATTTGCTTAGTGGCCGATAAAAAATGTGCACGCCCATATTTTGATAAAGGTTTTTGATAAACAGGTTCAATTTTTCGGATTAACTCATTACTTTCCATATTTTTAACCACCGGCTCGAAAGTATTCCGGTTTAAAACCATATCAGCCAAACTGTTGTTATAAAACTTATTTTTAAAATGATTATATTCATCAATTCCCCCTAATTGTTTTACCAAAGCATTCGTAATACTATCTTTTTGATACATGTGTTTATTGATATCCTTGTTCAATTTTTGTTTTAACCGATTTAATTCATTTTCAATAAAAATTCTGGATTCATCAGTTGGTAAATTATTTATAGTTTCATCTGAAATACCGATATTATATTTTTGATGTAGCTGGTTAATTAATGATTGCATAAAATCAACCTGCTTTTTTAATCCTTCATCTGTTCCAAATTTTATTTCCTCTAAAACGCCCTCAGTTTCAGGAATCACAAATAATAAATCGTATTTTAAGTTACTGATTATTTGTTCGGTTGCGAAAAAATGCTTCTGAAAACTATTGTCCTTAAACTGAGAAACAACAAGGGCTTCGTAAGCCCAACGCGAAACCATAATATCGCCTATTACCGGCACAAATTGTTCCGACACTACTTTTTCGTTTAGTTTATCGTACTGCACCATAGTACCACTTAATAGAATTTGGGGGACTATTAATAATGGGACAAGAATATAAATCACTACTACAGAATTAAATAATGCAGAAATCAATAATCCTAAAGTATTAGCAAAACAAAATGTAGTAAATAATATGATGGTATATTGCCAAAACATACCATTAATTTCTAGCAATGAATTTCCTATAACAATATATAAAACGGCTTGTACCAGGCTTACTAAAAAAAGAAAAGACAATTTTGACAATAAATAGGCTGTTTTATCCAAGCTAAGAAATTGTTCACGTTTTAGCATCTTCCGGTCGCGAAAAATTTCTTCGGCACTTATTACCAACCCTACAAACAAAGAAACAATAACACACATAAACAAATAGGCTGGGATATTATCGTTTAAAATAAAAGTATATTCACCGGTTATTTTATCGATACCCGAACGGGTTAGTAATGCTAAGATTACAGCAAGCACAGGAGTAATAAGCAACGAAAAAGCTACATACTGGTGGCTGGAAATTTTGCTTAAAACATTTCGTTTAAAAAAAACAATAAACTGTTTTAATGCTGAAGGTTTATTAAAATGTGTTTTAGGCAAATCGCCTTTCCCTTTAAACTCAACTTTTAAATCTTGAGGTATTTTTTCTAAATAATAATTATGCCACTGCTTAACAGGAATTTTTCTTTCGTTTAATAAAACTCCTTTGCTATCGACTTTTTTTTCAGACAATATATTAAATATAGCTTCATGATTTACATTTCCACACAACTGGCATTTATCCGACAGTTTAACAAATTTATTGGCTGCTTCATTAAAATAATGAATGGCATCAACAGGGTTTCCATAATAAACCGGATAACCCTCTTTGTCGAGTACCAGCATTTTATCGAACATTTTAAAATGTTCCGACGAAGGTTGGTGGATATTAGCAAAAACAATTTTCCCTTTTGCAGCCTGATGTGTTAAAAGTTCCATAATTTCATCAGCGTCGGAAATAGCAAGTCCTGATGTAGGTTCATCGGCAAACAAAATCCATGGCTCGCGAATTAACTCAAGCGCTATGTTCAGCCTTTTCCGTTGCCCCCCACTAATGAACTTATTTAACGGTGTGCCAACTTTCAAATCTTTTACTTCGAATAAATTAAGATTTTTTAATAACAATCCTACCCGTTGAATAATTTCTTTTTTGTCAAGGTTTCCCAGGCAAAGCTGAGCGCTTAAATATAAATTTTCAAAAACCGTCAGCTCTTCTACAAGCAAGTCATCCTGAGGAATATACCCTATTAAACCTTCAATATATTTTTGTTCATTAAAAATATCGTAATGATTAATGGACACATTACCATGTTTAGGTTTTAATGAGCCTGTTAAAAGATTAATTAATGTAGATTTTCCCACTCCGCTTTTTCCAATCACACCAACCATTTGTCCCGATTCTGCAATAAAAGACAACTGATGTATCCCGTTATTGCTTCGAGGGAAAGTAAATTCGAGATTTTGAGCTTTTAATTGAATTGAAATGTTACTTTCCGATTCAAATTCACGTGCTACCTCATTATAGTAAATCGGTTCAATGGCCTCTCCATCAATCTTTGAGCCCAGCTGAAAAATATAAATATTCTCAGGAAAAACATTAAAATAATCAATAGTAATAGTAGCAGAACCTTTATAATAAAAAAGAATAATATTAGCACCGGTAATTTTTAAAAAATAAATATTTCCATGCAAATTTTTTCGTTCTATAAAATGAATCCCTGTTTTAGCAATGTTTTTACTTCCAACAACCAATAAATGATCTTTTTGCTTTATATCATATAATTTTTCAAAAATGAAAGTTTTACAATTATTATAATCGGCATCGTTGATATTTAGTGATTTGGCAATTTTTTGAGTAATTGAATCAATACTTTTATGTTCAGCATCAATATTTAATTGTTGGTATTTGAATAAAAATTTATGAAAAAAAAGCAATCTAATTAATAATAAAAACCGGCCGGAAATATCTAATTCAACTGTTAACTCTTTCGTAATTTGATGTATAAATTCAGATAAATCTTTATCGTTGCTATTCGAATATTCGTTGTAATAATCATTAAAAAGTATCAGGTAATCATTTAAAATATCTGCTGAGAATTCTTTTCGTAAGAATGACTGAATAAATAATTTTACATTATCAATAAAAAGTGATGGATGAAGCGCAGCAATAAACGCAAACAAACGAATTAAACTTTCGAGTAGTAATTTATTCATTGTAATTTATTGATTAAAAATCAACTCCACACAACCGCCAGCATTTTCTTTATTATAAACTTTCAACTCACCATGATGATAATCCATAATTAATTTTACGATATACATACTAAGTTCGTTATTTTCATTAAACTCTTCGGCATTAAACCGGTATGGCGAGTAAATATTTTCAATGGTATCTTTACTAAATCCTTTGCCAAAACCGAGTATTGTAAGCACCTTACTTTTTTCCTCTTTTTTAATTGAGATTTCAATTTTAGCCTCCTCTGCAGTATGTTCGGCTGCATTTCGAATTAAAAAAAGAAGCGCTTTAAATATCAATTCCTTGTCGCCTTTAATCTTTATATCATCAAAATATTCTTTAACGTCAATTTTTCTTTGTACTAACATTTCGTTTAACTCTAAAATGCTAAAGCTAACAATTTCAGCTACATCAAATTCTTCTTCTTTAAATGTATAAGTTTTGGAGCTAAGTTCTGTTGTTAAAATGGCCTTATTAGCAAAATTTTCGAGACGTGAAACCGATTTTTCGAGTAAATCAATTAAATTTTTCAATGCAAACGAAGCCTCCTGGTTTTTTAACAGATGCAATGTCCCTATAATTCCTGTTAATGGAGTTCTTATTTCGGAACTGGTCATATTCAAAAAATAAGATTTCATTTTATCCAGGTTTTGCAACTCGGTTAGTGCTTCTTTAAGTTTTTTATTGGACTCCTGCAATGCCTGGGTCTTTTCGTCCACTTTTTGCTCCAGCCATCGATTTACATCTTTAAGTTTATCACGGCTGTCTTTTAATTCAAGATGCGTGTTTATCCTTGCCAGTAATTCTGCAGTATCGAAAGGTTTACTTACATAATCCTGAGCATTGAGTTTAAATCCTTTAACAATACTTTCTTTATCGGTTTTTGCAGTAAGAAAAATAATCGGGGTATCCTGATAACGCTTATCCTTTCGAATGGTTTCACATACCTCATACCCATCCATTTCAGGCATCATAATATCGAGTAAAATTAAATCGAAGCTGTCGGAGTTTATCCACTCTAAAGCCTCTTTGCCACTTAATGCATATTCTACATTGTAGTGATTTTTTTCCAACAAATTACCCAATACCTGCAGGTTTTTCGGATTGTCATCAACTATTAATATTTTAGATTTTTGGGTATTCATCAAAGTTATCTTTCATTATGATTAAGGTAATTTATTTTTTAGTTTTTCAAGGAAATGTCCAAATTGTTTTATTAATATTTTTTCTTTTTCCACATTAAAAGCTTTCGTAGCATTAATTATTTCATTTCCATAATCTAATACAGGCTTATTTTCATATTTTTCTCCGATTATAACCAGCATTTGGGCAAATTCAGCCACTACTTTTTTGGGCTGAATATGCTTCATTTTTTCCAGATAAGGTGCACTTTGTTTTTCCAGTTGATCAACCAATTCGGGCAATAATTCCATTGCTTTTTCAGATAACTCTATTGTAGCCCCAGAAATATCTTTTTTTGATGTATCGTCTTGTATTACATCATGTTGAATATACTTTTTCAAAATTTTATTAATCAAATTAAAATCTACCGGTTTACTTACATAATCTGAAAACCCTGCATCAAGTACTTTTTCTTCATCATGATCCAATGTGTATGCCGTAACTGCGATTGCAGGAATTTGTTTCAGGGATTTATTTTCTTTTACTTTCTCAAGCAGCTGGTAACCATTCATTTTAGGTATATGTAAATCGATAAACAAAATATCGGGTTTTATATTTTTTAAAATAGAAAGCGCTTCGTTGCCGGTTGCCGCTTCAAAAATTTCAAAATTATATTTACGGAATTTTAATTTTAATACCTTCCGATTGCTCTCAATATCATCAACTATTAGAACTTTAGCAGGCTTAAAAACTATTTTCTCTTTTTCGGGTTTTGCTTTATAGTGCATCTCGTCTGCTACATCTGCAACTTCAACATTATTTAGCTTTATTGTAAATTTACTACCCCTGTTTTTTTCACTTTCTAAAAATATTTTTCCATCCATTAAAGCGGCTAATTTACTGGAAATGGCCAATCCTAAACCTGTACCGCCATATCTTTTGTTATCCTGGCCTTCTGTTTGTTCAAAAACCTGAAAAACCTTTTCTTGTTCTTTAGAATCAATACCAATACCAGTATCCTCTACACAAATTAATAACTTCAATTCCTGTTTAGAGAAAAAATTTACACTAACCTTTATTTTTACATGGCCCTGGTCGGTAAACTTTACGGCATTACTTACCAGATTTAACAATATTTGTTTTAAACGCAATTCGTCGAGCATTAAATAATCGGGTACATTATCATCAAATTCAGTAATTAACTCTAAATTTTTCTCTTGAGCACTAAATTTAAAAATTTCTGAAATATCATGTATTAAACTACGGACATAAACCGTTTCAAATTTTATATCAATTTTACCGGCTTCTATTTTCGAAAAATCAAGAATATCATTTATCAGGCTAAGTAATGTTTTTCCGCTTGTTTGAATTGATTTAACATAATCAACCATAACCTTATTATCAAGTTCCTGTTCTAATACTTCGGCAAAACCTAGAATTGAATTCATAGGCGTACGTATTTCGTGGCTCATGCTGGCAATAAATTCACTTTTCGATTTGCTGGCAGCATCGGCTTTTTGTTTTGCCTTCCGAAGTTCTTCTTCCATTTTTATTCTGTATGAAATATCTTTTTCCAGGTTTTTTATTCTGGTAAGGTCATTAATCATGGTTACAATATTATCATCTATTTGCGAAGATTGAATTTGAACCACTTTACTTTCCATGTTTTTACATCTTATAATCGCTTCAATAGGCTCCATTACTGTATTATTCTTGATAGCCAATTTTAACAGCCTATCCCATAATTGTTTATGTTTATTTCTATACTCCGAATCAGGATAAGCCAAATGATACCATTTAGCAGAATTTGGAATATCTTTAATTGAATACCCAAAAACTTTTTCAAATTGGTGATTTAAAATATTGATATTCCCTTCTAAATCCTCTACAATTATAGGAATTGGAGATAAATCAATGATTCTTTTTAAACGATTTTCACTTTTTTCAAGCTTTTTATTTGATTCTTCGATCTTTTCAAGTAATTCGGTTTTTGATTGAAGCAGTTCTTGTAATTCAATAGTTTGTTTTTTTAATTTTTCGGTAAGTTCTAAGTTTATCTTTCTTAGCTTATATTCATGTATGGCATGATTAATAATCGTTTTTAGCTTTTCGTAATCCCAGGGTTTGTTAATATACTGATAGATTTTTGTTTTATTCACCGCATCTGCCAAAGCTTTAATATCGCTATAAGCGGTTAATAAAATACGGTTTGGTTCAGGATTAATTTTTAAAACTTCTTCAAAAAACTCAACGCCTGTCATTCCAGGCATAGCCTGGTCGGAAATGATTAGGTCAGGCTTTTCATTTTTTACAATTTCCAATCCTTCGGCTCCAGACAATGCAGTTAAAACATGGTATTCTTTTTGAAAATTTTCTTTAAAAAGATAAAGATTTGCTTCTCCGTCATCGACATAAAGTATGGTATTTTTTTTATGATCCGATTGTTTCATCATTAATTTGATAATAAATTTCAATAAATTTACTAATATTTAAATGGAAATACACGAAACTGTTGTTTCAAAAATGCGTAAATGATTAAACAATCATTTATTTCTTAATTTAACAATCATAATATGAACAGTTTAAAAGTACATTTGTTAAACCATTAGCTATTTATTTAATAAAATATAAAAAGATTTGAAATTGTTTTTTTAATTTACCCTAAAAAATAACCTCATGAATAAATCTGCCTGGATAATTACCTTCATATATTTTTCTCTAAGCTTTTTATGGATCATGTTCTCGGATAGAGTCCTTTTATCTATCGAGTCGGATCCGTTTACATTATCCAAATTACAATCCTATAAAGGTTGGGTTTTTGTTTTTTTATCATCATTATTGATCTATTTTTTAACTTCAAAATCCATCAAAAAGTTTGTTATTGCTAATCAACAAAAGACAAAACACATAAAATATCTCGAAGAACTAAAAAACAAATTACAACTGGCAATAAATACAAGCAGAATTGGTTTTTGGGAATGGAAACCTAAAACAGGAAAAATGTATTTCTCAGATGATTGGGATGCTCAAATTGGATTTTCTGAAAAAGGCAATAAACATACGTTAAATGAATGGATCGAAAGAATACACCCTAACGATAAGGAGTATATAACAAAAGAAATTTCACGTCTTATTAACCAGGAAACTAAAGAATTTTACAACGAATTCAGATTTAAACATAAAAAAGGCCACTATCTTTGGTTACTGGCAAGTGGATCTTTAATCAATGATAAAAATGGAAAAGTAGAAAAGTTTCTGGGGACTTATATTGATATTACTCCTCAAAAACAGATTGAAGAAGAACTAAAAACGAAACAAAAACAACTTTCCAATTTAATCGGCAACCTAAAAGGGTTTGTTTACCGCTGCCAAAACGATGCTAACTGGACTATGACATTTCTTAGCAAAGGTATTGAAGAAATTACCGGCTACAAGCCCGTAGATTTAATCGAAAACCAAAAGCGTTCGTTTGCCAGCCTTATCCACCCTGAAGACCGCGAAATAGTATTTAATAAAATACAGCAAGCAATAAAAGCCAAACAACAGTTTAGAATTCATTACAGAATAAAAACCAAAGCCAACGAACAAAAATGGGTTTGGGAACAAGGCATTGGTGTTTTTGATAAAAATAACAAATTAAAATGGATCGAAGGCTATATTGCCGATATTACTGAACAAAAAATGGCCGAAATTGCTTTACAAAAATCTGAAAAAAAATATAAAAATTTAGTGGAAAATGCTCTGGTAGGCATTTACACAACAAACATTGACGGTAAATTAATTTTTGCCAACCAGGCATTCTGTAAAATTTTAGGGTATGAAAATCCAGAAGAATTAAAACAAATTAATGTTAAAAACTTATACCCTAAAAAAGAGTTAAGAGAAAAATTTATTTTTGAGATAAAAGAACATCAACAATTATCGCACTACGAAATTGTACTATTAACCAAACAAGGAAAAGAAAAAAATATAGCCTTGAGTGCATCATTAAATGGAAATGAGATATCTGGCATGATGATGGACATAACACATATTAAAGAATATGAGCAACAAATATTAAAAGCCAAAGAAGAAGCAGAAAAAGCAAGTAAAATAAAAGATGTTTTTATAGGCAATATCTCTCACGAAATTAGAACTCCATTAAATGCAATAAATGGTTTTGCAAACATCTTAAAAAATATGTTCGAAAAACATCTTGATGAAAAATCCAATGAATTTTTTCAAATTATTTCCGATGCTTCATATCGCTTAGAAAGAACCGTTGACATGATGCTTGACTATTCAAAGCTTAATGCAGGCGATATGGAAATGAAACCTCTTTTAATAGATATAGCAGAAATAATTAAAAAAATAATGGCCGAACATCAAATAGAAATTCAAAAGAAAGGCCTGGTAGTTAGTATCGATCAAAAAACAGAGAATACCAAAATAATTGCTGATGAATATGCAATTGAAAATGCTTTTTCTAATATTATTCAAAATGCAGTAAAGTATACTGAAAAGGGTTTTATAAAAATTTCCTGCTCAAGAAGCCAAAAAGATGATTTAATTATAAAAATTGAAGATTCAGGTATTGGTATTGCAGATGATTACCTGGAACAAGTTTTCATGCCATACTCGCAGGAAGAATCGGGCTATACAAGGCAATATGAAGGAATCGGCCTGGGGTTATCAATAACTAAAAAACTTCTCGAATTTAATGGAGCCGACATAAAAGTTGAAAGCAAAAAAGGAAAGGGTTCGGTATTTAGCATTATCTTCGATAACGAATTCCAAAAACTGGTTAAAGAAACACCTAAACCCAAATTATTCTTTTCGAATAAGATAAATTCTGATGATTAATTACAATGGTAACGTAAAATAAAAATTAGAGCCTTTAGTCTTCTCACTTTCTACATGTATTTCACCTCCATGTTCAGCAATAATTTTCTTTGTAATTGCCAGCCCCAGGCCTGTGCTTTTCTCGCCGGCTGTAGATGTTACACTCGTTGTTTGAAAGGGATTAAAAATATCTGGGATATCTTTTTCAGGAATTCCCTGCCCCTGGTCAATTATTTCGGTTGTAAAATAATTATTATTGGAGGTAAGCCGCACCATAACATCGGTATCAGGTTTTGAATATTTAACAGAATTGCTCAATAAATTATTCAGTACCTGCTCAATTTTCTGTATATCAATATTGGCAATAAAATCTTCCGTTTCTTGATTAAAATAAATATTGATTCCTTTCTGTTTGGCAATTATCTGATTTTGATCAATTATGGCTTTTACAAAATCAACATAGTTTATTTTAGTGTAGTTTAACTGAACTCTTCCTGATTCTATTTTCGAAATATCCAGTAGATCGTTTAACAGGTTTAAAGAAAAATTGCTAGAGTTAATAATTACCGATAAAAATTTATTGATATCCTCACTTGAAATATCATAAAATTTTTTGGATAACAATTCAGCATATCCGCGAATTGTACCAATAGGATTTCGTAAATCATGAGCTGCAATACCTAATATTCTGTTTTTTTCTTCGTTTAAACGATTTAACGCTTTGTTGATATCAGCAAGATGTTTTTTTTCCTTAATTAACTGCCGTTGCAAATTGTTAATTTCCCTGTTCAACTCAATCATGGTAAGATTAAGTTTTTTTAATTCTTCAATTTCAACCTCGCCAATCATTAACAATTCATCTTTTTTTCGATATACAATTGATTTTATGGATTGATTGGCTGTAAGGCCGCCAATGGTTATAAACCCATCAAAAATAACATGATTCTTATTATTTTTAAAATTGATTAAATCATCGAATGTTGGATTTAAAAGGGTTTCTTTTTCATTACCAACGATTAATTGCTGAAATGCCTGATTAGAATAGATTAGTTTTCCATCAATGTTGTAAATGGCAATGCATAAAGTTTTACTTTTTTGTACAAACTTTTCTATTTCAGCTTTCCAGTTATTAATAGATAAATTATGCGAGCTATTTTTAGTCATTTTAATGCATCGATTTTCCGTATTCCAAATCCTGGTTTGATAATTTAACAAAAACCGGAATATTTACCTGCATCCACTCATAAATGGGATAAATCTCAGAAAAAGTTTGATCGCTCAATTCTTCCCTAAGAATTTCAATCCAGGTATTTAATTGGGCAGCCCAGTAATTTAAATGGAAATTTCGGCTTAGGTAAGCTCTAAATACCCACAAAACAGTATCTACCAGTACTTCGGGATTAAAACTTTTAAATACCGATGCCATAAAACGGGCATGGTTTGCATGATTATCTTTCATCATGTCTAAGTTATTTTCACCCACTAATTCATTAATATCTGGCCTGTTTAACATCCTATCATTCATTAACTTAACGAGCTTTTCCTTTTTATCATAATATTCACTGTAACAGGGATTTGATACAGGCTTTAAATATTTTGCTGTTTTGATTAAATAAAATTTATCCATTTTAACTTATATTTTTTATAAATGATTCGGTTTCATCCAGATTTTCTAAGTACTTAACAGTAGGGAATTTGTGAATAACCTCCAAACCTCCATGGCGAAATGCCTGTCCACCGGCAATTATCGGAATATTAGGAAAAGCCTCAGTTATTTTCGTAATCATTTCCTCAAAAATAGGTAAATGAAAAAAAATACTTAACGACAAAGCAAAAATATCGGGCTTTTTATCTTTTGCAAAATCAATAAGCTCGTTTACAGGCACATTCGCCCCCAGAAAATGTGTATCCCAGCCATTCATTTCAAAAATATCGGCAATCATTTTTATTCCTACCTGGTGGTATTCATGTTCAACACATGCTACAATAGCCGTTTTACCTACCCTGTTTTCAGATACTATTTTTTCGAACAAACTGTTTAAAATAGATTCGGTAATTGCTGTAGCAAGATGCTCCGTTGCTACCGAAATTTTATTATGTTCCCAAAGTTCTCCTACACGGTACAATGTTTCTTTAATATACTTATCATACAATTCCTTAATTGAAATATCATTTTTCAGATATTGATTAACAAAATGGTAACTCTGCTTACGATCGCCGTTTATGAGGGCAAGCAAAAAATCTTTATATTTAAATTCATTAATGAGTGTACAATCTTCCATACTGCATATTTAAATGTGGCAATATTTCAAAAATATCAAAAACGTTTAATAAAAGTTAATACGATAATAATTAAGTAAAGTTTTGTAAATCATCATATTTTACAAAAATTACTCTTCTGATATTTCCAATAAAAGATTCCTGTATGCCGAAAATAACTTTGATTTAGATACCATACCCATATATTTTGCATTTTCAATAACCGGCAAATTCCATGCATCGGTACTTTCAAATTTTTCAATCACCTCCTTCATCGAATCTTTATAGGAAATATAGGCTGGTGGCAATATCATTAAGTTACTTACAGGTGTATCATACATCTCCCGGTCGAACATAATTTCACGTATATTATCCATTAAAATAATACCGTTTAAAAACCCATCCTCATCAACAACAGGAAAAATATTCCGGTTCGATTGAGAAACTACTTTAACTAAATCGCCAAGGGTAGCATCCACATCAATGGTTTTAAAATCATTTTCTATTACAGATTTTAATTTCATAAAAGTTAGTACTGCTTTATCTTTATGATGAGTAATCAAATCGCCTGTTTTAGCCAATTGCATAGTAAAAATGGAATTGGGCTCAAAAACTTTAACGGTTACAAACGAAATGGTCGAAGTAAGCATTAATGGCACTATCAGTTCATAACCTTTGGTGGTTTCTGCAATCAAAAAGATGGCTGTAAGCGGAGCATGTAAAACACCACTTAAAACACCCGCCATACCTATTAGCGCAAAATTACTTTCGGAAATATTTAACCCAAAAACATTTAGTGTGTGTGAAAATAACATTCCGGTAATAGCTCCTGTAAATAATGAAGGTGCAATAATTCCTCCTATTCCGCCACTATTTATTGTAATTGATGTAGCAAAAACCTTTAATAAAAGAAGAGATAAAAAGAATAGATAGAAAAACCAGGATGAATTTTGCAAATTCAATGGAAAATTAGTTTCCATCACCGATTCATAATTTTGGGCAAAAATGGCTTTAATAATTTGGTAACCTTCACCATAAAGTGGTGGAAACAGGTACAATAAAACGCCCAACATTAACCCTCCAAAAAATAATTTTCGCAGATCGGAAATGTTTGCTATCAGTTTATCAATTTTAAAAAACACCTTAGTAAAATATACAGAAATCAATCCTGCAAGAATTCCAAGAAGAATATAGAATCCGGTATGATTAACTTGGTAATGATCTTTTAAAACAAACTCAAATAATATTTCATCCTTAAAAAATACATTGGTAACAATTGCACCACTAACCGAAGATATTAATAATGGAATTAATGAAAAACGGGTTAAATCGATTAATAGCACTTCTACGGCAAAAACAATAGCAGCCAAAGGAGTATGAAAGATAGCAGAAATAGCTCCTGCAGCTCCACAGGCTAATAGTAGCGTTACTTCCTTATAGCTTAATTTAAGCATTTTTCCAGTATTAGAACCAATGGCTGAACCAGAAGAAATTATTGGAGACTCTAAACCAATTGAACCGCCAAAACCTGCAGTTAATATTCCTCCAATAATTGACGAAAAAATTTTATGCGCCTGGACTAAACTATTTCGCCTGGAAATGGCATACAAAATAGATGCAATATTATGTTTTACACGATCGCGAATAATAAAACGGGTAAACAAAAATGTTAAAGCAATACCAATAACCGGATAAATAAAAACCATCAGGTTATATTCATCAAAGCTTTTATTTTCAAGCAGTTTTTCGTGCAGATAAAATACGGCTGTTTTAAGCGAAAGCGCAGCCATTCCACCACCCAGGCCTACTAATGCACTAAGTATTAAAAAATATGTACGCTGGCTCATATGCTGTTCGCGCCAAATAAAAAACCTGAGTAATAGGGAACGTTTTTTATCCATAAAAATAAAAATTACGTATCAATAAAAATACGTATTATTTTTTAGGAAAGAAACATAGAAAAAAAAGATTAATATTCAGAAACCTGTACCAGCAAATCGCGATAAGTATTAAAAATTTTTGATTTGGATACAAACCCAACATATTTGCCATCTTTCATTACCGGAAGGTTCCATGCTTCGCTGGAGTTGAACTTTTTCATTACCACCTCCATATTATCTGTAACATCAACAATTTCGGGTGGCGAAATCATTACATCAGAAACAAAAGTATCATTATAATGTTCTCTTTCAAACATGATTTGCCGGATATTATCGAGCAATACAATACCAACGAGTTCTTTTTGTCCATTTAATACAGGAAAAATACTTCGTTTCGATCGAGAAACAGCTTTTACCAGTTCTCCTAGAGATTGGTCAACATTTACAGTAACAAAATCTTTTTCGATCACACTATCCAGTTTCATTAATGTTAAAACCACCTCATCTTTATGGTGGGTAAGCAATTCGCCTCTTTCTGCTAACCGTTTTGTGTACATCGAGTATTTTGTGAACGATAAAATGGTAATATAAGCAATTGTAGCTGTAATCATTAAAGGAATAAACAAGCTGTATCCACCGGTTATTTCAGCAATAAGGAAAATAGCTGTTAACGGAGCATGCATCACACCGGCCATAAGCCCTGCCATTCCAACCAACGCAAAATTGCCCTGTGGCAATTCAATAAAACCAAACGAATTAATTAACCTTGACAACCAATAGCCTGTTACACCACCAACAAACAGTGTAGGGCCAAAAATACCTCCTACACCACCACTTCCGTTGGTTATAGCCATGGCTACAACTTTTAATAATAAAAGCATGCCAAAATATATTAAGAGTAGCCACTCATTACTTGTAAAAAAAGAGAAAATCCGGTCTTTAGGAATACCTTCAACAGTACCGTTTAGCAAAGATTGTAAAGTTAATGTACCCTCACCGTATAACGATGGAAATAAAAAAATTAAAATAGCAAGCGCTATGCCTCCTGTTAAAATTCTATTGATATTTGATTTGAATCTTTGACCGAACGTTTCAATACGCATCGCAGTTTTTGTAAAATAAAATGATATCAGTCCACACAATAATCCCAGCAAGATATAAAAAGGGATATTATTTAACTCAAAAGGCTGAGTATTTAAAACAGATAAAACAACACCTTTCCCCATCAAAAGATATGCAACGGTTGCTCCAGTTACAGAAGAAATTAATAAAGGAACAATAGAACTTAATGTTAAATCGAGCATCAACACCTCAATGGCAAAAACAAGGCCTGCTATGGGGGCTTTAAAAATACCTCCTATTGCTCCTGCTGTACCACAAGCAAGCAAAAGAGCAACAGATTTAAAGTTTAACCGGAAATAATGCCCAAGATTTGAGCCAATAGATGCACCGGTTAATACAACAGGAGCCTCAGCTCCTACAGAACCTCCAAAACCAATAGTAAGGGTACTTGCAATAATTGAAGAATAGTTGTTATGAGGCTTTAACCTTCCGTTATTTTTCGATAGTGCATATAATATCCTAGAAACACCATGGCTGATATTGTCTTTAACAAAATATTTAACATATAAAACAGTTAATGCAATACCTGCCAGGGGCAAGAAAAGATATAAATAATTAAACCCGCTGTGAAAAAATCGTGTAGATAAGAAATGATGCGTATAATGTACAGTTGATTTTAATAATACTGCTGCCAGGCCGCTTAAAATGCCTATAATAAAACTAAGAATTAATACCAGCTTACGTTCGCTGATATTTTTGTTGCGCCATATAAGAATTTTTCTTGAAAACCTTTGTCTCTTCATAATCTTAAAACACAGCCAATGATATTTTTAAATTTTTGCAAAATTAATCAATTGTAACAATCAAACCTGATGAATTGATAAATATCGGAAATAAAAATAATTTAAAAACAACTTTCTTTAAACGATCTGTATAAATAAGTGTTTATTTTCTAAGTTTGCAATTTATTAAAGTAAATCTTATGATAAAATTCGAAAAATTTACACTCGAAAACGGGTTAAAAGTTATTGTACATCAAGATAAATCAACTCCGCTGGTAGCCTTTAATTTATTATATAATGTTGGTTCGCGCGACGAAAAGCCTGATAAAACAGGATTTGCACATTTATTTGAGCATTTAATGTTCGAAGGGAGTATTAACATACGATCCTTTGACAAAGCCCTACAAATGGCTGGTGGCGAAAACAATGCTTTTACCAACAATGATATAACGAATTATTATATTACACTCCCAAAAGAAAATATCGAAACCGCATTTTGGTTGGAATCAGACCGTATGTTAAACCTCGATTTTTCAGAGAAAAAATTAAGCATTCAAAAAAATGTGGTTATTGAAGAGTATAATCAACGCTATTTAAATCAACCTTACGGTGATGCATTTTTATTGCTCAGGCCTTTGGCATATAAAATTCACCCTTACCAGTGGCCTACCATCGGAAAAGATATTTCGCATATTAAAAATGCCACTTTACAGGATGTTAAAGATTTTTTTATACACCACTATGCTCCCAACAATGCCATTTTGTCTGTTGCCGGCAATATTGCTACAGAAGAAATAAAAAAACTATCCGAAAAATGGTTTGCACCCATCGAAAAACGTGAAATATATAAACCACAAATCCCAAAAGAGCCCAAACAAAAAGAACCCCGTTTTTTAAGGGTTGAAAGGGATGTCCCTTTTGATGCAATCTACAAAGCTTATCACATGAGTGCAAAAACTCATCCTGATTATTATGTAGCCGATCTGATATCAGATATTCTTGCCAACGGAAAATCAGCAAGGCTATATCAAAAACTCGTAAAACAAAAACAATTATTTAGCGATATTAATGCCTACATCACAGGCGATATTGACGAAGGGCTTTTTGTTATTACCGGCAAACTAATGAAAGGTGTTGCTATTCAGAAGGGAGAACAAGCCATTGAGCATGAATTAATCAAGCTTATAAATGATCCCGTTGATGAGTCAGAAATTGATAAAGTAAAAAACAAATATGAGTCGGTATTTCAATTTGCACACATAAGTGCATTAAACAAAGCCATGGATTTAGCCTATCATGAGCTATTAGGCGATGCTAACAGGATTAATGAAGATGTAAAAAAATTCAGGGCAGTTACAATACAAGATATTAAAAGGGTTGCTAAAACACTTTTTGATCAAAAAAATTCATCTACAATACATTATTTATCCGAAAAATAAAAAACAAAGCCATGTTAAATCGCAAACTTCAACCCGCTTACCAAAATATAGATCAAATTAATATTATAGATCCTTTAAAAATCAAACTGGATAATAATATTACTGCACATTTAATTGATGCCGGAACACAGGAAATTTTAAAAATAGATATCATTTTCGATGCAGGTAGTTGGCATCAACCCAAGCCTCCCATTGCAAGTGCTACTAACGAAATGTTAATGGAAGGCACGTTTAATCTTTCTTCACAACAAATTGCAGAGAAATTAGATTTTTATGGAGCGTTTATACAGCCTCAGCCTACCAAAGATTTTGCCAGCATGTCGCTTTTTACACTCAAAAAATATTTACCCGAAACAATTCATATCTTCGAAGATATTATCAAAAATCCATCATTTCCTCAACATGAGCTTACAAATTTTATCAATAAAAAGAAACAACTGTTTTTAATCGAAATGGAGAAAGTTTCCAATCTGGCACGAAGGGCTTTTAACGAGCAACTTTTTGGCAAAAATCACCCATACGGGCAGAATGTTGAGTTAGATGATTATGACTCATTAACCCGTGAAGATTTACTCAATTTTCATAAAAATTATTATTCTCCGCAAAATTGTAAGATCATTGTTTCCGGAAAAATTGATGATTCTGTTATCCAAATCATTAATCGGCATTTTGGAAGCAAAGATTGGAACCAAAATGAAAAAATAGAAGAACAAAAACCAGAGTTTGAACACAAAATCATCAAAGAAAAAATAATAATTAAAGAAAATGCAAACCAAACAGCCATAAGAGTTGGGTCAAGGTCAATTATTAAAACACATCCCGATTATTTAAAATTAGATATTGTGAATACGATACTGGGTGGGTATTTTGGCTCGCGATTGATGAAAAATATCCGTGAAGAAAAAGGATACACTTATGGAATTGGCTCGTCTCTTATTTCTTTAAAATATGAAGGAATTCTGATTATTGTATCTGAAGTGGGAAACAATTATGCCAGGGATGCTATGAACGAAATATTTAACGAACTAAAACGTTTAAGAGAAGAAAAAATAAGCAATGAAGAGTTAATCCTGGTTAAAAATTATATGATGGGTGAGTTTTTAAGATCGTTCGACGGGGCTTTTGAACTTTCATCAACATACCGGTCGATTATTGATTTCGATCTCACACCCAATTACTTTAATAAGGCAATAGAAGCAATTAAAACCATAACTTCGGAAGAAATTTTGCAGTTGGCTAACAAATATTTAAGTGAAGAAAATTTTGTAAAAACAATTGCAGGTAAATATGAATAAATATTTTTAAATTTCGTATGATAAAAAAATAGTGAATTGCTTTAAACACATATTATCTGTATTCTTCATTACTGCACTTGCAGTATCGGCCAGCCATGCCCAAACAAATTTAACCATGAAAAATGTTTCGGTGATTAATGAACAAGGCCATGTAAGATTAAATTGGGAATATGACGGAACGGAAGATCTTGTTATTTTTCGTGATAGCCTTGCTATTTCCAGCCTATCTCCTATTGATACTATTTATAGCCCATCCATAAAATCTTATATTGATAAATCTGCTAAAGCCAATATAAATCCGAGATTATACAAAATTCAAAGTGCCACTACTCCTAACGATGTTTACACACAAATAATATCAACCTATATATTAACTTTCGAATACGACTCTTGTGCAACCCTTATCTAACTTTTCTGGACAGAATTACAACACAATGATTTGCCTGAAAACCAATGGACACCATCAAAGTTTATTATTCAGAAAAACG
>JBKHIH010000117.1:0-5817 GCA_046538755.1 Thiohalospira sp.
ATCAACCAAAACAGATGGCATAGATATTTTAAGAGTAACACCCGATAGTACCCGCGTTTATATTAATGAGTCTGTAACCAAGCGGTCAATTGGAGGTTTTGCAGTTAGCGGACGAACATCAACTAAAGGTGAAATCTCTAGTTTAATGAGTTTGACAAGAGAAAATTATTTTATTGGGCACGAAGCGGGTAAATCAAATACAGAAGGTTTATATAATTCTTTTATTGGTTATAAAACAGGATATTCAAATACAATTGGAGAAAGAAATACATTTTTAGGTTATTTTTCGGGTTATACGAATGTTGATGGTGATGGAAATATTTTTATTGGAGATTCATCAGGTTATTTTAATGAAAATGGGAACACAAATGTATTTATTGGAAATACATCAGGAAAATCAAATGTATCAGGATTTAGAAATGTGTTTTTAGGTAATGAAAGTGGATATGGAAATGTTGATGGTAGATTTAATGTTTTTATTGGAGATAAAACAGGCGTAAAAAATACTACAGGTCAGCAAAATGTGATTATTGGCGCTACATCTGGTTATTTTAATACTGAAGGGTACCGAAATGTATTTGTGGGAAACTGGAGCGGATATTATAATACGATTGGTTCTGATAATATTTTCTTTGGAAATAGATCTGGTTGGAATAATACCGAAGGATCAAGTAATGTTTTTATGGGCTCTTTTAGCGGATTTACAAATACAACTGCCGGTAATAATATCTTTATAGGGAATGAATCAGGGTATTCAAATGAAACCGGATCAGAAAATATTTTTATTGGCAAAGAAAGCGGATATAATAATATTAGTGGTAATTTGAATACTTGTATTGGTTTTCAGAGTGGATATTCTCTAGATACTGCCGATTATAACACTTTTCTTGGATTTTGGGCAGGTCGAAGCAATATTAATGGTGCACTGAATACATTTTTAGGTGCACAGGCAGGAGAGTTTGCCGAAAATGGAGATTTAAACGTTATTATAGGAGCATATGCAGGATCAGAGGGTGTTGTTGGTAATTTTAACACCTTTGTTGGAATGCGTGCAGGTAGTAAGAACACAGGAAATAATAATACTATTTTAGGAGGTTATGCAGGAAAGGAAAATGCTAATGGAAATTACAATGTGTTTATAGGACAAGCAAGTGGCGAGTTTAATAATGGTAGCAGAAATGTTTTTATTGGAAATGGTACAGGGTATGAAAATGATGGAGACTTCAACGTATTTATTGGTAATGACGCTGGCAGTAGTGTGAAAGGGTCCAATAAATTGGTTATTCACAATGGAGATGCAGATAGTTCTCAGGCGTTAATTTATGGAGAATTTGATACTAAGCATTTACGACTAAACGCATATATAGATGGAATAAGATTTCTCAATAGTTTTCAAGTAGATTCAAATTATATTTCTGATGGTAACTACATGGCTTTTGGCCATCAAGGAGTTTCGGAAGATTTTATTGGTTATAAAAACAATAGTTTTTACTTTCTTGATTCACCTGAAGGTGGAGATACAGATGATCCAAATGTTATCGTGGGAGGGAATATTGGAGTTGGGGTTCTTTTGCCTTCATTCAAACTGGATGTCGATGGTGATGTTAACATTACCGGAAGTTATCTGGTAGATGGAGCTAAAGGTAAATATGCAGATTATGTTTTCCATGATGATTATAAACTAGAATCTATCGAAGAACACGCAAAATTTATGTGGGAAAATAAACACTTGCCAGCTTTAAAAAGTGCAAAAATTTTAAAAAGTGGTGGTTCTTACGATATTTCTGAGCGAAGAGAACAAATTCTTGAAGAATTAGAAATAGCACATATTTATATAGAGCAATTAAACAACCAAATTAAGGAACTTAAACAAACTAATAATCAACTTTTAAACAGACTTGAAACAATCGAGAAAAAATTGATGAAATAATTTTATTCTTATCTCTATGATCAAAAAATATTGATTCTTAAATTACTAAGTGCTAACTTACTTCGTTTCTAAAAATTTTACTATGAAAAAGTTAGCACTTATTATTTTAGCAATAGTGTGTTTCGGTACTACACTATTTGCACAAGTTCCTGACGCATTTAAATACCAGGCGGTATTAAGAAATTCTGACGGGGAAATAATCTCCGGACAGGAAGTATCACTAAAAATCTCTATCCTAACCGAAAGCTCAACCGGAGATATTGTCTATTCCGAAGAGCATTCTGCTGCCACAAACGATTTAGGTATTGTCTCCTTAAATATTGGTGGCGGAACGGTTCTCTCAGGTAATTTTCAGTCTATCGCTTGGGGCGAAGGTGATAAATTTTTAAAAATTGAAATGGATGAGTCGGGCGGTAGCTCTTTCTCAGAGTTGGGAACCTTTCAGCTTTTATCTGTTCCGTATGCTTTATATGCAAATTCTGCAGCTAAGCTTGGCGATAATGCGGTTTATTCTACATCAACCGATACATTGTTTGTTGTTAAAGATCATGAGGGGAATATTGTATTTGCTGTTTATCCCGACGGAGCTGAAGTAATAACCAATAAAACAGCCAAAGGTTCTATTGGAGGCTTTGCTGTTAGCGGACGCACATCAACCAAAACAGATGGCATAGATATTTTAAGAGTAACACCCGATAGTACCCGCATTTATATTAATGAGTCTGTAACCAAGCGGTCAATTGGAGGTTTTGCAGTTAGTGGACGAACATCAACAAAAAATGAAACATCATCGTGGTTAAATATTACAAAAAATAACTATTTTATTGGCCATGAAAGTGGCCAAAATCTATCTTCAGGGCTTTATAATTCATCATTGGGTTATCAAACCGGCTATTCAATTTCAGAAGGAAACAGTAATGCATTTATTGGATATCAAACCGGTTATAATAATTCAACAGGATCAGGAAATCTTTTTTTAGGATATCAAACCGGTTATAGCAATCAATATGGAAATTATAATTCATTTCTGGGGTATCTTGCGGGATTTTCCAATACTACAGGCATTTATAATACATTCTTAGGCAGTTTTTCAGGATTTAGCAATACCGAAGGGCGTAATAATACCTTTGTTGGAGATTCAACGGGGTATTATAATTTAACTGGTTATGAAAATACATTTATTGGAACTGGCTGTGGAAAAAATAATAATACAGGTTTATCAAATGTTTTTAATGGAAACAAAAGTGGCTTTTCAAACACAGGGGGTAGTACAAATGTTTTTATCGGAAACCGATCTGGATATTATGCATTAAATGGAGTTCACAATGTATTTATTGGCGACTCAAGTGGCTTTAGAAGTACAAATACCTGGGGTAATGTAAATATTGGATTTTTAAGCGGCCATAATACAACTACAGGAAGTGCAAATGTTTTTGTAGGTGCAAAAACAGGATATTTAAATACAACTGGTTTTTCTAATGTTTTTATAGGAATAGAAGCAGGTTATATGTTCGATGGTGACTATGGGAATACCTTTATTGGCGACCATTCTGGCTTTAAAGTACTAAAGAGTCATCGAAATGTTCTTTTGGGAGCATACGCGGGCTATAATTCTAGCAATTCAGATGAAGAAAGTCATTCAAACGTTATTATTGGAAACGCAGCTGGATACAATAGTATTGCAGGCAATAGCAATGTTTTTATAGGATTTGAGTCCGGTTACTCTAATACAGAATCTTTTAGTAATGTGTTTATAGGTAATAATGCTGGCTATAATAATATCACCGGAAACGATAATGTTTACATGGGTTTCAGAAGTGGTTACGAAAATCAGACCGGTAGAGAAAATGTATTTTTGGGTTGGCTGGCCGGAGAAAAATGTACTTCAGGATATAATACATTTCTTGGTTCAGGAACCGGGGTTAATTTTGAAACCGGCGAAATGAATGTTTTTGTGGGATTAAAAGCAGGTTCAACCACTACAAGTGGTACAGGAAATACAATTATAGGAGCCTGGGCTGCTTCTGAAGACACGATTGGATATAATAATGTATTCGTAGGAGGTGCTTCAGGAAGAAACTCTAACGGAAATAGTAATGTAATGATAGGCCATGGTGCCGGACACAATAATAAAGGAAATAAAAATATTTTAATTGGTGAATGGGCAGGGGCTAACGATATAAATGGTTCCAACAAATTGTACATTGAAAATTCCGATAAAGATTCTTTAAGTGCCTTAATTTGGGGTGATTTTGAAAATGATTTACTTCGCTTTAACGGAAGTGTAAGTGTTAACGGCCATCCTATTCCCTGTACCGATTTATCCATAAATAAATCAGGTAACGGAGGTGTATTTGCAATTAATGGAACCGGAAACGAATGGTATTATTCTCAAATTAAACTAATGTCTCAAGAAGAAGAAATAAATAAATATTGGGAGCTAAATCACAGAATTGGTAATGCATTTAATATTATTTTTTATGATGGCATTGATTCCTGGAAAGAATATTTAAGCATTGACACTGTTGGTTCAATTACCCTTGGAGATCAAGCTAGTTCTCCTATTCTTCTTGATGTCAACGGAAACGCAAGATTTCAATCTATCGGTTCCGGAGACTGGGGCCATGATCTGAACATTACCAGTGATGGAACATTAACTACAAGTACTTCCGATAAAAGGCTAAAAACAAATATCCAACCCATAGAAAGTAGTCTGGATAAGGTCCTTAATTTAAACGGATATACATTTACCTGGAAATCAGAAAATGACACAAAAAAAGATGCAGGTTTAATTGCACAGGAAGTGATAGATATTTTTCCTGAAGCTGTTTTTATTAATCCCTATGATGGATATTATGGAATAAACTACTCGAGGTTTCCTGCTTTGTTTGTTGAAGCATTTAAGGAACAAAATTGCAAGATTGAAGAACAACAAGAAATAATCCAAACTCAGAAAGAAAAGATTTTAGATCTGGAAAAACGATTATCCCAATTAGAGGAAATATTATTAAATAATTAATTTATCAATACCTCTTGATTTTATAGCTTTTAAGTACTAACTTACTTCATTTCTAAAATTTTTATTATGAAAAAGTTAGTACTTATTTATTTAGCAATGGTGTGTTTTGGAACTACACTATTAGCACAAGTTCCTGATGCATTTAAATACCAGGCGGTATTAAGAAATTCTGACGGTGAAATAATTTCCGGACAGGAAGTATCTATAAAAATCTCTATTCTAAACGAAAGCTCAACTGGAGATTTAATCTATTCCGAAGAGCATGCTGCAACTACAACTGATTTAGGTATGGTTTCATTAAATATTGGCGAGGGTACAGTTGTTTCCGGTAATTTTCAATCAATTCAATGGAGCGAAGGTGAAAAGTTTTTAAAAATTGAATTGGACGAAACAGGTGGCACTTCTTTTTCTGAGCTGGGAACTTTACAATTATTATCCGTTCCCTTTGCACTGTCTGCCCGGGATGTTATCAATAAGGATGATGCAGACCCAGACCCTGCAAATGAGCTTCAAAATTTATCATTAATAAATGACACGCTAGAAATTTCTGATGGCAATAAAATTGTGTTGCCTTACGATAGCAGTCAATGGATATTAAACGGAGAAAAGATTTATTACAATACCGGTAACGTTGGAATAGGTTCGTCAAACCCTTTAAGTAAACTGGAAGTAAAATCAACAGCAGTTTCTGGGGCGCTTTTCCAGGTTATTAATGCAAATAACGATACTGTTTTTGCTGTTTATCCCGATGGGGTTAAAATTTTTGTCGATCCTTCGGCAAAAGGTTCTATTGGAGGATTTGCTGTAAGTGGACGTACTTCAACAAAAGCTGGTGGCGAAGATATGTTAAGAGTTACTCCAGACAGCA
>JBKHIH010000118.1:0-5860 GCA_046538755.1 Thiohalospira sp.
CCATTAAAAGTAAATGATGAAATATTTGGTGTGGTTGAGTTGGCAGGATTTAATGAATTTGAAGATCATGTAATTAAGTTTGTTGAAGAAGTTGGAGAAAGCATTGCCTCTACAATATCAACAACAAAAATTAATATCCGAACCAACCAGTTGCTAGAACAATCTCAGCAGCAAAGCGAAGAGATGGCTGCCCAGGAAGAAGAAATGCGCCAAAATATGGAAGAGCTACAGGCAACCCAGGAAGAAGCAGCCCGAAGAAGTGGCGAGATGCAAGGATTGCTGGATGCATTGAACCGTGCTAACCTGGTAATAGAGTACGATTTGGAAGGCCGCATAATTTCTGTAAATGATAATTATTTGCAATTAGTGGGTACTACCAGAGATCAACTTATTGGTACTCATCATACCGATAATATGAAGCTTACAAAAGCTCAACTGAAAGAAAATGAACAGTTCTGGAACGATTTACGAAATGGCATATCCAAAAAAGAAACTGAAAATGTTGATTTTGAAGGCAAACAATATGTTTTTGTAGCTACCTATACTCCAATTTTGGATGAAAGTGGCAATCCTGTAAAAGTACTAAAAATTGCAACGGATATTACCGAATATTCAAAGTAATACAAGTATTTATTAAAATATTAAAAAGAGGCTGTCCAAAAAGCCGGAAAACAGTCATTGCGAACGATCCCGATTGATATCGGGATCGTGAAGCAATCTGCTGATATTCAACAAATATAGATTGCTTCATTTCCTGCCTGCCGGCAGGCACGGCATTCGCAATGACACTTGCGATTCTTTTTGGACACCCTCTTTTTGTTTATATAAAACTAAAATTTTATCGCAGGGTTACGCCCAAACCTGCCGTAGCAATAGAATAATCTGCATATGTATAATCAAAATGTAAAGTAACAACAGCAAATTTTAATCTAAAACCTGCATTTAACCGTGGTTTAGTTACACTGCCGTCTTTACTTTCTATTGAGATATCAATGGGATCTTTTATGGCAGTATCATAATCAACTACTAATTGGTTTCCCTGCAGTTCAGGAAAAGGGTAATTTCCGGCAAGTTTCAGGTTTGTTGTGCTGGAACTAATACCAACACCACCATATATACAAATGATTGGCAAATTAGCTGAAACTAAAAGATTTGCTGTAATATTACTTACATCTAAAAGCATTTGTTGGTTTGAATAAAAACTTTCATCATAAGGTAAAACATCAACATTGGTTGAATTATCTTCATAAAAGGATGGCATAAAATTAATATCTGATGTTGATATAAGACTTGTATAACCACCCATAACAGACATTTCTAAAACGGGTAACCTTTTCAGGGCAGGAATCCATTGCTTGATGCTATGTTTAATTCCTACACCCCACAAACCTACTTTTCCTCCACTGCCAAAACTCAATTCAGGAGAATATCGAACAATAAGATCGGTTTCTTTTACTGTTCCAAGGCCTAATTGGATCATTGGTGTTGGTGTATAACCAAATCCTGAGCCTTTAGGTAAATTAAATGAAGCTAATTCATATTCATTACCATCTATTTCCGTATAATAAGAAACTTCAGAACCAGTTTCTTTTTTCCCTGCTGCTGTAGGTGATTCATTACCAGAAAATCTAACATCTGTAATAAAATAATTTGGGTCATCAGATGTTCCTAACCCTAAAGTAGCAGGATCGAATGACTTGTCAGCCGATGGAATGATAGCCGTATTTAAAGTTACTGTTACATCAAATCCTCCTAATTTATGCGATTTGGCTGTATTATACCATCCGGCACTTAATCCGGCTCCCATACCATTGGCATAGGGAGATATATAAGCCTCAAAGAGTTTTTCAGCATCTTCGGCACTTCCGGCCATAAAAGCACCTACCTGGCTAAACTGGGCAAAAGCCGGAGTACTTAAAAAAAGCACTAAAGAAAATGCAATAATAGTTAGGGAACTGTTTTTTTTCATAGTGATTAGGTTTTAGTATGTTTCGTAAAAATAACGATTAAAAAAGTTTATTTTTGTGGTAAAATATATTTGTTTTACGCTTAATTGATAAAAATGTTTAATATCAATCAATCTTTCAAAAATTAAACCAAAAATAAGAATTATTTATTTATGGCCATAAACCAACCACTTGCCGACCGGATGCGACCTAAAACGCTTGATGAATATATTGGGCAGGAACATTTGGTAGGCGGAAATGCCATTTTACGTAAAGCAATTGAATCCGGAAATATTCCTTCGTTTATATTATGGGGCCCTCCGGGTGTTGGTAAAACTACACTGGCCAAAATTATTGCCAACCAACAGCAACGCCCTTTTTTTACTTTAAGTGCAGTACATTCTGGTGTTAAAGATGTTCGCGAAACCATCGAGAAAGCGAAAAAACAACAATTTTTTGATGCTCCAAACCCTATTTTATTTATTGATGAGATTCACAGATTTAATAAATCACAACAGGATTCGTTATTATCAGCCGTTGAACAAGGAATTTTTATTTTAATTGGAGCAACCACTGAAAACCCATCTTTTGAAGTAATTTCTCCACTCCTTTCCCGCTGCCAGGTATATGTACTTAAACCGCTTGAGGAAGATGATTTAACCACGCTTATTAAGCGAGCGGTAGAAAATGACACCTATTTAAAGCAACTTTCCATAGAAATTGCCGAATATGAATCATTGCTTCGTTATTCGGGTGGTGATGCCCGAAAACTATATAATATTCTGGAATTGGTTATCAATACTGAAAAAGCAAAACATCATAAAAAAATTAAGATTGATAATAAAATTGTGGTAGAAATTCTGCAAGAGAATATAGCTACATATGATAAAAGTGGTGAGCAACATTATGATATCATCTCAGCTTTTATAAAATCTGTTCGTGGAAGCGATCCCAATGCTGCCGTTTACTGGCTTGCACGAATGATTGAAGGAGGCGAAGACCCCAAATTTATTGCCCGCCGTTTGTTAATCTTAGCTGCCGAAGATATCGGACTGGCTAACCCGAATGCTTTATTGTTGGCAAATAGTGGTTTTGAGGCAGTAAATAAAATTGGTTGGCCCGAATCCCGGATTATTCTTTCAGAAGTAACCATTTATTTGGCTACATCGGCCAAAAGCAATTCGGCATACCAAGCCATTAACGATGCCCAACAGTGGGTTAAAGAAAAAGGCGATTTGCCTGTACCTTTGCACATTAGAAATGCTCCCACCAAATTGATGAAAAATTTAGGCTATGGTAAAAACTATAAATATGCACACAGCTATGAAGGCAATTTTGTTCAGGACGATTTTTTACCCGAAAAATTAAAAAATACCATTATTTATAAACCTCAAAACAATGCAAAAGAAGCAGAACTATTAAATCGATTAAAAAATCTCTGGAAAGGGAAATATAATTATTAATTTTACTTACTCAATTAAATTAAAATTTTGCATCATGGTAAATATGATTCCCAATATAAAATATTCAGGCTCAAACCAGTTTTTTTTAATGGCCGGCCCTTGTGTGGTTGAAAGTGAAGAAATGGTTTTCTGCATTGCAGAAAAAGTTATAAAAATAACTGATAAGCTTAAAATACCGTATGTTTTTAAAGCCTCGTACCGTAAAGCCAATCGCTCGCGGCTAGATTCATTTACCGGAATAGGCGATGAAAAGGCGTTGAAAATTTTAAGGAAAATCCGAGAACAATTAAACGTACCTGTGGTTACTGACATTCATTCTGCCGAAGAGGCTGAAATGGCTGCCCAATATGTTGATATTTTGCAGATACCTGCTTTTCTTTGCCGACAAACCGATTTACTGGTAGCGGCTGCAAAAACAGGCAAGATTGTGAATATCAAAAAAGGTCAGTTCTTATCTCCTGGGTCGATGAAATTTGCTGTAGATAAAGTAGTTGAGTCAGGCAATAACAAAGTAATGCTAACAGACCGTGGTACCATGTTTGGATATCAGGATTTAATTATTGATTACCGGGGAATACCCGAAATGCAAAAGTTTGGTTTCCCTGTTATATTAGATATTACCCATAGTTTGCAACAACCCAACCAGTCGTCGGGGGTTACAGGAGGAAAACCAGAATTGATTGAAACCATTGCAAAAGCCGGAATTGCTGTAGGTGTTGACGGGATTTTTATTGAAACCCACCCTGAGCCTGAAAATGCAAAATCCGATGGAGCCAATATGCTATACCTCAATAATCTGGAAGATTTATTAACTAAGTTAACCAAACTGCGAAAAGCTATTCAATAAGAGTATTCTACGACAAAAAACGATTGATTTTATTTAAAAACATATCGATAGAAATTGGTTTGGCAATATAATCGTCGCAACCGGCATCAATACATTTATAGCTATCTTGTGGCAAAGCGTATGCCGTTTGGGCAATAATTGGAATTTCTGATTTAATTTTTTTAATCTGTCTCGTGGTTTCGTATCCGTCCATTACGGGCATTTGAATATCCATTAATATCAGGTCGATATTTTTTTCAGTTTTTACTTTTTCGATGGCTTCTTTGCCGTTTTTTGCCCAAATAAGATTGACATTGGTTATGCTAAGCGTTTCGCTAATAATATCGAAATTTATCTTTTTATCCTCTGCTACCAGTATCTTTTTATCTTTCCAGTTAAAGGTGGAAGGTTGAACAAATTCAATATCACTTTTTTCGCTTTTATGAGGTAATTGGACATAAAATGTAGATCCTTTACCTAATGTAGATTCTACCCAGATTTTACCATTTAACAAATGCGTAAGGTTTTTAGCAATTGACAAGCCTATTCCTGCACCATCATATTTTTTTGTTGCTCCTTCATCAATTTGACTGAATCGTTCAAAAATAAAATCCTGATACTTATCATCTAATCCAATACCAGTATCTTTAACATAAAACTGAATTTTGTCTTCTGAAGGATGAGTAAAACCAAATTCAATTCTTCCTTTATCGGTAAATTTAATGGCATTATCTAACAATACAGAAAGAATTTGCTTGATTCTGGCAGGGTCTGAATATATTTTCAGGTCATTTTCGATATTTTCATTGGCATAAAAAAAGTTGATATTATCTTTTTTCTGTTTAATCAATTCTGCAGTAAAATGATCATGTAGAAATTCCATTACCGGATGAGGGTTAAACTCTTTAGTTTCAATTTTTATTTCGCCTGATTCGATTTGGGCAAAATCAATTATATCATCAATTAAGCTGGTAAGTATATCACAACCTTCTTCTATTTGTTTAATATATTCATATCGCTTGTTTTTTTGCAGGTTATCAAAAGCCAACATTTGAGAATAACCTCTGATTGCATTCATTGGCGTTCGTATTTCATGCGACATATTTGCTAAAAAGTTTGATTTTAAACGATCCGATTCTTCGGCTTTTTCTTTGGCTACCCGAAGGCTTTCCATGGTTTGTTTGTGCCCTTGTATTTCATCCAGTAATTTTTGATTTACCTCTTCGAGACTGGCAGTTCTCTCCTGAACCCTTTCTTCAAGCTCTTTTTTGATTTTATTTAATTCATTTTCTGTTTTTTCATGTTGGCCGATTTCTTTTTTTAGCTTTAATGCGCTTTTTCGTTGCAATCGATTGTAAAACAGTAGAATAACAGCAATAAAGAGCACTAATAAAGAAGTAAGGATTAACATTTTATTTTGTGTATCTTTTTTGGCCAATTCGGCTTCTTTTAATTCCTGGTCGAGTTTTAAAAATTCAATTTCTTTAGCCTGTTGTTCGCTTAAAAATCTACTTTCCAGCTTTTCTATTTGTTTTAGCTTTTCGTCGTTTAATCTTGATTTATAGATTTCAATATATTTTTTGTAAAAATCTCTCATATTTTCAGTCATTTCTTCAAAATCATCT